>JAQIJC010000001.1:2617500-3217500 GCA_036946405.1 Sphingomonas phyllosphaerae | reverse complement strand
CCGGGCGCACCTTCATCATCGACAATCGCGTGCAGGGGAAGGTGACCGTCGTCACCGACCGCCCGCTGTCGCGCAGCGAGTATCTGGAGGTGTTCCTCTCGACGCTGCGCGCCAATGCGCTGGTCGCGGTGCCGACCGCCAATGGCGCGTTCCGCGTCCAGCCGATCGACAATGCCGCCAGCCAGCCGGGCCGGATCGGCCTTGCGGGCGCGGCGCGCAACCAGCTCGTCACCGAGATCATCCGGCTGCGCTCGGTCGATGCCGCGCAGGCGGTCGACACCGTGCGGCCGCTGGTCAGCGCGCAGGGCTCGGTCACCGCCAACCGCGGCGGCAACAGCCTCGTCGTCGTCGACTTCGCCGACAACGTCCGCCGCGTTCGTGAAGTGGTGCGACGGATCGACGCCGACACCTCGGCGACGCGGATCATCGCGCTCAAGAACGCGCGCGCCAGCGAGGTCGCGACCGCGCTGACCGGCTTGCTGGGCGGCGGCGCGCAAGGCGGCGCGGCGGCGGCGACCGGCGGCGCCTCGGCGGTCGCGATCGAGAGCAGCAATGCGGTGGCGCTGCGCGGCGATCCGCAGACCGTCGCGCGGCTCGCCGGGCTGGCGCGCGAGCTCGACCAGAGCGCGCGCAACGCCACCGAAATCCGCGTCGTCTTCCTCGAGAACGCCGACGCCAATCAGTTGCTGCCCGTGCTCCAGCAGCTTGTCGGTCAGGCGCCCGACACGATCCAGGAACAAGGGCTCAGCCGCACCGGGCTCAGCACGACGAGCACCGGCGCGACCGGCGTAGGCGCGACCCCGCAGCCCGCGACGCGCAGCCAGTCGCAGCAGACCACGACGCAGCAATCGGGCAGCCAGCCGCAACAGGCCGCGATCCGCGGAGAGGGCGCGCGCACCGCGGCGGTGGTGACGCGCTATGCCGGCGCCAACGCGATCGTCGTCGCCGCGCCCGCCGACGTCCAGCGCCAGCTCGCCGACGTGATCCGCAAGCTCGACCAGCGCCGCCAGCAGGTGCTGGTCGAGGCGATCGTCGCCGAGGTATCGGACAGCACCGTCAACCGGCTCGGCGCGCAGTTCCTGCTCGGCAACATCGACGGCGGCGCGTTCGCGGCGTCGACGTTCAGCAATTCCGCGCCGAACATCCTCCAGATCGCGGGCGCGGTCGGTGCGCAGTCGCTGGGATCGACCCGCACCGTCGTCACCGCCGCTGATGGGACGCGGACCGAGACGACGACCAACAACACCGCGTCGAACACGCTCACGCAATCGGCGATCAGCTCGATCATCGGCTCGCAGGGCGGGTTCGGCGGGTTCGGCGGGAAGATCGGCAGCACGGTCTTCGGCGCGATCATCAATGCCGTGAAGAGCGATACGCAATCCAACCTGCTGCAAGTCCCGCAAATCATGACGCTCGACAATCAGGAAGCGCATACGCTGGTCGGGCAGGAAATCCCGATCACCACCGGCGAGGCGCTATCGAACAATTTCGACAATGCCTTCCGCACGACGCAGCGCCAGAATGTCGGCATCGGGCTCGACGTCCGCCCGCAGGTCAATTCCTCGGGCACGATCAAGATGAACCTCCATCTGGAGGTCAGCTCGATCGCCGGCCCGGTCAGCAGCAGCAATTCGGACCTTATCCTCAACAAGCGCGAGGTCGAGACGGTGCTGACTGTCGACGATGGTGCGATCGGGGTGATCGGCGGGCTGCTCAGCGACGAGGAACGCCGCACGATCGAGAAGATCCCGTTCCTCGGCGACATCCCGATCCTCGGCAATCTGTTCAAGAGCAAGGCCAAGACCCGCGCCAAGTCGAACCTGATGATCTTCATTCGCCCGACCGTGATCCGCTCGGCCGAGGAGAACCGCCGCGTCACCGAGCGGCGTTACGGCTATCTGCGGCTTCAGCAGGGCTTGCAGGACCCCGCCGCCGAACCGTCGATCGACGAGCTGGTCCGCGATTATATGGGCGCGACCCCGCCGCTGCCCGCGCCGGGCGAGCCGGGCAGCATCGAGGACCCGCGCGTCGGCGTGCCGGTCTATCGCAACTCGACCAGCGTCATCACCGGCAAGGGTAAGCGCAAATGATCCTGCGTACCGGCGCGGAGATCGACGCGGCCGCCGCGCCGCTGCCGCCCGCCCCGGACGGCGCGACAATGCTCTCCGACGCCGTGCCGGTCGTCCCCCCGGTCGCCTTGCCTTATGCCTTCGCGCGCAAGTTCGGCGTCGTGCTCGATGGCGACGGGGTGGCACTGCGCGAGGGCAGCGACCCGCGCGCGTTGATCGAGGTGCGGCGCGTGCTCGGGCGCGCGTTCGACGTCGCGGTGGTCGCGCCCGCCGCGTTCGACCGTTTGCTCAGCGACAATTATGCAATGGACGGGCAGGCGACCGCTGCCGCCGCGGTCGGGATGGGCGACGAACTCGACCTGCTCGCCGAAGGGCTGCCGACCGCCGAGGATCTGCTCGACACCGCCGACGACGCGCCCGCGATCCGGCTCATCAACGGCATCATCGCCGACGCGGCGCGCAACGGCGTGTCGGACATCCATATCGAGCCCTATGAGACCGGCCTCGTCGTGCGGATGCGCATCGACGGCGTGCTGCGCGAGACGCTGCGGATGCCACCGCACGTCGCCCCGGTCGTGGTCAGCCGTATCAAGGTGATGGCGCGGCTCGACATCGCCGAGCGGCGCGTGCCGCAGGACGGGCGCATGGGGCTGACGCTCGGCGGCAAGCTGCTCGACGTGCGCGTCTCGACCTTGCCGAGCCGCGCGGGCGAGCGCGTCGTGCTGCGTATTCTCGACAAGGAGAATGCCGGCATGGACCTCGACGCGCTCGGGATGAGCGCGCCGATGTACGCGCTGCTGCGCGAGGCGATCGCCGAGCCGAACGGCATCGTGCTGGTGACCGGCCCGACCGGCAGCGGCAAGACGACGACGCTCTACGCCGCGCTGCGGCTGCTCAACGACGGCAGCCGCAACATCCTGACCGTCGAGGACCCGGTCGAATATGCGGTCGAGGGTGTCGGGCAGACGCAGGTCAACGCCAAGGTCGGGCTGACCTTCGCCGCCGGGCTGCGCGCGATCCTGCGTCAGGACCCAGACACGGTGATGATCGGCGAAATCCGCGACCGCGAGACCGCCGAGATCGCGGTGCAGGCGTCGCTGACCGGGCACCTCGTGCTGTCGACCGTCCACACCAACGACGCGGTCGGCGCGATCACGCGGATGCGCGACATGAAGGTCGAGCCGTTCCTGCTCGCCTCGACGTTGCGGGCGGTGATCGCGCAGCGCCTTGTGCGACGCTTGTGCAAACATTGCGCGCGTCCGGTGCCAGCGTCGGAGACGGTGGCGCCGCTGCTCGGGATCGATCCGGCAACGACCGTCTACGAGGCGGTCGGCTGCGAGCATTGCAACCGAACCGGCTTCCGCGGCCGGATCGGCGTCTACGAGGCGGTGCGCGTCGACTCGACCGTCCGTCGCCTCATCAACGAGGGCGGCGACGAAGATGCCATCGCGCGCCACACCTTCGCCAACAACGACACGCTCGCCACCGCCGCACGGCGCTTGGTGGAGAGCGGGCAGACCACGGCGGAAGAAGCGATTCGCGTCTCCCGCAGCGAAAACGCCGATGCGGCGGAAGTAGCGATAGCCGATGCGCATTAAGCCTCAACTTGCCCCCCTCCCTCTCAGGGAGGGGCTGGGGGAGGGTAGCGTGCTCGTGGTACGTCCAAACAGGCGCTGGCGGCTCCGTACCACCCGGACGCGACCCACCCCCGCCCCCTCCCTGACAGGGAGGGGAGGGTAAGGTCATGGCTGACTTCGACTATCTCGCGATCGACACCCGCGGCAACGAGACACGCGGCCATGTCAGCGCCACCGACATGGACGCCGCGCGCGCCGCGCTCGACCGCAAGCGGCTGTACGTCGTTCGCCTCGAACCCGGCAGCACCCCGCAGGCGCGCAGCCGTCCGCTGTTCGGGCTCGAACTCGGCCGCGCGAAGATGTCGGGCAAGCAATTGACTTTGTTCACCCGCCAGTTGGCCACGCTCAACCGCGTCTCTCCGCTGGAGGAGTCGCTCCGCACGATCACCCGCCAGACCGAGCAGGAAAGCGTCCGCGCAATCGTCCAGACCGTCCACAGCGCGGTCGTCGAGGGCCGCCGCCTCGCCGATGCGATGGCGCGCGAGCCAAAGAGCTTCCCGCCGCTCTACCGCGCGATGGTCGCGGCGGGCGAAAGCTCGGGCACGCTGCCGCAGATCATGGAGCGGCTGTCGACCCTGCTCGAACGCCAGGCCGAAATCCGCGGCAAGTTGCTGACCGCGATGGCCTATCCTTCGGTGCTCGCCGCCGTGGCGCTCGGCGTCGTGCTGGCGCTGATGACCTTCGTCGTCCCGCAGGTGGTCGAGCAATTCGATACCGTCGGTCAGGAACTTCCGCTGCTGACGCGGCTGGTGATCGGCCTGTCCGACATGTTGGTCGGCTGGTGGTGGTTGATGCTGCTGGTGCTGGTCGGGCTCGGCTGCGCGGCATGGGCGGCGCTGCGCCAGCCGCCGATCCGGCTCGCCTTCGACAGCTGGCTGCTGCGCGTGCCGCTGCTCGGTCGGCTGCTCCGCGACCTGCACGCGGCGCGGATGGCGCGGACGCTCTCGACGATGGTCGCCAGCCGGCTCCCGCTATTGGAAGGGCTTAGCCTCACCGCGGGAACGATCCACAACCGCCGGCTGAAGGCCGCGTCGGACGAGATCACCGAGTCGATCCGCGGCGGCGGCAGCCTGTCGGCGGCGATGCGCCGCGCGGGGGTCTTCCCCCCGCTGCTCGTCTATCTCGCGGCGAGCGGCGAGGCGGCGGGGCGGCTCGACGAGATGCTGGAGCGCGCGGCGGATTATCTGGAGCGCGAGTTCGACCGCTTCACCGCCACCGCGATGTCGCTGCTCGAACCGTTCATCATCGTCATCATGGGCGCGATCGTCGCAACGATCGTGCTATCGATCCTGCTCCCCATCCTTCAGCTCAACACGCTGGCCGGACAATGAGAATGCCTATGTCGACCGAACAGAAGAACCGCCGCCGGAAGCGCAACGGCTTCACGCTCGTGGAGCTGATGGTGGTGATCGTCATCATCGGCCTGCTCGCGACGATCGTCGCGCTCAACGTGCTGCCCTCGGGCGACACCGCGCGCATCCAGAAGGCCAAGGCCGATATCGCGACGATCGAACAGGGCCTCGAACTCTACCGGTTGCAGATGGGCAATTACCCGACGACGACGCAGGGCTTGCAGGCTTTGGTCACCCCGCCGGCAGGGGCGGACGCCGCGCGCTATCAGGCCGGCGGCTATATTAAGCGCCTGCCGCAGGACCCGTGGAACCGCCCGTACCTCTACGCCTCGCCCGGTCAGCACGGCGCGGCGGACGTCTGGACGCTGGGGGCCGACGGCAAGGACGGCGGGCAGGGGATCGATGCCGATATCGGATCCTGGCAGTAAGGCGCGGTCGCCGCGCGGGCTGCGCCAGCGCGGCTTCACGCTGATCGAGCTGATGGTGGTCATCACCGTCATCGGGCTCGCGTCGGCGGCGGCGGTGCTGATGATGCCCGACACGCGCGGCCGGCTGATGGACGAGGCGACGCGCTTCGCGGTGCGTACCCGCGCCGCGCACGATGCGGCGATCGTCGAGGCGCGCCCCGTCAGCCTGTGGGTGACGCCCGGCGGCTATGGCTTCGACCAATGGCGCGGCGGTGCGTGGACCCCGCTCGACGGCGCGCTGAAGGTCGAGCGCTGGAAGCCCGGCACCGCGACCACCGGCCCCGCCCGCGACCGGCTGACCTTCGACACCACCGGGCTCGCCGATCGCGCGATGACCGTGACGCTGACGCGCGAGGGGATGCGCACCGATGTGGTGATCGATGCCGACGGGACCGTCCGTGTCGCCGGCTGACCCGCGCGCGCGTGGGTTCACTTTGGTCGAGATCATGGTCGCGCTGGTCGTGTTCAGCCTCGCCGCGCTCGCGCTGATCCGGCTGGAGGGGCAGACGATCCGCTCGACCGGCTTCGTTTCCGCGACCCTGCTCGCACAGATCGTCGCCCGCAACGTCGCGATCGAGGCGGTCACCGACGCGCAGCCGCCGACGCGCGGCCGTGCGAGCGGGGTCGAGCAGGCCGGCGGGCGCAGCTGGACATGGGTGCGCGATACCCAGCCGCTCGGTGATGGCGACGTGCAGCGGATCGACGTCGCGGTCAGCGATGCGGGCGGCGCGGTGCTGGGCCGCGCGACGATGGTCCGCCCGCCCCCCGCACCGATCGCGCAGACTCGGGTCGGGCCGTGACGCGCCGGACCCGCCACGAAGCGGGCTTCACCCTCGTCGAGGTGATGATCGCGCTGATGATCTTCGGGATGATCGCCGCGGCGGGGGTCGCGCTGCTGGCGTTCAGCGTCCGCGCGCAGGGCGCGACCGGCGCCGCGCTCGACGACAATGCCGCGCTCAACCGCTTGGTGTCGATCATGACCGCTGACATGGCGCAGGCGCAGGATCGCCCGACCCGCGACGCCGCGGGGACGCTGCTCCCGGCCTTTTCTGGCGACCGCAGCGCGCAGCCCATCCTGCGTTTCGTGCGCGGCGGCTGGGCGAACCCCGATCAGGCCCCGCGCGCCACCGTGCAGAAGGTCGAATACCGCCTGACCGCCGACGGGATCGAGCGCGTCGCCTATCCGGCGCTCGACGGCGCTGCCCCACTGCCCGCGGCGTTGCTGGTCGACCGCGTGCAGGAGGTGCGCGTCCGCTTCCGCTATGCCGGGGCGTGGAGCGACACCTGGCAGGGCGACGAACGCGCGTCCTTGCCGCAGGCGATGGAACTGACGCTCGTACGCGCCGGCGGGCAATCCTACCGGCTGCTGTTCCTCGTCGGCACCGGCGCGCCGCGCGCCATCGACGATACCAACAACGGCCAGCAGGGGCCCGGTTCCGGCGCCCCGGCCGGCACTCCGACAGGCGCGATCGATGCGCCGCGCTAGACCCGGCGAGCGCGGGGCCGCGCTGCTCACCGTGCTGCTGCTCGTCGCGGTGATCGCGGTGATGGCGGCGACCGCGCTGGAGCGGTTGCGGCTGTCGACGCGGCTCGCCGCCAATGCCGTCGCGCTCGATGCCGCGCGCGGTTATGCCTATGCCGCCGAGACACTGGCGACCCGCCGCGTCTCCACCTTGCTGCAACAGAGCCGCGACCGTGTCGCGCTGACCGGCGGGTGGAGCGGGCGGCCGTTCGGCTTGCCGATCCCCGGCGGCACGGCGACCGCGCGCGTCACCGACGGCGGCAATTGCTTCAACCTCAACGGGCTGGTCACCTTCGGCTTCGGCGACGCCTATCTCGTCAACCCGCAGGCGCTGACGCGTTTCCAGCGGCTGTTGCGGCTGCTGCGCGTGCCGGATGGCGATGCGATTGCGACGGCGACCGCCGACTGGCTCGACAGCGACGACGATCCGCTGCCTGGCGGGGCGGAGAACAACGATTACCGCGGCTATCGCACCGCCGGCACGTTGATGGCCGATGTCAGCGAGTTGCGCGCCGTGAAGGGCGTCACGCCCGAGGCGTACGCGCTGATCCGGCCATGGGTGTGCACGCTCCCGATCGCGCGCCAGTCCGTGCTCAACGTCAACACCCTGCTCCCCGAACAGGCGCCGTTGCTCGCGATGCTGCTCCCCGACACGATGGGCGTGGCGCAGGCGCAGGGGCTGCTGCTGCGCCGCCCGCCGGGCGGCTATGCGCAGGCCGGGCAGTTTTGGGCGCAACTGGCGAGCGCGGGCGGCGCGACCGACATCGGCGCTCAGTCGCAGACCGCCGTCACCACCAAATGGTTCGCGCTGCGCATCGACGTGGCCAATGGCGGCGCCGAATTGCACGAGGAAGGGCTGATCGACGCGCGGACCCTTCCCGTCCGGCTCGTGACGCGGCAATGGGGGGATGTACCATGACCGCAGCGACGCTCCTCTTCCTGCCCCCCAATGATTCGCAGCCATGGCGCTGGTGGCGGATCCGCGACGACGCGGTCGAGCGCGAGGGCGAGGGGCTGCCCGAGGTGACGGCGGAGGATCGCGTCGTCGCGGTCGCACCCGCCGACGCGGTGACGTTGCATTGGGCGACGCTGCCCGCGCGCTCCCCGGCACAGGCGCTGGCGGCGGCGCGCGTCGTGGTCAGCGACGCGACTGCCGAGCCCGCGCACGACCTGCATGTCGCGGTCGGGCGCGAACGTGACGGCGAGCGCGCGATCGCGGTCGTTGCCCCGGCGCGGATGGCGGGGTGGCTCGCGGCGCTGGCGCGCGGCGGGGTCGATCCGGCCGCGGTCGTCCCCGCGCCGCTACTGCTCCCGGAGCCCGAGGAAGGCTATGTCCGCGCCGACCTCGGCGGGCAGGTGGTGGCGCGCGGTCGCACCACCGGCTGGGCCGATGAGCCGGTGCTCACCGGGCTGGTCACCCGCGGCGAGACCCCGCGCCTGCTCGACCGCGCCGCACTCCGCGCCGCCGCGATCGACGCGGTCGCCGCGCCGGTGATCGACCTGCGGCAAGGCGCCTTCGCGCGCCGTCGCCGCCGGACCGCGATCGACTGGGGGCTGGTGCGGCGGCTGGCGGTGCTCGCCGGGCTGATCCTGCTCGCGACACTCGCGATCGATGTCGTGCGGATCATGCGCTATTCGTTCGGGGCGGATACGATCGAACAGCGCGCCGCGACGATCGCGCGGCAGGGCCTTCCCCGGGGCACCGGCGCGGGCGACGAAACCCGGATGCTCGGCGAGCGGCTGTCGGCGCTGCGCGGGCCGGGGCAGGGCTTCACCCGCACTGCCGCGGCGATCTACGCGATCGTCGAGGCGGTGCCCGATACCGAGATCACCGCGCTGCAGTTCGAGCCGAACGGCGCGCTGCGCGTCTCGCTGTCGCTGGCGGGCGAGGCGCAGGCGAATACGGTCAAGTCGCGACTCGCCGATGCCGGCTTCTCCGTCGAATCGAGCGTCTTCCAGCAATCGGCCGGTCGGCTGACCGGCGACATGACGGTGCGGCCATGACGGCGTTGAAGACGTGGTTCGACGGACGCTCGCTGCGTGAGCGGCGGCTGTTGCTGGTGATGGTCGCGCTGGCCGCCGTCACTTTGGTGTGGGGCGCGGTGATCCGCCCGGTTCGCGACGGCCTGTCGTCCTCGCGTGAGCGTTACACCGATGCGGTGATCCGGCTCGGCACCGCGCAGGCCGGGCTCCGGCAGGTCAAGGCGTTGCAACGGCGTGCGACTCCGCTGTCCGCGCCGCTCGCCGACATCGTCCGCGCCCGCGCCGACGCTGCGGGGTTCACGCTCGCCAGCCTCGATGTCGAGGCGCCCGACCGCATCCGCACCGCGATCGCCACCGCGCGCGCCGGCGCGTTGATGCAATGGATCAGCGGGCTTGAAGCGGAAGGCGTGCTCGTCGATTCGCTCAGCGTCTCCGGCAACGGCGCGGGCAGCGTGACCGCGACCATGACGCTGCGCGCGCGGGGGGTCTGATGCGTATCCCGCTCACCACCGGCCGCCGCACCTTGTTCCTCGCGCTGTTCGCGGCGGCGATGCTCGCCTTCCTCCCGTTGCGGCTCGCGCTCGGCTGGACCGGGCTCGACGGACAGGGGTTCGCCGCGCGCGAAGTGACCGGCAGCCTGTGGTCCGGCCGGCTGGTCGAGGCACGGTTCGGCGAGATCGCCTTGGGCGACCTCGATGCCGGCCTGTCGCCGTTCGCTTTGCTGATCGGCCGCGCGCATATCGCCCTGGCAAGCGAGTCGACCGACCCGGCGCAGCGGCTGGCGGGCGTGGTCGAGATCGGGCGCAACCGCGCGGCGGTGATCGACGCCAACGGACCATTGTCGCCCGGCAACGCCTTCGCCCCGCTGCCCGTCTCCGCGCTCAACCTCGATGGCGTCACCGTGCGCTTCGTCGATGGCACATGCCAGGCCGCCGAGGGCCGCGTCCGCGCGACGCTCGCCGGGGCATTCCTCGGCCAGCCGCTGCCCGGCGCGCTCAGCGGCAGCGCGCGCTGCGACGCCGGCGCGTTGCTGCTGCCGCTCACCAGCGGCGCGGGCGAGGGCGTCAACCTGCGTCTATGGCCCGACGGCCGCTATCGCGCCGACCTGACGCTGATCCCGACCGATCCGACGATCGCGGCGCGGCTCGATGGCGCGGGATTCGCGGTCAGCGGCGCGGCCCGCACCTTCTCGGTCGACGGACGCTTCTGAACCGCTTGACGAACCGGGCGCGGTGCCGCTAGGGGCACGGCCTTCGCGGCGATCGTAGCTCAGTTGGTTAGAGCATCGGTTTGTGGTACCGAGGGTCGCGGGTTCAAGTCCCGTCGATCGCCCCATCCCTTCGTTTCTGTTTCTTGCTGGCGTTTTTCGCTCGACAAGATTATTGCGTCCGCCGGTAATTTAACGTCGGTCGCACTGGAGAGACGATGACCTCGGTCTGGGACTATCCCGATTTCGACAGCCATGAAGGGCTGCATCTGTTCACCGACCCGGCTTCGGGGCTGAAGGCGGTGATCGCGGTTCACTCCACGACGCTCGGACCGGCGGCGGGCGGGGTGCGCTTCTGGCACTATGTCGATGATTCCCGGGCGATTACCGATGCGCTGCGGCTCTCGCGCGGCATGAGCTACAAGAATGCGATGGCCGGGCTCGATCTGGGCGGCGGCAAGGGCGTCGTGCTCGCGGACCAGCCGGGCGCGACGATCAGCGACGAACAGCTGGTGGCGTTCGGCCGCGCGGTCGAGTCGCTGGGCGGCCGCTACGTCACCGCCGAGGACGTCGGCATGTCCGAGGCGCGCATGAAGGTGATCGCGGGCGAGACGCGCTACGTCTCCGGCCTGCCGGTCGCGCAGGGTGCGGCGGGCGGCGATCCCGGGCCGTACACCGCGCACGGCGTCTATCTGGGCGCCCGCGCCGCGGCGAAGCGCGGGCTCGGCAGCGACGACATGAAGGGCGTGCGCGTCGCGATCCAGGGGCTCGGCTCGGTCGGCGGCGGGCTTGCGCGGTTGCTGGCGAAGGACGGCGCGGTGCTGACGCTCGCCGACGTCGATCAGGCGCGCGCCGAGCGGATGGCGGCGGAGCTGGGCGCGACCATCGTCGCACCGGACGCGATCCTGTCGGCGGACGTCGATATCGTCAGCCCCAATGCGCTGGGCGCGATCCTCACCGAACGCTCGATCCCGACGCTCAAGGCGAAGATCGTCGCGGGCGGCGCGAACAACCAGCTCGAGGCGCGCGCCGACGGCCAGCGGTTGCACGACGCCGGGATCGTCTATGCGCCCGATTACGTCATCAACGCCGGCGGCATCATCAACGTCGGTTTGGAATATCTTGGCCATGGCGACGAGGCCGAGGTGATGGCGCGGATCGCGCAGATCCCCGGTCGGCTTGATCAGGTGTGGGATGAGGCCGCCGCCTCGGGCGATCCGACCGCCGAGGTCGCCGACCGGATCGCGCGCCGGCTGATCGGCCGGGCGGCTTGATGGCGTTTTGACACACTGTCGCCGCGTTCGACGGTGACGGTACGCGAGATGAAGCAGACATGGGCCCCTGCCTTCGCAGGGGCGACGGTTGATCGATCCCCGTCGCCCCTGCGAAGGCAGGGGCCCATGTCTGTCAAATCCGCTGCTACGCTCGCCGCGGGGCACGCCACCATTGTGTCCCCATCCACTAAACGCCCGGGGGGTGACGACCGCCCCCTGTTCGCCTATCCCGGCGCCGTGCCTTCGCTCCATGCCTTTGCCAACCCGGCCCGTTTCCTGAAGATCGCGCGACCGCTGACTCCCATTCTGTTCTGGGCGGGGGTGGTGTTGATCGCGATCGGCTGCTGGGCGGGGCTGACGCAGACCCCGGCGGATTACTTGCAGGGCGAAACGGTCCGCATCCTCTACATCCACGTTCCCGCTGCCTGGCTCGGGATGGGCGGGTGGAGCAGCATCGCGATAGCCAGCATCGTCTTCCTCGTCTGGCGGCATCCGCTCGCCATGATCGCCGCGCGCGCGACCGCCGCGCCGGGCGCGATCTTCGCTGCGCTCTGCCTCGTCACCGGCGCGATCTGGGGCCGGCCGACCTGGGGGACGTGGTGGCAATGGGACGGGCGGCTGACGTCGATGCTGCTGTTGTTCTTCGTCTATCTCGGCTTCATCGCACTGGCGCAGGCCGATCGCGAGCGTGACGGTGACGGGCGCATCCCCGCGCTCTACGGCATTGCCGGCACCGTGCTGCTCCCGATCATCCGCTATTCGGTCGTGTGGTGGAACACGCTGCATCAGGGGCCGAGCATCGGGCTGACGGGTTCCAGCATCGACCGCTCGCTGCTCTGGCCGCTGCCGATCATGCTGGCGGGCTTCTCGTTCTTCTTCGGTGCGGTGGTGCTGATGCGGATGCGGACGATGCTGGCGCGCGAAAAGGCCGAGGCGCGACTGCGGCGGCGGGCACGCGCATGAACCCGTGGCCGTTCGTCACCGGCGCCTATGCGCTGACTCTCATTGCTGCCGCAGCGCTCGCGTGGTGGAGCTGGCGCCAGATGCGGGACGCCGAGAAGTGACGCGCAAGAATCAACGGCTGATGCTGGTGCTGCTCGGGCTCGGCGCGATCGCCGCGGCGGCGTTGCTGGCCTTGTCGGGGCTGCGCGATCAGGCGGCGTTCTTCTACGCGCCCGCCGACGTGGCAGGTAACCTGCCGCCGCCCGACAAGGCAGTCCGGCTCGGTGGCATGGTCGAGCGCGGCTCGATCAGGCGCGCGGCGGACGGCGTCTCGATCGACTTCGTCGTCACCGATGGCAAGGCGACCACGCCGGTGCGGTTCAGCGGAATCGCCCCGGACCTGTTCCGCGAAGGCTCCGGCGTGGTGGCGGAGGGCCATTTCCGCCCCGACGCCTCGTTCGTCGCCACCAACCTGCTCGCCAAGCATGACGAGAAATACATGCCGCCGCAGATGGCGGGTAAGATGCATGAAACCCGCACGCTCGAGGAGCAGCGCTGATGGGCTTCGTCGCGCTTCTGGTGCTGGCCGCGGCGGCGTTTGCGGCGATGGCGTTGTGGCTGCGCGTCGATCGGCTGTTGTGGTCGATGATCGGCGCGGCGCTCTGTCTCGGTGGGGTCGGCTATGCGTGGCAGGGACGGCCGACGCTCGGCGCGGCCGCGCCGCAGCGGACCACGACGGTTCCGCCGGTCGACATTGAAGAGACGCAGCTGCGCGACAGCATGTTCGGCCGCTTCAACGCCGACACCGCCTATCTGATCGCCGCGGATGCGATGACGCGCAGCGGCAACGACGATGCGGCGGCACGGGTCATCCTCGGCGGGCTGTCGAAGCTGCCGCGGAGCTTCATCCTCTGGACCTGGGCGGGCGTGACGCTTTCTGCCGAAGCCGGTCACCGCGTGTCACCGCCCGCGCTTATTGCGTTCCGACAGGCGGCGCGACTGGCACCGGAGCACCCAGCACCGCCTTATTATCTCGGCTTTGCGTATCTGGAAGCCGGCGATATCGCCAAAACGCGCGCCCTGTGGACACGCGCCGTCCAGCTGTCACCGGACGGCACCCCCTACCGCATCGAGATCGCGCGCCGGCTGGCGTTGCTCGACCGGCTGATCGCCGCCAACGACGCGCGCTGACCGGCGCGGGCTATTTGCCGCGTCCGGTCTGTTCCTGAAGCGCGTCGATCCGCTTGGAGGCATCGGCCTTGGTCAGCGATTCGTCGAACGCCTCGCCGGCCTCTTCGCTCAACGTTCTCAGATAGCTCGCCTGTGCCCCGGTCATCGGCTCGTCACCGGTGGTCCAGTCGTCCGGGTCCTTTTCGGCGTTGGAAAAGGGTTCGCTCTTCGGGTTGTGGGTATCGGCCATGTTCGCAAGGTCCTTTCGCTGAACAGAACATTTATGTTCGCTCCCTGTTCCGCGTTGCGGGCGCATCGGCCGCGTGCTAGGCGCGCCAGCTTATGGCCACCAATGCGGACGACCTCTCGATAGCGGTGGCCAGCGCATGAGCGTCAGCACCGTCGACCCTGCCATCCGCGCACAGGCGGCGGCCGGGCATCATCAGCACAGCGGCAGCCTCGCCAAGCTCGCGCTCGGCGCGATCGGCGTCGTTTACGGCGACATCGGCACCAGCCCGCTCTACGCGATGAAGGAGGTGTTCGTCGGGCACCATCCGCTCGCGGTCGACCCACTGCACGTCTTCGGCGTCATCAGCCTCGTCTTTTGGTCGCTGATGCTGATCGTGACGCTCAAATACGTGCTGATCGTGCTGCGCGCCGACAACAATGGCGAGGGTGGCAGCCTCGCCTTGCTCGCACTGATCCAGCGGCGCTCGGGCGCGGGGAAGAAATGGGGGTCGAGCCTCGTCATCCTCGGCGTGCTCGCCACCGCCTTGTTCTTCGGCGATTGCATGATCACCCCGGCGATTTCGGTGCTGTCGGCGGTCGAGGGGTTGGCGACGGTCGAACAGGGCTTCGACTCGTTCGTGCTGCCGATTGCGGTGACGATCCTGATCGCGCTGTTCTACATGCAGTCGATCGGCACCGAGAAGGTCGGGCGGCTGTTCGGCCCGATCATGGCGGTCTATTTCGTGGTGCTGGCGGTGATGGGCATATCGCACATCATCCAGCGTCCCGACATTCTGTTCGCGCTCAACCCGATCTATGCGGTGCGCTTCGCGATGAACGACGGCGGGCTGGCGTTCCTCGCGCTCGGCTCGGTGGTGCTGGCGGTGACCGGTGCGGAGGCGCTTTATGCCGACATGGGGCATTTCGGTCGCCGCCCGATCGAGCTGGCATGGCTGGCGTTCGTCCTGCCGGCGTTGATGGTCAACTATCTGGGGCAGGGGGCATTGTTGCTCCAGAACCCGGCCGCCGCGGAAAATCCGTTCTTCCTGATGGCGCCCGAGAACTGGCGTCTCCCGCTCGTCATTCTCGCCACGATGGCGACGGTGATCGCCAGCCAGGCGGTCATTACCGGCGCCTATTCGGTCGTGCAGCAGGCGGTGCAGCTCGGGCTGATGCCCCGCATCCGCATCACCCACACCAGCGCGTCAGAGGCGGGGCAGATCTACATCCCCGCCGCCAATTGGGCGCTGATGGTGATGGTGCTGCTGCTCGTCTTCGGCTTCGGCGAATCGTCGAATCTCGCTGCCGCCTATGGCATTGCGGTGACGGGGACGATGTTCATCTCGACCTGCATGATCGGCGTGCTGATCCGCCGCGTGTGGCATTGGCCGCTCTGGGCAACCGCGCTGTTCGAGATCGTCTTCCTGTCGATCGACGGCCTGTATTTCGCGTCGAACCTCACCAAAGTGCCCGACGGCGGCTGGTTCCCGCTGCTGGTTGCGGTGATTGTCTTCGTGCTGCTCACCACCTGGTCGCAGGGGCGCAAGCTGATGATCGAACGGATGCGCGAGGCGGCGATGCCGATCAGGATCTTCATCGATTCGGCGGCGACCTCGGCGACGCGCGTCTCGGGCACCGCGGTGTTCATGACCTCGACCCCCGAGGGCGTGCCCCACGCCTTGCTCCACAATCTCAAGCACAATCGCGTCCTGCACGAACGCGTCATCCTGCTGACCGTGCGCGTCACCGACATGCCCTATTTTCCCGAGGAAGATCGGTTCCTCCACGAGGATCTGGGGCAGGGCTTCCACCGCGTCATCCTGCGCTATGGCTTCATGGAGGAGCCCGACGTGCCCGCGCATCTCAAGACCTTCGACGGCTGCGGCGCGGCGTTCCGGATGATGGACACCAGCTTCTTTCTCAGCCGCCAGACGTTGCTCGCCTCGGAGCGCCCCGGCATGGCGATCTGGCGCGAAAAATTGTTCAGCTGGATGCTGCGCAACGCGGAAAGCGCGATGGAGTTCTTCCGCCTGCCCACCAACCGCGTCGTGGAGCTGGGCAGCCAGATCGAGATTTGACCGCCGCGTTCGAGCCTGCGCCGATCATCGTCACCGCGCTGTTCGGGCGGGAGGATCAGGCGTTCTTCGATGCAGAGCGCAGCGCTTATTTCCCCCCCGAGCGCAACCAGCTCGCCGCGCATCTGACGATGTTCCACCATCTCCCGCCGTCCCTCGCGCCGGAGCTGAAGCAGCGGCTGGTCGCGGAGACGCGCGGCGTACCGGCACCAAACGCGCGGATTGCGGACGTGATCTCGCTCGGCCGCGGGGTCGCCTACCGCATCGACTGCGAAGCGCTCGCCGCGATCCGTGCGCGTCTCGCCGCGGCCTTCGCCGGGCTGCTGACCCCGCAGGATGCCGGCGGCTGGCGCGCGCATGTAACCGTGCAGAACAAGGTCGAGCCGGCGGTGGCGACGGCGCTGCTGGCGGACCTTCGCGCGCCGTTCCGGCCGCGCCCGGTTGCGATCGCCGGGCTGGCGGCCTATTGGTATCGGGGCGGGCCGTGGGAATTGTTGTCGAAGCATTCTTTCGCGGCTTGACCGCTTTGGTTCGGCTGCTATAGCCCGCGCCTCACGAGCGCTGGTTCCCTCGCTTGACGGGGCGGAGTAGCTCAGCTGGTTAGAGCAGCGGAATCATAATCCGCGTGTCGGGGGTTCAAGTCCCTCCTCCGCTACCATCCCTCTCATGGGCTGGAATGGCGATCAGGCGTTCGTGAGTGTTCCTTTTCCTGCCGACGCTGAACCCAAGCGGCGTTGCATCAGCGCCCTGCCGCGACGCAACCCGCTGGATCGCGTGGCAATCTGCTATATAGCATCGCTGCGGGCCGGCCGGGACGTGGCGTCCGCGTTTTCCCCGGAGTCCTCCCATGCCGCCGAACACCGCGCTCAGCGCCTTCGGATTCACCGATCTCGAATCGTCGCTCTACACCGAGCTGCTGCGGCAGGCGCCCGCCACCGGCTACCGGCTGTCGCAGCGCGTCGGCAAGGCGCCCGCCAACGTTTATCAGGCGTTGAAGGTCATGGAGCAGAAGGGTGTTCTGCTCGCCAGCAACAGCAGCGACCCGGTCACCTACACGCCGATCCCGCCGGCCGAGCTGTTCGCGTCGCTCAAGCGCGATTTCGATCGCCGCCATACCGAGGCGCTGTCGTCGCTCAGTGCCGTCTACCAGCCGACCCGCGCCGAGGAATTCTTCCAGTTGCGCTCGGTCGCGCATGTCGTCGAGCGCGTTCGGGCAATGATCGCGGAAGCGCGGGAGATTGTGCTCTTCGATCTGTTTCCGGCGGTCTTCGATCTTTTCGCGGAGGACATGGAGGCTGCCCGCGCGCGTGGCGTGACGGTGGCGGGGATCGCGTATCGTGAGGAACATGCCGGGCCGACCGTTCCGTTCAACCGCGAGGCGGCGGCGTTCGTCGGCGAAGGCTGGCCCGGAGTCGGCGTGCTGGTCGTCGCCGACGGCGCGCAACAGTTGATGGCGCAACTCTCGCTCGACATGGAGCATGTGCTCAACGGCTTGTGGAGCGACAGCATCTTCCAGAGCTGCTTCCTGCATTCCTATGTCGCGGCGCATATCCGCCTCGTCGCCTACCGCGCCGATCCGTCCGACCCGCTGCGCGAATTGTCGTTGCAACAGGCGCAGCCGCCGGGATTGCAGATGTTGATGGCGCAGCGCGACACCTGATCGCGCACATACCAGGGGTGGCATCGTTCCGCGCCTCGGCTAGGTAGACCCGGGATCATGGCGGAGGACGCGGCAGGACATGGCGAAGGCGGCATCGGCACTCGACTATCGCGAGCTGGCGCGACGGCGGCTGCCGCGGTTCCTGTTCGAATATATCGACGGCGGCAGCTATGCCGAGGCGACGCTACGCCGCAACGTCGACGATCTCGCCGAGATTGCGCTGCGACAGCGCGTGCTGACCGACGTCTCGACGCTCGACCTTTCCACGGAATTGTTCGGGCGGCGGCAGGCGTTGCCGGTCGCACTCGCCCCGATCGGGCTGGCGGGGATGAACGCGCGACGCGGGGAGGTGCAGGCGGCGCGCGCGGCGAACAAGGCCGGGGTGCCGTTCTGCCTGTCGACCGTCTCGGCCTGCCCGATCGGCGAGGTCTCGGCGCAGAGCGACGCGCCCTTCTGGTTCCAGCTCTACATGATCCGCGACCGCGCCTTCATGAAGGACCTGCTCGCGCAGGCGCGCGCCGCGGGGTGCAGCGCGTTGATCTTCACCGTCGACATGCCGGTGCCGGGCTCGCGCTATCGCGACTATCGCAGCGGGCTGGCGGGCGCGCCGGGGCTGGCGGGGGCGATGCGGCGGACATGGCAGTCGATCCTGCGCCCGCACTGGGCTTGGGACGTCGGGGTGCGCGGGCGGCCGCACCAGTTGGGCAACGTCGCGCCGGTGCTGGGGCGCAACACCGGGTTGGAGGATTTCTTCGCCTGGATGCGCAACAATTTCGACCCGACGGTTTCGTGGCGCGACCTCGAGTTCATTCGGGAAAGCTGGGACGGCCCGCTGGTCATCAAGGGCATCCTCGACCGCGAGGATGCGCTGGCCGCCGCCCAGCTAGGCGCGGACGGGATCGTGGTGTCCAACCACGGCGGGCGACAGCTCGACGGCGTGCCGTCGACCGCGCGCGCTTTGCCCGCGATCGCCGCGGCGGTGCGCGACCGGGTGACGGTGCTGGCGGACGGCGGGGTGCGCTCGGGACTCGACGTGGTGCGGATGCTGGCGCTGGGCGCACACGGCGTGTTGCTCGGGCGCGCGTGGGTCTATGCGCTGGCGGCGCGCGGCGAGGCGGGGGTGAGCCACATGCTGCAACTCGTCGAGGCCGAGATGCGCGTCGCGATGGCGCTGACCAGCTGCACCAGCATCGATAAGATCACGGGCGACGCGCTGGTGCGATAAACCGTTTTCGTCGCCCCGGACTTGATCCGGGGCCCCGCTCTTTCTGCGCTGTTGGAAAAAGAAGCGGGATTCCGGATCACGTCCGGGATGACGGCTTGCTCAGAACCACGCCCGCACGCCCAGCGCCACCACCGCGCCGCCACTACCACCACGCAGCCGCCGCGTCGCGCCGAACGCGCGTTCCCATGAGACGCCGACATAGGGCGCGAACTCACGGCGCAGCTCGTAACGCAGCCGCAGCCCCAGCTCGGCATCGACCAGCCCCGCACCGATCCGGTCGCGCGCAACATCCTGCGCCGAGAGGTTCAGCTCGGCGCGCGGTTGCAGGATCAGCCGCTGAGTGATCCGCTGGTCGTACGTGCCCTCGACGCGCGCCAGCACGTCGCCGCGGTCGGAGAGGAAGGCGGTTGCCTCGACATCGAACCAATAAGGCGCAAGCCCCTCGACGCCCGCGACGGCATAGCGGCGATCGACGCCGATTTCCTGCCGGATGCCGCCCTGCACGTTGAAATAGGGACCGATCGCACGGCTGTAGAGCGCCTGCACCTCGCCGCCCACGCGAGCGCCGAAGCGGCCATCACCCTCGCTCTTGACCACTAGCCGGTCGACGTCACCGCCGAACCACGCCTCGCCGTCCCAACGATAGCCATCGCGCCCGGCGCGCGGTTGCAGCTCGGCGATGTTGAGCATCACCTGCGTGAAGGTCATCCCGCCATGTTCGTGGCGCAATCGCGCCCGCGCCGGGGCCATCGCGCCCGCACCCCAGACGCGGTCGGCATAGGTTGGGGCCGGCGCGGCCGGGGCGGGGGCGTCGCCGGCGGGAAGCGCCGTGCCGCTCGCCGCCGCATCGCCCGGCGCGGCGGTGCAATGGCCCATCGCGGCATGTTCGGGGGGACACGGTTCGGACGGGCCGGTCGCCGGGATAGCCGCAGGAGCCTCGCAATGCCCCATCGCCGCATGTTCGGGTGAGCAGGCCGCGACCTCTGGCATCGGCATCGCCGCCGCCGCCCTGTGCCGCGCCGGGCGCTTCACGGTACGCGGCTTCGGCTTCGGCGTCGCCGCCGGCTTGGGCATCGGCATCGGCATCGTCATGCCCGGCCTGTGCCCGGCATGATCCATCCCCTGCATCTGCGCCGCGGCGAGCGCGATTATCAGTACCACGCTCATGCCGCACCCTCGCCGCGTGGGCGGACGGTGACGACCTGCATCATCCCGGCGTGCATGTGGTACAGCATGTGGCAGTGGAACGCCCAGTCGCCGACCGCATCGGCGGTCAGGTCGAAGGTGACGGTGCCGCCGGGCTGGACCTGCACGGTATGCTTGCGCGGGGCGTGGTCGCCATGCCCGGTGACCAGCTCGAAATAATGGCCGTGCAGGTGAATGGGGTGGCCCATCATCGTGTCGTTGACGAGCGTGACGCGCACGCGCTCATTCTCGAGGAACGCGAAGGGCGCGGTGACCTCGTTCAGCTTCTCGCCGTCGAACGCCCACATATAGCGTTCCATGTTGCCGGTCAGATGGATGCGCAGCGCGCGGTCGGGGGCGCGCACGTCGGGGTTGCGCGACGCGGCGACGAGGTCGCGATAGGTCAGCACGCGATGCCCCACATCGGCCAGCCCCTGGCCGGGCTCTCCGGTGCGGTCGACCGGCATCGGCGCGATCGTCTGAACGGTCGGCGTGCGCTTCACCTCTGGCGCGTTGGCGAAGTTGCGCATCGAATCGTTCATCGCGGCCATGTCATGTCCGGGCGCAGCGTTGCCGGGCATGTCGTGGCCGCTCATCTGGTGCCCCGCCATGTCGTGACCCGCCATGTCGTGCGCGCTCATGTCATGCGGCGCCATGGCGCCGTCGTCGCCCATCGGCCCCATCGCGCCCATCCCCATGTCCTTCATGCTCGCGAGCGGGCGGGGGCGCAGCGGCGGCGCGGCGGCGCGCATTCCGACGCGCGGCGCGAGCGTGGCAAGCGCCATGCCCGATCGATCGACGCTCTCCGCGACCAGCGCATAGGCACGGTCGTCCGACGGCGTGACGATCACGTCATAGGTTTCGGCGACCGCGACCTGAAGTTCGTCGATCGTCACCGGGCGTACCGCCAGCCCGTCTGCCTCGACCACCGTCATCGCCAGTCCCGGCAGTCGCACGTTGAAGGTCGTCATCGCCGAGGCGTTGATGAGCCGCAGCCGCACGCGCTCGCCCGGCGCGAACAGCCCGGTCCACTGGTCGCGCGGGCCGTGGCCGTTGACCAGATAGGTATAGGTCGATGCGGTCACGTCGGCGATATCGGCCGGGTCCATCCGCATCTTGCCCCATTCGATCCGTTCGCCCGCGCGCTGATCGCGTCCAGCGAGCAGCCCGGCCAGCGTCTGCTTCTGGTAATTGAAATAGCCGCCCTGCTGCTTGAGCTTGCGGAAGATCGCGTGCGGGTGGCGCTGGCTGTGGTCGGACAGCAGGATCACATGCTCGCGCGCCGGCCCGGCCGGATCTGGCATGGCAGGGTCGATCACGATCGGGCCGTATAGCCCCATCTGCTCCTGCAACCCCGAATGGCTGTGATACCAATAGGTGCCGGCCTGCCGGACCGGAAATTCGTAGGTGAAGGTCGATCGCGGCGCGATACCGGGAAAGCTGACGCCCGGCACGCCGTCCATGTGGAAGGGCACGAGCAGCCCGTGCCAGTGGATCGAGCTTTCCTCGTCGAGCGCATTCTCGACGTGCAACCGCACGGTCTGCCCCTCGCGCAGCCGGATCAGCGGCGCGGGGACACTGCCGTTGATGCCGATCGCATGGCTGCGGTGCCCGTCGATCGTCATCATCTGATGCGCGATGCGCAGGTGGATGTCGTTGCCCGACACTTCCGGTCGCGCGGCGATCCCGGCGCTGCCGCCTTGCGCCCAGGCCGGCGCGCAGGCACCCGCCGCCAACATCCCGCCGGCACGCAGAAGGTTGCGGCGACCGAAGCGGGTCGCCGTGTCATGATCGCTCGTCATTTGCGTCATATAGGACGTCGGTGCGTCAATGCAGCAGTTCGTCGCGCACGCGGATCGCCTGGCTCGACAGGCGCACCTCGATCATGAACGCGACGAACGCCGCAATCAGCAGCGACATCGCCAGGATGAAGCTGACCGCGACATACGGGCCGATATGGCTGTGCGTCAGCGCGCCCATGAACAGCAGCGCGACCACGATACAGGTCGCCACCGCGCTGGCCACCGCAAGGAACAGCGCGAAGTTGATGACGCTCATCCGCTTGGCCAGCCGGCGCAATTCCCACACCAGCCGCGCGCGTTCGTCGATGCCGATCTGCGGATGGCGTTCCTCCAGCACCCGCACGCGGTCGATCACGCGCGACAGCCGGCCGGTCAGCACGTTGAGCAGCGCGCCGATCCCGGTCAGCACGAATACCGGGCTCAGCGAGGCCTGGATCGCCTCGGCGATGGTGGGCAGGGCGGGGGCGTAAGGCATTGCGGTATGTTGTGGCGTGTCGTGGCGCGATCGACAACGTCGGATGACAAATTGTTACGGACGCGACCGGATCGTTGAAGCGGCGCGGTGCGTACGTATCTCGGGATACGGTCACCGGGCAGCATGGTCCGGGGCCGACGCAAGGAGAAACGCCATGATCGTCTCGATCGTCGCCGGGCTGTTGCTCGGCACCCCCTTCGCCCCCGCCTCTGCCGACGCGGCGCACCGCGTGCAGATGGACCATCGCGGGCAGCAGGTCGACGTCACTTACCGCAGCGAGATCGACGTCACGCACAAGCAGGTCGGCGCGGTCGGCGCACCGGGTCGCCCGAGCGCGCTGCGCTGCGCCTGGACCGCCTCGGTCGACGTCCACCGCGAGGCGCGCCACGCCGCCGGGCATGTGATGGCGCGCACGATCAGCGCCGACACAGCCCTGACCGGCAGCCGCCCGGGCTGGTGCGCGACGCAGCGCGACGCGATCGCGCAGGATGTCGCGGCACGCAGCGGCAAGGTCCGCGACCATCTGCTCGCGGTCGCCGCGCGCGATCAGGACGCGCTGGTCGCCGAACTCGACGCCGCGCACGACCGGGTCCGCGGCTAAGGTGCGGATGCGTTACGTGATCGCCGCCATGCTCTCGGGCGTGGCGGCACTCCCCGCCGCGGCGCAGGTGCAGGCCGGCGTCGAACTCGCCACCGACGAGCGCCGCCGCGGGATCAGCTGGAGCGACGGCAAGGCCGCACCGTCAGCCTATGCGCGCATCGACCTGCCCGCCGGGTTCGACCTCGGCGCGCGCGTGCTCGCGACACGCGGCGACGCGCGCCATGACGGCGCGGACGGCGTGATCGAGCCGACGCTCGGCTATTCACGCGACCTTGCCGGCTTCCGCCTCGATGCGTTCGCGACCGGGCATTTCTTCACCGGCGCGCGCGGGCGGATGGATTATGGCGAGCTGGGCGCGGGGCTCAATTACTCGCTTGGTCCGGCGCAGGCCGGGGTCGAGGCCCGCTACGCCCCGTCGCAGAGCGCGATCGGCGGCGACAATCTCTATCTCGGCGTGCGCGGGCGGGTCGGTATCCCGGCGACGCCATGGACCGTGACCGCCAGCGCCGGGCGTTCGTCGGGCAGCATCGACGACGCGACCCGCGCGGCGCGGCTGCGCCCGGACGGGACCTATCACGACTGGTCGCTGGGCGTGCAGCATATCACCGGGCCGCTGACCGTGGCGCTGGAATATACCGGCACCGACATCCGCGATCAGCCCGACCCGTCGCGCTTCGCGGTGCGCGAACATGCAGGCGACCGGCTGGCGGCGCGGATCTCGCTGGGGATTTGAGGACCCTTCGTCATTCCCGCGAAGGCGGGAATCCAGAACCTCTGACCTCTCGCCTCTATTCACGGACCTGCGCGTCTGGATTCCCGCCTGTGCGGGAATGACGGTGGTTGGTAGCTGCGACGATCTCCCACCAAAACCCCCTTGAGCCTACACTGACGTTGACGTAAACGGTAGGCAACATATCGCATCGAGAGGGTTACCGATGACCGACGTCGTGATTGCCGGCTATGCCCGGTCGCCGTTCCATTTGGCGGGCAAGGGCGCGCTGGCGCGGGTCCGGCCCGACGACCTCGCCGCGCAGACGATCCGCGGCCTGATCGAGAAGACCGGCGTCGACGCGTCGTTGATCGAGGATATCGTGCTCGGCTGCGCCTTCCCCGAGGGCGAGCAGGGGCTGAACGTCGCGCGCATGATCGGCCTGCTCGCCGATCTGCCGCTGTCGGTCGGCGGGATGACCGTCAATCGCTTCTGCGGCTCGTCGATGAGCGCGATCCACATCGCGATGGGGCAGATCGCGGTCGGGGCGGGCGAGGCGTATATCTGCGCCGGGCTGGAATCGATGAGCCGCGTGCCGATGGGCGGCTACAACCCGCTCCCCAATCCGGAACTCGCCGCCAAGAGCGCCGGCGCGTACATGGGCATGGGGCAGACCGCCGAGAACGTCGCGCAGAAGTACCAGATCACCCGCACCGAGCAGGAAGCCTTCGCGGTCAAGAGCCAGCAGAAGGCCGCCGCCGCGCGCGAGGACGGCCGCCTGTCCGACGAGATCGTCGCGATCAAGACCAAGGCCGGCGCGGTCGATCAGGACGGTACGCTCCGCCCCGACACCACCGCCGAGGCGCTTGCCGGGCTCAAGCCGGCCTTCTCGGCAGAAGGTTCGGTGACCGCCGGCACCTCCTCGCCGCTCACCGATGGCGCGAGCGCGGTGCTCGTCACCTCGGAAGCGTTCGCCAAACAGCACAACCTGCCGATCCTCGCGAAGATCAAGGCGATCAGCGTCTCGGGCTGCGATCCCGAGACGATGGGGCTCGGCCCGATCGGCGCGTCGAAGAAGGCGCTGGAGCGCGCCGGCATCTCGTCGAACGACCTTGACATCGTCGAGATCAACGAGGCGTTCGCGAGCCAGGCGATCGCCTGCATCCGCGACCTCGGGCTGAAGGAAGAGACGATCAACCTCGACGGCGGCGCGATCGCGATCGGCCACCCGCTCGGCGCGACCGGCGCGCGGATCGTCGGCAAGGCCGCCGCTTTGCTCGCGCGCGAGGGCAAGCGCTACGCGCTCGCCACGCAGTGCATCGGCGGCGGGCAGGGCATCGCCACCGTGCTGGAGCGCGTGTGATGAGCGACGGGATCAAGCCGGAGGGCGTCACGCCCGAGTCGATCAAAAAGGTCTGCGTGATCGGCGCGGGCGTGATGGGGGCAGGGATCGCCGCGCAGGTCGCCAATGCCGGCGTGCCGGTGCTGCTGCTCGACATTCCTGCCAAGCAGGGCGACGACCGCGACGCGGTCGCCAAGGGCGCGGTCGCGAAGATGCTCAAGACCGAGCCCGCCCCCTTCATGTCGCAAGCGGCAGCGAAGCTGGTCGAAACCGGCAACATCGACGACCATCTGGAGCGCGTCGCCGAATGCGACTGGATCGTCGAGGCGATCGTCGAGCGGCTCGACATCAAGCAATCGCTCTACGCCAAGCTGGAACAGTTGAAGCGTCCCGGCGCCGCGGTGTCGTCGAACACCTCGACGATCCCGCTCGAACGGCTGGTCGAGGGGCGCAGCGAGCAGTTCCGCCGCGACTTCCTCATCACGCACTTCTTCAACCCGCCACGCTACATGCGGCTGGTCGAGATCGTCCGCGGCACCGAGACCGATGCCGGCACCGCGGGCAAGGTCGAGGAGTTCGTCGACCGCTTCATGGGCAAGCGGATCGTCCGCGCCAAGGACACGCCGGGCTTCATCGCCAACCGCATCGGCACCTATTGGCTGGCGGTCGCGGTCAATGCCGCGATCGACCAGGGGCTGACCGTCGAGGAAGCCGACCAGATCGGCGGGCGCCCGATGGGCGTGCCCAAGACCGGCATCTTCGCGCTGATCGACCTCGTCGGGGTCGACCTGATGCCGCTGCTCGCCAAGAGCCTGTCGGACACGCTGCCGCAGGGCGATCCCTATTTCGCCACCGTCCGCCCGCTGCCGCTGGTCGACCGGATGATCGCCGAGGGCTTCACCGGCCGCAAGGGCAAGGGCGGCTTCTACCGGCTCGACAAGGGCACTGGTGGCAAGCGCATCAAGCTGGCGATCGACCTCACCTCGGGCGAATACCGCCCCGAGGCCAAGCCCGAGGCGCTGCCCGCCGCCGCCGAGAAGGACCTCGCCGCGCTCGTCACCGTCCCCGGCAAGGTCGGCGATTATGCGTGGACGATCCTCGGCAACGTGCTGAGCTATGCCGCGATGCTGGTCGGCGAGGCCGCCGACGACGTCGTCGCGATCGATGACGCGATGAAGCTCGGCTATAACTGGAAGTTCGGCCCGTTCGAGCTGATCGACCGGCTGGGGCCGGGCAAGCTTGCCGAGCGTCTCCGCGCCGCGGGCCGCGCCGTGCCCGCGATCCTCGACACCGCCGGCGACCGCCCGTTCTACCGCGTCGAGGGCGGGGTGCGGCAATATCTCGGCAGCGACGGTGTCTATCACGACGTGCCGCGTGCCGAAGGCGTGGTGCTGCTCGAGGACATCAAGCGCCGCGCGCAGCCGGTGGCGAAAAGCGCATCCGCCGCGCTGTGGGACGTCGGCGACGGTGTGCTGTGCCTCGAATTCACCGCGAAGATGAATGCGCTCGACGGCGAGGTCGCCAGCCTGATCCAGCAGGCGATCCCGCTCGTGCAGGAGCGGTTCAAGGCGCTGGTGATCTATAACGAGGGCAGCAACTTCTCGGCTGGGGCGAACCTCGGGCTCGCGCTCTTCGCGGTGAAAGCCGGGGCATGGGGCGAGATTGAAAAGCTGATCGTCGGCGGGCAGCAGGCGTTCAAGGCGCTGAAATACGCGCCCTTCCCGGTGGTCAGCGCGCCCGCGGGCATGGCGCTGGGCGGCGGGTGCGAGGTGCTGCTCCACTCCGACGCGGTGCAGGCGCATGCCGAAAGCTATATCGGGCTGGTCGAGGCCGGGGTCGGGCTGGTGCCGGGCTGGGGCGGGCATGGCGAATTGCTCGACCGGCTCACCAAATCGAAGGGCATGCCGCGCGGGCCGATGCCGGCCGTCATGAAGGCGTTCGAGCTGATCTCGACCGCGCAGGTATCGCGTTCGGCGGCGCAGGCAAAGGAGATGGCGTTCCTGCGTCCCTCCGACGGCGTCACGATGAACCGCGATCGGTTGTTGGCGGATGCCAAGGCGAAGGCACTGGCGCTGGTCGACGGCTACACGCCGCCCGAGCCGCCGACCTTCCGCCTGCCGGGTGCCAGCGGGCGCACTGGGCTGGCGGGCGCCGTCGCCGATTTTCGTCGCAAGGGCGTCGCCACCGCCTATGACGAGGTCGTCGCCGGGCGGCTCGCCAACGTGCTGACCGGCGGCGAGGCCGATCTGGTCGACACCGTCACCGAGCAGCAATTGCTCGATCTGGAGCGCGAGGCCTTCATGGAAAGCGCGCACGACGAGCGGACCCATGCCCGCGTCGAAAGCATGTTGATGACCGGCAAACCGTTGCGCAATTGACGCAATCCTCCCCCGTCGGCCCGGGCGGGGGAGAGGGTTAATCCTGCGTTCAATGGAACAGGACGCAGGAACACCGGGCCCAGACACAAAAAGACATGAGGATCGCCATGAACACCCGTCACCGCATCATCGCCTCGCTGGCCGTGCTCGCCGGTTCGTCCGCGCTCGCCGGCGTCGCGCACGCGCAGGCCTTCTACCTTCAGGAGCAGGCGGCGCGTGGCGCCGGCCGCGCCTTCTCGGGCGAAGCCGCCGACACCGGCGCGGCGTCCTTGTGGTGGAACCCGGCGGCGATCGCCGGGATCGAGCGCGCGGAGGCGACCGTCAGCGCCTCGGTGATCCTTCCCAAGGGTGACGTGGTCGACAATGGCACCGTGATCCGCCGCCCCGGCGGCACCTTCGCGCCGGTCGGCGGCGCGTCGTCGTCGAGCGACCCGATCAACAAGGGCGTGCTGCCCTCCGGTGCGGTGGCGGTGCCGCTCGGAGACCGGTTGGCGGTCGGGCTCGCGGTGACCTCGCCGTACAGTTTCACGACCGACTATGACAACAACAGCTGGGCTCGTTACAGCGCCGACCGCACCTATCTGCGCACGTTCGACATCCAGCCGTCCGTCGCGGTTGCGGTCACCGACTGGTTGCGCGTCGGCGGGGCCGCCAACATCGAACATACCGAAGCCAGCCTGACGAACGCACTGCCCAACCTGTCGGCCTCGCTTGCCGACGGTAGTCAGAAGCTGGCCGGCGGCGGCTGGGACGTGGGCTGGACCGCCGGCTTCCAGATGCACAACGACTGGGCGACGGTCGGCGTCAGCTACAAGTCGGCGATCAAGCACAATCTTAAGGGTGACCTGACCGTCAGCGGGCTGCTCGGGCCGCTCGCCGGGCAGAACCGCACGGTGAACGACGTCGAGGCGAGCTTCTACACGCCCGCGCAGATCATGGTCGGCGGCCGCTTCCGCGCCACCGACCGGCTGACGCTCAACGCGCAGACGATCCGCTCGACCTGGGAGAAGTTCGATGCGATCCGGCTTGGCGCGCCGCTCAACGCCGCGCTGCCCGAGAACTACCGCAGCATCTGGAGCTATGCCGCAGGCGTCGACTATGCCGTGTCGCCCCGCCTGACGCTGCGCGGCGGTGCGCAGCGCACGCTGACCCCGACCCGCGACGGCGAGCGCGACGCGCGCGTGCCCGATGCGAACCGCTGGAATTACGCGCTGGGCGCGTCGTTCGACGTGACCCCGCATTTCTCACTGGATGCCGCCGCGAACTACGTCGACTTCGCCGACACGACGATCGACCGCACCACGGCGGCCTATGCCGGCACGGCGGTGCAGACGCCGATCCTCGTCAACGGCCGGCTGGAGGACGCCCGCGCCGTGGTGCTGTCGCTCGGCGGCCGCGTGCGCTTCTGAGGATTGTAAAGGGGGGGGGCTCGCTTCCTCCCCGTCCCGTCATTCCCGCGAAGGCGGGAATCCAGAAACTCTGACGTTGCGCCTCCTGCGACGACCTGCGCGTCTGGATTCCCGCCTGCGCGGGAATGACGAAAGCCGTTTGAGAATCGCTGTCCTACACGGCCCAACAAAAGCTACCATCAAAGCGCCTGCGCTAAAGCCAGCGCCACAGCGCGCGCTTCAACCCGCCGTTCTGCGCAACCTTCGCCAACATCGGCGCGCTCACGCCTCGGCCATCTCGCGCACCAGCTCGCCGGCGCGCTCCAGTCGGGCGAACGGATCGTCAATCCGCTCGCGCAGCAGGAAACGCCGCTCCTTTTGTTCCAGCCCGAACGCCGCCGCATCGATCGCGGTGCCGTTATGCGGCTCCAGCGCCACCGCCGCCGGCCCCGCGCTGACCTTGGCGATCCCCGCCGCCCGCGCATCCACCCGCAGCCGCGCGGTCGTCAGCAAGGTACGCGCCACGTCGGGCAGCGCCCCGAATCGGTCCTCAAGCTCGTCTTCGAGCGCATCAAGCGCCGCCGCCTCGGTAATCCGCGCCAGCCGCGCATAGGTCGTCACGCGCAATTCCTCGTCGGGGATCCACGTCTCAGGCAACCGCCCCTCGATCCCGAGGTGCAGTTCCGGGGTCCAGCGCTCGACCTCCTCGCCGCGTGCACGACGCAGCGCGCCTTCGAGCAACTGCTGATAAAGATCGATCCCGATCAACTTCATATGCCCGGCCTGCGTCTCGCCGAGCAGGTCGCCGGCACCGCGCATGTCGAGGTCGCGCGCGCTGATCGCGAAGCCGGCGCCGAGCCGGTCGAACGCCTCCAGCGTCCGCAGCCGCTTGAGCGTGCGCGGCGCAATTGCGTGGTCGGGATCGGTGAACAGCAGCACTTGCCCGCGCCGGCTGCCACGCCCGACGCGCCCGCGCAGCTGGTGGAGCTGCGACAGCCCAAAACGGTCGGCATGCGCGATCACCATCGTATTGGCGCGCGGCACGTCGAGCCCGGCCTCGATGATGTTGGTCGCGAGCAGCACGTCGCCTTCGCCACGCCCGAATCGCACCATCGCCGCGTCGAGATCGTCGGCGGGTAATTTGCCATGCGCCTCGATCACCTCGAGATCTGGGACGAGCGTGGCGAGCTGTTCGGCGAGCGGCGCCATGTCCGCGATCCGCGGCACGACCACGAAACTCTGCCCGCCGCGGCTTTTCTCGCGCAGCAGCGCGGCGCGCAGCGTCTCGGGGTTGAAGCTGCCCACGGCGGTGCGGATCGGCTGTCGGCGCGCTGGCGGGGTGGCGATGATCGACAATTGCTGCAGCCCGACCAGCGCCGATTGCAGCGTGCGCGGGATCGGCGTCGCCGACAGCGTCAAGACGTGGCCGGCCGACAGACCGCGCAGCTTGTCCTTGTCGGCCGCGCCGAACCGCTGCTCCTCGTCGATGACGACCAGCGCAAGATCCTTATAGGTCACGCCCTTGCCCGCGACCGCGCCGGTCCCGACGACGATCTGGATCGAGCCGTCCGCCAGCCCGGCCCTGACGCGCTTCTTCTCGGCGGCGCTCGACAGCCGCGACAGGCCGGCGACCGCGGTGCCGCTACCCTCAAAGCGCGTGGTGAAGGTGTCGAGATGCTGGCGCGCAAGCACGGTGGTCGGCGCGGCGATCGCAACCTGCTTGCCGGCCAGTACCGCGAGCGCGGCGGCGCGTAGCGCGACCTCGGTCTTGCCATAGCCGACATCGCCGATCACCAGCCGGTCCATCGGGCGTCCGGCGGCAAGATCTGTGCGCACCGCGGCGATCGCCTTTGCCTGGTCGGCGGTCTCGGTAAAGGCGAAGCCGGCCGCGAACCGCTCATAGGCGGCGGGATCGGGGTCGAGCACAGGGGCATCGCGCGCGGCGCGCTCTTCGGCGAGCGCGGTCAGGTCGCGCGCACTCTGCGCGATCGCGGCGTCGATCTCGCCGCGCCGCTTCTGCCAGCTCGAGCCGTCGAGCCGGTCGAGCGTCACCGCATCCGCCTCCGCGCCGTACCGCCAGATGCGATCGGCTTCACCGACCGGCACCAGCCGCACCCCGTCCTGCGCATAGGTCAGCTTGATCGCGTCGCCCCCCTCGTCAGGCAGTTGCTCCAGTCCGGCGACGACGCCGATCCCGTGATCCTCGTGGACGACGACGTCTCCGATCCGGATTTCGCCGAAGTCGAGCAGGCCGGCATCGCTCGGCGCGCCGGCGAGTTGCTCGCGCTCGGCGCGGCTCCCGAGCAGGTCGGCGGCGGCAATCGCGAGCACGCCCTTGCGCCGAAAGCCGCGGTCGGCGGCCCATTCGAGCGTCAGCAACGCGCCGCGCTTTGCCTTGCCGACCCTGGCCCAGGCATCGACCGCAGCAGGTTCCTCCCCAAGCGCCTTGGCGACCCGCGCACGCAGGAACCGCAGGTCGCGCGCGCTGCCGAGCAGCACGACGCGCTCACCCGCCGCGCGCGCCTCCTTGGCCAGTTTGGCGAAGGCGCGCAACGGGGCCTTATGCTCGGCGAACCGCGGCGGCGGCTCGCCCTCACGCGCCAGCGTCTGGCGAGCGCGCGAGGCGAGCGCCTTCTGCCATGTGGCGTCATCGATCACGTCGCGCGCGGCGCGCTTGGGCGCGCGGCGGGTCGCGTCGGCGACGAGCGTCAGGAAGCGGCGGCGGCGGTCGTCGGCGGCATCGTCGATAACGACGGTTGCGCCAGGCAGATGGTCGAGCAGGGTGGTGCGGTCATCGCCGGGCGCGGGTTCGGCGACGCGGCCGAGTTCGCGCTCGGCGACATCATCGATCGAGCGCTGGTCAGCGGGATCGTAGCAGCGCAGCGCGACCACCTTGCCATCGGCGACCTCGATGCGCAGTGGCAGCGCCGCATCGGCCGGGAAGACATCGAGCACCTGCCCACGCAACGCGACTTCGCCGGGTTCGTCGACGCGTTCGTCACTGACATAGCCGAGCTCCTCGAGTTCGGCGAACAGCGCTACGAGGTCGAGCGCCGCGCCATGCCTGATCGTCGGCGGCACCGAGTCGAACGCGGGCGGTGCGGGATAGGCGCGCGCCAACGCTTCGCCGGTGGTGACGAGCGCGATTCGCGGCGGCCGCTTCTCCGCGCCAAGCCGGCGTGCGCGACGCAATGCAGAGACGCGCTGCCCGACGTTGGCGGGCGAGGGGGGCGCGTCCTCGCCGGGCAGGGCGTCGCTGCCGGGACAGAACAGCACCGCCGCGGCTGGCATCGCCGCCTCCAGCGCCTGCGCCACCGCGGCGGCGCGGACGTCGTCGGCAAGCGCGACGATGAGGTTCTGCTTTACCAGCAGTTCGGCGAGCATCGCGGCCTGTTCGGCGACGGAAAGCGGGGCGGCCGGAGCGACGGCAGGCATCAGCGGGAAGCGTCCATAGGCCGCACGAACGGGCCGCGGGCCTTTGCCGTTCCGGGGCATCCGCTTGCTTCAGATCAGCCGTGGATCGACAAGGGTCAGCGCTGGTTCAGCCAATATGTGTCAGGAGGGTTCCATGAAGAAACGGATCGTCGCCGCGGCGCTGGTCGCCGCCCTTGCCGCCCCCGTGCAGGCCGCGCGGTCGACCCCCGATGAGGATCTCGCCAGATTGCTGAAAGGGAGGGTGGCGGAGGCGCCGGTACGCTGCATCCCGGTCAGCCCGACCGATCTCGGCTCGGTACAGATCATCTCGGAGCGCGCGCTCGCGTGGCGGATCGGCTCGCGCATCTACGTCAACGTACCGCGGGCGCGTGCCGAGACGCTCGACGATGACGATATCCTGATTACCGAGCCGTTCGGCGGGCAATTGTGCCGCAACGATCAGGTGCGACCGCTCAACCGTATGTCGCGCATTCCGAAGGCGTCGCTGCTGCTCGGCAACTTCACGCCTTATGTGCGCAGCACCGCCAAATAGGCGCTGCGCGGTCGCGGATCAGGCAGCGCGACGAACGTCGGTGTCATTGGCGGGCATGGCGCGCGCGCGGGTCTGGTTACGGTACTGGGCGATCAGATAGACGAGGTAGAGCATCACGGCCTCACAAAAAATGCTGGTTTGCTGCGGCGCAGCGTGTGCCAGCCATTTGGTGAAGGAAGCGTGTTGCAGCAATTGCAACCTGCGCGATCGTGGGTGCGTGAAGCGCAACCGTTCAGCGCTTGCGGGTTAGCTCGCGCATTGCCGCATCGAGCCCGTCCAGCGTCAACGAATACATGCGGCCACCCATCAGCTCCCGGATCATGCCGACCGAGGCGGTATAGTCCCAATGCGCTTCCGGTAGCGGGTTGAGCCACGCCGCGGCCGGATAGGTGGCGGTCAGCCGCTGCATCCACACCGCGCCGGGCTCATCGTTCATATGCTCGACCGATCCGCCGGGTTGCGTGATCTCATACGGGCTCATCGACGCATCGCCCACCAGCACCAGCTTGTGATCGTGCCCGAAGCGGTGGAGTACGTCCCAGAGCGGTGTGCGCTCCTGAAAGCGGCGGCGGTTGTCCTTCCACACGCCCTCGTACGGGCAATTGTGAAAGTAGAAGAATTCGAGGTGCCGGAACTCGGCGGTGGCGGCCGAGAACAGATCCTCGCACAGTCGGACATAGGGATCCATCGACCCGCCGACGTCGAGGAAGAGCAACAGCTTTACCGCGTTGCGCCGTTCAGGTCGCATGGCGACGGCGAGCCAGCCGCGCCGCGCGGTGCCGGCGATGGTCGCTTCGATGTCGAGTTCGTCCGCCGCGCCCTCGCGGGCGAAGCGACGCAGCCGGCGCAGCGCGACCTTGATGTTGCGCGTGCCCAATTCGCGGCTGTTGTCGAGGTCGCGGAATTCGCGCTGCTCCCAGACCTTGATCGCGCGGCGATGGTGTGACTCGCCGCCGATCCGCACCCCGGCGGGATTGTAGCCGCCGTTGCCGAACGGGCTGGTGCCGCCGGTGCCGATCCACTTCGAACCGCCCTGGTGCCGCGCGTGCTGCTCCTCCAGCCGCTGGCGGAGCGTGTCCATGATCTCGTCCCACGAGCCGAGCGCAGTGATCTTCGCCATCTCTTCCGGCGTCAGATAGCGTTCGGCGATCGCCTTAAGCCATTCGTCGGGGATCGCCGCGCCGGCTTCGGCGAAGCTCGTCTCCAGCCCGTTGAATACCTGTGCGAACACGCGATCGAAGCGGTCGTACAGACCCTCGTCCTTGACGTAGATCGCGCGCGACAGATGGTAGAATTGCTCGGGGCTGCGCTCGATCACCTCGGCCTGCAGCGCCTCGAGCAGCAGCAGATGCTCCTTCATCCCCGCCGGGATGCCGGCGGCGCGCAGCTGGTCGAGGAAGCCGAGGAACATCAGCCGCGAGAGCCCCGGCGCGCCATGAACGCCAGCCGCTCGAACAGCATCACGTCCTGCTCGTTCTTGAGCAGCGCACCGTGCAGCGGCGGAATCGCCTTGGTGGGATCGCGGTTCTGGAGGACGTCGAGCGGCATGTCCTCGTGGAGCAGCAGCTTGAGCCAGTCGAGCAACTCGCTGGTGGAAGGCTTCTTCTTGAGCCCGGGCACCTCGCGCACCTCGTAGAAGATATCGAGCGCGCGGCCGACGAGCAGCTTCTGGATGCCGGGGAAATGGACGTCGACGATCGCCTGCATCGTTTCGCGATCCGGGAAGCGGATATAGTGGAAGAAGCAGCGGCGCAGGAACGCGTCGGGCAGTTCCTTTTCGTTGTTCGAGGTGATGACGACGATCGGGCGTTGCGCGGCGCGCACCGTCTCGCCGGTTTCGTAGACGTGGAATTCCATCCGATCGAGTTCCTGCAACAGATCGTTGGGAAATTCGATGTCGGCCTTGTCGATCTCGTCGATCAGCAGCACCGGCGGGGTGGGGCGGGTGAACGCCTCCCATAATTTGCCGCGACGGATGTAATTGGCGATGTCGTGGACGCGCGGGTCGCCCAATTGCCCGTCGCGCAGCCGGGCCACCGCGTCATATTCGTAGAGGCCTTGTTGTGCCTTGGTGGTGGACTTGACGTTCCACTCGATCAATTCGGCGCCGACCGCGCGCGCGATTTCCTGCGCGAGGACGGTCTTGCCGGTGCCCGGTTCGCCTTTGACGAGCAACGGCCGTCGCAACGCGACCGCGGCGTTGACCGCGACTTTCAGATCGTCGGTCGCGACATAATCCTGCGTGCCCTCGAAGCGCTGCATCGCTCAACCCGTTCCTCATCGAAGATCGGGTATGGGATAACGGCAGCGCGCGGACGCGCAAGCGGCGAAGCGCTACATGCCTCGCCGCGCGGCGGCACGTGCTTCGAGCAAGTGCCACAGCCCGCGGTGCTGCGCGAGCATCTGCTGCGCGCCAAACGCCATCGCGCGCTCGACCGAGGCGGTGGCCTCGATGGTCTTGAGCAAGGCGATCGCCTGATTGGCAGCGGCAGTGAACGGCTCGCCGACCGGCAGCGCCATGCGGCGCGCGCAGCTGTCGAGCACGCCGCGCACCGCACACCAATCGAGCACGAAGGCGATCGCGGTGCCGGTCGCACAGCCGGCGCGATCGGAGCGCGACAACATTTCCAGCGCATTGCGTTGCCCGAGGATCGCCGTCTGCGAGGCGGCCTGTCCCGGCGTCGAGGGAAGCGGCCCGACAGCCGCGGTCAGCCGCACGAGCAACGCGCGTTCGCCGCTAACCGCCACCGCCGCTTGTTCCAGCCACCCGCGCGCGAACGGGTCGGCGCAACCGTTACGGGCATGGTCGACGATGCCTGGAAAGGTGCCGTGGATGACGCACAGCGCATGGATCGCATCGGCGATGTCGCGCAGCGTCGCAGCCGGCTGCATCAGCGCGGCGGCATAGGGCGCCGTCGCGGTGCCGTCGCTCGCGACCATCGCAAGGATCGTGCCGGCGCAGCCTTTCGGCTGCTTGTCGATGGCGATGGTCACGCTTTCCTCCGCTCGATGCGTGCCCTCCGTGCCGGCAGTGGCCCGGTGGTTGGCGATGAGGATAGAGCGGGGGTGTGAAGAGGCGGTTTACGACGGAGATGGTCCAGTCGACCCGCGGCACTTTGTGACCCAGATTGACGAGGATGGAGAGCGGGAACATCCGCTCTCCACCACAGCCTATTGGTCGAGGAAGCTGCGCATCTTGCGGCTGCGCGACGGATGCTTGAGCTTGCGCAGCGCCTTGGCCTCGATCTGCCGGATCCGCTCACGCGTGACCGAGAATTGCTGGCCGACCTCTTCCAGCGTGTGATCGGTGTTCATCCCGATCCCGAAGCGCATGCGCAGCACACGCTCCTCACGCGGGGTGAGCGACGCCAGCACGCGCGTGACCGTCTCCTTGAGGTTCGCCTGGATCGCGGCGTCGACCGGGATCACCGCATTCTTGTCCTCGATGAAGTCGCCGAGATGGCTGTCTTCCTCGTCGCCGATCGGCGTTTCGAGGCTGATCGGCTCCTTGGCGATCTTCATCACCTTGCGGACCTTCTCCAGCGGCATCGACAGGCGCTCGGCCATCTCCTCCGGGGTCGGTTCGCGGCCCTGCTCGTGCAGGAACTGGCGGCTGGTGCGGACCAGCTTGTTGATCGTCTCGATCATATGGACCGGGATGCGGATCGTGCGCGCCTGATCCGCGATCGAGCGCGTGATCGCCTGGCGGATCCACCAGGTCGCATAGGTCGAGAATTTGTAGCCGCGGCGATACTCGAACTTGTCGACCGCCTTCATCAGCCCGATGTTGCCTTCCTGGATCAGATCGAGGAACTGCAAGCCGCGGTTGGTGTACTTCTTGGCGATCGAGATCACGAGCCGCAGGTTCGCCTCGACCATCTCCTTCTTGGCGATGCGCGCCTCGCGCTCCGCCTTCTGGACCATGTTGACGATGCGCCGGAACTCGCTGAGCGCCATGCCGGTCTGCTGCGAGATCTCGCTGATCTCGGTCCGGATGCGATCGACCGCTGCGACCTCGTTGGTCGCGAATGCCGTCCACTTCTTGTCGAGCCCGGTCACCGAAGCGAGGAAACCCTCGTCCAGCTCATGCCCCATGTAGCGCTCGAGGAAATCCTTGCGGTTCACCTTGTGGCGCTCGGCGAGGCGCAGCATCTGCCCGCCCAGCGTCGTCAGCCGGCGGTTGTAGCTGTAGAGCTGGTCGACCAGATATTCGATCTTGGTCTGGTGGAACTGGACGCTCTCGACCTCGGCGGTGAGGTCCTCGCGCAGCTTCTGGTACTTGCGCTCCTCGGCGGCCGACAGCTCGATCCCGCCGCTCATCGCCTCCAGCCGGCTCTCCTGCATCTTAGAGAACTTGCGGTAGATGGCGGTGATGTTGGCGAACTTCTCCAGCGCCTGCGGCTTGAGCGTCTCCTCCATCTGCGCGAGGCTGAGGGTATTGTCTTCCTCTTCCTCGTCGGAGGGACGCGGCGCACGACGCTCGGTCATGTCGTCATCGTCGTCGGCGGGCGCTTCCTCGGGCTCGTCCTCTTCCTTGAACTGCGGCCCGGCGTTCGACGCGCTGATCTCGCCCGAATCGTCCTCGGCGCCCTCGACCTGCTCGGCCGACGGTCCCTTCGACAGCATCGCGTCGAGATCGACGATCTCGCGCAGCTGCATCGTGCCTTCGTTGAGCGCGGTCGACCAGTCGATGATCGCGTTGAAGGTGATCGGGCTTTCGCACAGCCCGAGGATCATCGTGTCGCGACCGGCCTCGATGCGCTTGGCGATCGCGATCTCGCCCTCGCGCGACAGCAGCTCGACCGCTCCCATCTCGCGCAGGTACATGCGGACGGGATCGTCGGTGCGATCGACCGTCTCCTTCTTCTTCTCGACCGCGGGGGCAGAGCCGTCGGACTCACCGTCGACCGCCTCCTGCTCCTCGTCATCGGCGCGCTCCTCGCTCTCGCCGTCCTCGCCCTGTTCCTCGTTCTCGACGATGTTGACGCCCATCTCGTTGAGCGCCGACATCACGTCCTCGAGCTGATCGGACGACATCTGATCCTGCGGGAGCGCTTCGTTGAGCTGGTCGTAGGTGATGTAGCCGCGCTTCTTGGCGCGCGCGATCAGCTTCTTGATGTTCGCGTCGTTCAGGTCGATCAGCGGAGCATCGGCCACTTCCGCGCCTTCGTCAGCACCGCCACCGTTCATCTTCGCCATCAATCGTCCTCGGGTCCAAGCGCGCGGGCGTCTTCGTTTGCCTGCACCAGATTTGCAAGCCGCTCGTCGAGCGCACGCTGTTCGTTCACCAATGCCACCTGTCGTTCGAACGCTTCGGCGGTCAAATGCGTCTGCATCGCCGAGGTTGCTTCGGCGAGCGCTGCATCCACCTCCGGCCGCGCGATCAGCACCGCAATCGCCTCGTCGAGGTCCTCGCGCGCCTGTTTCTCGTCGCCGCCGGCGCGGGTAAACGAATAGGGCATCGTATCGGCTCGCAGGAGATCGTGGGCGATCGCCTCGAAACCGGACCGCGCCAATATGGTGACGAGCCCGCCGCTATCAAGCGGCGCAGCGCGGCGGTCCTCCAGCGCGACGTCGACGACCGCCTCGAACAACCGTCCAAGCGCGCCGTCGGCGAGCTTGAGGCTGCCCAGCACCTCCATATGCCGCGCGATCTCCGCGGGATGGCGGATCAATCCGGCAAGCACCGCCTTGGCGAGCACGCGGTCGATATTGCCGGCCGCCCCGACTTTCTTGGCGTCCTCGGTGACCGGGGGCGGGGGCGGCGACCATTTCTGGCCGGGCTTACGCTGCCCCATCGGGTAGAAAGGCTGGCGCTGCTGGAACGGCTGGCGCTGGCGCGCGAACCGCTCGTCGAAGCGGTTGCGGAACTCGGCCTTGTACTCTGCCTTCACCGACGGGTCGGCGATCGTCTCGGCAAGATCGTTCAGCCGCTTCCTCAGCCCGGCGCGCTGCTCGGGTGTATCGAGCGGCTCGGCGGCGAGTTCGTGCTTCCACAGGCGATCGACGAGCGGCTCCGCCTCGCGCACCAGCGCCTCGAACCCCTGCGCGCCCTTCGCGCGCATCAGGTCGTCCGGGTCCTGTCCCTCTGGGAGCGTCGCAAAGCCGAGGCTGCGGCCGGGCGCGAGCATCGGCAGCGCGCGGTGCGCGGCGCGGATCGCGGCCTTCTGCCCGGGCTTGTCGCCGTCGAAGCACAGCACCGGCACGTCGACGACGCGCCATAGCCGCTCAAGCTGCTGCTCGGTCAGCGCGGTGCCGAGCGGGGCGACGGTCTCGCCGATCCCGCCCTGCGCGAGCGCGATCGCGTCCATATAGCCTTCGACCACGAACAGCCGCGCGGTCTTGCGCGCGGCGGGCAGCGCACGATCGAGATTGTAGAGCGTGCGCCCCTTGTCGAAGAGCGGGGTGTCGGGCGAGTTGAGATATTTCGGCTCGCCCTCGCCGATGATCCGCCCGCCGAACGCGATCACGCGCTCGCGCGGGTCGCGGATCGGGATCATCAGCCGGCCGCGGAAGCGGTCATAGGGCTCCTTGCCCTCGACCTGGATCAGCAGACCGGCCTCGACGAGCATCTCGTCGCCGAAGTCCTTGAGCGCGGTGCGCAGCCGGCCACGCGCATCCGGGGCATAGCCGAAGCCGAACGCCTTGCGCGTCGCGTCCTTGATCCCGCGGCGTTCGAGCAAGGCGCGCGCCTCCGCGCCGTCGATCCCGCCGAGTTGCTGCGTGAACCAGTCGGCGGCGGCCTGCATGACGTCGTGGAGTGACTTGGCCTTTTCGGCGCGCTGCGCGGCGCGCGCGTCGGGGGCGGGTACCTCCATGCCGGCCGCGGCGGCGAGTTCCTTCACCGCGTCCATGAACGGCAGGCCCTGATGATCGGTCAGCCAGCGAATCGCATCGCCATGCGCCGAGCAGCCGAAGCAATGATAGAAGCCCTTGTCGTCGTTGACGTAGAAGCTGGGCGTCTTCTCGTTGTGGAACGGGCAGCAGCCCTTCGACTCGCGGCCGGCGCGGGTGAGCTTCACCGTCTTGCCGACGAGCGCGGTCAGCGAGGTGCGCGCGCGAAGTTCGTCGAGGAAGGCGGGGGTGAGGCTCATGCGCTCCCCTCCCGCTTGCGGGAAGGGTTGGGGGAGGGAAGGGTCGCCAGCGCGGCCTCGATACGCTCCACCACGCCTTCGGTTCGTTCCGTCACGTCGTGGTTCCAGAAGCGTATCACTGTGTAACCAAGACCTTCTAGAAAGCGCGTCCGAGTCGCGTCTTTATCATCCTGCCATCCATGCTGCCCGCCATCCACCTCGATAACGAGCCTGACCGACCGCGCCACGAAGTCGCAGATATATGGTCCAACCGGCACTTGGCGGTTGAAGCGCGTGCCTGCAACCTTTCTGGCAGAGAGGTGCTGCCACAGCAGGCGTTCGGCCGGCGTTGGGGCACGGCGAAGCTGTTGCGCCTTTGTCCGTTGCTCCATCTGCCCTCCCCCAACCCCTCCCGCAAGCGGGAGGGGAGATTTGGTCACCCTGCCAACGCCGCCTTCACCAGCCCGCTCGCCTTGCTCATGTCGAGCGTCGTGGCGTGGCGGGCCTTCAGTTCGGCCATCACGCGGCCCATGTCCTTCATGCCGCTCGCGCCGAGATCGTCCTTGATCGACTCGATCGCCGCCTTCGTCTCGTCCTCGCTCATCTGCGCGGGGAGGTAGCGCTCGATCACCGCGACCTCGGCGGCCTCGGCGGCGGCGAGTTCGGCGCGGCCGCCCTGTTCGTACATCGCGATCGATTCGCGGCGCTGCTTCACCATTTTCTGCAGGACCTCGATCACCAGCGCATCGTCGTCCGCCGGCGCCGATCCGGTGCGCGCCTCGATGTCGCGATTCTTGATCGCCGCCTGAATCAAGCCGATAGCGCCGCGCGCTTCCTTGTCGCCGGCCTTCATCGCCGCGATCTGCGCTGCCTTGATGTCGTCGCGAATCATCTACTCGTCCTTAACAGATTGACGCATCGCCGATGCGTCTCTAGCGGGCGGGGCTTAGCGACATTGCCGACCCTTTCAAGGAGTGCCCGCCCATCATGGCCGAGCCTGAGTTTCCGCACGCCCCCATGCCCGAAGGCGCCACCGGCGTCCTCGTTCTGGCCAATGGAGAGGTCGCGTGGGGGCGCGGCTTCGGCGCGGAGGGCGCCGCGGTCGGTGAGGTGTGCTTCCACACCGCGATGACCGGCTATCAGGAGATCATGACCGACCCGTCGTTCGCGGGGCAGATCATCACCTTCACCTTCCCGCACATCGGCAACGTCGGCGCGAACCCCGACGACGTCGAGGCGGACAATCCGCACGCGCTCGGCATGATCGTCCGCGAAGACCCGACCGCGCCCAGCAATTTCCGCGCGATGGAGAATCTCGACGGCTGGATGAAGCGGCACACGCGCATCGGGCTGGCCGGCATCGACACGCGCGCGCTGACGCGACGCATCCGCTCGGGCGGCGCGCCGAACGGCGTGGTGGCGCATTCGCCGACCGGGGAGTTCGACCTCGACGCCTTGCTCCAGATGGCGCGCGGCTGGCCGGGGCTCGAGGGCATGGACCTCGCCAAGGACGTGACCCGCGAGACGCACGGGACGTGGGCGGGCGGCATCTGGAAGCTCGGCTTCGGCTATGACCTTGAAAAGCCCTTCCCCCTCGGGGGAGGGGTTGGGGTGGGGCAGTCTGGAGTCGGTTTCGATGAGACCTCCCCCACCCCCAACCCCTCCCCTGAAGGGGAGGGGCTTGCTGCGCGCGAGCGTCCGCACGTCGTCGCGATCGACTATGGCAGTAAGTTCAACATCTTCCGCAATCTGGTCCAAGCCGGGGCGAAGGTATCGGTCGTACCGGCGAATGCGACGTTCGACGAGATCATGGCGCTGAACCCGGACGGCATCTTCCTGTCGAACGGCCCCGGCGATCCCGCAGCGACCGGGGAATATGCGGTGCCGGTGATCCGGCAGTTGCTGGAGACGGGCAAGCCGCTGTTCGGCATCTGCCTCGGGCATCAGTTGCTGGCGCTGGCGGTGGGCGCGCGGACGACCAAGATGTTCCAGGGGCATCGCGGCGCGAACCATCCGGTCAAGCGCGTCGACGACGGCGCGGTCGAGATCACCAGCATGAACCACGGCTTTGCGGTCGAGCGCGACTCGCTGCCCGCGAACGCGCGCGAGACGCATGTGTCGCTGTTCGACGGGTCGAACGCGGGGCTGGAGCTGACCGACCGGCCGGCGTTTTCGGTGCAGTATCACCCCGAGGCGAGCCCGGGGCCGCAGGATAGTTTCTATCTGTTCAAGCGGTTTGTTGTGGGGCTGGGATGACGTTCGTTGCCGACGAGGATGCGGGGCGAACCTATGATGCTGAACGCGGCGCTGAGTTATTTTTGATCTCTGGCGGTTCGGATGGCTCGAAGCATTTTGAGTTGCGGTATGCCGACAGGACGAGCCCCTTCTCGGCGGAGCTACTGGTCGTCGCAAGTGACGATGGCCTGAGTTGGTGTGTTCGGCTCTGCGAGGTCGAGGATCGTACGATAATCGCCGAAGCACTTCGAGCATACGGTTGGGGTCACGGATTTTGGGCTGACAAAATCTGCGGGGTGAAATTTCTGGAGCGGCGCAAACGCCTCTTCAGCACAAGATATGAGTGGATCGATGCCTAAACGTACTGACATCTCCTCCATCCTCGTCATCGGCGCGGGTCCGATCATCATCGGGCAGGCGTGCGAGTTCGATTATTCGGGCACGCAGGCGATCAAGGCGCTCAAGGAAGAGGGCTATCGCATCGTCCTGGTCAATTCGAACCCGGCGACGATCATGACCGATCCCGAGCTGGCCGACGCGACCTATGTCGAGCCGATCACCCCGGAAGTTGTCGCGCGCATCATCGAACGTGAACGCCCCGATGCCGTTCTCCCCACGATGGGGGGACAGACCGCGCTCAACACCGCGCTGGCGTTGTTCCGCGACGGCACGCTGGAGAAGTTCGGCGTGACGATGATCGGCGCCGAAGCCGATGCGATCGACAAGGCCGAGGACCGGCTCAAGTTCCGCGACGCGATGGACAAGATCGGGCTGGAAAGCGCGCGCAGCCATATCGCGCATACCGAGAAGGAGGCGCTGGAGGGGCTGGAGAAGGTCGGGCTGCCCGCGATCATTCGCCCGAGCTTCACGCTCGGCGGCACCGGCGGCGGGATCGCGTATAATCGCGAGGAATTCATCGAGATCGTCCGCAAGGGGCTCGACGCGTCGCCGACCACCGAGGTGCTGATCGAGGAATCTTTGCTCGGCTGGAAGGAATATGAGATGGAGGTGGTCCGCGACCGCGCGGACAATTGCATCATCATCTGCTCGATCGAGAATGTCGATCCGATGGGCGTCCATACGGGCGACTCGATCACGGTCGCGCCGGCGCTCACGCTGACCGACAAGGAATATCAGATCATGCGCAACGCCAGCATCGCGGTGCTGCGCGAGATCGGCGTCGAGACCGGCGGGTCGAACGTGCAGTTCGCGGTCAATCCGAAGGACGGCCGCCTGATCGTCATCGAGATGAACCCGCGCGTGTCGCGTTCGTCGGCGCTGGCGTCGAAGGCGACCGGCTTCCCGATCGCCAAGGTCGCGGCCAAGCTGGCGGTCGGCTATACGCTCGACGAGATCGAGAACGACATCACCGGCGCGACCCCCGCGTCGTTCGAGCCGACAATCGACTATGTCGTCACAAAGATCCCGCGCTTTGCCTTCGAGAAGTTCAAGGGTGCCGAGGCGGTGCTGGGCACCGCGATGAAGTCGGTCGGCGAGGTGATGGCGATCGGCCGCAACATCCACGAATCGATGCAGAAGGCGTTGCGCGGGCTGGAGACCGGGCTGTCGGGCTTCAACCATGTCGAGCGGCTGGTCGGCGCGCCGCGCGCCGAGATCGAGGCGGCGCTCGCCTCGCCGACCCCCGACCGGCTGCTGGTCGCCGCGCAGGCGCTGCGCGAGGGCTTCACCGTCGCCGAGGTGAACGCGATCGCCAAATACGATCCGTGGTTCCTCGAGCGGATGGCGGAGATCGTCGCCGCCGAGAACGAGGTGATGAAGGACGGGCTGCCGATCGAGGCGGCGGGAATGCGCCGGCTGAAGGCGATGGGCTTCTCCGACAAGCGGCTGGCGTGGCTGGCGCTGCAATCGGCGAACCTGCGCGGCATGGAGCGCGGGATCGCGCGCGGCTCGGGGCTGATCCACGAGGCGGTCAAGGCGATGACCGGCGGCGTCACCGAGGACGAGGTGCGCGAGCATCGCCTGAAGCTGGGCGTGCGCCCGGTGTTCAAGCGCATCGACACCTGCGCCGCCGAGTTCGACGCCAAGACGCCGTATATGTACTCGACCTATGAGGCGCCGTCGTTCGGCGAGCCCGAGAACGAGGCGCAGCCGTCGGATCGTCGTAAGATCGTGATCCTGGGCGGCGGGCCGAACCGGATCGGGCAGGGGATCGAGTTCGATTATTGCTGCTGCCACGCCTGCTTCGCGCTGGCGGACGCGGGCTATGAGACGATCATGGTCAATTGCAATCCGGAGACGGTGAGCACCGACTATGACACCTCGGACCGCCTCTATTTCGAGCCGCTGACCGCCGAGGACGTGCTGGAGATCCTGCACGTCGAACAGTCGAAGGGCGAGCTGGTCGGGGTGATCGTGCAGTTCGGCGGGCAGACGCCGCTGAACCTTGCGCGCGCGCTGGAAAAGGCGGGGATCCCGATCCTCGGCACCAGCCCGGATGCGATCGATCTCGCCGAGGATCGCGAGCGGTTCGCGGCGCTGGTCAACCGGCTCAAACTGCTCCAGCCGTCGAACGGCATCGCGCGCAGCCGCGCCGAGGCGCTGAACGTCGCCAATCGCATCGGCTATCCGGTGCTGATGCGTCCGAGCTATGTGCTCGGCGGGCGCGCGATGGAGATCGTCGACAGCGACCAGCAGCTGGAGGATTATATCCAGACCGCGGTACAGGTGTCGGGCGACGCGCCGGTGCTGATCGACCAGTATCTGCGCGACGCGATCGAGGTCGACGTCGATGCGATCTGCGACGGCGAGGATGTGGTGGTCGCGGGCGTGCTCCAGCATATCGAGGAAGCCGGGGTCCATTCGGGCGACAGCGCCTGCTCGATCCCGCCGTACTCGCTGCCGGCCGAGATCATCGCCGAGATCGAGCGCCAGACCGAGGCGCTGGCGCGTGGGCTGAACGTCGTCGGGCTGATGAACATCCAGTTCGCGGTCAAGGCCACCGGCTCGGAGGCCGGCGCAGGCGCCCAGGTGTACCTCATCGAGGTCAATCCGCGCGCCAGCCGGACGGTGCCGTTCGTCGCCAAGGCGATCGGCGCGCCGATCGCCAAGATCGCCAGCCGCGTGATGGCGGGCGAGAAGCTGCGCGACCTGCCGAAGATCGACCGCGACATCGACTATTTCGCGGTCAAGGAAGCGGTGTTCCCGTTCGCGCGCTTCCCCGGCATCGACCCGGTGTTGTCGCCGGAGATGAAGAGCACCGGCGAGGTGATGGGCATCTCGCCCGATTTCACCACCGCCTTCGCCAAGTCGCAGCTGGGGGCTGGCACCGTGCTGCCGACCAGCGGCGCGGTGTTCGTCAGCGTGAAGTCCGGCGACAAGGACGCGATCGTTCCCGCGGTGCGTGCGCTGGTCGATGCGGGCTTCGCGATCGTCGCGACGACCGGCACCGCCGACCATCTGTCGCGCGCCGGGCTGCCGGTCGAGACGGTCAACAAGGTCGCGCAGGGCCGGCCGCATATCGTCGACCGGATCAAGGACGGCGCGATCGCGTTGATCTTCAACACGACCGAGGGCTGGCAGAGCCTGAAGGACTCGCAGCCGATCCGTGCCTCGGCGGTGAATGGCAAGGTGCCCTACTTCACCACCGCCTCCGCGGCGGTGCAGGCGGCGCAGGCGATCCATGCCGCGGTGATGGGCGACGGATCGCGCAACCTTGAAGTACGGCCGTTGCAATCCTATTATTCGCAGCCGCACAACTGATCCCCGGACATATGTGCTGATGTAGGGGGCGGCCTTCGCAGGGAGAGGGCCGCTTCCGGGGACGCGTTTTTACGAAGGACAAGGGCGATGGCGACGGTCGAAAAGATGCCGATGTTGCAGGAAGGCTATGAAAAGCTGACTGCCGACCTGAAGCGGCTGAAGACCGAGCGCCCGCTGATCGTCGATGCGATCGAGGAAGCCCGTGCGCACGGCGACCTGTCGGAAAACGCCGAATATCATGCCGCCAAGGAGCGGCAGGGGCAGGTCGAGGCTTCGATCGCCGATATTGAGGATAAGTTGAGCCGTGCGCAGATCATCGATCCGCGCGAGCTGTCGGGCGACAAGATCGTGTTCGGCGCGACCGTCACTTTGCTCGACGAGGACGAGAAGCCGGTGAAGTATCAGATCGTCGGCCAGACCGAGGCCGACGCCAAGACTGGCCGGATCAGCTACAATTCGCCGATCGGCCGCGCGCTGATCGGGCGCAGCCTCGACGACGAGGTCGAAGTGTCGGTGCCGGCGGGCGATCGCTATTATCTGGTGTCGAAGATCGAGTTCATCTGATGGTGGTTCCGCTCCCTCCTTCGTGGCGGGAGCGGCTGGCGGGCGCGACATGGGAGCGCGAGCCGGAAGGCGAGTCCGGCGGCGTGATCCACCGGATCGTGGCCGCGGACGGTAAGCGGCTGTTCCTGAAATATGGCGAAGGCGCGGTGGCGGACGCGGTCGCCGACGAGGCCATTCGGCTGCGCTGGCTGCAGGGGCGGGTGCCGACCGTCCGGGTCGTATCGACGGCCATCGAGCCCGATGCCGCTTGGCTGCTCACCACCGCCGCGCCGGGCAAGACCGGTGACGCGTGGATCGAGGAACGCCCCGATCTTCTGCGTCAGGTGATCCGCGGCTTTGCTTCATTCCTGCGGATGCTTCACGCGCTGCCGACGGACGAATGTCCGTTCGATGCCTCGGCGTCCGTTCGCCTCGCAGCGGCGCGCAAGCTTGTTTCGGCGGGGTCGGTGGACGAGACCGACTTTGGCGACGATCATCTCGGGATGAGCGCGGGTGCCGTGCTGGCGGAGGCCGAGTTGCTGGCGCATCACGCTGCCGGTCGGGTCGTCACGCATGGCGACTTTTCGCTCGGCAACGTCCTGCTCGATACGTTGGGGCGCGTGACGGCGTGTATCGACGTTGGGCGGATGGGTGTTGCCGATCCTTATCAGGACATCGCCATCTTCTGGGAAAATCTCGGCGATTTCGGCGAGGAGGCGCAGACGTGCTTTCTTGCCGAAATAGGTATCGACGTCCTCGACGAACGGCGACTCAACTTCCACCGGACGTTCGACGAACTGTTCTGACCTGTCCGTCGCCCCGGACTTGATCCGGGGCCCCGCTGCTTCACGAAACGGCGGAAAGAAGCGGGATCCCGGGTCAAGCCCGGGACGACGTCTCGAATTAAGCCGCCGGCTTGGCGAGCAGGTCGGGTTCAAGCAGGCGGTGGAGATGGACCACCACATACTTCATCTCGGCATCGTCGACGGTGCGCTGCGCAGCGGCGCGCCAAGCCTTTTCGGCGCTGGCGTAGTCCGGAAAGACGCCGACGATGTCGATCGACGACAGGTCGCTGAATTCGAGGGTGCGCGGATCGCTGACACGACCGCCGAACACCAGATGAAGCTTGCTCATGCACGCGCTCCCGCTTGGGATTGAACCACCGCCACACCACCCGCCCGCGTCGCCACCGGAACGAGGAAGAGCCGCCGGCAGCGTTGGCGCAAACCCGGCGGCTCTCCCTCAAACTCCGATCAGCGCCGCGTTTACGCGGTCGGCCAGACCGTCCCCTAGCGCGACCCGCTGCGGGTTTGAAGGGGTCAGGATGCGCTCTTGACCTGTTCCTTGCCGGCCTGTGCCGCCGCGGACCCTGCGGTGCCCGCCGCCTTCAGCACGCCCTGAAAAAGCGACTTCGCCTGATCGCGCGCGGCATTCGGGGTCAGGCCCAGTTGGTCCAGCTCGGCGCGCCCCGCATCCTTCGCCGCCGCCAGCGCCGCGACCGCGGCGGTGTTGATCTTGCGCCCGACGCCGGACAGCAATTCCTTCTCGCGCTGGCTGCGCGGCAGGACCGCAGCGACCGCCGCCCCCAGTACGAGCCCGCCGACCAGCACGCCGAGCGGATTACCCTCCAGCGTTTCCGCGGTGGCGTGTGCCGCATCGCTGGCGCGATGCTTGGCGGTATCGAGCGCACTCGCCGCTGCCTCACGCGCGTGATCGACGCTGTCGCGCAGACGGCCGTGCTGCTCTTGATCGTTATTATGGTCGGTCATGATCCAATCCTTTCGGCGGGTTGGGCGATATCTTCGGGGGATGGCAGGCGCTTCTGCCGCTTCTTCTTGCCGAACAGGCGCGCGATCTGACGCCCGGTGACGAGGGCGACCAGTAGCGAGGCGCCGCCCGCAACCACCCCCGGATTGCGGCGCGCCACTTCGGTGCCGACGCGTACGGCCCGTTCGCCGCTGTCCGACACCTCGGCCAGCGCGGCCTTGGCGAGCCGACGCGGTTCGAGTTCGCTCTGCAAGCGTTCGACGGTGCCGTCGAAGCGGCGACGCGCCTCGGCGACACGCGCCTCGGCGAGGGTCACGTCGGCGGCGGTCATGTGTCCGACCCCGTGCGCAATGCCGACTTGCCGGACAGCGCGAGCAGTCCGGCGACGAGTAACACCACGCTGACCACGGCCAGCGTCGCCCAACCGGGGCCGATCAGTGTCGCTAGCGACAGGATCGCCCCGACCAGCAAGGCGATCAGTGCCGCGACCGCGAGGACGCCTGCGATCGCAAAGCGGATCGTCGCGGCCTTGTAGCGGCTGACCGCGAAGCCCGCCTTGGCCTTGGCCAGGGCGATCTCCGCCTTTGCCACGTCGCGCGCGTCGGTCGCGAGCTGAGTCACGAGCTGCGGGATGCTGTCCGGGAGAACGCGGTCACCTACGTCCATTCGTTCGGACATTCGATCAGGCATCGCGCTGGTCGACGGCGGCGCCGATCAGACGTGCCACCACGAAGCCGACCCCGGCTGCGAGGCCCACGGCCAGTTCGGGACTCTTGCGCACCAGCGCCCGGGCGTCCTCAAGCAGATCGTCGACGCTCTTCTGGTCGATCGTGCTGGTAAAGCCCTGCACGCGATCCGCCGCGGAGCGGGCATATTGCCCGTATTGCGCGCCGAGCTTCTCATCGACCTGCCCGGCGGCGTCGGTCAGCATCTGTGAAAGCTGCGTCAGCGCGTCGGTCGCCTTCGCCTTGCCGTCCTCGGCGAAGCTGCGCGCCTTGTCGGCGGCCTGCTCACGGCCCTTGGCGACATAGTCGCGTGCGGATTGTTTGGCGTCGGCGAGGGTGTTGCCCGTCGCGCTCGCGTCTTCCGGCGTGAAATCGACGCCGGCGTTCTTGAGCGGCTCTGCCGGCGTGAACGACGCGTCGGCGGGCGGCGGCGCGGCGTCCGCCGGAGTGGAATGCTGGAGCGTGTCGCGATCCTGCTCGTCGGCCATGATTCATCCTTCCCTGGTCGAGGTCAAACAACCCGGCGGTCGGGCCGCCGGTTCCATCGCGTTGCAGCATCGCCGGACGACCGCTAGGAGGCGCCATGTCCTGCCGCGCCGGCAGAAAATAGGAGGATCGTTTCGTGACCGCAATCATCGACCTGCACGGACGCCAGATCATCGACAGCCGCGGCAACCCGACCGTCGAGGTCGACGTGCTCCTCGACGACGGCAGCTTCGGTCGCGCGGCGGTGCCCTCGGGCGCGTCGACCGGCGCGCACGAGGCGGTCGAGAAGCGCGACGGCGACAAGACGCGCTGGGGCGGGAAGGGCGTCGACGAAGCGGTCGAGGCGGTCAACGACGAGATCGCCGACGCGATCATCGGGCTAGACGCCGAGGACCAGCTCGAAATCGACCAGACGATGATCGAGCTGGACGGCACCGAGAACAAGGGCCGCCTGGGCGCGAACGCGATCCTCGGCGTCAGCCTGGCGGTGGCGAAGGCGGCGGCGGACGCGCGCGGGCTGCCGCTGTACCGCTATGTCGGCGGCGTCGCGGCGCATGTGCTGCCGGTGCCGATGATGAACATCATCAACGGTGGCGAGCATGCCGACAACCCGATCGACTTTCAGGAATTCATGATCGTGCCGGTCGGCGCGGAATCGCTGGCCGAGGCGGTGCGCTGCGGTTCGGAGATCTTCCACACGCTCAAGAAGGGGTTGAGCGAAAAGGGCTTGGCGACCGCGGTCGGCGACGAGGGCGGGTTCGCGCCGAACCTCGCCAGCACCACCGATGCGCTCGACTTCATCATGACCTCGATCGAGCGCGCGGGCTACACGCCGGGCGACGACGTGATGCTGGCGCTCGATTGCGCGGCGACCGAGTTCTTCAAGGACGGCAAGTATGTCATTTCGGGCGAGAACCTGACGCTCGAGCCGGGCGCGATGGCCGAATATCTCGCCGATCTCGCCGCGCGCTATCCGATCTTCTCGATCGAGGACGGCATGGCCGAGGACGATTTCGAGGGCTGGAAGGCGCTGACCGACGCGATCGGCAAGAAGGTGCAGCTGGTCGGCGACGATCTGTTCGTCACCAACCCGAAGCGGCTGCGCGACGGGATCGGGCAGGGGCTCGCCAACTCGCTGCTGGTGAAGGTCAATCAGATCGGCACGCTGTCGGAGACGCTGGAGGCGATCCGCGTCGCCGAGCGCGCCGGCTATACCGCGGTGATGTCGCACCGCTCGGGCGAAACCGAGGATTCGACGATCGCCGATCTGGCGGTCGCGACCAATTGCGGACAGATCAAGACCGGCAGCCTCGCACGCTCCGACCGGCTCGCGAAGTACAACCAGCTGATCCGGATCGAGGAGGAATTGGGCGGCATGTCGCGCTATGCGGGCCGGGACGTGCTGCGGAACCGCTGATAGGGCTTGCAAAGGGCGAGGCGACTCGCGAGAATCGCTTGCGTTATGCCTCGCCCGTCCAACCGCCTCTCGCAAACGCTCCGGCGTGCCGCCGTCCCCGCCCTCGCGGTGGCGGTGATGGCGTTCTTCGGCGCCTATGCGGTGCTGGGGCCGAACGGGCTGATCGCGCTGGGCGATTACAAGCGGCAGCTGATCGCGCGCGAGAAGCAATATGCGCAGCTCGACCAGCGGCGGACGATGTTGCAGAACCGTGTGACCTTGCTCGATCCGCGCCATGCGAACCCGGATATGGTTGACGAGCTGGTGCGCAAGGAGCTGAACGTCGCGCATCCGGATGAGGTGATCGTTCCGTTGAAGTGAGGTTGAGGGCCAAGCTGCCCACTGCCCACTGCCCACCCCTCCCCCGTCACCCCGGCGAAGGCCGGGGTCCAGTTGCGCGACGCTGGTGACGACGCCCGTCGCGTGACAACTCACGCCTTCCCAGCTGGACCCCGGCCTTCGCCGGGTGACGGAAGTTGGTGACGGGTTACCTCCCGAGGAACGTCAGCAGATCCTCGGTCAGCCGCTCGCCTTCGGTCGCGAACAGCCCGTGCGGCGCGCCGTCGTATTCGACCAGTTGCGCGTTCGCGATCCCCGCCGCCGCGGCGCGGCCGCTGGTGTCGATCGGAACGGTCTTGTCCGCGGTGCCGTGCAGCACCAGCGTCGGCACCCGAAACGCCGGCAGGTCGGGGCGGAAGTCGGTGTGGCCGAAGCTTTCGGCGCATTTCAGCGTCGGCTGCAGCCCGGCCTGCATCGCCAGTCGCCACGCCCAGTCGAGCGTCGCCTCGCTGACCGGGCTGGTGACATAGCCGACCCCGAAGAAGTCCTTGAAGAAGGTGCGGAAGAAGTTCGGCCGATCTTTCAGGATGCCGTCGGCGATCTGTTGCAGCGTCTCTTCGGGTACGCCATCGGGATTGTCGTCGGTCTTGAGCATATACGGCACGACCGAGCTGATCAGCGCCGCCGAAATGACGCCCTTGCCGTCATAGCGGCTCTGGTAGCGCGCGACCTCGCCGCCGCCCATCGAAAAGCCGACCAGCGTGACGTCCTGTGTCGCACCGGCGGCTTCCAGCACGTCGTGGAGGTCGTCGGTGAGTGTGTCGTAATCATAGCCCGACCACGGCTGGCCCGAGCGGCCGAACCCGCGGCGGTCGTAGGCGATGGCGCGGAAGCCGGCATCGGCGAGCGCCTTCATCTGCGGGTCCCAGCTGTCCGAGGACAGCGGCCAGCCATGGATCAGAACGACCGGGCGACCCTCGCCCCAGTCCTTGACGTAGATGTCGGTCCCGTCGCGCGTCTTCACATACGGCATGTGGCTCTCCTTGGCAGAGCAGCCGTAACGGGCAGTTCGGAGCGGCGTTCCTCGCCATTGTCCCCGCGTGCTCCGTCATTCCCGCGAAGGCGGGAATCCAGACGCGCAGGTTTTCGCAAGAGGCGAAGCGTCAGAGGTTCTGGATTCCCGCCTTCGCGGGAATGACAAGGGGGAGGGGAGTAACGGTAGGCTTACCGTCCCGGTTCGCCGAGGAACGCCTCGACCTCATCCAGCGCTACCGTCTTGTCGAGGTAGGTCCGGCCGATGCCGTGCGCGAGCAGGAAGGGCAGCGTGCCGGCCGCCATCTTCTTGTCGTGGCGCATATGCTCGACCAGCCGCGCGGGCGGAGCGGTGATGCCCGACGCCGTCAGGCCATCGGGCAGTCCGCTGTCGCGCCAGTGCGCGGCGACGCGCGCGGCGTCGTCCGCCGAACAGCGCCCGGTCGCGGCGGAGAAGGCGAAGGCGAGGCCGCAACCGGCGGCGACCGCCTCGCCGTGCAGCAGCCGGTCGGAGAAGCCCGCTTCCGCCTCCAGCGCATGGCCGAAGGTGTGGCCGAGGTTGAGCAAGGCGCGGCGGCCGGTCGTCTCGAACTCGTCCTCGCCGACGATCCGCGCCTTGGCGGCGACCGCGTGCGCGATCGCGTGGACGCGCGCGTCGGGATCGCCCGCGAGCAGCTTTGCGCCATTCGCCTCGCACCAGGCGAAGAAGCCGGCGTCGTCGATCAACCCGTATTTGACGACCTCGGCATAGCCGGCGCGCACTTGCCGCGCAGGCAGGGTGTCGAGCACGTCGGGGTCGATCAGCACGATCTTCGGCTGGTGGAAGGCCCCGATCAGGTTCTTGCCGGCCCGCGCGTTGATTCCGGTCTTGCCGCCGACCGACGAATCGACCTGCGACAACAAGGTGGTGGGGATCTGCACGAAGCCGCAGCCGCGTTTGAGGATCGCGGTTGCGAAGCCGACAAGGTCGCCGATCACCCCGCCGCCGAGTGCCACGACATGGTCGCCACGTTCGACGCCGAGCGCGAGCAACTCGTCGGTGAGCCGCTCGAGCGTCGCCCAGCTCTTTGAGCCTTCGCCGGCGGGCAAAACGATCTCCGCGTGGCGGATCCCGGCAACGTCGAGCGCGGCGGTCAGCGTGGCGAGATGCGCGACGACATTGGCGTCGGCGACGATCACCACCGGGCGCGTGCCGACAATCGGCGCTAGCGCCTCGCCCGCGCGCGCGAGCAGTCCCGGTTCGATCCGCACGTCATAGCTGCGGTCGCCGAGCGCCACGGTCACGGTCGTCATTTGCTCAGGGCCTCCATGATCGCGCGCACCGTCATGTCGTGCGGGGTATTGGCGCTGGGGATGCGCAGATGCGCGAGCGCGTAGAGCGGGTTGCGGACCGCCGCCAGCTCGCGCAGCACGGTCGCGGGGTCCTTGCCGCGCAGCAGCGGGCGGGTGTCGCGACGCTTGACGCGCTCGGCGAGCACCTCGACCGGCGCGTCGAGCCAGATTGCCAGCGCGTCGGACAGGATCAGCGCGCGCGTTTCGTCGTTGACGAATGCCCCCCCGCCGGTCGCGATCACTTTCGGGCGACCGTCGATCAGCCGCTGGATCACCCGGCGCTCGCCGTCGCGGAAATAATCCTCGCCGAATTGCGCGAAGATATCGGCAATCGACATGCCGGCCGCGGTTTCGATTTCGGTATCCGCGTCGACGAACGGCAGCGCGAGGCGCATCGCGAGGCGGCGGCCGACTGTCGACTTGCCCGCGCCCATCAGTCCCACCAGCACGATCGGGCGGCCGGTCCAGCGATGCGGACGGCGCGACGAGCGGCGGGACGGAACGGGCGGGCTTTGCAACATCGTCCCTGCGGCTATACAGCGCGTTCCGGTCCCGGCAACAGCAGGCTCGTGCCGCACCGGGGCTGAGTGACAAGTCGCGCGCAAAGGTTGGGAATTACATGACCCGGTTGATTGTCTCCGTCGTCGTGCTGCTGGTGATCGTGGTGGGCGCGCTGTTCTTCTTTGCGGGCCGTGCGACCGAGCAGCCGGTCACGCGTGTCGAGAAGGCGGTCGAGCTTGGCAATCTCGCCGGCTAAACGCGCCGCGCTGGCTGGCGTCGCGGCGCTCGGCCTCGCGGCGGCGGCGATCGCGCAGGACCGCCCCGAATCGCTGTTGCCACCCGGCTTCGGCGACGCGGCGCCTGCGCAGGCACCAGCCGCCACCACCCCGGCGCCGGCCGCGACCGCCCCGGCCAACGCGCCGCGCGTGCAGGCGACGACACCGGCCGGGCCATTGCCGCCGCTCGCGCCGCTGCCGTTCCCGTCGCCGACCGCGAGCCCGAGCCCGCTGCCGACACCCCGCTATGTGCTGCCGGCGTTCGCGCGGCGGTCGCTGGCGACGGTGGGGGCCGATCAGGGCTTTGTGGGCGAGGCGTTCGGAAGCGCGGATGGCCGCTATGTCGAGCGACTGATGCGCTATCTGTCGGCGCCGTTGCCGTCGCGGTGGCTGTCGATCGGCCTGCGGCGGCTGCTGGCGGCGAAGATCGCCACGCCGTCGCGCGTCAACGGTGCCGATTTTGCCGCCGAGCGTGCGTGGTTGTTGCTGCGGATGGGCGAATCGGTGTCGGCGCGCGCGGTCGCGCAGTCGGTCGACAGCGATCGGGTGACGCCGAAGCTGCGCGAGGTCTGGATGCAGGCCGCGCTCGCGACCGGCGATCCGGCCGGGCTTTGCCCGCTGAGCGCGACGGCGGGCGACAGCGAGCGCGCGTGGATCGTCGCGCGCGCGATGTGCGCCGGATTGACCGGGGCGGGGCGGACTCAGCCGTTGATCGCCGACATTCGCCGCCGACGCGTGGCGAGCGGAATCGACCTGGCGCTGGCGCAGAAGGTGATGGGTGCGGGACTCAACAGCCGACAGGCGGTGACGATCGAATGGGCACCGGTCGTGCAGCTGACCGCGTGGCGGTTCGGGCTGGCGACCGCGACCGGGGTCGCGGTGCCCGACGAGCTGTACGGCACGGTCGGTCCGCAGGTGCGCGGCTGGCAGGCGCTGGCCCCGGCCGTGCCGCTTGCCGAGCGTGCCGCCGCCTCGGATCGTGCCGCGGCGCTGGGGGTGCTGTCGAGCGCGGCGATGGTCGATCTCTATGCCGCGATCGCCGAGGGCAGTGACGCGCCCGCTGCGCTGTCGAGCACCGCGGCGACGCTGCGCGACGCCTATGTCGGCAACGATCGCGCGACGCGGATCGCCGCCATGGTCAAGCTGTGGGAGGCGGCCGAGACGCCCGCGACGCGCTATGCGCGGCTGGTGCTGACCGCGCGCGCTGCCGCGCGGCTGCCGGCGCGCGCCAACGAGGCGCAGGCCGACCGGTTGATCGCGTCGATGCTGACGGCCGGGCTCGATCGCACCGCGCAGCGTTGGCAGGGCGCGGTGCCTGCCGGCAGCGATGGCTGGGCGATGCTGTTGCTCGCTGACCCGGATGCGATCGCGCAGCTGTCCGCGTCGACGATCACCGATTATGCGCCGAAGGGCGCGCTGGCCGAGCGCAAGCGGCAATTGTTCTTCGCCGGCATGGCGGGGCTGGGTCGTTTGCCGGCGGCGGCGGTCGACGATCTCGCCGAAAAGCTGGCGGTTCCGGTCGCGCAACGCAACGCCTGGACCAGCGCGCTCGAGCGTGCCGCGGGAGAGGGGCAGGCGGGAACGGTGCTGCTGCTCGCGGCGGTCGGGATGCAGGCGGATGGCTGGGCGCATGTCCCGCCCGCGGCCTTGTTCCACATCGTCCGGGCGTTGCGCGCGGTCGGGCTGGACGGCGAGGCGCGGATGATCGCGGCGGAGGCGATCGCGCGGCTGTGAGCGACGCCACCGCGATCGACCGCTTTCTGGAGATGATGGCGGCGCAGGCGGGGGCGGCGCAGAACACGCTGGCCGCCTATCGCCGCGACCTGACGCTCGCATCGGTCACGCTCGAGGGCGGGCTCGCGGGCGCGGACGGCGCGGCGCTGGAGCGGCTCGCGGATGGCTGGGATGCGCTGTCGAAAGCGACGGTGGCGCGCAAGGCGGCGGCGCTGCGACGCTTCTTCGGGTTTCTGATCGACGAGGGCGACCGTGCCGACGATCCCTCGCCGGCCTTGCCGCGGCCGGGAACGCAGCGGCGGCTGCCGCGGACGCTCGACCATGGCGACGTCGATCGACTGTTCGCGGCGATCGACGCGCGGCTGGCGCGCGATCCGGTGATCCCGACCGATCTGCGGCTATCGGCCTTGTTCGAGCTGCTCTACGGATCGGGGCTGCGCGCGACCGAACTCGTCTCGCTGCCGCGCGGCGCAATCCATCCCGACCGGCCGTTCCTGATCCTGAAGGGCAAGGGCGGGCGTGAGCGGCTGGTGCCGATCTCGGACCGCGCGCGCGCGGCGGTGGCGGCGTGGCGCGCGCATGTCGCGACCGACCGTGCGTTCCTGTTCCCGTCGGGCGCGACGCATATCTCGCGCGTGCGGCTGTTCCAGCTGGTACGCACGCTTGCCGCCGAGGCCGGTATCGCGCCCGAGCGGATCAGCCCGCACGTCCTGCGCCACGCCTTCGCGACGCACCTTCTCGAAGGCGGTGCGGACCTGCGCGCGCTCCAGACGATGCTCGGCCATGCCGATATCGCGACCACCGAAATCTACACCCATGTCGACAGCAGCCGGCTGGTCGAGCTGGTCAACGAGCGTCACCCGCTCGTTGACGCGTTGCGAAACCGCGCCTAGCTGCGCCCGATGCGTATTTTCCTCGACTTCGAGAAACCCATCGCCGAGCTGCAGGCGCGCATCGACGAACTGCGCGAAACCGGCGCCGAGGGCACCGTCGACATTTCCGCCGAGATCGCCAAGCTGCAGGCGAAGTCGGACAAGCTGCTGAAGGACACGTTCGGCAAGCTGTCGCCGTGGCAGAAGACGCAGGTCGCACGTCATCCCGAGCGCCCGCACTTCAAGCATTTCGTCGCCGGGCTGTTCGACGAGTTCGTGCCGCTGGCCGGCGATCGTGCGTTCGGCGACGATCAGGCGATCCTCGGCGGGTTCGCGACCTTCCGCGGTCAGCGCGTGATGGTGCTGGGCCATGAGAAGGGCGACGATACCGCCAGCCGGCTACGCCACAATTTCGGGATGGGTAAACCGGAGGGCTATCGCAAGGCGATCCGGCTGCTGGAGATGGCCGATCGCTTCGGCCTGCCGGTGGTGACGCTGGTGGATACCTCGGGCGCGTTCCCGGGCATCCAGGCCGAGGAGCGCGGGCAGGCGGAAGCGATCGCGCGTTCGACCGAGGCGTGCCTCGCGCTCGGCGTGCCGATGGTCGCGGCGGTGGTCGGCGAGGGCGGCTCCGGGGGGGCGATCGCGCTGGCGAGCGGCAACCGCGTGCTGATGTTCGAGCATGCGGTCTATTCGGTGATCTCGCCGGAGGGCTGCGCGTCGATCCTGTGGCGCACCGCCGACAAGGCGCCCGACGCGGCGGAAGCGATGAAGGTTACCGCACAGGATCTGAAAGCGCTGGGCGTGATCGACGCGATCGTGCCCGAACCGCTCGGCGGCGCGCACCGCGATCGCGACGGTGCGATTCGCGCGCTGGGCGATTGCGTCGAGCGAATGCTGCGCGATCTGGCGCCGCTGACGCCGGACGCGCTGCGGCAGGATCGTCGCGCGAAGTTCCTGAAGATGGGGCGCGCGGGCTGACGCCATCACGGTGCGGATTTGCATCGACGGGTGTGGCTTGATGACGATCCGACCCGGCGAGGGTTCATGCTGTCGCTTCGGTGTGGTCAGCGCGAAGATCGCATCCTCTTCGTAACGCCGCAGAGGAACGGAGAGGCGTAACAGAAAGGGCGGCGGAACCGATGTTCCGCCGCCCTGCCGGTAAACAGCCTATAAGGCTCGATTACTGCATCTGCGTCTTGACGTTGGTGAAGGTGCTGTTGAGCTGCGTGCCGATGCCCTTCATGGCGGCAACTGCGGCAACCGCGATTAGGGCAGCGATCAGACCGTATTCGATCGCGGTCGCGCCCTTGCTGTTCTTCAGAAACGAACGAATCTTCTGCATGTCGATCTCCAATGGCAACCTAAATTTCTGTACCCGCCGACGCACCGTTCAGGTCCATCACTGATGTTTCTAGAAGCGCAGGGTTGATAAAGGTTTAAGTGACAGCGTATGTTTTTGTTCAGCACCTTGGAGATTGAAAACAATCGCTAGCGTGCGGATTGCAGATTGCTGCTGATCGACGCGAACATGCCCGTCACGGGGTGGCCGAGCGCGGACATGCCGCCCACGGCGGTCAGCGCGATCAAGGCCACGATCAACCCATATTCGACCGCCGTCGCACCGCGTGTGTGTGGCGCGAGGGCGCGCAACCGGCTTGATAGCGGGCGGGGGGTGGATCGACGTGGCATGGCCAGCACGATAATCGCAACGGGTTAAGGAAGGATCGCAACACGATGCTGGTGGTGGCTGCGGCCTTGATCGATGCGACCGGACGCTGCCTGATGCAGCAACGTCCGCGCGACAAGCGGCACGCCGGCCTGTGGGAATTCCCCGGCGGCAAGGTGGAAGCCGGCGAGCATCCCGTCGCTGCGCTGGTGCGTGAGCTGGAGGAGGAGCTGGCGATTCGCGTCGCGGCCGAGGCGCTCGATCCGCTCGGCTTCGCGACCGACATGCCGGTGACGATGCTGCTCTATCGCTGTACCATGTGGCACGGCACGCCGCAGCCGCTTGCCGCACAGGCGCTGCGCTGGGATCGGCCGGCAGCGCTGATGCACCTGCCGATGCCGCCGGTCGACGTGCCGCTGCTGGCGGCGCTTGCCCGTGCCGTGGCGGACGGCTAGGCCGATCACGCGATCAGGAAAGGGAATCCGGTAGGCAACGATCCGGAGCTGCCCCCGCAACTGTGACCGGCGAGCCGCTCGCCCCTTTTTGTGCCACTGGATCGCTTGCGCTCCGGGAAGGCCGGACGAGCGACGACGACCCGGGAGCCAGGAGACCTGCCGGATCGCGGTTGTCCTTCGCGCGGACGGGGTGTGCCGGGCGATCGGGAATTGTTCCCGCGCGACGACGAGCGAGTCGAGTCGGCGTGGGGATGGACGAAGGTGAACGATCGTAGTTTTCGCGGGGCACGGCGCGCCGCGGCGGTGCTGGCGATGCCGCTGCTGGTCGGCGCGGCGCCGGCGCGCGCACCGCGCGTGGTGTCGATCAACCCGTGTCTCGACGCGATGCTGATGCAGGTCGCCGATCCGGCGCAGATCGCCGCGATCAGCCATTATTCGCACGATCCGCGCGCCACTTCGGTCCCGCTCGCCTGGGCGCAACGCTTTCCCGCCACGTCGGGCACCGCCGAGGAAGTGGTGGCGCTGCGTCCCGATCTGGTCGTGGCGAGCGGGCATGTCGCGCCCGCAACGGTCGCGGCGCTGACGCGGATGCATATCAAGCTGCGGCAATTCGCGTTGCCCGACACGATCGCGGAGAGCGCGCAGCAAGTCCGGGAACTCGCAGACGCGATCGGGCACCCGGCGCGGGGGGCGGCACTGGCCGCGCGCATCGCCGCCGCCGCGCGCGCGGAGGCGGTTACGCCGGTGTCCGCGGTGATCTTCGGGCCGGGCGGGCTGGTGCCGGGGGCGGGGACGCTGCCCGACGAAATGCTGCGCCGTGCCGGCTTCCGCAATGCCAGCGCCGGCTATGGCTTGAAGCGTTGGGACGTGCTGCCGTTGGAATATCTGCTCGCCGATCCGCCCCGCGTCGTGCTGTCGGTCGCGGCCGCGCAAGGGGCGGGGGAGCGGATCGAGCGGCACCGCGCGTTGAAGCGGCTTGGCACGCGGGTCGCGATCGCGCCGTTCGCGGGGCGGTTGATGAATTGCGGTGGTCCGACGATCATCGCCGGCATGGCGCGGCTGCGCGCGGTGCGCGCGCAGGTCGCCGCCCGATGACGCGCGCGACGCTGCTGCTGGCGTCGGGCGTGCTGCTCGCCGCTGCGCTCTCGATCGCTTCGGGGAAGGTATGGGTGCCGCTCGACGGATGGACCGCCGCCGATCCGCGCTCGATCATCATCGTCGAGCTGCGGCTGCCGCGCACCATCCTCGCGCTCGCGGTCGGCGCGGCACTGGGGATGTCGGGCGCGACGATGCAAGGCTATCTGCGCAATCCGCTGGCCGATCCAGGGCTGTTCGGCGTGTCGTCGGGCGCGGCGTTCGGGGCGGTGTGCTCGCTGTACTTCGGCTATGCGGCGCAGACGTGGCTGCTGCCGGGCTTCGCGCTGACCGGGGCAGCGGTCACGATGGCGGCGCTGGCGCTGATCGCCGGACGGTCGGGCAGCCTGATCCTGTTCACGCTGGCGGGCATGATCCTGACCAGCATCACCGGCTCGCTGACCGCGCTGGCGCTCAGTCTCGCGCCGACGCCCTTCGCCGCGTCGGAGATCATGACGTGGCTGATGGGCGCGCTGACCGACCGGAGCTGGGACGAGGTGCTGGTATCGGTGCCGCTGATCCTGCTCGGCATGATGGTGCTGGCGCGGACCGCGCGGTCGCTCGACGCGCTGACGCTCGGCGAGCAGGCCGCCCGCTCGATGGGGGTCGATCCGCGGCGGCTGCAACTGGCGGTGATCGTCGGGGTTGCGCTGACGGTCGGCGCGTCGGTGGCGGCGGCCGGGGTGATCGGGTTCGTCGGACTGATCGTGCCGCACCTCGTCCGGCCGTTCGCGGGGCACCGGCCGTCCGCGATCCTGCTGCCTGCGGCGCTGGGCGGGGCGTTGTTGCTGACGCTGGCCGACAGCCTCGTGCGACTGGCGCCGACCGTCAGCGAACTGCGGCTGGGGATCGCGATGTCGATGCTGGGCGGGCCGTTCTTCCTCTATCTCCTGATCGCGATGCGGCGGCGGCTGGCATGAGCGTGCTGGCAGCGGAAGGCGTCTCGCTGACGCTGGGAGGCAAGACGGTCCTGCGATCGGTCGATGCGGCCTTTGCGAGCGGGCGCGTCACGGCGCTGCTCGGGCCGAATGGCGCGGGCAAGAGCAGCCTGCTCGCCTGCCTAGCCGGGCTGCACGCGCCGGCCGGCGGAAGCGCGTCGCTGGAGGGCACCGACGTGCGGGCGCTGCCGGCGCAGACGCGGGCGCGGCGGATCGGCTTCCTGCCGCAGGCGGCGGACGTGCACTGGAACATCGACGTCGCGACGCTGGTCGCGCTGGGGCGGCTGCCTTGGCGCGGACGTTGGGGCGAGACGGGGCAGGATCGCGCGGCGGTGGAGACGGCTCTCGCTGCGACCGGCATGACCGCCTTCGCGCGGCGCGGGGTCGAGCATCTGTCGGGCGGCGAGCGCGCACGCGCGTTGCTGGCGCGGGTGCTGGCCGGACAGCCCGAATGGCTGCTCGCCGACGAGCCGCTCGCCAGCCTCGACCCGGCGCATCAGCTCGAGGTCGGCGCGCAGCTGCGCGCGGTGGCGGAGGGCGGCAGCGGGGTGGTGCTGGTGGTGCACGACCTGAACCTCGCGGCGCGGCTGGCCGACGATGTCGTGCTGCTGCGCGACGGCCGCGTGGTCGCGGCGGGGGCGGCGGAGGACGTGCTGACCGCCGCGCTGGTCGGCGAAACCTATGGGCTGACGGTCGAGACGGGCGTCACCGCCACGGGGCAGCGCTATATCGTTCCGATCGGGCGGCCCGGCTGACACGGGCCGCTGGAGGCGCGACCGGGAATCGAACCCGGGTGCAAGGATTTGCAGTCCTCTGCGTCACCACTCCGCCATCGCGCCTCGAGGCCGGTGAGGGCGCGCAAATGCTGAGGTTTTGAGGTCGCGTCAAGCCCTGCTGGAAATGAGTTCGGAGGCGAGGTCGCCCTGCGTCGTTGTGGTCCTTCTTTGTTCCATCCGGTCAAAGCGCTAGAGGCCGAAGCTGAAGCGTGATCTCTCAAAATCGAAGCGTCAGCCGCGCGATCTAGCCCTTCACGTCGGAGTCGTTCCCGCATCCACCGTCACGCAAAGGTGCCGTGCGATCCGTGGTCGGTCGAAGGCGCATAGATTCGGCGTGCGCTGGCTCTGAACTTCCCGCGGCGTTGCTGACGGGAGACCTGCTCGACGCGAAGGCTTGCGGCCGTAAAGCCGGTCGTCAGGATCACCCACAGCATCGACGTGTCCATTGCCTCGACGAGGCAATAGCTGATGCAGAAGAAGAACAGATACAGCGGCAGCCGTTGACGCGAGGACGCAGCGCTTCCGCCGGCCGCGACGAGCGCGAGGCCGATCCGCCACGCCGATGACGCGATGAGGCCGATTGCCACGGCGATCCCGATCAGGCCGCTCTCGGCGGGGACGCGGTTCTTCTCGCCATGAACGTTCATCGAAAAGCCGCGCGATGTCGTCAGGTCGCCGTAGCGCTTTCGCGCCCAGGCGCCATATCCCGTTGCGCCGACCCCAAAGATCGGATGCTGCTCGAACAACTGATGGGCGTTCCGGTTGACGAACGTCCTCACATAATCGCTCTGGTAACTGAAATCCCGAAGCGAGAAGAAGAAGCGGTTGCTCAGCTCGCCGGCATGGTTGCCGCCGCTGGTAAGCTGCCGCGTGACATAGGAATTGGGTAGCGCGGCGACGATCAACAGCGCTGCCGCGGCGGCGGTCGTCGCCACCGTCGACTTCTGGATGATCGACGCCCGCGAGGTGAAGAACAGCGCGACGAGCAGGACATATGCTTTCCGCTCTCCGCTCAAGAGCACGATGGCGGTCAAGGCGATCAGGCCGATGTACCAGTAAGCCGAGGACCTGCTTTTGACCTTGTCCTCGTATCCGAAGAAGATGACCGGGACCGACGATAGCACGAACTTGGTATCGAACAGGTATTTCCACGTCACCATCTGACCGCGCAGGACGTGATACAGCACCAGATGAACGAGCACGACGACGTTCAGGATGGTGAACTTCACGAGAAGCCTGCTTCTGGTGCGTTCGTCGATGATCGCGACATATTTGCACGTGCTGGCGACCGCCCCGACGACCAGGACGCACTGGACGGTCCGCGACGCGCCCTCGCCGAAGCCGACCAGAAAGGCGGTGACCGTCGCCAGAGCGGTGTAGACGATCGCGAGGCATAGCGGGACCGGCGACACCACCCAGCGCACCGCCTGCATCCGGAACCAGGCCAGGCCCAGAATGACGTGCAACACCAGGCCCAGTGCCACCTGCTTGTAGAGCAGGCTGAAGAAGAGCGTCAGGATGACATATTGAAACCACTCACCCGGATACGGCTGCTCGTCCGCCGACATCCGCGCCCGGTCGACAAGCCGGCTGCTCCTTTTCAGGCGCTCCGCGCGCGCGCCGAGCGGGGCTGCCACGAACGATGGCGCTCTGTCGGTCGTCGGAATAAGCTGTCTGTTACCGCGCATCGTCCCTCGCCGGTGCATGAACGGCTCTCACACCCGAGAGCGCCATGAAAGGCGCATTGTAGCAGCCTCCGCAATGGCTTGCACGGCGGAATGCCGCGCTGCAACAGGGCGGAGGCGCCCCGGTCCCTTTCCGGCACGTCGACCGGGGACCGTCGAGGCAAGGGCAGGGGCGTGCGCCGTGGGCGCGGTGGCGGCATGTCAAGCCGCCGATTGCAAAGTGTGTTCCGCGCGCGATACAAGCCCGATGGCGCAACGTGTGTTGCATCGATAAAACAGCTATGCCACAGGACGGCTCATGACCCTCTCCGCCCCCGCTCTCCGGAATGACGATTTCACCGCGATGCGCCAGGCGATGGTCGCCAGCCAGTTGCGCACCACCGCGGTCAACGATCCGCGCATTGTCGCCGCGATGGCGGAGGTGCCGCGCGAACGCTTCGTGCCTTCGCACGCCGCCGCGCTCGCTTATGTCGATCGCGCGGTCGATTTGGGGCAGGGGCGGGCGCTCAACACGCCGCTCGCCACCGCGCGGCTGCTGGTGCAGGCCCGGCTGCAGCCGGGCGACCGCGTGCTGCTGATCGGTGCGGCGGCGGGCTATACCGCCGCGGTGCTGGCGTCGCTGGTCGCCGAGGTGGTGGCGGTGGAGTCGCTGCCCGAGCTGGCCGCCCATGCGCGAGAGGCGTTGGCGCAGACGCCGAACGTCACGCTGGTCGAAGGGCCGCTGGAGCACGGTCATCCGGCCGGCGCGCCGTATGACGTGCTGATCGTCGATGGCGCGATCGAGGAACTGCCGTCGACGCTGGCGTCGCAGGTCGTCGATGGCGGGCGGATCGTCAGCGGGCTGGTCGATCGCGGCGTGTTCCGGCTCGCGGCGGGAACGCATCGCGGCGCGGCGACCGCGCTGGCGCCGTTTGCGGATATAGATTCGGTCCGGCTTCCCGGCTTCGCGCGCCCGCGCAGCTTCACCTTCTGAGGATCATACCTTTGCGCCTTCGCTCGCCGTCGCTGCTGTCATCGGTTGCCATCACCCTGGTGCTGGCCGGGGCGACCCCGGCGCCGGCGGAGACGCTCCGCGAGGCGCTGGTGCGCGCCTATCGCGACAACCCGACGCTCAATGCGCAGCGGGCGGCGCAGCGCGCCAATGACGAGAACGTGCCGATCGCGCGGTCGCAGGGGCGGCCGAGCGCGACCGCGCAGACCGGGCTGACCGACAATTTCCTGCGCGGGGGCAACAGCTTCACCACGCCCGAGCGGCGGCTGGACGCGCAATTGGGCGTGACGGTCCCGCTGTATCAGGGCGGCCGGGTGCGCAACGGCGTGCTGGCGGCGGAGACGCGCGTCGAGGCCGGGCAGGCCAATCTGCGCGGCACCGAGGCGACGACCTTCACCGACGTGGTCAGCGCCTACAACAACGTGATCCGCGACGAGGCGATCGTCGGGCTCAACACGCAGAACGTGCGTGTGCTGGAAACCAATCTGCGCGCCAGCCGCGACCGCTTTGAGGTCGGCGACCTGACGCGCACCGACGTCGCACAGTCCGAAGCGCGCTTGAGCCTTGCCCGCGCGCAGCTGCAATCGGCGCAGGCGACGTTGATCTCGAGCCGCGAGAACTACGTCCGGCTGGTCGGTTCGCCGCCGGGGGTGCTGGAAGCCCCGCCGCAGCTGCCGGCCTTTCCGGCTTCGGCGGACGGCGCAGTCGACGTCGCGATCCAGGACAATCCGAACCTGATCGCGGCGCGGCGTGTGCGGGACGCCACCGATTACGACATCCGCGTCGCGCGCGCCAACCGCCGCCCGCAGGTCAGCGCCACGCTCGGGCAGAATTATTTCAACTTCCTCGGCTCGCTCGGGCAGGGCAGCGCGGCCGGGCTGGGCAGCGTGCAGACCGGCAACGCGACCAGTGCGGGCGTGACGCTTAGCCTCCCGCTTTATCAGGGCGGGCGGCCGGGTGCGCTGGTGCGACAGGCGCAGGAGTTGCGTGGACAGGCGATCGAACAGGCCACCGCCACCGAGCGGCAGGTGATCGCCTCGGCGCGTTCGGCCTATGCGGTGTGGCGCTCCTCGCTGGAGGTGATCGCATCGAGCGAGGCGGCGGTGAACGCCAACAAGCTGAGCCTGGAGGGCGTGCGCGCCGAGAACAGCGTCGGCACGCGGACCGTGCTCGACATCCTCAATGCCGAGCAGGAGTTGCTCAACAGCCAGGTGACGCTCGTCTCCGCACGGCGCGATGCCTATGTCGCGGGCTTTGCGTTGCTGGCGGCGATGGGACACGCCGAGGCCGAGGATCTGGGTCTGGATGGCGGACCGCTCTACGATCCGACGATCCATTATGCGAAGGTTCGCGGCAAGCTCAACGATTTCGACGACGGGCAGCGGGCGGTTCCGGTGTCGCGCAGCACGGCCGACAGCCCGGCGCAGACCGCGGTCGTGACGCGTCCGCTCGATCCGCTGCTCGAAAGCAATGTTGACAGGACGCCTGCATTGACGACAGGTGTCGACACTCCACGCCCGTAGGACAACGGGCAGCGTTACGAGGTCGACCCGATGGGTGATGTGAGCGGCGAGCCGTCGATGGAAGACATTCTCGCCTCGATCAAGCGGGTCATCAAGGAGGGCGAGGCGCCCGCGCCGCGCCGCGCGCCCGCGCCGCCGCCGCGCGACGAGGACGAACCGGCCCGCGACCAGATCCTCGAACTCAACGAACCACTGTCAGCGCCGGAGCCGCTGCCGGCACCCGAGCCGGTGGCACCACCGCCAGCGTCATTCGCGCCGCCGCGCGCCTCACCGGCGTTCGACGGGCGCGTCACCGTTCCGGTCCCGCCGACGCCGATGCCGAGCGTCGCCCCCGACCCTGCGCCGGAATCGATCGCCGCACCGGCACCTGCCCCAACTTCGGCACCGTCGGCAGCGCTTGACGAGCCCCCGGTCGTGTCGCCGGCCACGGTGCAGGCGACGCGCGGGGCGCTGGGCGCGCTGTCGAAGCTGATCGTCAAGTCCGAGCCGGACGGCGACGGTACGCTGGAAGGGCTGGTGCGCGAGATGCTGCGCCCGATGTTGAGCGACTGGCTCGACCAGAACCTGCCGCATCTGGTCGAGCAGATGGTGGCGCGCGAGATTGCCAAGATCACCAAGCAGGGGTGATCTTACTGTCGTCCCGGACGTGATCCGGGATCCCGTTGCTTCTCTCCGACCGAGAAATGTGGGCCTTGGGGATCAATCCCGAGGCGATGGCCAGACTATGACGAGGTGAGGTCGGAGCACGCCGTCATTGCGAGCGAAGCGAAGCAATCCAGGGCGTCTTGGTCCGGTACTGGATTGCTTCGCTGCGCTCGCAATGACGGGTCAAACCGATGTCACAGCGCTCCAAGTGAGGGGACCGCCACCATCTGCGGCCGCGCCGCCCCGCGAGATTGTCTCGCGTGCGACCTTCTGCTTTATCATCGCGCGCATGAAGATGCTGACCACCGCGACTCTGCTCGCGCTTGCCGCCACCACCGCCGCGCCCGCTCTCGCCCGGCAGCTCACCATCGACGATGTCACCACGCTCAGCCGCGTCGGCGCGCCCGCCGTGTCGAAAGACGGGCGCTGGCTGGTCTGGGCGCAGCGCGAGACCGATGTCGCCGCCGATCGCGGCCGCTACGACCTGTGGAAGCTCGACCTGACGCGCAAGGGCGCGGCGCCGGTGAAGCTCGCCGCCGACCCGCAGCTTGACGAGAACGATCCGCAACTGGTCGGCAACACCGTCTACTTCACCGCCGACGATGCGCTCTGGTCCGTGCCGGTCACCGGCGGCACGCCGCGGCGGCTGACCGACTTCAAGGGCGGGTTCAACGGCTTCAAGGTCGCGCCGACCGGCGACCGTGTGCTGATCTGGGCGGATCGTCGCCCCGGTGCGCCGTCGCTGGAGCTGCCCGTCGAGAAGAAGGCGGCGAACGCCGGCAGCGGGCGCACCTACGACCAGTTGTTCGTGCGGCATTGGGACACATGGGCGGACGGCAATCGCTCGCAACTGTTCGTGCTGCCGCTGACCGCTGCCGGCGCGCGCGGCAACGGGCGGGCGCTGGCGCCGTCACTGCTGGGCGACACGCCGTCCAAGCCGTTCGGCGGCGCGGAGGAAGTAAACTGGAGCCCGGACGGCCGCACCGTTTATTTCGCGCTGCGCGAGCCGGGACGGATCGAGCCGCTGTCGACCAATCTCGACATTTTCTCGGTCCCCGCCGACGCCAGCGCCGCGCCGACCAACCTGACCGCCGCCAATCAGGCGACCGATACGCAGCCAGCCGTATCGCCCGACGGGCGCAAGCTGGCGTGGCTGGCGATGCGCCGAGCGGGCTACGAGGCGGATCGCTTCGTGGTGATGGTCCGCGATCTGGCGTCGGGGCAGACCGTCTCGCTGACCGAGCGCTGGGATCGCTCGCCGGGGTCGCTGCAATGGGCACCCGATTCGCGCTCGCTGTACGTCACCGCCGACGACACGCAGGAAACGCCGCTGTTCCAGGTCGATGTCGCGCATGGGCAGGTGACGCGGCTGACCGGCGACGGGCATGTCTCGGGCGTCGCGGTCGGCGCGCAGGGCGTGGTGGTGGCGATGAACAGCCTGACCGCGCCCGACGATTTCTACCGCGTCGGCCCGCAACGCAGTACGTCGCGGCTGACGCAGGTCAATGCCGCACGGCTGGCGGGCATCGACATGCCGACGGTCGAGCGGTTCAGCTTCAAGGGCGCGAACGGCGACACCGTCTGGGGCTATGCGGTGCGGCCTTATGGCGCGGCGGCCAAGGTGCCGGTCGCTTTCATGGTCCACGGCGGGCCGCAGGGATCGAGCAACAACAGTTGGTCGTACCGCTGGAACCCCGCGGTGTTCGCGGGGGCCGGTTACGGGTTGGTCGCGGTCGATTTCCACGGCTCGACCGGTTACGGGCAGGCGTTCACCGACGCGATCCGCAACAATTGGGGCGGCTGGCCGCTCGAGGACCTGCAAAAGGGGCTGGCCGCCGCGACCACCAAATTCGCGTGGCTCGATGGCGACAATGCCTGCGCGCTGGGTGCCAGCTACGGCGGCTATATGATGAACTGGATCGAGGGGCGCTGGCCCGATCGCTTCAAGTGCATCGTCCAGCACGATGGCGTCTTCGACGCGCGCGCGATGGCGTACGAGACCGAGGAACTGTGGTTCGACGAATGGGAACATGGCGGCAAGGCCTATTTCCAGGACCCGCAGGCGTTCGAGAAGTGGAACCCGGTCAATTATGTCGACAAGTGGAAGACCCCGCAGCTGGTCATCACCGGCGAGAAGGACTTCCGCATCCCTTATACGCAGGGGCTGGCGGCGTTCACCGCGCTTCAGCGGCGCGATATCCCGTCGCGGTTGCTGGTGTTCCCCAACGAGAACCATTGGGTGCTGAAGCCCGCCAACTCGCGGCAATGGTATCGCGAGGTGCTGGGCTGGATGGATCGCTGGACGAAAGGGGCGCGCTAAGCCGCCGACAGCCGTGGGAACAGCTCGCGCTCTTCCCACGCCAGCCGCATCCGCATCCGCTGCTGCAGCTTGAGCACCGCCTGCGTATAATCGTCCCATTCGCCCGGAATGCGCGACGGCGGCCACGTTCGCACGTGCGCGCTATATTCGGCCAGCAGCGCCCGCATGTCCGCCGCCAGCGCGGCGGCGAGCGGTGCGCCGGGCAGCGTCCGCCCGGTTTCGTTGTCCTCGTCGACCCGGTGCCGGTGCAGCAGGTGCGAGAAGATCACGCGCTCACGCAGCATTTCTGCCGCCACCGCATCGTGGCCGCGCGTCAGCAGCGCGGAAAACCGCTGCATGGCTGCGCGTATCTCGTCGTGATCGTTCTGGAATCGCCCCATCGGCCCGTTCGCCCCCCACTGGACCGACTGGTAAGCGGCGGGGGTTAAGCAAGTGTTGGCCAGCGGCTTCTCAGCGCGGGCCGGCGTGGCTACAGACACGGACATGACCGAGCTTCCGAAGACCTTCGACCCCGCCGCGATCGAATCCAGATGGTATGCCCATTGGGAGGACAAGGGCCTGTTCCGCCCCGACCGTCCCAACGCCGAGCCGTGGACGATCGTCAACCCGCCGCCCAACGTGACCGGCTCGCTGCACATCGGCCATGCGCTCGACAACACCTTGCAGGACATCCTGACGCGCCACGCGCGGTTGAAGGGCAAGGACGCCCTTTGGGTGGTCGGCACCGACCATGCCGGGATCGCGACGCAGATGGTGGTCGAGCGGCAGATGGCGCTGTCGCAGCAGAAGCGAACCGATTTCTCGCGTGAGGCCTTCGTCGACAAGGTGTGGGCATGGAAGGCGGAGAGCGGCGGGCAGATCACGCGCCAGCTCCGCCGGCTCGGCTGTTCGATGGACTGGGCGAACGAGCGGTTCACGATGGATGAGGGCTTCAGCAAGGCGGTGCTGAAGGTGTTCGTCGAGCTGCACGCGCGCGGGCTGCTGTATCGCGACAAAAGGCTGGTGAACTGGGATCCGGGTCTCGGCACTGCGATCAGCGATCTGGAGGTCGAGACGCGCGAGGTGCGCGGCAGCTTCTGGCACCTGCGCTATCCGCTCGCCGACGGGTCGGGGCATATCGACGTCGCGACGACGCGACCCGAGACGATGCTCGCCGATATGGCGATCGCGGTGCACCCCGAGGACGAGCGTTACCGCGCATTGGTCGGGCAGATGGTGCGGCTGCCGATCACCGGGCGGCTGATCCCGATCGTCGCCGACGAGCATGCCGATCCGGCGCTCGGCTCGGGCGCGGTGAAGATCACGCCGGGGCATGACTTCAACGACTTCGAGGTCGGTCGCCGCGCCGGGATCGAGGCGCGCGACATGCTCAACATGCTCGATGCGCAGGCGCGGGTGGTGCAGACCGCCGATGGACTGATCCCCGCCGAGTTCCTCGGGCTGACCACCGCCGAGGCGCGCAAGGCGGTCGTTGCGCGGCTTAAGGGCGATGGCGTGCTGATCCCGCAGGTCGACAAGGAGGGGGTCGCGCACGACGCCGAGGCGCGGACGATCCAGACGCCGTACGGCGACCGCTCGGGCGTGGTGATCGAGCCGTGGCTGACCGACCAATGGTATGTCGATGCCGCGACGCTGGCGAAGCCGGCGATCGAGGCGGTGCGCTCGGGCAAGATCAGGATCGTGCCGAAGACGTGGGAGAAGACGTTCTTCAACTGGATGGAGAATATCCAGCCGTGGTGCGTCTCGCGGCAATTGTGGTGGGGGCATCGCATTCCGGCGTGGTTTGCCGACGATGGCCGCATCTTCGTCGCCGAGAATGCCGAAGCGGCGCAGCGCCAAGCGGGCGAGGGCGTTGCGCTGCGGCAGGACGAGGATGTTCTCGATACGTGGTTCTCGAGCGCGTTGTGGCCGTTCGCGACCTTGGGGTGGCCCGATGCGGACAGCCCCTCCCCTTCAGGGGAGGGGTCGGGGGTGGGGGACGTCTCACCGAGACCGTCGCCCGAGACTGCCCCACCCCAAACCCCTCCCCTGAAGGGGAGGGGCTCAGAGGGCGCGCAACTCCACGGCCGCTATCCCAATGACGTGCTGATCTCCGGCTTCGACATCCTGTTCTTCTGGGACGCACGGATGATGATGCAGGGTATCGAGTTCATGGGCGACGTGCCCTTCAGGACGCTCTACCTGCACGGCCTCGTCCGCGCGGCGGACGGCGCGAAGATGTCGAAGTCGAAGGGCAATACCGTCGACCCGCTCGGGTTGATCGACGCATACGGCGCGGACGCGCTGCGCTTCTTCATGGCGGCGATGGAAAGCCAGGGCCGCGACATCAAGATGGATGAGAAGCGGGTCGAGGGCTATCGCAACTTCGCGACCAAGCTGTGGAACGCCAGCCGCTTCGCGCAGGCCAACGGCATCGGCGGGTCGACGACGATCGAGCCGCCGGTCGCTCGCCACGCGGTCAACAAGTGGATCATCGCCAAGACGGTGGCGACGGTGCAGGCGGTCGACCTCGCGCTGGCCGACTATCGCTTCGATGCGGCGGCCAACGCCATCTATCAGTTCGTATGGAGCCGTTTCTGCGACTGGTATCTCGAACTCATCAAAGGTGCGATCGACGACGAGACGAAGGCGGTCGCGGGCTGGGTGCTCGATCAGATCCTGATCCTGCTCCACCCGTTCATGCCGTTCATCACCGAGGAACTATGGCACGCGCTCGCCCCGCGGGAGCATGAGCTGATCGTCGCGCACTGGCCGATGGCGGACGCGCGCGCGCTCGATCCGGCCGCCACTGCGCAGATCGGGCGCGCGATCGAGTTGGTCGAGGCGGTGCGCGGCGCGCGCGCCGAACTCAACGTGCCCCCGGGCGCGAAGATCGCGCTGCATACCGGCGCGGGCGAGGTGCCGGCGGAGATCGCGCCCTATGTCGAGCGGCTGGCGCGGGTGACGCTGACCGCCGGCGAGGCGCAGGGGGCGCGGGCGCCGATCCTGTGGGGCGCGGAGACGTTCGCGCTCGCGCTGGAGGGCGTGATCGACCTCGATGCCGAGCGGCAGCGATTGCAGAAGTCGCTGGCGGCGGCGGAGAAGGAGCGCGATGCGCTGGCCGGGCGGCTGGGCAATGCGAGTTTCGTCGAGCGCGCCAAGCCCGAGGCGGTCGAGAAGGCCCGTGCCGATCACGCCGAGAAGAGCGCCGATGCGGAGCGGTTCGCGGCGGCGCTGGCACGGCTTGGCTGAGGCGCTACGCCGGTAATCGTCACCGGCGGGGCAACTACGAAGATCGACGGTGGTTAAGTGACTCATGTCGCTTTCCACCGTCCCCTATGCCGTCGTCGTCGAAGACGATCCCATCATCATGATGGAAACGACCTTCATCCTCGAGGATGCCGGATTTCGCGTTCACGAAAGCTTCGATGGCGACGAAGCCGTCGCCTTGCTCTCCAAGCATTGGGAGAGCACGGTGCTGCTGTTTTCCGACGTCGACATGCCCGGCGCGATGAACGGCTTCGCGCTGGCGCGGCATGTCGCCGAGCATTGGCCGCAGATCGAGATCGTCATCGCCTCCGGCCATGTCTGTCCGGTGGAGGGCGACATGCCGGAAAAGGCGACGTTCATCGCCAAGCCGTTCAACCAGCGGACGGTCCACGAACATCTCGCGGAGATCCTGCCCGACGAAAAGAAGCCGGAGCCGTTGCGCAAGGCGGTGTAGCCGCCCGCCGTCCGCTGGACCGAAGCGCGGCATCTTCATGCAGATCAATGCGCGCATCCCCACGCTCCGGAATATAGCCCGGAAAGCGATGGGGGACCGAATGAGCGACGATGCACCGACCGGTCTCGAGTGGCAGCCCGAACAGCTTCGTCGCGCGATCAAGGCGGCGGGCGTGGCAATGTGGTCGTGGAACGTCGACACAGATCATCTGACGATGGACGCGTTCGGCTTCGAACTGTGGGGGATGCCGTGGAGCAACGCGGTGACCTTCGAGGAACTGTCGTCGCATATCCATCCGGCGGATCGCAACAGGGTGCGTTCGGCGTTCGCCGCCACGCGCGCGATCCTCGGATCGTACGAAACCGACTTCCGGATTCTCGTCGACGGCGAGGTCCGCTGGGTCGCCGCGCGCGGAAAGGGTGACGATGCCGATATCGTCGAGCGTACGATGTTCGGCATCTTCCTCGACGTCACCGGGCGCAAGCAGGCCGAGGAGAGCAGCGAACTATTGGCCGGCGAGATGAGCCACAGGGTCAAGAACCTGCTGTCGATCGCGACCGGGCTGACCGCGATCACCTCACGATCGGCGACCAGCGTCGAGGATATGGCGCAGGATCTCACCGCTCGCCTGTCCGCACTGGGGCGTGCGCACGATCTGGTGCGCCCCCCGGTGAACGGGCAGGGCGCGGCCGCCTTGCTGGGCGACCTGTTGTCGATTCTTCTCGCCCCGTATGACGACCTCGGTGCCTTCAAGGGGCGCATCCGGGTGGCCGTCGAACGCACCGGGGTCGGCGAGGCATCGGCCACCGCGCTCGCGCTCACCATTCACGAGCTGGCGACCAATTCGATGAAATACGGGGCTTTGTCGGTGCCCTCCGGTACGCTCGACCTGTCGAGCAAGGCGGAGGACGAAGATCTCGTTCTCACCTGGTCGGAGCGGGGCGGACCGACCGTCGAGGCACCCGATGGAGCGGCAGGATTCGGCAGCCGTTTGGTCAACCGCAGCGTGGCGGGGCAGCTTGGCGGCTCGATCGATTATAATTGGTCGAAGGGCGGCTTGATCGTCACGCTGCGTATCAGACGCGACCGGCTGCTGCTTTAGGATCGATCGACATTCATGGTCGCATTTCCTGCCCTCGCCCCTCGCAGAGGGGAGAGGGTTGTGCAGACTTGGGCTTTGCGCAGCAAAGTCTTAGTCGGAGCTGGGTGAGGGGTGGCGCTCGCAAAAGCGAGCGCGCGAGCCTTCGGCTCGCTCGACCCCCTAACCCAAGCTGCGCTAGCCAGCAAGCTGGCAAGCTCCGCTATTCCTCTCCCCTGTCCAGGGGCGAGGGCAGCAGGACGCTACCATGAATGTCGATCCGCCCTACATGCCGTTCTTCAGGTTGGTGTCGGCGTCGTTGGTCCGCATGTCCTCGGCCTTCCTGTCGCCAAGCTCGCGTACCGCGTCGGCCTTGTTCTCCAGCCGATCCTCCGCGGCGTCGTTGTCGACGTTGTCGGCCGCCTCCTCGAGATTGTCCGCCACCGCTTCGGCGTTCGCCTCGATGTTGTCCGCGGCCTGCTCGCGCGGGCTCGAGTTGCACGCGCTCAATGACGCCACACCTGCCAGCATCGCGATCGCAAAAAGCTTCTTCATGGAAATCCCCTTCGTTGGAGGTGACACCTCAACAGCGTACAAGCATCGTCGTCAGCGGATTGTTCCGGGGCCGGCTTCGCACAGGCGTGCGACGGGGCGCCCGCCATCGTGCACGCAAGCACCACCCAGCGTCCGGTGCGACGGACGGTCCTGACCTGCCATTGCCGTCGCGTCTGGCGGAGGAAGGCGCGCTGCAGGTGCGCGGCATGTTGCGCGAAGTCGTGGAAGTCGATGCGATGATGCGCGAGCACCATCGTTCCGCCCGGGCGCAGCGCCCGTGCGCAATCGCGCGCAGTGCGCGCCATCGCCCCCGGGGTCAGATAGTAGAGCAGCTCGGCGATCAGAATCGCGTCGTAGCGTGCACGGGGCAGGCGTGCCGGCACCGCGAGCCGGAGCGCGCGGGCGCGGGGCGCATGGCCGCGGAGCGCCGCTGCCACCAGCCGGGTTCCCGCGGCGGTCGCCTCGGTGGCGTCCAGCCGCAACGCGCGCGCCGCCAGCGCGCGGCTGTTCGATCCGTTGCCCGCCGCCAGTTCGAGGATGCGGCCGTGCGCGCCGGGGCCGATCGCATGCAGGATCGCGGCGCGCTTGATCGCCTCGTCCCGGTCGGAGAAGGTCCGCCACGGATCGGGATCGTTCGAAAAGGTGCGCTCGAACCCGCCCAGCGTGATCGGCCTCACCGCCCGGTCGCCCGCGCGAACACCTCTTGCGGGCGACTGAATGCGGCGATCTGCTGCCTGCTCATCGCGAAGCCGCCCGGATCGTCGGTGATCCGTCCGGCCTGGGTGCGATAGCTGCGGATCGCATGGCGCTTGGCGAGGCGTTGCTGGGTGGACAGCGCCAGGACGCGCGCGCCGCGGAGCCGCTGCCCCGCCGGCCACACCGGATAGCGCCACCAATGCACGTTCGGCAGCCGCGCGGCCGCCGCCGCGACCACACGGTGATCGGGATGCGCGTCGGCGCAGGAGGGAGCGAGCGCCAGCAACGGCGTCGGCAAGGCGCGCGCCGCCCGCGCGATGCCGTGGCGGACGTCCGCGCGATGCGCGTCGAGCCGCCCGTCGGGCAGCCCGAGGAAGGTGAGGGCAGCGGCCGGCACGCCCAGCCGCCGCATCGCGCGCCGCGTCTCGCGCTCGCGCTCGCGGATCAGCCGCGCGCGCGGCCATGCCGTGCTGGCGGGATGCGACGCCGCGCCATCGCTGACGACGACGACCGCGATCCGCACCCCGCGCCGCGCGAGCCGCGCGATCAGGCCATGCGCAGCGATCGCTTCGTCATCGGGATGCGGCGCGACCACCAGCAGGGCGCGCGGTCGGCCAGCATCGAACCTCACAGCGTCGGCCGCAGGATACCGGACGCCACCGCCGCGCCGACCTGCATCCGCTGCGCATCGGGGCCGGGCTGGCGCAGGTACATTGCCAGGTCGGTGATCGTCGCGGCGAGCGGGTGGTCGAGAAACAGTGAGGACACACCCACCGCCTCCTGCGCGAGCCCGAGCGCTTCGCCGCCCGCGGCATAGACCGCTGCGCGCGCCGCGGCGACGTGCGGCAGCCGCGCGGCATCGTCGATGAACCAAGTCTCGGCGGCACGGCGTACCCCCGCGGCCGCGCTCTCCGCCAGTCCGAAGAGCCGCGCCAGCCGCCCGGCCTGATGCGGGTCCGCCGCGCGGTCGAGCGCCACCAGATGGTCGCGCACCGCATCGACCAGCCGCGCGATGCCACCAGCCTGCACCGCCGCGAACCGTAACGCGCCGCCGCTGAACCACGGCTCGCGCACGTAATCGCCGGGCGCGCCGATCCGCGCGTCGGCGGGAACGGGCACGTCATGCCAGCGCACGACATGCGACTCCGATCGCTGCATTCCGGCCACGCGCCAGATGCCGTGATCGATCGCCGGCGTTGCGGCGCGCAGATCGAGCAGCACCAATTGCCGCGCGTCCGCCACCTCGACGGTGACCAGCGCGTGCGTCAGGATACCTGCGCCCGATGCGAAGCTCTTTCCGCCGCTCAGCCGGTCATCGTCGAGCCGCAGCGGTTCGCCACGAAGGTCGGCGTTCCAGACGCCCAGCGTCGCCCCGGCGTCGATTGCCACGGCGAGCGCGCGATGCTGCGCCGGCGTGCCATAGCGCGTGACGATCTGCACCGCGTCGACATGGCCTTCGAACAGCCGACCGAGCGGCAGGTCTTCGCGCCCCACCGCGTATAACTGCCGCAACAGCCCGAGCAGCGCCGCGCTATCCTCCGGGTCTTGCGCCGCTCGATGATCCCTGGCCAGCGCCGCGAGGCGCGCGCGCACGTCGCTCATGCTGCCTGCGCCGGCATCGTACCGTCGATCAGCGCGGCGAGCGTGTGCTCGGCAACGGCGAGCGGCACCTGCCGCATTCCCGCAGGCGCCTCGGGAACCACCCGCATCGCGAACGCCTCCGCGTTCGGGCAGTCGCGCGCGACCCCACGCAGATGGTCGAGACTCAAGCGAAGCGCCGGGACGAGCGACGACAGCTCGGACGCCGCAAACGCGCGCCGGGCGAGCGCATGGTGGCGATATTGCCAGAGTTGGTCGTCCGGATCGGTGACGCGCACGCTCTCGCATCCCGTGCGATCGAGCATCTGGAGCGCGGTCGCCAGCCCGCCGACGGCGCGGCCGTGTCGCCGCGCCGATGTGTGCACGACGCTGGCCGCGTCGCGGCGAACCCGCAAGCCGGCGCGTGACGCATCGTCGAGCAGCCGCGCATCCTCGCCGCTCGCCACGGGAGCGAACCCGCCCACGGCCTTATAGGTGGCCACGTGCATCGCCATATTGGCGCCGCTGGCGTGATGATGCGTCGCGCACGTCTCCCATGTCAGTGGGTCGACCCGGCGGCGCAGCGCATGGAGGCGTGTGTAATATTGTTCGATGCGATCTTGCGCGCGATCGGGAACACCGGCGCGGCGGCGAACGTCACCGGCAACCACATCGGCCGCAGCGAGGGCAGCGAGCGTCGCGGGCAGCCAGTCGGTGGCGGGCCAGCTATCGGCATCGGTGCTGAGCAGGACATCATCGGCGTCCGACAAGGCTGCGATGCCGAGCGTCATCGCGGCGTGGCGCGCGATCCCGGCATTGGCGGCCGCCCCCTCGACGCTGGCGACATGCACCTGATGGCGGGCGCGCCCGGCATAGGCGCTCGCTACCGCGGCGCTGCCGTCGGTACACGTATCGAGCAGTACGCAGACGTGCACGGTCGTGCGGGCAGGGACGGCGAGCCGCTCCAACGCGTCGAACAGGCGCGGCAGTCGCGCCGCCTCGTTACGGGCCGGAACGCAGATCGCCATCGCGGGCGGAGCGTCGCCCGGTCCCGTCGCGTCGCTCAAGCGCGCAGCTCACCTTCGTCGCCACCGTCCCAATAGCGGATGCGATCGGCGCGCACCTTGATCATCACCACGTCCGGCGTGTCGATGCCTTCGGGGAAATAGCGGTCGAGATCCTTGGTCCAGTGCGCCTCGAACTGCGCCTTGTCGTCGATCAGTTCGGCCGCGCCCTCGACCGCGACGAACAGCGGCGGTCCGCCGAGCATTCCCGTCGCGCCCGTATAGCTGAGGCAGACCTGCGGCTTGCTGCGGATGTCCGCGACCTTGCGTGAATGCCCGTAGGAGAAGAAGTAGCTGTCGCCGCTGTAATCGACATCGCCGTTGTTGCTCATCGGGCGGGCGGTCGTCACGCCGTCGCCCGAATGCGTCGTCAACATCGCGAAGTCGAGTTTGGCCATCTTCTTCGACAGCTCGTCCAGCGTCAGCTCGGCCATGCCCGTCATCCTCGCTTGTCGACATTGTCGCGACGAACAGCCGCCACGCCATATCGGATCACCAACGAAACGGTCGTGGATCAACCTTTGTTCATGCCCTTTCTGCTTGATCGCCATCAATCTCCGTCGCCCCGATCGGTTCGCCCTCGTCGACGTCGCGCGTCGCCTCGGCCCCGACGCCGCGCTCCAGCCGTGCCTCGTCGGCGGCTAGGGTCGCGGCATCCTCATCGGTGATCCCGAAGCGCGCCGCGACATCGGGGGCGAAGCGCAACAGGTCCGGGCGCAGCCGCAGCAGGCTGAGATCCTTCGACTTGCCCTCCAGCATCACGTCGAACACCAGCCCCTCCGCCATCCGCATGAACGTCGCGAATTCGAAGGGGTTGGTGAAGTCGGCGTGTCCGGTCCAGATCGGCGGCCGCAGCACCGTCTTGATGCGCGCGCCGGCCTTGACCGGCGCCTTGAGCATTTCGCCCTTCCTCACCTTGGCCGTTCCCACCTTCGCCGCCGCACGCGCCTTCGGCGTGATCTTCTGCTTGATCTCCCGCAGTTCCGTGCGCGGTGAGGAAAAGTGGATCTTCGGTCGCACACCCTTCGGCCAGGTGGCGAGGAAGCGCTCCAGCGTCTCGCGCATGTCCAGCCGTTCGGGGTTGAGGCACCACATGTGCTGGTAATCAAAGATCAGACGCACGCCGGTGCGCTCGTGTATCCACAACACGTCGGCGGCCGAGAAGCGGATGTCGTCGTTTTCGAGCACCAGCCGTCGCCGGACGTGCTCGGGGCATTGCTCCCACCCCTCGATCCAGCGCGCGCGGCTCGCCTCATGGTCGTCGTACACGCCGCCGACATGCGTGATCATCACGGCTTCGTCGTCCAGCTCCATGCGGTCGAGCATCTCGGCCTGGCTCGACAGGTCCCAGATGCTCTTCTTCGTCAGCGCGGCGTCGGGCGAGTTGAGCAGGACATATTGCGACGGATGGAACGACAGGCGGATATCGTACGCTCTGGCCTTCGCTCCGAAGGCGCGCAGCTCCGCATCGCTGTCCGACACCATCGAGTGGAATTGCGGCATATCGGGATGCGTGGCGTAGGGCGCGATGTCCGACGACAGCCGGTACATGTCGAGTTTCTCGGACCTGAGATAATCGAGCACCGCGTCCAGCAGTTCGAGCGAGCATTTCAGATGCGGGTTCTTCTGCCAGCGCCGCGTGTCCTGGCTCTTGAGATCGGGGCGGCCCATCACCTTGACGGGAAACCCGAGACGAAGCGGACGATCGGAATCGGTCATCTACCTGTCCCCGCCTGCCGCACGCTTGCGTCATCCTGTTGCGAAAGCCTGTTCTTCATTCGCACGCCAACGCAGCATCGACCGTGCGGCTCCGCCCGACATTCGCGTTCCGACCACCCGGGCGTTGCGTCGACGCCACTGCTTCGTCATGCCGGTCGGATGATCGCCACCGCTGCTGCCTCGACCGATACGACCACCCCGCCGAAGGAGCATTTCGTCCTGCTCGACGGGCTACGTGGCGTGGCGGCGATCATGGTGGTGCTGTTCCATCTCTTCGAGCCATTTTCCGGCGGCAATCCGCAGCGGCAGATCGTCAACCACGGCTATCTGGCGGTCGACTTCTTCTTCACGCTGTCGGGCTTCGTCATCGCTTACGCTTATGATGGCCGCTGGGGACGCATGGGCTTCGGCGGGTTCGTCCTGCGGCGGCTTGTGCGTCTGCAACCGATGGTCGTGCTGGGCAGCGTGCTTGGGGCCGCGCTCTTTTCGATGCAGGCGTCGCCGGCCTTCCCCAAGGTCGCGGGGACATCGGTTGCGCAGGTGATCGGCGTCATGCTGCTCGGCTTCGCGATGATCCCGCTTCCCAAGAGTGGCGACGTTCGCGGTTGGGACGAGATCTATCCGCTCAACGGGCCGCAATGGTCGCTCTTCTACGAATATATCGCGAACCTCCTGTACGCGGCCGGGCTGCGCAAGCTCTCCGCTCGCGCGATGGCGGTGCTGGTGGCGGTGGCGGCGCTGGCGCTGGTCCACCTGCTGGTGTTCGGCCCGCGCGGCGATCTGATCGGCGGCTGGGCGCTTGATGCCAATGGTATCCGGATCGGCATGACGCGGGTCATGTTCCCGTTCTTCGCCGGCGTGCTGATGATGCGGCTGGGCGCGCGGCTTCGGGTCCGGCACGCCTTCCTCGTCAGCAGCGCGTTGCTGGTCATCGCGGTCAGCCTGCCACGGTTCGGCGGCACCGAGCGGCTATGGCTCAACGGCGTTTACGAGGCCGCGTGCGTCATCCTCGTCTTTCCGTTGATCGTCGCGATCGGTGCGGGCGAGAAGGCGGCGGACGGTCGTGCGATCCGGATCGCGCGGCTGTTCGGCGCGCTCTCCTTCCCGCTCTACATCACGCATTTCCCGTTCATCTATCTGTACACGGCATGGGTGACCGACCGCCAGCCGAGCGCGACGCTCGGCGCGGTCGTCGCCGCGGGCGTGCTGGTCGCCGCGCTGACCGTCGCGACGCTCAGCTTGATCTACTACGATCAGCCGGTCCGGCGCTGGCTGGGATCACGGCTGCTACGCACCCGGCGCTGATCGAGGATAGGGGCGGGCAGCAGAACGGGCGGAGGCCAGTGCAACAGGGTGAAGCATTTCGGCCAACGTGCAAGGGACACGCTATGAGCGGTTCCGGGGGCCGCATTCATTCCGCACCTGATGAACAGGCCCGCCAATTATGCAGGAGCATCCCGACTTGTCTATCGGCCTGTCAGTACCAAATCGAGACGAGTGACACTTTCGGTAGATGAAGCGTTTCCATATTGGCGACCGATCAAGAAAACACGGTTAATCTTCATCTTGATCTCATGGTCAAGGTCATCCCTTCCGCTTGCGTGACCTCGTTTCCCGGGCACGCGTGCCGCCGCGAATAAATGATTCTTTGGCGCAACGGCAAAGTGCCGCCGGTCTTGCGATCGACGGCACTTTCCTCATCCTGCGCGATGCGCCGATCAGGCGAAGGCGGTCGCCGTGCTGCGACGCCGGCGCACGGCGGCGCCCACCATGGCGAAGCCGGCGAGCATCATCGCCCAGGTGCCCGGCTCGGGAACCGCCCCGGCCGACGCGTTGCTGGTGAAGGTGAAGTTGACGTCGCTCGACATGCCGTTCTGCGACGACGTCGCCAGCGAGAAGGTGCCGACGGTCGCGTCCGCCGCGATCCCATTGGTGAACAGCCCCGTGCCGGTGATCGTCACGCTCGTCCCCAGCGGCGAGCGCGTCACCGAGGCATTGTCGAAGCTGAAGATGATGTTGCTGGCGGTGCCGAACTGGATGAACGGGTTCTGCGTGTACGGATTGGCGACATTGCCGATCAGGGCGAGATCGGCGATGCTGGCGATCATGCCGTTCAGGCCGGCGAAGCTGCCCTTCGCGTTGCCGATCAGCGCGCTGCCGTTGACGCCGTAGCCGTTGCCGGTGCCGCCGAACGCGTCGCCGAAGTCGAGGCCGGTCGCGTTCGCCGCGGTGCCGCCGGTGTAGCTGCCCGAAAACGACGCAAGGCTGAACGAGCCGATGATCGGAGCGGCCGAGGCCGGCGACACAGCGAGCAAAGCAGAAGCCGCGAGGAGCACTTTCATCATCTTCATTTGATCGATTCCCTGTCTACCCCGGGAAGAGTTCAGCCGGTTAAGTACCCGTTAATTGGCAATTTCCCAGCTGTCTCGTGCCATTGCGGCAGCAGATATGCTTAACGTCCCTTACCGGGATTCTTCGTTTTCCGTCATGCGGTTGGTCCGCCGGGGCGTCTTATCTTTCCCCGCTCGTCTCAGAGTTCCAGGCGCAGCGATGCGCGCACCGTCCGCGGCGCGCCGGGATAGATCCACAGCGCGCTGTATGAACTGGCGGCATATCGTTGATCGAGCAGGTTGTCGGCTTCGAGACGGACGCGTACGCCCTCGACGAGCGGTGCTTCGATGGCGGCTTTCAGCTTCGCATAGGCCGGCAGCACAATCGGTGTCGCCGTCAGCGATCCTGCGCGATCGCCGACATAGGCGGCACCGCCGCTGAGCTGCCAGTCGCCGCGGCCGGTCGGGATCCGGTGCACCACCAGCAGCGTGCCCGAATGTTCGGGCACGTTCAGCACGGCGGACGTCGGGAACGTCGCGTCATCCGCCTCGGCATCGAGCCACGCGAAATTGGCGACGATCTGCCAGCGCTTGCCGAGCCGGGCCGACGCGTCGACCTCGATCCCGCGGCTGACGATGCTCCCGACGGGCGCGAGGAAGTTCGCATCGACCGGATCGGTGGTCAGGATGTCCTGCTTGCGGATGTCGAACCATGTCGCGGCAAGATCGACGCCGGGCAGCTTGGCTGCGATGCCCACCTCGTAACCGCGTCCCTTTTCCGGACCGAAGCCGGCCCCGGTCCGATCGGTGCCGGTGTTCAGCGCGAAGTTCTCGCCCCAATTGGCGTGCACCGCGATCGCGTCCGTCACGCGGTAGCGCGCCCCGACGCGAAAGGTCACGGGCTCGTCGATGTTGCGGCCGACCGCGCCGGTGTTGTTGTTGACGATCTTCTGTCGGTACGGATCGATCCGCGCGCCGCCGACCAGCGTCAGCCGCTCGGTGACGTCCCACATGTCCTGCACATAGAAGGTGCCCGCCCACCGGCTCTCGTCGTTGTTGGTAAACGGCCGCAAGGCGGCGGCCTCCGCTCCATAGACCGGATCGAAGAGGTCGATCGCATAGGGTGCGCTGGCCGATGGATTGATGCGCATCCATCGTTCGCCGTAAAGGAAGCGATAGCCCTTTACGCCGGCGCTGATCCGGTGCCGTCCGATCCGGCCCGCCAGCTCCAGGCGCGCCGAGAGGTCGTCGACACTGAAGTCGCGCGACCGGCGCTGCCGCCACAACGCGCTTCCCACGATCCGCGACTGGTCGGCGGACAGCCCCTTCAGCGTTCCGGTCCGCCACACCGCACCGCCATTGATCGTCCAGCCTCCGCCCACGGCGGCCGATCCGGTGATCTGATGCTGGTCGTTGCGGGACCGGGTGATCCCGTTCGCGGGCTCGCCATAATAGTTCGAGCGTGGCAGCGCGTTGGCGTCGCCATCGATCGCGGGAATGCCACGATCGAACGGCGTGTCGAACTGGCTGAACTCGCCGGTATACGTCAGGCGGAGTGTCTCGATCGGCTGCCAGGTCAGCGATGGGGAGACCACGCGGCGCCGCAGGGTGACGGTGTCGCGCCAGCCGTCGCTGTCTTCACCGGCGACCACGATCCGCGCGGCCAGCGTGTCGCTCAACGGCCCGGTCGCATCCAGCTCGACGCGGCGCGTGTCGAACGAGCCGTAGCTGAGCAGCGCATTCGCCTGCGGCGTGAAGCGCGGAACCTTGGTCACGATGTTGACCCGGCCACCCGGATCGACGTCCCCGAACAATGCGCCCGCCGGTCCTTTGAGTACCTCGATCCGTTCGGTCGTGGCGGGATCGCGCGGCGGCGCCATGCCGCGGTTGGCGAGGAAGCCGTTCAGATAATATTCCGCCCCGCCATCCGGCGTGCCGAGGAAGCCACGGACCGCGAAATTGTCGATGACGCCGCCGCGGTTGTTCTGCTGGCTGAAGCCGCTGACCAGTTCGAGCGCGTCGCTCAGCCGGTACGTTCCGGCCGCGTCGAGGATATCGCGTTCGACCGAGCGGCTCGATTGCGACATGCGCTCGGTGACCCGGTCCGACGACAAGGCGCGATCCACCGTGTCGCGGGTGCCCAGCACGACGATCTCGTCGTCATCCTCTTGCGCCGGCGGCTGTTGTGCCTCGGCGGCGAAGGGCGTCAGCCCGAGTGCGAGCGTGTAGGCCACCGTTGACGCACGGCGTCGTGCTCGAAGGAAGATCAAGGACATTGCTGCTCCGGGACGCGGCGGCATTCTCGCCGCAGGTTGCGATATGATGCAACGTCTCATAAGGCGTCGGCGCGTCAGCGCAACAGCCTCCGGCGGCGTGGCCTTCGGTCGCGGCGGCATGTCGTCGGCACCCCATGTCGGCCAAAGGATCGAAGTGGATTTCTTCTTGTTTCCCAACGTCACTCGTCTCGCCGGTTTGCTCCTGATCGCCACCGGCGGTCCGCTTGGCGCGCAAGATCCGGCGCCCTTGCCGCCGACATTGCCCTGGTCCGGCAAGAGCGAGGCGCTGATCGCGAGCGCCGGCGATCCGTGGATCACGCCGGCGGAGGCGTCGGGCTTCCGCACGACGCCACCTTATGCCGAGGTCCGCGCATGGCTGGAGCGGCTCGATCGTGCATCGGCGCTCATCACCATCAGCACCTTCGGCCGCACCGCCGAGGGTCGCGACATGATCTATGTCCGCGCCAGCAAGGGAGGCAGCGGCAAGCCCGTCGTGCTCGTACAGGGCGGCATCCATGCCGGCGAGATCGACGGCAAGGACGCGGGACTGATGCTGCTGCGCGATATCGCGCTGCGCGGGAAAGAGCGCCTGCTCGACAAGGTCGATCTGGTGTTCGTCCCGATCTACAATGTCGACGGGCACGAGGCGCGGAGCCCCTATAACTTCCCGCACCTTCGCGGACCCGTCGAGAAGGGGCGCGGCGTCAATGCGCGCAATATCGACCTCAACCGCGACTATGCGAAACTGGATGCGCCGGAGTCGCGGGCGATGATCGGGCTGATCCGGTCGCTGGATCCGATCCTCTATGTCGACTGTCATGTCAGCGAAGGCTTCGACATGCAGTATGACATCACCTTCACCTATGCGGGCTGGGGCCGATATGCGCGCCATCGTGCCACCGCGGACTGGTTGCAGGATCGCTTCGGCCCCGCGGTCTCGACCGCGCTCACCGGGGCCGGGCATATGCCGATCATCTATCCCAGCCCGATCGACACCCGGCATCCCGAAAAGGGGATACGCTACAGCCCGGAGGGCCCGCGTTACTCCACCGGCTACGGCGACTTCATCGGCATGCCGACCGTGCTGGTCGAGAACCACATGCTCAAACCCTACCGGCAGCGCGTGCTGGGCACCTATGTCCTGCTCGAGGCGGCGTTGAGGATCGCGGCGCGCGACGCCGCGCGCATCGCGGCGGCCAAGACGCAGGATCGCGCAAGCCGTCCCGCCGAGTTGCTCACCCGCTGGACCCCGGCGCCGACCCCGATCGGCTGGATCGAGCGCTTCCGGGGCGTCGCATTCGATCGCTATGTCTCGCCCGCCTCGGGACGGGAGGAGCAACGCTGGCTGGGCAAGCCGATCACCTTCCGGATGCCGATCATCGGACAGACCCCGATCGAAAGCGTGCGGCTGCCCGAGGCATGGTGGGTGCCGCCTGCGCAGACGGCGGTGATCGAGCGCCTCCGCCTGCACGGGATCACTTTCGAAACGATCGCAGCACCTCGCACGCTGACCCTCGACCAGATGCGGCTGATCGATCCGAAGCTGCTGCAACCGCATGACGGACGCTATCCGATCGCCGCCGGAATCGCGCACGAGCGGGCGGAACGGGAACTGCCCGCCGGTAGCATCCGGGTGCCCGCCGATCAGCCGCTCGGATTGCTCGCCGCGTCGCTGCTGGAGCCGGAAAGCCAGGATTCGTTTCTGGCATGGGGCTTCTTTCCCGAAATGCTGGCGCCGGCCCCGAACACCGATGCCTTCATCCTCGCGGTGGTGGGGGAGCATGTCCTGGCCACCGAGCCCGAGGTGAAGGCCGCATTCGAGGCGAAGCTCGCCGGCGACCCGGCCTTCGTGGGCGATCCCGATGCCCGCCTGCGCTGGCTCTATGCGAAGGCGGGGCCGGGCCACCCGTATCCGCTGCGTTACCCGATCCTGCGCGAACTGGAGTGACGATGCCCGTTCGCTTTCGGGCGTCGTTCGCGGTTGTTAAGTCGCTCGCGCTGCCGCACAGGGGCCGCAGCGATCCCGCCGCAACCTGACACGGCGCGCTCTTGCCCGATCCCGCGGGGGCGCTCGGGTGCTGCCGTTTGCCTGCCGTCGGATCGGGGCGTCGCGCCGGCGCCGAATTCTGGAGTATCGATGATCATTGATAGCAGTGCGCCATGGCTCGAGGCCGCGATCCTCGGGCTGTTGCAGGGGTTGACCGAGTTTCTGCCCGTGTCGTCCAGCGCCCATCTGCGGATCGCCGGCGCGCTGCTGCCATCGGGCACCGATCCCGGCGCGGCCTTCACGGCGATCACGCAGATCGGCACCGAAGCGGCGGTGTTGCTGTATTTCCGCCGCGATATCTGGCGCATTGCCCTGGCATGGCTGACCGCGGTCGGGAGGCGGCCCGCCTCCCTGTCGCCCGACGCACGGCTCGGCTGGCTCATCATCCTCGGCACGCTGCCGATCGCGGTTCTCGGCCTGCTGCTCAAGCAGCAGATCGAGGGCAATCTCCGCAATCTCTACATCACCGCGGCGATGCTGATCGGCTTCGGACTGGTCCTCGGCGTCGCCGATCGGATCGGCGCACGCCGGCTGACGCTCGAACGGCTTGGCTGGGGGCACGGCCTGCTGCTCGGCTTCGCACAGGCGCTGGCGCTCGTGCCGGGGGTCTCGCGCTCGGGTGGTACGATCAGCGCGGCGCTGTTGCTCGGCTACACGCGAGAGGCCGCGGCGCGCTATTCGTTCCTGCTGGCGATCCCGGCGGTGCTCGCATCGGGCTTCTTCGAACTGATCGACAGCTGGGACAAGCCGAACCCGATCGGTGGCGGGCCGACGCTGCTGGCCACGCTGATCGCCTTCGTGGTCGGTTATGCGGTGATGGTCGGCTTCCTGCGCCTGTTGCGCACCCGCAGTTTCCTGCCGTTCGTCATCTACCGGGTGGCGGCCGGGGCGGCGGTGTTGCTGATGCTCGCGAACGGCGTCATCGCCGCGCGGTAGGATCGGGCGATGCGTCGTTTGATCGCGTTGGCGGCCGTCCTGGCGAGTGCCGCCTGCACGACCCTGCCACCCGTCCGGCACGAGCATGGCCCGCTGCCCGCCGCTCCGCGCCCGCCGATCGCGGTGGACCATGCGGAGGGGCGCGCGAGCACGACGATCGACGTGCTGAGCTTCAACGTCGAGGGGCTCGCCTGGCCCGCGCGGCGGGGCAGGGCGCCGTCGCTGGCGAGGATCGGTCGGATCCTCGCGACGCTCAACGCCCGCGGCGCGGCACCGGACGTGATCCTGATCCAGGAGATGTTCAGCCCGGCCGCCGTCCGCGCGCTGTCGCGGGCGGGCTATCGCTATCGTGTCCGGGGGCCGACGCGCACGCAGCGGCGGACGCTGCCCGCCTCCGGCCGCGTGCCCGGCCCGCGGCGCTGGGGCAAGGGCGAGACCGGCTTCCATCTCGTCGGATCGGGACTGGCGATCCTCAGCCGCTATCCGATCGTGGCGGAAAGCTCGCAGCCGTTCGGCAGCAGGCATTGTGCCGGCTTCGACTGCCTGAGCAACAAGGGCGCGCTGCACGCGCGCATCCAGGTGCCGGGGGTGCCGACCGCCATCGACCTGTTCGACACGCATCTCAACGCACAGGCCGAATCGCGCGTGCCGGCGCAACGGCATGGCGCGGCGCAGGCCTTGCAGCGCGCCGATCTCGCTCGCTTCCTCGCAGCGACGGGCACGGATCGGGTGCCGGCGATCGTTGGTGGCGATTTCAACATGGCGGGAACGCCCGACCGTCTGGCGAAGCTGGAGGAAGCGCTGGCGGCATATACGATGGTGCATCGCTTCTGCGCGGCCTCCGCGACGCCGTGCGAGGTGCGATTGTCGTGGGACGGCGACGCGCCATGGGTCGATACCGAGGATCTCCAGCTCTTTCGCTCCACACAGGACGTCAGTGTCACGCCGGTGAGGATCGAGGCGATGTTCGACGGGACGGCGGGGCAGCCGCAGCTATCCGATCATGACGGCCTGCGCGTCACCTATCGGCTGGAATGGAACGTCGATTAGGGTCCGGCTAGAGCGGTTTCCGACCAATCTGCGCCATCGTGAGTGCGTCAGGAAGGCTGCTGGCGAGGAGCGGCGTGACGCAGGGGCTGGTCTGCCCCTGCAAGCGTCGCGACGACGTGCAGCGGCTTTCCTGACGCAACCCCTGTGGGGTGGGCCGATGTTGTCTCGTGGCTGCGTCCCTCGTCAGTCACGGGGGCAGAGCCCCGTTCCGTCCTCGCTCCTTGCCACGAACCAACATCGGCTACGTCACGATGGTGCAGATTGGTCGGAAACCGCTCTAGGATTGATCGACATTCATGATTGCCTGCCCTCGCCCCTCGCAGAGGGGAGAGGGTTGCGCAGACTTAGGCTTTGCGCAGCAAAGTCTTAGTCGAAGCTGGGTGAGGAGTGGCGCTCGCGAAAGCGAGCGCACGAGCCTTCGGCTCGCTCAACCCCTCACCCAAGCTGCGCTAGCCAGCACGCTGGCAAGCTCCGCTATCCCTCTCCCCTGTCCAGGGGCGAGAGCAGCGGTATACCTTCATGAATGTCGATCGGCGCTAGGTTCGCCATCGACCTTAACCGATGCTAACCGGCTGATATGTTGAAGAGCGAAATCAATCCCCGCGTGTTCTGGGGCGCCTCCGCGATCATCGCGCTGTTGCTGGTGACGACGCTCGCGATGCCGGGCACCGCCGATGCGGCGTTCAAGGCGGCGCAGGGCTGGGCCATCGACACGTTCGGCTGGTTCTACATCTCCGCGGTCGCGGTGTTCCTCGTGGTGGTGCTGGTGCTCGGCTTCGGCCCGGCGGGCAAGCTGAAGCTCGGCCCGGACGATTCCGAACCCGATTTTCCCTATCTGTCGTGGCTGGCGATGCTGTTCGCGGCCGGCATGGGGATCGGGCTGATGTATTTCGCGGTCGCGGAGCCGATCCAGCATTACATCTCGCCCCCGGAGGCGCCGAGCGGCACGATCCTCGCCGCGCGCGAGGCGATGGCGATCACCTTCCACCATTACGGGGTCCATGCCTGGGCGATCTATGCGCTGGTCGGGCTGAGCCTCGCCTATTTCACCTATCGCAAGAACATGCCGCTGACGCTGCGCTCCGGGCTGTCGCCGATCCTTGGCAAGCGGATCGACGGTCCGCTGGGCGACGCGATCGACATCTTCGCGGTGTGCGGCACGGTGTTCGGCGTCTCGACCTCGCTCGGTTTCGGCGTGTCGCAGATGAGCGCGGGGCTGGCGTATGAATATGGCGTCCCCGACACGATCACGACCAAGATCGTGGTGATCGTGCTGGTGATGAGCGCGGCGACCCTGTCGGTGCTCAGCGGCGCGGATCGCGGCATCCGCCGGCTGTCGGAGCTGAACCTCGTGCTCGCCGTGCTGCTGATGCTGTTCGTCATGGCGATGGGGCCGACGTTGTTCCTGCTCCGCGCACTCGTGCAGAATTTCGGCCTGTATCTCGATCATTTCGTGAAGCGGACCTTCACGCTCTACGCCTATGAGCCGCGCGCGTGGATGGCGGACTGGACGCTCTTCTACTGGGCCTGGTGGATCGCGTGGTCGCCGTTTGTCGGCATGTTCATCGCCCGCATCTCACGCGGGCGAACGATCCGCGAGTTCGTGACCGGCGTGCTGTTCGTCCCGACCGCCTTCACCTTCCTGTGGATGACCGTCTTCGGCAACACCGCGATCTCGCTCGATCTCGGCGCGGCGAACGGCGGGATCGCCGATGCGGTGCAGGCGAACCTGTCGACCGCCTTGTTCAAGTTCCTCGAATATCTGCCCGCGGCCAGTGTCACCGCGACGCTGGCGATCGTGCTGGTGGGCGTCTTCTTCGTCACCTCGGCGGATAGCGGTGCGCTGGTCATCGATACCCTGGCCTCGGGCGGAACCGAGGAAACGCCGCGCTGGCAGCGCATCTATTGGTGCGTGTTGCTCGGCGTGACCGCGACACTGTTGCTGGTGGCGGGCGGGCTTGGCGCGTTGCAATCGGCGACGCTGCTTGCCGCGCTGCCGTTCTGCTTCATCATGCTCTTGCTCGCGGTCGGGCTGATCCGGCAGACCAACGCCGATCTGGCCGGGGTGACGCTGCCCGGCGATGCGCCATCGGTGGGTGAACGGATCAAGCGGCTGCTCGTCCCCGCGCGACGCACCGACATCGTCGAGCAGATCGCCGGGAACGGCGAAGCGGCGCTGCAAGCGGTCCAGGATGCGATGGAGAAGGAGGGCTGGACCGCGAGCCGGCTGAACAGCGGCGAGGGAACGGTCGAACTCACCATCACGGCGGCGGATCGCCGGCCGTTCAGCTATCGCCTGTTGCCGCGCTCGCGTCCGCTCGCCGCCTACACGGCGCTCGAGGCGCCCGAAGGACGCCGTAGCCTGGCGTGGATGCTGGCGGCGCAGACCGATGGCGAACCCGGCTTCCGCGATCTGACCGGCTTCACCGTTGCGCAGATCACCAACGACGTGCTCACCCAGCTCGAACGCTGGCGGCTCGCCGCGCCCAAGGTCGAGCGCACGGGTCCCGCGGGGTTGTGAACGCGCCCGGCGTTGTGCCATATCGACGCCGGGTGTTCGCAGAAAGCTGATGCGGGCAGGGTCTCACGTTGGTCGGGCCGCCAACGCCGAACCCTTGTGCCTGGAGCATCGGTCTGCCCGTGCGACCTCTTTCGTACCGCCTGGTCTGCGCGCCCACGCATGAACCTCGCGCCGCGTCGTCCGTGAGGGTCGGATGACGTTGCTGATCCTAATCGCATTGCCGTTCGTCGCGGCGATCCTGCTCGCGCTGGCGCGGCGCGCGGCGCGCGGCGTCCACATGCTGATCGCCGCCGTGGCGAGCGCCGGTGGACTGGCGATCTTGCTGACGCAGGCGGGCGCGGCGCTCGACGGACGCACGCCCGCGGTGCGGATCGCCTGGCTCCCGGCGCTGGGGCTGGATCTCAGCCTGTGGCTCGATCCGCTGGCACTGCTGTTCGCGGGGCTGATCCTGGGGATCGGCTTGCTCGTCGTCCTCTACGCGCAGGGCTATCTGGCGAAGGAAGAGCCGACCGCGCGCTTCCTGTCGTTCCTGATGCTGTTCCAGGGCGCGATGATCGGGATCGCGCTGTCGAGCAATGTGCTGCTGATGCTCGTCTTCTGGGAGCTGACCAGCCTCGCCTCGTTTCTGCTGATCGGCTTCTGGCGCGACCGGGCCGAGGCGCGGCAGGGCGCACGGATGGCGCTGACCGTCACCGGCGGCGGCGGGCTGGCGCTGATCGCGGGGATGGTGCTGCTCGGCAAGGCGGCGGGCAGTTACGAGCTGGCGACGATCCTGACGCGCGCCGATCTGGTGCAGGCGTCGCCGCTCTTCCCGGCGATCCTGCTGCTGACCCTCGCGGGCGCGTTCACCAAGTCGGCGCAATTCCCGTTCCACTTCTGGCTGCCGCACGCGATGGCCGCGCCGACCCCGGTCAGCGCCTATCTGCATTCGGCGACGATGGTGAAGGCGGGCGTGTTCCTGCTCGCGCGGCTGTGGCCGGTGCTGGCGGGGAGCGAATGGTGGTTCGTCATCGTCACCGCGGTCGGGCTGGCGACGATGATCTTCGGAGCCGGCGTCGCGCTGTTCCGCCACGACCTCAAGGCGATCCTTGCCTATTCGACGATCAGCCAATTGGGGCTGATGGTGATGCTGCTCGGCTTCGGCACCGCCGCGGCGGTGGCCGCGGCGGTGTTCCACATCCTCAACCATGCCGCGTTCAAGGCGGCGCTGTTCATGCACGCCGGGATCCTCGATCACGAAACCGGCACGCGCGACATAAGGCGGCTGGGCGGGCTCGCCGCACTCATGCCGCTAACCGCGACGCTCGGCGTGCTGGCGGCCGCCGCGATGGCCGGACTGCCACCGCTCGGTGGTTTCATCTCCAAGGAGATGATGCTGGAGCAGAGCGCGCACACCGTATGGGCGGGGCAGACGCTGCTGGTGCCGGTGCTGGCGACGCTCGCCGCGATGCTGTCGACGGGCTATTCGCTGCGGTACGCGGTGGCGCTGCACTTCGGCGCGCGGCGCACCGGCGCGGTCGCCGCGCCGCACGATCCGGGCGTGATCCTGCTCGGCCCCCCGGCGGTGCTGGCGGCGCTGGCGCTCGCGCTCGGGATGGTGCCGATGACGCTGGCGGGGCGGCTGGTCGCGACGGCCAGCGCGGCGGCGACCGGCACGGCGCGCCCCGCGCAGCATCTGGCGCTATGGCACGGCGTCAATCCCGCGCTGCTGATGAGCCTCGGCGCGGTGGCGGTCGCGGTGCTGCTGCTGTGGCGGTACGCCGCCGTCGCCGCGGCGGTCGCCCGCCTTCCGGTCCCCGACGCCAAGCGGCTGTTCGACCGCGCCATGACCGCGGCGGTTGGTAGGCTGCGACAAGTGTCGGGGCGTCTCCATGCCGCGTCGCTGCAACGCAACCTGACGGCGCTGTTCCTGGTCGCACTGGCGCTGGGCCTCGAAACCGCATTGCGCTTTGCGATCGCGCCCGGCCCGCGCGCGACCACGCCCGCCGCGCCGATCGCGATCGTCGCGTGGGCGGCACTGGTGGTGGCGACCGGCGCGGTGCTGGCGGTCGACCGGCGGCGATATCTCGCGCTGATCTTCATTAGCGTCATCGGGCTCGTGATGGCGCTGGCGTTCGTCCACCTTTCCGCCCCCGACCTCGCGCTGACTCAGATCGCGGTCGAGGTGGTGACGATCCTGCTCATGCTGCTGGCGCTGCACCTGCTGCCCGGTAACCCGCCGCGACTGTCGGGTATGACGCGGCGGGTGCGCGATGGCGTGATCGCGGCGGTCGGCGGGCTGGGCACCGGCTGGCTGGCGTGGGCGATCATGACCCGCCCGGCGCGCGCGGGTGTGTCGCGCTTCCACTGGGACAACAGCTACGCCGGCGGCGGGGGCACCAATGTCGTCAACGTCACGCTGGTCGACTTCCGCGCCTTCGATACGTTCGGCGAGATCACGGTGCTCGGCATCGCCGGCCTCGCGATCTTCGCGCTGCTCGAACCCGCGGCGCACGGTGTGGCGGGGCGGCGCTTGCGCGCGTGGCGGTCGCGCGACCGTTTCTCGCCCGAGCGTCACCCGATGATGTTCGTGATGGCGACCCGGCTGCTCCTGCCGCTGGCGTTGCTGGTCGGCGTCTACATCTTCCTGCGCGGTCACAACCAGCCGGGCGGCGGCTTCATCGCGGCGCTGATCGTCTCGATCGCGATCCTGCTGCAATATCTCGCGTCGGGCTTCGACTGGACCGACGTGCGGCGGCGGATCGGCGAGCATCAGCTGATCGCGGGCGGCGTGCTGATCGCGGTCGCGACCGGGCTCGGTTCGCTGCTGTTCGGCGCACCGTTCCTGACCAGCAGCTTCGGCCATTTCCATTTGCCGCTGATCGGCGAGTTCGAGCTGGCGACCGCGATGCTGTTCGACCTCGGCGTCGCCGCGGTGGTGGTGGGCGCGGTGATGATGGCGCTGGCGCAACTCGCCCATGTCGCGCAGCGCGCCGCCAAGAACGACGGGGAGGCGGCATGAGCCTCGAATTTCTGGTCGCCTCGGCGATCGCGGTGCTGGTCGCGGGCGGCATCTTTCTCGCGTTGCGCGGGCGGACCTTCCAGGTCGTGCTGGGGCTGACGCTGCTGTCCTATGCGGTCAATCTGTTCCTGTTCGCGAGCGGGCGGCTGATCGTCGACCGTCCGCCGCTCTACGCGCAGGGCGTGACCGCGCACGCCGATCCGCTGCCGCAGGCGCTGGTGCTGACCGCGATCGTCATCACCTTCGCCATGACCGCGCTGACCGTGATCCTGTCGCTGCGCAGCTATCTGGAGAGCGGCTCGGATCAGGTCGACGGGGTGGCGGACCACGAAAGCGAGGAGCCGGCGTGACGCTGCTCGACCAGTTGCCGATCGCGCCGGTCGTCATCCCGGCCGTGACCGCACCGCTGACGATGCTGCTGATGCGCCGGCACGCCCGCGCCGCGGCGGCGCTGTCGCTGGGCGGCTGCGTCGCGATGCTGGTCACCGCCTGCGCGCTCTTCGCGGTCGCGCAGGATGGGGCGATCCGCAGCTATGCGCTCGGCGCCTGGCCGGCGCCGTTCGGGATCGTGCTCGTTCTCGACCGGCTCGCCGCGCTGATGCTGGTGCTCGCCGCCTTGCTGGCGACGCTCGTGCTGGGCCATGCGCTCGTCACCGCGGCCGACCGGCGCGGCTGGCACTTCCACCCAATGTTCCACTTCCAGCTGATGGGGCTGAACGGCGCGTTCCTGACCGGCGACCTGTTCAACCTGTTCGTGTTCTTCGAGGTGCTGCTGATCGCCTCTTATGGCCTGATGCTGCACGGGCAAGGCGCGCTGCGGATGAAGGCGGGGGTCGCCTATGTCGTCGTCAATATCGTCGGGTCGGCGCTGTTCCTGATCGCGCTCGGGCTGCTCTACGGGCTGACCGCGACGCTCAACATGGCCGATCTCGCGGTCCGGGTCGCGGCGCTCGGCGCGGCGGATCAGGGGCTGCTGCGTGTCGCGGGGCTGCTGCTGATGGTCGTCTTCGGGCTCAAAGCGGCGGTGGTGCCCCTGCACCTGTGGCTGCCGCGCACCTATGCGGCGACGATGCCGGTGGTCGCGGCGTTGTTCGCGATCATGACCAAGGTCGGCGTCTATGCGATGATCCGCACCGTGCCGCTGATCTTCGGCGCGCAGGCCGGCGCGGCGGCGTGGGTGCCCGCGCCCTATCTGCTGCCCGCCGCGATCCTCGGCGCCATCGTCGGGTTCGTCGGCGTGCTGGCCGCGCGCGGGATGCGCGAGCAGGCGGCGTTCGCGGTCCTCGCCTCGACCGGGACGCTGTTGATGGCGGTGGCATCGTGGCGCGCGGCGACGCTCGCCGCCGCGCTTTATTACATGGTGCAGGCGGTGCTGGCGGGCGCGGCATTGTTCCTCGTCGCCGACGTGACGATGCGGCGGCGCGGCCCATATGCCGATGCGCTCGCCCCCAGCCCGCGCTTCGCCGGGCAGGACGCCGCCGGGCTGCTGTATCTCGCGGCGGCGATCGGCGTGGTCGGGCTGCCGCCGCTCGCGGGGTTCGTCGGCAAGCTGCTGATCCTCGACGCCAGCTTCGCGGTGCCCGGCTGGCCGGCGATCTGGACGACGATCCTCGTCACGACGCTGATCGGGGTGATCGGCTTCTCGCGCGGCGGCTCGACCCTGTTCTGGAAGGCGAGCGCCGCCGACGCCGATCCGATCGCCTGCCCGGCGCGCTCGCGTGCCGAGTTTATCGCGCCCGCATTGTTGCTGGCGACACTGGCCGCGCTCACCGTCGCGGCGGGATGGGCAACCGCGCACGCGCGTGCCACCGCCGCGCAGGTCATGACGCCCGGCCTTTACGTCACCGCAATCCTCGGAGCAGCACGTTGAGGCGCGTGCTGCCCCACCCAGCGCTGTCGGCGATGCTGCTGATCGTCTGGCTGTTGATGGCGAACGGCATCACGATCGGCGGGATCGTGCTGGGCGGCGTGTTCGCGTTGATCCTGCCCAAATTCACCCAGCCGTTCTGGCCCGACCGGCCGCGGATGCGCTTAGGCCGCCCCTTCCTCGGCTATCTGGCGATCGTGCTGCGCGACATTGTCGTCGCCAATTTTCAGGTCGCCCGGTTGATCCTGTTCCGCCGCAACCGCGATCTGCGCGCGCGCTGGCTGGTGGTGCCGATCGACCTGACCACCCCGGAGGCGATCACGATGCTGGCCGGGACGATCAGCCTTACCCCCGGCACCGTCTCGTCGGACGTGTCGGCGGACGGGCGCTTCCTGCTGGTCCATGCGCTCGACGTTGCGGACGAGGCGGCGGAGGTCGCACGGATCAAGCGCCGCTACGAAGCGCGACTGCAACGGATCTTCGCATGATCGACCTTGCGCTTCACCTCGCGACCGGTGCGCTCGCGCTCGCGTTGCTGCTCGACCTGTGGCGGCTGTTGCGCGGCCCGGCGCTGGGCGACCGGATCGTCGCGCTCGACACGATGGTCATCAATGCCATCGCGTTGATCGTGCTGATCGGGATGATCGGCGGCACCGACACCTATTTCGAGGCGGCGTTGCTGCTGGCGATGGTCGGCTTCGTCGGCACGATCGCTTATTGCAAGTTCATCCTGCGCGGGGACATCGTCGAATGAGCGTCGTCGCCGAGATCGTCGTCGTGATGTTGCTGCTGCTGGGTGCGGCGTTCGCGCTGATCGGAAGCTGGGGGCTGGTACGGCTGCCCTCGACGATGGAACGGCTGCACGGGCCGACCAAGGCGACGACGCTGGGGCTGGGCGCGCTGCTCGTCGCGTCGGTGGTCTATTTCCGGATGCAGCTCGGGGTGTGGACCGCGCACGAGTTGTTGATCTCGCTGTTCCTGTTCATCACCGCGCCGATTTCCGCGAACATGATCGCCAAGGTCCATCTGCACCGCGTTCGCACCGGCGCGATCGGCGAGCCGCCCGGCATCGCCGGCCCGCCGCCGCGGCCGGGTGGGGAGGGCGACTGGGCGACCTTCGAAGCACCGCGGCGCGACACGCCTGCCGCGACGACGAGCGACTGACGCGCACGCTGCAGACGAGAAGCGAGACGATGATCCATTTAAGCTGAAGCGTCACCCCGGCGAAGGCCGGGGCCCAGTTGGGGGACGCTGATGATGAAGGTAGCGCCTATTTCGCGAGCCTTCCCGACTGGGCCCCGGCCGTCGCCGGGGTGACAATAGGAAGCGGTTCAGACCGGGTGGATCAAACATTGAACCATCGCAGCCGAAAGCAACTTTCATCCGTCATGCCGGACGGGTTTAGGCATCCACCGTTCCGCCACCACGCAGGTGGCCGCAACCGCGGAACCGTGGACCGCGAACAACCCGGGATGACCAACGATCTTGGTCAGGCGCAACGGATCGCACGCCAGCGGCGTGGCAGACGACCAGGTCGGCGACGTCTGGTCGTCGGTTTTCGGACCGTGCGCAAGGCCCGCCTGTGGTGACGGTGACCGGGCGCGTCGATTGGACCCCGCTTGCTGTACCCGCGCATCCCCTGTCGCGCAGATACGACGCTTGTTTCCGTCCTGACGCTGCTATTTCCGGCTGCGTTCGTGCACCGACGGCGCCGGTGTCGCTACCGTCGCAAACCGCGGCACCAATGGGCGCCGCGCGTTTGTCCGACTAGAGCGTGGACAGCCACCCTCGACCCTACCGCGACCGTCACCCCGGCAGATACCGGCGTTCACCGCGCCGCACGGGTGACGATTCGCGGAGTTGCGGGACGACGGGCGCCGAAGCCGCGCCGGCCCGCGGGCTGACGTTTCCGCGCGATAACGCTTCACGTCCGGCGGCTAACCAACTCAAGGCGCATCGGAAAGTCGCAGCGCTTCGCGGTCGCCGAGCGACGGGGCAAGCGCCAGCGACACGCTGTCTCCCGCGCTCAGACCGTAGCTACGCCGTCTCGACCGCGACCGTCACGCACGCGCGCGGCATCGATATACGTTGAAGGCGAGAGTCATGACCGCGAACGCCACCTCCCACGTCTGATCGGCGTCGTTCGACGAAGCTCGCAGGGAGGTTATGCAGACCAATCAACGTGATGCGCGAAAGACACGGTCGCTGACTTAGATCATGACAGAGCGCGGAGCCGACAAGATTGCGCTTGCGAGCCACCATGGCTTTGAATATGCGTTTGTCCGAGTAATGGGCGAACAACGCTCATGCCGATCCGTAATCTTTGAGGGGGGGAGTCCTGTGGCACTCAAGCCTGTTGTTTTCGCTTCCGTTTCCGCTCTGGCGCTGCTCGCGGCGACGCCCGGTTACGCGCAGGCCAACCCTGAACAGCCCGGTCAGGCGGGAAGCCCCGTCGATCAGGCGGGCACCGGTGCCGGCGGCACCGTCGCCGGCGACGATCAGGCTGATGCCGAACAGGATATTGTCGTCACCGGCGTGCGCGCATCGATCGTCGGCGCGCTCAATCGTCGCCGCAATTCGACGCAGATCGTCGACTCGATCGTTGCGGAGGATGTCGGCAAATTGCCCGACAATAACGTTGTCGAGGCGTTGCAACGTGTTACCGGTATTCAGGTCACCGACCGCGGGCAGGGCGAAGCGGCGGGCATCGCGATCCGCGGCTTGCCCGATGCGCTGACGACGCTCAATGGCCGCAACATCTTCACGGCGTCCGGACAGGCGTTCAGGCTTCAGGACGTGTCGGCCAACCTCGTGAAGCGCGTCGACGTGTTCAAGACGCGCGCCGCCGACCAGATCGAGACCGGCCTGGCCGGGCAGGTCGACGTCGTCACACGTCGCCCTTTCGATTTCAACGGCTTCGCTATCTCCGGGCTGGTGCGCGGGATCTACGATCAGGAAGCCGACAAGATCAATCCGAACGGCGCGCTGCTCATCAGCGATCGCTGGGAAACCGGGATCGGCGACATCGGGGTGCTGGTCAACGGCAGCTATACGCGCTCGAAGTTCCGCACGATGGCGACGACGGCGGGGGCGTTCGTGCCGTTCGCCACGCTCACGCCGCCCGCTGGCACCTGTCTGGTGCCGTTCCAGCGCATTTTCCCGGCGCCGGTCAATCCGTTGACGGGCGAGTTCGTCAATACGTGCGGGCTGGGCAACTGGAAGGCCGGCAACGAAACCGGGCTGCCGACCGCGACCGGATCGACGATGCCGGTCAACGGGGTCGCAACGCCTTACTGGTTGTCGCGCGACGCGGTTTTCTCCTCGGATCTGTATGGCTTGCGTGAGCGGCCGTCGGCAAACATCGCGGTGCAATGGGCACCCAACAGCAGCTCGGTCTACACGGCCGAGGCCTATTACGCCGGGTTCCGCGGCGAAACGTTCAACAGTCTGCAGTTCAGTTTCGTCGATTACTGGGACCCTGCCGAGAATCCGACGTTGTACGACGGCACCAACATCGTGAAATCGCGTGTCGCCAACAACGTTTACGGGTTCAACAGCGGCGACTACAATCGCGCGAAGACAGACAGCTTCGTCTATGCGCTGAACGGCAAGTGGGATCTGGGCGGGCGCGGCAACATCGTCGCCGACGCTGCATACCAGACCAGCAAGACCCGGTCGGACTTTTTCGCGCAGCGCGTCGATCGCGTTGCCCAGCAGATCGTGGTCGACTTCAACGCCGGTGGCGGGCTGCCGTCCTATCATTTCAACGATGACAAACTGTTGACCGACCCCGCGCAGTGGAACGTCGCGCAATTGTATGACAATTCGAACCGCGATACCGGCAGTGCGTTCACCGCCACGCTCGACGGCAACTACACCTGGGACACCGGCTTCCTGCGCCAGATCAAGGCGGGATTCCGCTTTGACGATCGCCGCGCATCCAGCTTCGTGCGCACCGCCGATGCCGCGCCGCTCAACCGCTCGCTGGCCAGTTTCCCGGCCGAGGCAACCTTCACCAACAGCGATTTCTATAAGGGCCGTGCCGACGTGCCGACCAGTTGGGTGCTGCCGAACGGCTATTACAATTATCGAAATCGTGACATGATCCGCGGGCTTTACGGCCTTCCGACCTCGGATCAGCTGAAGACGACCGAGGTGTTCAGCGTCAACGAGAAGACGTTGGCGGCCTACCTCCAGGCGGATGGCGAACTATCGATCTTCGGGCGTCCGCTGAAGCTGCAGGGCGGCGTCCGCTTCGTGGCGGTGGATACCGACGCGATCTTCCGCGACCGGTTCAACAACGGCGCGATCTCGCGCTCGTCGCCGGGGTCGGATCGCTTCCTGCCCAGCTTCACCGCGCGTTACGAATTGACCGACAATTTCCGGCTCCGCTTCAACTACGGCGAGACGCTGCGCCGCCCCGACTTCGGCGCCATCAACCCCAACTTCTCGTTGACGGGTGATCTGACGGGGGTCGGCTATGGCACCGGCGGTGCCGGGACGGCCACGCTGCAACCGACGACATCGAAGAACTACGATGTCGCGGTCGAATGGTATTTCGATCGCAACAGTGCGATCACGGTCACCGGCTTCCGCCGTGAAATCAATGGCCTGGTGGTGCCGGTCAGCCAGCTGGAATTCATTCCCAACAATGGCATCGTGGCCGGCGCGACCGACAACTTCGTCATCAGTCGTCCGGCGAACGCGTCCGACGGCGTGCTCAAGGGACTGGAAGTCGGGCTCACCTACTTCCCGACCTATCTGCCGTCGGTGCTCGACGGTCTGGGCTTCCAGGGAAGCCTTACCTTGCTGGATTCGACGCAGAACGTGCCCGAATTCAACCTGGCGGGGCAGCAGACCGGCGAACTGCGCTCGGGCTTCTTCGGCGTGTCGGATTTGTCCTACAATGCGACGCTCGCCTACGACAACGGCCCGATCGGCGCGCGCCTCTCCTACGTCTGGCGCAAGGCGTGGCAGGTGCGGTATGAGGCCAGGCTGTTCGCTAACCCTCTGGGCATATGGCGCCGGCCGGAAGGCAGCCTCGACTTCCAGCTGACCGCCAAGCTGACCGACCGTCTCGGCCTGACCTTCGACTCGGTCAATCTGCTCCGACTAAAGCAGCAGGAATATTACAAGTTCGGCGACGTCGGCGACGAAGACCGCTACAACCTCGGCTCAGTCTTGGTGCCCAGAACGTTCGCGGTCGGGGTACGATACAGCTTCAACTGATCTGATGGCAAGGGCGGACCGCCCGGTCCGCCCGCTCCTGCATCGATGGAAAAGGAACACCGCTCATGAAGCGTACCCTTTCGCTTGCCTTGTTGCTGCTCGCTTCCGGATGCGGTGGCGATGGAGGAAGCCCCTCGGCGTCGCCGGCACCGAGCGGGGCGGCGCCGACGCCGAGCCCCTCGGCAACGCCGTCGCCGAGCCCGAGCCCGTCGCCAACCAGCGCATCGCTCGCGCTGACGGGCGATACCAGCCCGGTCCACGATCCTGCGATCCTGAAGGATGGCGACACCTATTATCTTTTCGCCACCGGCAATGCGGGTGACGCGGAAGGTTTGCTGGGGTTACGGACTTCGACCGATCTTCGGAACTGGACGCTGCGGGGCGGCAGCTATCTTTCGTTGCCGGCCTGGGCCAAGACGGCGGTACCCGGCGCGACCGGCATGTGGGCGCCGGATATCTCGAAAGTGAACGGCCAGTACCGCTTATACTATTCGATCTCTACCTTCGGGCGGAACCAGTCGGCGATCGGTCTGGCGACCGCGACGTCGATCGACCCGGCTGCCCCGGCCGCCAACTGGCAAGATCAGGGTCCGGTCGTCCAGTCGCAGACCAGTGACGATTTCAATGCGATCGATCCCATGGCTTTCACCGATAGCGACGGTCGCTCGTGGCTGGTGTTCGGCAGCTACTGGACGGGGATCAAGCTGATCCGCCTCGATCCTGCCACCGGGTTGCGGCTGGCCGGGGATGCCGCCCCGCGCGCGCTTGCGCAGCGCCCTTCGCCCGGCGCGATCGAGGCGCCCTATGTCGTCCGGCATGGCGACTTCTATTATCTTTTCGTCTCGTTCGATGCTTGCTGCCAGGGCTCGGCCAGCACCTACAACACCGTGGTCGGACGCTCTTCCGCGCCCGATGGGCCCTACGTCGACCGCGATGGACGTGCGATGCTTCAGGGCGGTGGCACGCTGGTGCTCGGAAGCGGGCAGGGCACTGGCAGCCGCTTTGTCGGGCGTGGGCACGTTGCCATCCTCAGCCAGTCCGACGGTGATTATATCGTCTATCACGCCTATGACACGCAGCGGAACGGTGCACCCACGCTGCAGATCCAGCCCATCGTCTGGGACGCGAACGGCTGGCCTGTCGCGCAGTAGAACACGCTGCGAATGCATCGAAAACCGCGCGGCTTGTCGTATGGCGCTTGCCGCGGTCGCCGGCTTGGATGCCGCGGCGGCGGAAAGTGCGCGCGGTCAGGACTTTCGTGTTTCGAGCTTTCCGAACGCCTCTCAGCCGGCAACTCCGCCTGAGAGGCACGCGTTGCAAAAGCCGGCGCCCGCATCGACGCCGTGCTGACGGTGGATCGAGTAAAGCGTCAGACGGAGCTTTCGCGCTATAGGCTGCTCTTATGGTTCGGAAGTCGGCGACGTTTGGGGTGCGGGCGCCTCGGCGCCTTCGGGCGTGGCCACTGCGGGCGGCGGAACCACGACGACCGGAATGCTGACGGTCTGCGCCGCCGGTGGCGAAGCCGGACGATAATAGCTTCGCCAGGCATCGAACGCCCTGTAAAACTCTACGAATGGTCGGTCGAGCCGTAGCAGGGCCGCACGGGAAAAGCTCGGAAGATCGACCGCCGCGACTTGCCCGACCTGAGTGACCTCCGTACGGGCGGCCGCGCAAAAGCCCGCCCGCATCGCCGGTTGCGCGTAGAAATTGTAGACACGGGTCTGATCGTCGTCATAGACACGCTGCCAGTCGATCCAGCCGGGCTCCTGCCACTCGCGAATATATGCCTGATAATAGCGGTCGATGTCGGCGGCGCGCGTCTTTATCCAGGCGTTGTACGCATCGACGATCCCGCCGCCCTCAAGGTCGCAGCCAAGTGCCGCCACGTTCAAGGCGTTGCGTAGATGCCACACGGCGGCCGAATCTGTGTTGTTCAGATTTGGCGTGAAATAGGTCCCGTCTTCGAGCTTCGCCGGAATCTTCATGCCGACATAGCCACCTGCGGGCATCTGCGGGGGCGGCGGCGTCACGGCGATGATCGGGGGTGGTGGCTGGACGAAAACGGGCGGCTTGGCGCAGCCTGACACAGCAAGAGCGGATCCGCTTAACAGGAGCCAACCGAAATTCGCGCGCATCGTCATAGTCTGCCCACATACGTCGTCGCTACGCACCTGACCCGTAGCGGATGGTTGCCAAAAGAATGGCGAGCATTGCCGTTCCACTCTTACCCTCGAAGGGGCGGCAGTCACAACTCTCGCCGTCGGGGCTGGACGGTCAGGTTTCGCAGCCGACACCCCGGAGAGGCATGAGAACTCACGGGTGATCTTCTTGTCTGTCGGCGTCGAGGCCCGGCTCGGAGCGTTCCTTTGCCCGAGAGCCCCGCGGCACGTGCTCTGATGAGGCTGGCATGCTAGTGCCGCCGACATGTCGAAATCGCACAGCACCGACGGAACGGTCACCGTCGATGATAACACCTACCATTGGCAACTCGAGCGTGAACCGCATCTGTCGGACGACGACGGCTGGAAGGGCATGACGATCGCTCTTCTCCAGCGCGATGCGAAACGCCAGGCATGGGTGGAGTTTCCGGCGCCCAAGCGGCTCTTGAAAGGCTTGCCGCGGGGACGCCTTCAACTGGACGATGCAACGATCGCCCGGTGCGTTCGCGCCGCCTTGGCGGCGGGATGGGAGCCGATGTCGCGCGGGAAGCCAATGGTCTTCATGGTCGATGCCGAAGGTAATTGAGGGCCATACAGGATCGTCGGTTCTCCCGGGGGCGACGCCCGGCATCGTTCGTTCGCCACATCGCTAGGACGTGAAGCTCAGTGAATTACCGCCATTCTTTTCACGCCGGTAACAGCGCCGACGTGGTCAAGCACAGCCTGCTGATCTCTCTCGTGCAGGCCTTACAGCAGAAACCGGGCGCGCTGACCCTGATCGACACGCACGCCGGCTGCGGGATCTACGATCTGAAGGGTGAAGATGCGCAACGTACCGGCGAGTCGACGTTGGGCGTGCAGCGCGTTTTCAGCGCATCGGATCCGCTGTTGGACGACTATCGTGCGGCCGTGCAGGCCGTGAATGTCGGAAGCGGGTCGCACCTCTATCCCGGCTCGCCGCGGATCCTGGCGCAGCTTCTGCGCCAACAGGATTCGCTGATCCTGAACGAAAAGCATCCCGAAGATGTTCGTATCCTTCGCCGCTCGATGCGCGACACCTCCGCTGCCGTCCATGAGCGAGACGCTTACGAATTCTGGTTGGCGATGGTGCCGCCACGCACCGCGCGCGGCTTGGTAGTGGTCGATCCCCCGTATGAGCAGACGGACGAACGCGACCGTATCACGGCGAGCCTTGCCGCTGCGCATCGTAAATGGGCGCATGGCGTCGTGGCGATCTGGTATCCCCTGAAGGACCGTGCGACGCACCTGCGCTGGAAGGAGCAATTGCGCCGGCTCGGGATCGCCAAGCTTCTTACGGTGGAGCATTGGCTCTACGACGACGATCAGCCTGGCATCTACAACGGCGCGGGTCTGTTCATCATCAACCCGCCCTACGCCTTCACGCAGACGCTGGCGCCCTTGCTGGAAGCGCTACGCGCTGTGCTGGCGCCGCAGGGTCACAGGGGTGAGATCGAGGTCGACTGGCTTAACGGGTAATGCGTCGTCGGTGCTGCTCGCTTGTCTCGGTCACAGGCTTTTGCAGCAAGGCGCAAGATCACCTCGCCGACCCGAGGTTCAGGTCCTCGGGACGCGCGGCGGGATGAGCATGCGCTGCCCGGATTAAAGCCCCGGCCTCGGCCGTTCTCTCCGCATGGCGAAGGTGATGCGGGGACGGAACATGCAGCGGACGGGACTGGTTGTGGCGCTGTCGGTGGCGGGGCTCGCTTTGCACCATGCGGCACCGGTTGCGGCTCAGGTGATCGTATCGGCAGGCACCGAGCATGGTAGCGGCACCTATGGCACTGGCCAGCGGATCGCTACATCGACGGCGTCCATCGGATTGCGCGCCAAACGCAAGCGGGTGAGCGCCTTCGCCAGTCTGCCGGTCGTCCGCGTCGATGCGCCGGGCAATGTCGTGGTGACGGGCGGCCCGCTCGGTTTGCCGATCCTGGTCGATCCGGCGCGTCCCGTCACGCGCGTTCGCCGCAGTGGGCTCGGCGATGCCGTGGTGGGTGCGTCGGTGCAGCTTGTCGAACCGCGGCAGCATCGCATCGCGCTGGCGGTGACGGGTAGCGCCAAACTGCCGACCGCATCGGCCACGCATGGCCTTGGAACCGGCAAGTCCGACGTTGCGATCGCGGTCGAGGCGGCGCGACCCGGCAAGATCACGCCCTTCGCTGCGCTCGGCTACACCGTCGTGGGCCGGTCCAGCGGGTATCGGCTGGAGAATGTCGCGACCGCACGGGGCGGGGTGGCGCTTCGGCTGGGGCAGGCCGGCGAGGTCAGCGTCGCCTACAATCACGCGTCGCGCGTCAGTCTCGGCACCGGGGGCCGGGAAGAAGTCGCGGCGGGTCTCGAAACACCTTTGTCATCGCGCCTGTCGCTGGGGATGCAGGGCAGCGCCGGACTGAGCCGCGGAGCTCCGGAAGCCGGCGCGGGGTTGCGTCTCGGTCTTCGGCTATGATCGGGGAGGGGGTCAGCGCCAGCCGCGTTGGCGGGCGCTGGCCTCAGCTGCGGCGTCGAGCGGGTCGCCCGCCATCATCGCCTGTGCTTCGCCCAGCAAGGTCGCGTCGCCCGAGCCCGCCTGCCGATAGCCAGCCCCCGTCGCGTTTTCGCTGCCCGGCGCGGTTCGCACCAGCCGCCACCTGCTGCCGTCGCGACAGGCGATGCCGTCCAGCGCGCGACCCGCGAAGACCCGGCAATAGCTGCCCTGCCGATCGAGGAAACTGACGAGCAACCGGGGATCGCCATCGCTCGATGCGAGACGCTGGTCGAGCGCCGTTTCGAGCATGCCGCTGGCATGATCGCCGGTGCCGGGTGTCTGATGCCACGGCGTCGCCAGCCCGATGGCGAGCGCAAGCCCGGCGGCGACCGCTCCCGCGGGCCACCAGCGAGTGACAGGGGGGCGGCGTGGCGAAAGCGCGACGACGTTGTCGGTCAGCAGCGTCGAGAGCCGATCGGGTGCCGCTTCCTCGCCGACTGGCGCAAAGGCACGGCTGATCCGTTCACGCAACGCGCGGTGTTCCGCGACGCGGCCTGCCAGAACGGGATCGCCGGCCATCGCGCGCTCGACGCGCCGGGCGGCGAGCGGATCGAGTTCGCCGTCTGCATAGGCGATCAGCAGCGCGTCATCGATCGTCATGCCGCTTCTCCCATCCGCGCCAGCAAGGTCTGGCGTCCGCGCACGAGGCGCGACGTCAGCGTGCCCATCGGCACGTCCAGCACCGCCGCCGCCTCCTTATAGGCCAATCCCTCGACCAGGACGAGCGCGACCGCCTCGCGCTGCTCGTCGGGCAGTGCCTCCATCGCGCGCTGGACCTGCGCCAGCTCCAATCGTGCCTCGATCGCGCGGGCGCCGTCCTCTCCGACCGCCACTCCGGCATCCTCGGGCAGGAACGTTTCGGCGGCCCGTCGGCGGGCGCGTCCCTGATCGATCCAGGCGTTGCGCGTGATGCGGTACATCCAGCTGTCCATCCTCGTTCCGGGCTGCCATTGGTTGCGCGCGGTCAACGCCTTTTCGATCGCCACCTGGCACAGATCGTCGCCATCGGCGGCGTTGCGCGACAGCGAGCGGGCAAACCGCCGCAGGCGCGGCAGGATCGCCAGCAATTCGTCCTCGAACCTCGCCAATGTCGCTCCGATTTCCCTTGCCGAAGGATGAAACGGATGCCGATGGCCGTTTCATCCCGATGATGGCATATTCGGGGCGATGATGGCGAGGTTCGGGCGGCTCACTGCGGCGACGCTGATGGCGATGGTAGGAGGCGCGGCGAGTGCTCAGCTGCTTCCGGCGATGCCGGGCATCGGCGAGCTGACGCCCGCACTGCGGCCGGTGACCGACGCGGTCGCCCACGTGTCGGAGCGCGGTGCACGCGCGCTTGAAGCCTTGCGCCTGGATCGTGTCAGCGCCTTGGTACGGCGCTATCCCGACCGGATCGTGCGGGACCCGCAAGGATTCGCGGCGCGCGCAGGCGAATTGGTGCTGACCGAGCCCGATGCCGCAACGGTCGCAGCCGCGATCCAGCGGGGCTATCGCGTGATCGAAAGCGGCGACTTGCTCGGCGTGGGCTTCACCCGGCTGGCGGCACCGCCCGGCCGCGGCCTTGCCGCAGCGTTCCGCGAGTTGCGTCGCCTCGGCGCGCGCGACGTCGCGGCCGATCAACTGCACTCCGAAAGCGGCGTGACCGCCGCCCGAGCCTTCACCACCGCTACGCCGAACCCGCCCGACACCGCGACGCCGCGCGTCGGCGTGATCGACGGCGGTGTCGACGGGGTGGTCGATCAGCGCGGCTTCGCGATCGGCGCGCCCAGAACGAGCGCGCATGGCAGCGCGGTCGCCTCGCTGATCGCGGGGCGCGGACTGGTCCGCGGCGCGGCGCCGGGCGCACGGCTGGTCGTCGCCGACGTCTATGGTACCGACCCTGCCGGCGGCAACGCGACCGCCATCGCCAAGGCGCTGGCCTGGCTGGCCGGGCAGGGGGTTTCGGTGGTGAACGTCAGCCTCGTCGGCCCGGCCAATCCGCTCCTCGCCCGCGTGGTTGCGGCGGCGCAGGCGAAGGGCGTGCTGATCGTCGCTCCGGTCGGCAATGACGGCCCGGCCTCGCCGCCGAGCTTCCCCGCCTCTTATCCGGGCGTCATTGCGGTGACCGGCGTCGATGCGCGCAATCGCATCCTGATCGAGGCGGGACGGGCGACGCATCTCGACTATGCCGCACCCGCCGCGGACATGTTGGCGGCATCAGCGGACGGACGCGCGGCGGCGGTGCGCGGGACGTCGTTCGCCGCGCCGCTGGTCGCGGGGCGGCTCGTGCTGACCTATCCCTCGGTCAACCCAGGCCGTCGCGCCGCGGCAATCGAAGCGCTCGATCGCGCCGCCCGCCCGCTTGGCTCGCGCTACGGACGCGGTTTGGTGTGCGATGATTGTCGCACGACGCCGCGCTGAATTTTTCGGGATTAAACCCGACCGGCCATCCGTTCTCCGATCAGACACCCAACAGCTGAAGGAGGATTGACATGAAAAAGTGGCTGATCGGCACTGCCCTGTGCCTGATGACCGTTTCGCCCGCCGCGGCCCAGCTGCTGGGCGGTGCCGGTGGCGGCATGCTCGGCGGCACCCTGGGTGGGGCCGGCACGGGCAGCGCTGGGGGGATGTTCGGCGACACGATCGGGCGCACGACCGGAACAATCGCGTCGATCGGCTCGGCGCAGGGACGGCGAAGCATTGACACCCGTAGCGGGCGGGCGAGCGCCTCCGGCAGCGCGGCGAGCGGATCGGCGCTGAGCGGCGACACGGACCTTGCTGGGCGCGCGATCGGCGGTTCGGCCGGCGGATCCGGCGCGGCCGCGGGATCGGCGGACGCGCAGCTCGTCGGCACCGATGCGCTTGCGGACACGGCTCGGAGCGGTGTCGCCGCTGCCCGTGGCGCGGTGTCGCAACTGCGCAACGCCGGTGGCGCAGCGCAGGATCGTACCCGGACGACGGCTGGACAGGCTTTTGCGGGTGCGGGCGATGCAACGGGACACGGCGGAGCGGCCGGTAACCTGGGCGGCGGGCAATTGGCACTGGCGGGCAGCGCGGCGGCAGAAGGTGCCGGCAGCTTCGACGTGACTCGCGGGATGAATGTCGCCGATGCACGCGGACGCGTGATCGGGACGGTTCAGGCGGTGCGAGCCGGTGCGAACGGTGCGATCGAGGCAGTGACGGTCGCCGTCGGCAACCGGCTGGCGCAATTGCCCGCCGCCAACTTCAGCGGATCGGGCGATGTCCTGGTTTCTCAGATGAGCAAGGCTGACGTCGCGCGCACGGCCAAGGATCAACAGGCGCAGTAATGCTGGCCGCTCGGGCGCACCCAGGAACGGGTGCGCCCTCATCTATCGCCTGAAACGAATGATGCAGGTGTCGTACGCGCCGACCGACAGGCCGGCGCCGCCATGTCCGGAGGCGCAGGTCTTTGCGCCGAGCTGCGGGGCTCCGCCCTCGAATCCTTCGAGTGACGGCATCGACGGGGTGTCGCCGGTATTGGCGAGGACGACCGCGCCGTTCCGGTCGGCGGCCTCGCGCGCGAAGGCGAAGACCTTCGAATCGCTGCTTTCGAGCGGGACGTAGCGGCCGCTGCGGAACACCGGATCGGTCTTCCGCATGGCGATGAGCGATCGATACCAGTTGAGCAGCGATGCCGGGTCGCGTTCCTGCGCGACGACGTTGGTGACGGTATAGCGCTGGTTGGCAGGCAGCCACGGCGTCCCGGTCGAAAAACCCGCATTGGGTGCCGTGCTCCATTGCATCGGGGTCCGCGCACGGTCGCGCTCGTCGCTGCGGGGACGGTTGGGACCGAGCGGGACCTTGGCGAGCGTCGCCTTGTCCATGTCGGCCATCCCGATCTCCTCGCCATAATAAAGGAGCGCGGTGCCGGGATTGAGCAGGGTCAGCGCGGCGGTCATCTTGCCGATCAGCGCATCGTTCTTGCCGTCGCCGAACTCGCTATACTGGCGCGACTGGTCGTGGTTGCTGAAGAACTCGACCGGAGTAAGTCCGTCGAGCTGCGTCGCGGCCTCGTCGTAACGGCGCTTGAAGGTCGCGGCATCGAGCTTGTCGATATTGCCGACCAGGAAGTTCATCGGCAGATGGATCTCGTCCTTGTTCTTGCCGTACACTGCCCGGAGCTGCTGGATACTGCGGGTCGAGGATTCGCCAAGCAGGACCGGGTTGCCGGGATAGCTGTCGACGATCTTGCGCATTTCACGCAGCACGGCGTTGGTGCCGGGAAGCTGCGAATTATATGGCTTCAGCCACACCGGATCGCCACTTTTCGGATCGGGATCTTGGGGCCAGGCCTGGTCTTCGAAGAGATAGGGGGTGGCATCCAGCCGAAATCCTGCCGCGCCATGGTCCAGCCAAAAGCGTACGACGTCGAACATTGCCTTTTTCAGGCCCGGACTGGACCAGTTGAGGTCGGGCTGTTGCGACAAGAAGATGTGGTAGTACCATTGCTTGCGTGTCTCGTCCCAGGTCCAGGACGGGCCGCCGAAGATCGATTGCCAGTTGGTCGGTGGCGTGTCGGGAGCACCATCGCGCCAAATATACCAGTCTGCTTTCGGATTGGTGCGCGAACGGCGCGATTCCTTGAACCACGGGTGCTCGGCGGAGCTGTGATTGACGACGAAATCGACCATCACGCGGATGCCGCGCTTCTTCGCCTCTGCGACCAGCCGGTCCCAGTCCGCCATCGTGCCATATTGCGGATCGACCGCGGTATAGTCGGCGACGTCATAGCCGAAGTCGGCGTTGGGTGAGGGGAAGAACGGCGTCACCCAGATCGCATCGACGCCAAGCGCTTTCAGATAGTCGAGCCGTGACGTGATTCCGGGCAGGTCGCCGACCCCGTCGCCGTTGCTGTCCTGAAAACTGCGCGGATAGATTTCATAGATGACGGCGTGTTTCCACCATGGAACCGTCTCCGCCTTTACACCAGGAAGGCGCTGCGCAGCGACACCGCCCGACAAGAACAAAGCGCTTGATAGCGCTACCGGAAGCATCGCACGCATCAAAGTCTTCGCCATAGATCGCATCCTCTCTAGGCGGTGGTCCGCCGACTGGCTATTTCATGAAGATAACGGCAATTTTTGCGATTGCAATCGATTGCAGAGGCGAGTATCCGATTCGCATAACTTGAATGCCACGGCGAGTGAACTGGCCGGGCATCGCAAAGGAGGGGACTTCAGGAATGACGACCACACGGCAATTGCTCGTATGCTCGACCGCCGCGCTCGCGCTGCTCGCCAGCCAGTCGGCCGCCGCACAGACCAACGTCGTTCCCGAACCCGCCCCGGCAAGCGATCCCGCCGCTGCCCAGTCGGTCGACGACAACGCATCGGTGCCGCAGGACATCGTCGTCACCGGCTTGCGTGCCAGCCTGGAGCGCGCACAGGCATTGAAGAAGAACAGCACGTCGGTGATCGAGGCCGTTTCCGCCGAGGATATCGGGAAGCTGCCGCAGTCCAGCGTCGCGGATTCACTGGGACGTCTCGCCGGTCTGGCCGGCGAGCGTCGCTCGGGCCGCATCAGCGGGATTTCGGTGCGCGGTTTCCGCGAGGACTTCGTCGGCACGACGCTGAACGGTCGAGAACTGATCGGCATCGGTGACAATCGCGGGGTCGAATACGATCTGTACCCGGCCGAGATCGTCGGCAGCGCGGTCGTCTACAAGACGCCCGACGCCGGGCTGACCGCGATGGGCGTCGGCGGCACGGTCGACATCCGCACCGTCCGTCCGCTGGAGCGCAAGCGCGCGCTGATCGTCAACGGCAGCGTCGAGCAGAATGGCCAGCCATCGCGGAACCCCGATTTCAGCAACCGCGGCTATCGCCTGGCGCTGTCGTTCAGCGACAAGTTCGCCAACGACACGATCGGCATCGCGCTGACCGCGGCGACCACCTCCTCGCCGGTTCAGAACCAGTTCTCGAGCGTCTGGGGCTATGCCGACGACGCGGTCACCTCCGGCCCGAACGCGGGCAAGCAGGTGGTGTCCGGTTATGAAGCCGCGGCACGCTCGCGCGTGCTGAAGCGTGATACGCTGGCCGGCGTCGTACAATGGCGGCCGGACGAGAAGTTCACGGCGACGGTCGATGCGCTCTACATCGACTTTTCGGACAAGGGCATCTCGCGCGGCTTCATCGAGCAATTGCCGGTCGCCGCGGACGGCAGCGGCATCTTGAGTGCGGAGGGCGATCTGGTCACCTCGGCCCGCACCAGCGGCTATAATTCCGTGCTGCGCAGCGATCCGCTCGACAAGCAGGGCAAGCTCTTCGTCGTCGGCGGCAATTTCGCCTACAAGCCGACGTCGAACCTCGACCTGACGCTCGACGTCTCGCATTCGGACAGCAGCAAGAACGACACGCGTGGCGAGAGCTATTCGGGTCTGGGACGCGCGGGCCTGCGCTCGCAGGGGCCGAACACGATCCGGCAGTGGAACTATACCGATCGCGGCCTGATGTTCTCGAACAACAGCCAGACGTTCGACGATTATTCGGTCGTGAAGCTGGCTGGTCCGCAGTCATGGGGCGGCAGCCTGGCGCCGATCACGGAGCTGGACACGCCCGCGGCACGCGCCGCCGGCATCGGCTTCGCGCAGGCGCAGGACGGGTTCGTCAACTCGGCGCTGTTCGACGAATTCCTCAACGCCGGGCGGCTGGAGGCGAACTACCGCTTCGACGATAGCGTGCTGAAGTCGGTCAGCGTCGCGCTACGCTATTCGGATCACAAGAAGTCCAAGACGAACCAGGGCTTCTTCCTGACCGCGCAGACCTACCCCTCCGACGGACCGATCCCCGAGGACGCGCGCCGCGGCGTCGCCGACCTCAACTGGGCGGGGCTGGGCAATGTCGTCGCCTATGATGCGCTGGGGCTCATCAACAGCGACTTCTACACGCGCTGGGATGCGGGCGCGCTGGAGCCGGATCGTCTGGGCGATACCTATGCGATCCGCGAGAAGGTGTGGCAGCCATCGATCAAGGCCGATTTCGAGGTCACGACCGATGCGGTGCGGATGTTCGGTAACGTCGGCGTGCAGGCGCTGATTACCGATCAGCGCGGCACCGGCTTCACCTCGCTGGTCGGGTCGAACCTGCGCGTGCAGGCGACCCCGATCGCCGACGGGGCGAAATATACGCGGGTCCTGCCGAGTCTGAACCTGAACTTCGATCTGGGCAACGGACATACCGTTCGCTTCGCGGCATCGAAGGTGGTGAGCCGTCCGCGCATCGACTATCTCAATCCGGGCTCGTCGGTGAAATTCCGCAACAACGTGGCGGAAGTGACCAGCACCGATCCGGCACGCGGACCGTGGCTGTCGACCGGCGGCAATGCGCGACTGCGCCCGTATGAGGCGAACCAGCTGGACCTGAGCTACGAATTCTATTTCGCGCCGGACGGCTTCGTCTCCGCCTCGGGCTTCTACAAGAAGCTGCTGAACTGGAACGTGCAGAGCACGACGATCCGCGACTATACCGAATTCTACATTCCCGGTTATCACCGCGCGGTCAGCAGCGACGGCCAGACGGTCTATACGCCGGCCACGTTCCTGGGCGTCGACACCACCTATCGCGGTGGGCTGCGCGGCGAGGTGAAGGGGATCGAGCTGCAGGGATCGTTCCCGCTGCGCATCCTGACCGGCGCCCTCGACGGCTTCGGCGTCACCGGGGCGGCGGCGTTCACCGATGGCGGGCTGGACGACGATCTCGACATTCCGGGCCTGTCGGCGCGAGTGTTCCAGGCGACGGCCTATTTCGAGAAATATGGCTTCTCGGCACGCGTCTCGGCGAACAGCCGGTCGAAGTGGGTGTCGGAGGATCGCGGCGGCAGCAACACGATCGCGCCGCTCAACCGCAGCGGCCAGACGCTGGTCGACGCGCAGATCGGTTATGACTTCGCGGGCACCAACATCCGCTATCTGCAAGGGCTGCGGGTGTCGTTGCAGGCGATGAACCTGACCAATGCGCGCGATACCTACTCCGACTCCGAGACGGGGCTGTTCCTGCGCAACGAGCAGTTCGGTCGCAACTTCATGCTGAACCTGACCTACGCGATCTTCTGATCGTCGGTGCGCGTGTCACCCCGGCGCCAGCCGGGGTGGCCGCGTGGAGCGGCACGCCCGAGAGTGTGATCCATCCAAGCTGAAGCGTCACCCCGGCGAAAGCCGGGGCCCAGTTGGGGGACGCTGATGATGTAGGTCGCGCCTTAATCTCGTAGACCTTCCCAACTGGGCCCCGGCCTTCGCCGGGGTGACGATGGGAAGTGGTTCAAACCGGGTGGATCACACTCTAAGACGGCGGACGAACCGGGGAGGAAGCCGCATGTCAGCAGCGATCGAGCGGGTCGTCATCGTGGGCGGCGGCACCGCAGGGTGGATGACCGCCGCGTTGCTGGTCCGCGTGCTGGGCGACCAGATCGCGATCGAGCTGGTCGAATCCGAAGAGATCGGGATCATCGGCGTCGGCGAGGCGACGATCCCGCCGATCCAGCACGTCAATGCGACGCTCGGGATCGACGAAGCCGAGTTCCTGCGCGAGACCAAGGCGACGATCAAGCTGGCGATCCGCTTCGACGATTGGGGCGCGATCGGCGATCGTTACTTCCACACCTTCGGCACCGCGGGGCGCAACACCGGCTTCTGCGCCTTCCACCATTACTGGCGACGCGCGCGCGCGGCGGGGGCCGGGCTGGACTATTGGGACTTCGATCTCAACTATCTGGCGGCGCGCGAGGGACGTTTTGCCAAGCTGCGCGCCGGCGACCCGGACTATGCGCTGCCCTATGCCTATCACTTCGATTCCGCGCTCTACGGCCAGTATCTGCGCCGCTACAGCGAACGGCGCGGGGTACGTCGCACCGAAGGCATGATCGCGAACAGCCGGCGGGATGCCGCGACGGGCGCGATCACCACGCTGGTGCTGCGCGACGGGCGCGAGATCGCGGGCGACCTGTTCGTCGATTGCTCGGGCGCGCGCGGCCTGCTGATCCAGCAGCAGTTGAACGTCGGCTACGAGGACTGGAACCACTGGCTGCCGTGCGACCGCGCGCTGGCGGTGCCGTCGCGGCTGACCGGGCCGACCGATCCGTTCACGCGTGCGACCGCACGCGCCGCCGGCTGGCAGTGGCGGATCCCGTTGCAGCACCGTGTCGGCAACGGGCTGGTCTATAGCAGCCGGCACCTGAGCGACGATGCCGCCGCCGATCTGTTGCTCGGCTCGCTGGAGGGCGAGGCGCTGGCCGATCCGCGACCGATCGCGTTCCGCACCGGTCGCGCGCGTCGGCAATGGGATCGCAACGTCGTGGCGATCGGTTTGTCGAGCGGCTTCCTCGAACCGCTGGAGTCGACCAGCATCTACCTGATCCAGTCCGCGACCGTGCGGTTGCTGCACCTGTTTCCCGGTCGTGGCATCGATCCGCGGGCGGTGCGCGAGTATAATCGCCAGTCGCAGCTCGAATATGAGACGGTGCGCGACTTCATCATCCTCCATTATCATGCCACGCGCCGCGACGATTCCGCCTTCTGGCGCGACCTGCGGGCGATGCCGCTGCCCGAGCGGCTGGCCGCCAAGATCGCGCTGTTCGCGGCGACGGGCACGCTGTCGCAGGACCCGTTCGACATCTTCATGGAACCGTCGTGGGTGCAGGTGATGCTGGGGCAGGGGATCGTCCCGGCAGCGCATCACCCGCTCGCCGACGGACCCAGCGACAGCGAGCTGCGGGAACAGCTGCGCGAGCTGGCGGCGGCGCGGCGCGCGCCGGTCGCGGCGATGCCGACGCACGATGCCTTCCTCGACGCTTTCGGCGGTCGCGCGCCGTGACCCCTCCGCCGGGGCGGATCGCGATCCTGGGCGGCGGCAGCGCGGGGTGGATCACCGCCAACCTGCTGGCGCGCGCGTGGCCGACGAGCCGGATCACCCTGATCGAGTCCCCGGAGATCGGGACGATCGGGGTGGGAGAGGGGTCGACGCCGTCGCTGAAGCGCTTCTTCGAGATGATCGGCATCGCCGAGGACGAATGGATGCCGCGCTGCCAGGCGACCTACAAGGTCGGGATCCGCTTTGCCGGCTGGAGCCCGGCCGCGCCGTGGACCGACTATCGCCATCCGTTCACGACGCAGGTCGACGTGCATACCGAGGAGGCGTTCGTGCTCAATTGCCGCAACCGGCGATTGGGTCATGACGTGCCGGTGCGGCCCGACGATTTCCTGCTGAACGGCGTGCTGGCGGCGCGCGGGCTGGCGCCGCGTGCGCCGCCGCACTTTCCGTTCCGGATCGAATATGGCTATCATTTCGACGCCGGCTTGCTGGGCGCGTTCCTTCGCGACACGGCGGTGGCGCGCGGCGTGGCGCACCGCGCGGCGCGCGTGAACGGGGCGATGCGCACGGCGACCGGCGATGTCGCGGCGCTGGTGCTCGACGGCGGCGAGCGGATCGCGGCGGACCTGTTCGTCGATTGCAGCGGCTTTGCCGGGCTGTTGATCGAGAGGACGCTCGGCGTGCCGTTCGTCAGCTATCGCGGTCAATTGTTCAACGATGCCGCGGTGGTGGTGCAGACACCGCTGACCGGGGCACCGGCGGTCGAGACCCTGTCGACCGCGCTGTCGGCGGGCTGGTGCTGGTCGATCCCGCTGCGACACCGCGTCGGGCACGGCTATGTCTATGCCGGCGACTTCCTGTCCGCCGAGGCGGCGGAGCAAGCGTTGCGGACCGCCAGCGGCTGTGGTGCGGCGGCGACGGTGCGGCACCTGCGGTTCCGGACCGGGCGGATGGCGCGGCATTGGGAGCGCAATTGCCTCGCGGTCGGGCTCGCGCAGGGCTTCATCGAACCACTGGAGGCGACCGCGCTGCATCTGGTGCTCAACACCGTCGAGCAGTTCATCGGGCATCACGCGACGGGCGCGCGCGACGCGTTCAACGCCGTTATATCGGCGCGCTTCGACGGCGTGCGCGACTATATCGCCGCGCATTACAAGCTCACCACGCGTACCGACAGCGACTATTGGCGCGCCTGCGCCGCGAACGAGGACCTGCCCGACGCGCTGCTGGCGATCCTCGACGCCTGGTTCCGGCGCGCCGATCTGGCGGAGGCGCTCGGTCGGGCCGGCGAGCGTGCGCAGTTCGGCAACCTGTCGTGGCACTGCCTGCTTGCCGGCTATGGCGCGTTTCCGCCGGTGACCCAGCCGCCGCGCGATGACGTCGACTTCTACGCCGCGCGAGGCGTCGCGCGCTTCGTGGAGGGGTGCAGTCGCAACTTCGATCCGGCGTCCTACGCGGGCTAGGCGTCCGCTCGGACCAGCGCGCTGCACGTCGGGTCGCGTCGCCTGGACCCGGCGCAGGAAGAATGCCGCCCTCCGGCGCGCTCTCGAGTCGGGAAGGCTCATTGTTGATGTCCAACAATATATATGCTGCCCAAACCTGCGGGTAAGTAACAAATTTTGTTTTCTATCAGTGGAATAGCGTCAATGCGAAGAGTTCGTGGCGCTCTATTGCCTATGATAACTCGGACATATATGATGTTACCCGCATCGAGATAGTCGAGCGAACAAGGAGGGGGTTTATGAAAGCTGCATTGCTTTGCGGCGCGGTGTTCTTCGCCTGCGTGTCGTCACCCGTCGTGGCACAATCCAACGCGAATTCAGTGGCTGATACCGGCACGCCGCTAGCCGACACACCCGCACAGCCGCAAGCGCCATCGGAGGTCAGCAACCCCGACGACATCGTCGTCACCGGGATCCGGAGCAGCCTCCGCTCGTCCGTCGCGACCAAGCGCAACGCCGAAAACATCGTCGATTCCATCTCCGCCGAAGATACCGGAAAGTTCCCGGACAATAACGTCGCCGAATCGCTCCAGCGGATCACCGGCGTCGCGATCGACCGGTCGGGTGGTGAAGGTCAGTTCATCACGGTTCGCGGCCTCGGGCCGGAGTTCAACACCGTGCTCGTCAACGGCCGCATCATGGCGACCGACAATGACGGACGCGAATTCTCATTCGACGTCCTGTCGTCGAACATGATCCAGCGCACCGACGTCTATAAATCGTCGCTGCCGCAATTGCAGGAAGGCGGTATCGGCGCGACCGTCAACGTCGTCACCGCGCGACCGCTCGACGGCAAGTCGGGCCTGCACGTCGCGGCGGCGGCCGGCGGCATCTATGACGGCCTTGCCAAGAAGCTGAGCCCGGACGTGTCGGGCGTCATCAGCTGGACGAACGAGGACAAGACGTTCGGCGCGTTGCTGTCGGCGTCCTATACCGACCGCAAGAGCCAGCGCGACTTCGTCGATCTCAACGGCTGGATCTACGGCCCGGAAGGGGTGATCAACGGTACGGCCAGTTCGACAGGGCTGGGTGCGTCGTCGCTCATCACGCGCGACGGCATCCACACCCCGCGCAACCTGAACTTCAACCGCGAAGCCAACGACCGCGAACGCATCAACCTGTCGGGCTCGATCCAGTCGCAGATCAACGACAACCTGCTGCTGACCGTCGACGGGCTCTATTCGCGATTCAACGTCACCAGCACGAACCGCTTCTTCGGCATCTTCTACACGCCGCGCTTCATCGGCGTGACCACCGATGCCAACGGCACCGTCACCGGCTTCAACCGCCCCGGTTCGCAGTTCCTCGCGGCGAATCCGGCGCTGACCGATCCGTCGTTGAAGGACGATCGCGTGACGCTGTCGCAGAACGACAACATCGTCACCGGGCAACAGCGCAAGACCGAGAGCTTCCAGATCGGGACCAACCTGGCCTGGGACGTCAGCGACCGGATTCAGCTGAAGTTCGACGCCTCCGCGACGCAGGCCACCCGCAACCAGCCGCGCTACTTCCTGGTCGTCGGCTCACTTGCGCAGACCTCGCCGCGGTTCGACCTCACGCCCGAGAATGATCTGCCGACCGCATCGAACCTCGGCCCGATCACCGACGCCAGCCTGATGCGGGCGCACTACGGCCTGAACGAATTCGTTCGCGTCAAGGACAAGGGCGTCGAACTCCACGCCGACGGCACGTACAAGATCGACAATGGAATCGTTAAATCGCTGATGTTCGGCGCCGCCTACAATCAGCGCCGCAAGACCCGCACATTGGCCGACAATTCGGACTCGGTCTGTACCTATTGCGGCTATGACGTGCCGATCCCGGCCAATCTGGTCACTCCCTACACGCTCGACGGATTCCTGTCCAAAGCGTCGGGCAGTGAGAACATCCCCAGGTCGTTCTTCACCTTCGACCCTGCGGCGGTGTTTGCCTACATCTCCCAACCCTCCGTGCTCGCGACGCCGCGGCAGGGACGCACCGCCGCGCAACAGGCCGCCGAAGCGGCGCGCGTACAAGCGCTCGCGGGAGGGCCGTATGGCCTGCGTAATCGCCCGGCACAGACGCTGGACGTGCAGGAGAAAGTCGTTGCCGGCTACGTCAATGCCAACTTCGGCGGCGACAATTGGTCGGGCAATGTCGGCGCGCGCTTCATCGACACGCGCGTCACCTCGCGCGGTTTCGGCCAGCAGGTGGTCAGCATCTTCGTCAATCCCGGCGACGACAATCTGAACTTCACCTTCGGCCCGCCACAGGCGATCAAGGTCGACAATCATTATTCCGACCTCCTGCCGTCCGCGAACCTGAAATATGAGCTGACGTCGCGGATGTTCCTGCGTGCCGCGGTGTCGAAAACCGTCACCCGACCGACGTTGACCTCGCTGGGCGTCGACAACAGCTATTCGGGACGGATCACGTCCGCCACGTCGGGGGGCGGCAATCCGCTGCTCAAGCCGTTCCGGTCGACCAACTACGACGTGTCGTACGAATACTACCTCAACGATATCAGTTATGTCAGCGTGTCGGGCTTCTACAAGCAGTTCTCCGACTTCCTCGAGAGCCAGACGCTACCGGTCGCTTTCGCCGGTTATACCTTCCGGGACACCCGGACCCGGAACGGTCAGACCGGTTCGATCGCCGGCGTCGAGATCGGCGGCCAATATGCGTTCGACAAGCTGCCCGGTGCCCTGTCCGGTCTCGGCGTGGCCGGCAATTACACCTATGTGACCAGCAGCGTCTCGCGCAATTCGGGCACCAGCGATACGCAATGCGGCTACAACGGTCTGTCGCCGCATTCGGCGAACGGAAGCGTGTTCTACGAGAAGTTCGGCGTCCAGGCGCGCGTCTCGTACAACTGGCGGTCGTCGTTCCTGCGCCAGTGTTTCGGCGCGGCGTCGCGTCCCGAAAACCGCGCCGCTTACGGTCAGCTCGATGCCAGTATTGCCTATGACATCACACCGGAAGTGCAGGTCTATGCGCAGGGTGTGAACCTCACCAGCGCCTATGTTCACGATTATTCGGTGCTCGAGGAACGCTTCCTGCTGCTCCAGAACACCGGTGCCCGTTACCTGTTCGGTGTCCGGGCGCGCTTCTGACCGCATCCCCCCTGCCTCCCCGGCATCCGCCGGGGAGGTCCCTTTCGCCGCTGCGTCGCACACCCCCGGCAGAGCGCGAAGACGATCATCACGTCGCCCGTATGCCGCGCCAGATGCGCGGCGGTATCAAGATGAGCCCTTGGCCCATCAGGCAGGTCTGGCCTGCGCGTGCGATCGGAACGGGCAACAACTTCCGTTCGCCAGGCTGGGGTCAGGATGGAAGCGGGTCCATCAGAATGAACGTGGCTTTTTGCCGCTGATGGGCATTGATGAGCGGAACCAGTCTCGTGAAATGCTCTGTCCTGCAGTGGACGTCCAGCGCCGCCCGATCGGGCCATTCCTCGACGAAAATGAAATGTCCGGGATCTTTCTGGTCGACGTAGAGATCGTAGGCGATGCAGAGATCTTCCTGCCGGGTTTTCTCGACGAGTTCGCGGTAGAACGGCAAGACGATGTCGATCGCTTCGGAACGAATGAAATCTTCTGCAATAACCTTGAGCATAGGGTGAGCCTCCATCGCGATCAGGGGTTGACGTGACGATCATTACGCCGCCGTCAGAGATCGATGCCCGCGATGCGCATCGATTTAAGGACGCTTTCCCGGGCTAAGCGACCCTGAAGCCGCCGATAAAGGACTTACGGCCATCTGGCTTACTCAAGCCGGCGAGCAGTGCCAGCACGATCGGCGTGATGGCTGGTGAAGTCCTTGCCGCGCCCTCCGTCGCGCAGCGTAGCCGGTGAGGCGGGCGCGCCATTCGCGCTGATCGCCGTCGCGGGTGAGCGTAGCACGGCCTCGCCCATCTATAAGCTTTCCAACTACGCGTCGTACGGCTCGACATTCGCCGGTACCGCCCGTCAGCAAGTATCATCACGAGGCTATCGACCAGCGAACGGCCTGGATCGCCGAAATATGGAATCCTTTCTTCGTCAATCAACGGAAAGTGGGCGCGTTAAAAATACTGTTTTCCAAGCATTTGCAATTTTCTTTGAATGCGACGATTGCCGATGTGGTTGTAAAGTAACATTTAAGTATTCATGTACCTGACCTGGATAAATTCTGAAAGCAAGAATTCGCATCATCTGGATTTTAATTTCTTCCTATGATAAGTCGGATAGAAAATAAATCGTCTGGATGCGTGTAGAGAGCGCTCTGAGCTTATATCCCGTTACTTTCAGAGGGTTGATGCGATGCCATTCTGGTTTGATCGGCGACTTCTATCGCTCGCCGCGGTGGCCAGGTTTCGACCTTCCGGCTGATCGCTGCTCACGTTCGTCCTCGTTTTCCCGCCTTTGCCCACGCGCGTCGCCGGTCCTTCGGCGCCGTGGCGGTGGCTGGTCGTCCGTCTTCCTCTTCCAATCGAAAGTCATCGCGCATGTGTCGCCCCCGATCCGCTTCGTTCCGTGCCGATCTGCTTCTGGGCGGCATCCTGCTGCCGCTGTTCTTCGCGAGCCCTGCGGCCGCACAGGTGACCCCGCCCGACGCAGGGCAGACGCTGCGCGAGACGCGTCCCGTCATGCCGGTGTCGCCGCGACCGGTCGCGGTGCCCACGATCACGATCCCGGCGGAAAAGGACGCCGCCGCTGATCCGTCGCAACGGCTGACGGTCTCCTCGATCCGCATCGAGGGGAACGTGCATCTGCCGACCGCCGAACTGCATGCGCTGGTCGCCGACCTGGAGGGGCGCGAGCAATCGCTCGGTGAATTGCGCGCGGGGGTGCGGCGGATCACCAGCCATTATCGCGAGCGCGGCTATATCGTCGCGCGCGCCTTCGTCCCCGCGCAGGAGATCGACGGCGGCGTCGTGGTCGTCCGCGTCCTCGAAGGGCAGCTGAACGGCGCGAGCGTCGTCAACCGCACGCTGGTGAAGACCGGTGTCCTTCAGCGGGTGCTCGATGCGCAGCACTTGAAGGGCAAGGTGATCACGTCCGCGACCACCGATCGCGGCCTGCTGCTGCTCGCCGACCTGCCGGGCGTCGGCAAGGTCGCGGGCAAGCTGCACCCCGGACAGGAGGTCGGCACCTCCGACCTGATCGTGACCGCCGAGCCCGGCCGACGCGCGGAGGGCAGTGTCAGCGTCGACAATTACGGCAATCGCTACACCGGTCGGAACCGGCTGAACGGTCAGGTGCAGTTCAACAGCCTGGCCGGGATCGGCGATCGGCTTTCGCTACAGGGTAGCGTCACCGATCAGGCGCTGCTCTACGGGCGTGCTGCCTATGACCTGCCGGTCGGCGGCGACGGGTTGCGGCTGGGCGCGGCGGCGTCGTCGAGCTCTTACGAGCTGGGCAAGGAGTTCGCCAGGCTCGACGCCTCGGGCGGGGTGAAGACCTACGGCGCCTATGCGCTCTACCCGCTGGTGCGCGGGCTGAACCGCAACCTGTGGCTGACCGGCAATGTCGAGCATCGCGATCTGACCGACACGATCCGCAGCGTCAAAAGCCGCACGCGCAAGGGCGCCGACGTCGCGACGGTACAGGTCTATGGCGACGCGGTCGATGCGCTGCTGGGCGGCGGCTATACCAGCTTCAGCCTGTCGGTGGTCGGCGGCCGGCTGGACGTCAGGTCGCCCGGCGCGCTGGCGATCGACCGCGCAGGGCCGCGCACGCAGGGCGACTATGCCAAGGTCACGGTCAACGTCTCGCGCCTGCAGGCCTTGACCCGCACCACCAGCCTGGCGCTTGCGCTGTCTGCGCAAAAGGCGAGCAAAAACCTCGATTCGTCGGAGAAGTTCGTCGTCGGCGGCATCTATGGCGTGCGCGCCTATCCGCAGGGCGAAGGGGCGGGCGATACCGGCTGGCTGGCCGATGCCGAGCTTCGCCACCGCTTGCTGCCGGGGCTGCAACTGGCGGCCTTCTACGACATCGGTCGCGTTCGTTTCAGCGAGGACGCCTATCTCGCCGGGCGCAACACCGCGGTACGCTCAGGCGTCGGCGCGTCGGTCACCGGCGAATACGGCCCGGTGACCGCCCGCGTCACCGTCGCGACGCGCGCCACCGGCCCCTCGGTCACCGCGCCGGACCGCAATCCCGTGGCCTGGGCATCGCTCGGCTACCGCTTCTGACGCCGAGCGCGATCCGTCGCTGACCCACTGACCATCGCGCCCTCGCGCGGCCCGAACGATAGGAAATCCCGATGTACGATCATGGTGGCATGAACCGCTTCTTCCGTCTGGTGTGGAACGACGCTCGCCAATGCTATGTCCCGATCCCGGAGGTGTCGAACAAGCGCGGCAAGCGCAAGGGCGGCCTGTCCGCCGGTGCCGCCGCGGCGGCGCTGGCGATGCTGCTGGCGCAGGGCGCGGCAGCGGACCCGGGACAATTGACGACCATCGTCGCGCCGGGCGAGCTTCCGACCGGCGGCCATGTCGTCGCGGGGCAGGCCACGATCACGCAAGCGGGGCAGACCCAGACGATCGACCAGATGTCGCAACAGGCCGCGATCGACTGGCAGAGCTTCAACATCGGCAAGGACGGCAAGGTCGTCTTCAACCAGCCCAATGCCTCGGCGATCGCGCTGAACCGCGTGCTGGGCAATGACGGGTCGAAGATCTACGGCGTGCTGCAGGCCAATGGCCAAGTCTTCCTGGTCAATCCCAACGGTGTGCTGTTCGCCAAGGGGTCGCAGGTGTCGGCCGCGGCGATCATGGCGTCGACCCGCGACCTGAGCGTCGCCGACTTCGTCGCAGGAAAGTATCGCCTGTCGGGCAGCAGTGCGGCGGGCGTCGTCAACGAAGGCAGCCTCACCGCCGCACCCGGCGGCTATATCGCGCTGGTCGGCGCGACCGTCGTCAACGCCGGCAGCCTGTCCGCCGCATTGGGCGACGTGCGGCTGGCCGCGGCGGACGACGTGACGATCAGCCTCGACCATGGCGGCCTGAGCGCGTTGTCGATCGATCGCGGCAGCTATGACGCACTTGTCGCCAACAACGGTATCATCAAGGCGGACGGCGGGCGCATCTTCCTGACCGCCGACGCGCTTGACGCGTTGGCCAAGGCGAGCGTCAGCAACGCCGGCATCATCGAGGCGCAGACGGTCGGCCAGAAGAACGGCCGGATCGTCCTGCTGGGCGACATGAAGGTCGGCTCGACGACCGTCACCGGTACGCTGGACGCCTCCGCGCCGAACGGCGGCGACGGCGGCTTCATCGAAACCTCCGCCGCACATGTCGCCCTTGCGGACAGTGCACGGGTCACCACCGCCGCGCCGGGTGGTCGCACCGGCACCTTTCTGATCGATCCAACCGACTTCGTCATCGCCGCTTCGGGCGGCGACATGACCGGCGCGGATCTGGGCAATGCGATGGCGGTGAACAACGTCGTGATCCAGTCGACGTCCGGCGCCGGCGGAACCGCCGGCAAGATCGTCGTCAACGATGCCGTGTCCTGGTCGGCCCACCTCCTGACGCTGAGTGCGCAGGGCGACATAGAGCTCAACGTCAACCTCAATGCCTCCGGCTCGGCCAAGCTGGCGTTGGAATATGGCCAGTCGACAACCAACGGGACGGGTTTCGGTTACAAGTTCGGCACCGGTGCCAGAATCAACCTGCCTGCCGGCCAGAATTTCAGCACGAAACAGGGTTCGGGCGGCCCGACGGTGGACTATACCGTCATCACGTCGCTCGGGTCGTTCGGCGACACCAACGGTACGACGCTGCAGGGTATCGATGGCGGACTGTCCGGATCCTATGTCCTTGGCGATGATATCGACGCCAGCGGCACCACGACCTGGGATTCAAATAGTAACAATTCCAGTCAAGGTTTCAGACCGATTGGTGGTGCGTCAACCACCGACTTTACCGGCGCGCTGGATGGTCTCGGTCACAAGATAACCAACCTGTACGTAAATCGCGCTAGTGATAATATCGGATTGTTCGCCACGACGCGTGGCGCGTCGATCCGAAACCTGTCCGTCAACGGTTCGTTTTTTGGTCAGAACTCCATCGGTGGCCTTTCCGGTGCCGACACGGACTCGACCTTCGCGAATGTCGCCCTTTTCGGAGGCTCCAGCATTTCGGGCGCCTCGATCATCGGCGGGTTGGTCGGCAGTGGTTTGCGCACCACCATCGTCAATGCCAAGGTCGACGGCGAATCGCTCGCTGCCTCGGGCGGGACGGTCGGCGGCGTGATCGGATCACTCAATGGCGGCAAGGTGGACACCGCGACGGTATCGATGCCGGTCACGGGCGGGGATGCGCAGGTCGGCGGCATCGTCGGCGTGAACAGTGGCGGCGCGATCACGCATGTCAGCACGAACATTACCGTCACCAGCACGGGCGGCGGCGTGGTCGGTGGCATCGTCGGCAACAATGGGCTCCTTGCTACCGTCACCGATGCCGAATTCGGCGGTACGGTCAGCGCATCCGCTGTCAGCAAGGTCGGCGGGATCGCCGGCAACAGCAGGGGCACGCTGACCAATGTGCGATCGACCGCGACGGTAAACGGGGCGGACTATGTCGGAGGAATCGTTGGCCATAACTTCGGCTCGATCGCGGATGCTTCCGGCGGCGGATCGGTAACCGGCCGCACCTATGTCGGCGGTGTCGCCGGTGCGTTCCCGTACACCCCGACCCCAACGTCGACGGTGACGGGGACGACGACCGCGACGGCGACCGTCACCGGTACGACCAATGTCGGCGGCTTCGTCGGTTACATCTCCGGTCCCGCAAGCTGGGCACCGGGGTCCATCAGCTACGCAAGCCTGTCGGCGACCGGCAATGTGACCGGTGAAACGAACGTCGGCGGTCTGGTCGGCAACCTCGGTGACGGCGCCATCCTTACCGCTTCGTCCGCCACCGGCGAGGTCAAGGCGAAGACCAGCGCCGTCGGCGGGTTGATCGGCTACGTCGGAAGCAACGCCACCGTGGATACGTCGGTCGCAAGCGGCGCCGTCACCGGCCAGGGGGCCGGCAATGTCGCGTTCGGGGGGCGTGCCGGCGGCCTCATCGGCCAGGCGGGCAACACAGTTTCGGTGACGAATTCGGGCGCGACAGGCGCCGTCACCGGGAAGGACTATACCGGCGGCCTCATCGGCGAGGCGGGCAATAATCTCACTGCGACGACCGTCACCGCCACCGGAGCCGTCAGCGGCCTCAAACATTCGGGGGGCCTGATCGGGAAGGTCGGCGATGGTGCCGCCGTGACGGCGGCAACCGCTGACGGTGCCGTTACGGGCACCAATTATGCAGGCGGCCTGATCGGAACGGTCGGTGCCAATGCCACGGTGACGCGTTCCGTCGGCAGGGGGCGTATCACCGGAAGCGATTATCTGGGTGGCCTGATCGGGACGGCAGGAGACGGGCTTGTCGTGACCACCGGCACCGCGCGCGGCCAGGTAGGGGGAGGCTCTTACGTCGGCGGGCTGATCGGGGCGACCGGCACCGGCGCCACCGTGACCGACTCCCGCGCGTACGGCAGCGTCGGGGGCAGCAACTATTTCGGCGGCCTGATCGGCAGATTCGGCGACGACGGCGTCGTCAGGACCAGCAGCGCGGACGGCAATGTGGCGGGCGACGATTATGCGGGCGGCCTGATCGGATGGGCGGGCACCCGCGTCACCGTTACCAATTCGTCCGCGATCGGCAACGTCGATGGCAGTTCCTACGCCGGCGGCCTGATCGGCCAGATCCAGACGAATGCCACGATCACGGACGTTACGGCGTCGGGCCGTGTGAGCGGCAGCGACTACACCGGCGGCCTCGTCGGCGAGGTCAAGGGTGGCACGATCACCAACGGCAGCAAGACAGGCGGAAGCGTGTCGGGCGGTAAATGGGTCGGCGGGCTGGTCGGGCTGAATGCGGGTACGGTGTCGCAAGGTTCATCGCAGGTCGGCGTCAGCGGCACCGAGCGTGTCGGCGGTGCGGTGGGCGAGGGAAGTGCGACCAGCACCCTGACCAATCTGACCATCGGCGGAACGATCGGCGCGACCTGCTGCTATCTCGGCGGCGTGGCGGGCTATAACGCCGGCGCGATTTCCGATGTCGTGTTCGACGGCACCGTGGACGGTACGGTCAACCCGGCCAACGCGGTCTATCAGGTGGGCGGCATCGTCGGGATGAACGACACCGGCACGATCACCAACGCCGAAGCGAAAGGATCGGTAACGTCCTTGGGCATTTATGTCGGCGGGTTGGTCGGCAACAGCAGGAACGCGGCCGCGAGCATCACGGATTCGCATTCGAGTGCGACCGTCAATGGGCAAGCCACGGTCGGCGGCCTCGTCGGGCTGAACGAAGGCAAGATCAAGAATTCCTACGCCACCGGGCAAGTGACGGGAACGAGGGATACCGTCGGCGGTCTGATCGGCTATACCGACACCAATTCCGTGCTGGAAACCGTCTACGCGACGGGGAACGTGGCGGGAGCGATGTATGTCGGCGGTCTGATCGGTTATGCCGGCACCGGGGCGCTGGGACTGGACCAGCTGAGCGCGACCGGCAACGTGACCGGGAGAAGCAGCGTCGGCGGTCTGATCGGCTATGTGGAGGCCGGCGACACGATCACCGCTTCCCATGCCACCGGGACGGTGACGGGGACCAAGAACGTCGGTGGCCTGATCGGCTATGCGGACGAACGTGTCACCGTCACCGGTTCCTATGCGCGCGGCGCGGTGACTGGCGCGAAGTGGGTCGGCGGCCTGATCGGCCAGATCGTCAAGGGGGGCACGGTCAGCGACGTGACCGCATCGGGCGATGTCACGGCAACGATCGAGGTCGGCGGTCTGATCGGCATCGCCACGGGGACGGCGATCGATCGCGCGACCGCCTCAGGCGCGGTCAGCGGCGGAGCCAGTGCCGGCGGACTGATCGGTCACCTCGCATATGACGCAAGCGGCTCGATCGCCAACAGTTCCGCGACCGGCGTGGTCGGTGGTACGACCGCGGTCGGCGGTCTGGCTGGTCAGACGGATGACGCAACGACGATCACCGCGTCGTTCGCGACCGGCAACGTGACGGGCGGGGCGCAGTCGGTAGGGGTCGGCGGTCTGGTCGGCGCAAACGGCGCCGCGATCACCAATTCCTATTCGACGGGCAACGTCACCGGCGACGTCGCAACCTCGATCAACGTCGGCGGTGTGGCCGGGAGCAACAGCGCTGCCGGCATCCTCGACAACGTCCATGCGGACGGCACCGTTTCCAATGCGACCCGGATCATCGGCGGCCTCGTCGGTCAGAATCTCGGCGTGCTCAAGAACAGCCGCAAGACGGTCGGCGCGGTGTCCGGCGGAATGCACGCCGTCGGGGGCCTTGTGGGACTCAACAACGGCGAGGTGTCGGCCAGCACGTCGCAGATCGACGTCACCGGCGAAGATTACGTCGGCGGCGCCGTGGGTCAGGCCTTGCAGGACAGCACCGTCTCGGCTCTGACTGTCGGCGGCACGATCACGCTGAACAAGGTGAACTCTCCGGATTCATTTTCGCTGGGCGGCGTCGTGGGCCGCAACCACGGCAAGCTCACCAATGTCGTTTTCGACGGCACGGTCGTCAGCGCGGTCAACGGCGTCGAAGAGGTCGGCGGCGTCGTCGGCAACAACGAAGGCGGCTTCATTTCCAATGCGGAAGCGAAGGGCATTGTGACGGCCACGCACGGCCTGAACGTCGGCGGGCTGGTCGGCCGCAACGACTCCTCCATTCAGCCGTCGATGATCACCGGCTCGCACTCGAGTGCAACCGTCACGGCCGATCATGTCGTGGGCGGTCTGGTCGGGCTGAATTCGGGGCGCATCGTCAATTCCTTCGCGACCGGCGCGGTCGAGGCGCTGGATTATACGGCCGGCGGCCTGATCGGTCTGAGTGACATGGGCTCGTCCCTCGGCCAGGTGTATGCGACCGGCACCGTCAAGGGCTACGGGTCGATCGGCGGCCTGATCGGTCAGGTCAACTCGGGCACCCTCGCCATCAGCGGGGTGTATGCGACCGGCGACGTGAACGGGACCGACTATACCGGTGGTCTGATCGGCTTTCTGCAAAGCGACATCACGATCGGTACTTCCTATGCCACCGGCGCGGTGACGGGCACCGCATATACCGGCGGTCTGATCGGCTATGCCGACGCGAACACGACTGTCAGCGGCTCATCCGCACGCGGAACCGTTACGGGCACCGACTACACCGGCGGTCTGATTGGCTTCGCCGATGCGAACTCGACGATCCGCGACTCGTCCGCGCAAGGGATCGTGACCGGCGGAGACCACGTTGGCGGCCTGATTGGCGATATCGTCGATAGCTCGATCAGCAACGTGACGGCGTCAGCCAACGTTACCGGCATCATCGATGTTGGCGGCCTGATCGGCTGGGCCGAGGGGGTGACGATCGATCAGGCGACCGCCTCGGGCGCGGTCGACGGCCGCAGCAATGTCGGCGGCTTCGTCGGCAGGGCGATCGCCGGGAGCGCACATGCCGGTTCGATCGGCCATTCCAGCGCGTCGGGCGCGGTAACGGGTACGACGGGCGTCGGCGGTTTCGCGGGCGATCTGGAGATCGCGACGACCGACTCGTCCGCGACCGGCGCCGTGACCGCGCAGGACAAGGTGGGTGGCTTTGCCGGCAGCTCAGCGCTTGCCGGAACGATGACTCGCGTTAATGCCACCGGCAGGGTGACGGTGACGCCGGGTCAGGCGACCGCGGTCGCAGGCGGGCTGGTCGGCGCGGCCGACAGCGCGATCGACGATTCCTATGCCACGGGTGACGTCAGCGGCCAGACCGTGGCCGCGCTCGGCGGGCTGGCCGGAACCAGCGCGAAGGCGCTGACCAAGGTCTATGCCACCGGCGCGGTGTCCGCCGTGACGTCCGATGCGGTCGGCGGGCTGGTCGGAAGCAACAGCGGGTCGATCGACGTCGCCTATGCATCCGGATCGGTCGACGGTGGAACGGCATCGCTCGGTGTCGGCGGCCTGGTCGGGCGCAACGCCGGCACGATCACCGACGCCTATGAAACCGGCGCGGTGACCGGCACCGGCAACATCGGCGGCGTGGTCGGCAAGGCGGACGCGGGCTCGGGTTCCACGAGCAGCGCGATCGCCAACGTCTATGCCAAGGGCGCGATCGGCGGGTCGGGCACGATCGGCGGGCTGATCGGGTCGCTCGACGGCGGCACGGTCGCGACCTCCTATTGGAACGCCGACACCACGACGCGCGCGCTCGGCGTGGGCGCGACCACCGGCGGCACGATCAGCGCCTCTGCGGCGCTGTCGGACGCACAGGCGCGCCAGCAGGCGAATTACGCGGGCTATGACTTCTCTGTCGGCGGCAAGTGGAAGAATTACGATAGCGACACCACCCCGCTGCTGACCGCGTGGCTCACCGGGCTGACGCTGACGGCAAACGATGCGCCGATCGGCCATGTCTATGACGGCACCGGCAAGACCGATGCGGTGACGGCGCTGGTCTATTCGGATCCGAATGCGCCGGCATCGGGGCATGTGCTGGGCAACGCTTTGCATTACGCCACGGGCAAGAATGTCGGCACCTACACGGACCTGACCGGCCTCTATTCCGACCAGCACGGCTATAACATCACCATCGTCAACAACGGTTCGCTGACGATCACGCCGAAGGCGATCACCGTCATGGGCAAGGGCCAGAAGACCTATGACGGCCTGACCTCGATCGGCGTGACGCTGTCGAGCAACGACATCGTCGCGGGTGATGCGGTTTCCTTCGCCGGCACCGGTACGCTGGCGGACAAGAACGCCGGGCTGGGCAAGACGGTATCGGTCACCGGCATTACCGGCTCCGGGGCGGACGTGGGCAATTACGTCTTCGCCTCCACCACGACGAGCACCGCCGACGTCGCAAAAAGGGCACTGACGTTCACGTCGGCCGCGACCGGCAAGGTGTATGACGGCCTGCGTGACGTCGCGGTGACGCTGACCCCGGTCGGCCTGGTCTCGGGTGACAGCGTATCGCTGGCGGGCACCGGCACGCTGGCGGACAAGAATGTCGGCGTGGGCAAGGCGGTGGCCGTCACCGGCGTCGCGGCCAGCGGTGCCGATGCGCAGAACTATGATTATGCCACCAGCGGGGCGACCACGGTCGATGTGGCGAGGAAGGCCATCTCGGTCGTCGCCTCGGCTCCGGCCAAGACCTATGACGGCACGACCGCGGTCGCGGTGTTGCTGAGTTCGGGCGGGGTGGTCGCAGGCGATACCGTTTCCTTCGATGGAAAGGGGACGACGGCGGACAAGAACGTCGGCCTCGCCAGGCCGGTCGCAGTAACCGGTATTGCGGCCAGCGGCGCCGATGCACGAAACTACGATTACAACGCGAGCGCCGCGACCACGGTCGATGTCGCCAGGAAGAGGATCGTGCTCAACACCGTCGCCTCCGACAGGGAATATGACGGAACGACCGACGTTCGGGTCGCGATCGGGTCGTCCGACATCGTCGCGGGCGACGCGGTGGCATTCACCGGCAAGGGTAGCCTCGCCGACAAGAATGCCGGGCTGAACAAGGCGGTGGCAGTCACCGGCGTGACCGCAAGCGGGCGCGACGCGGGCAATTACGATTACGCCACCAACGCTTCCGGCACCGCCAATGTGTCACGCCGGGCATTGTCGGTCGTCGGTGAGGGAAAGAGGAAGGGCTATGACGGCAAGACCGACATCGATGTGATCATCACCCAGGTGACTGGCCGCGTGAGCGGCGATCAGGTCGTCGTCAGCGGCCGGGGCACGGCGGCGGACAAGAATGCGGGCCTGAAGACCGTTACCTACTCCTTCACCGCGACCGGTGCAGACGCGGGAAACTACAGCCTCCCTGTATCGCAGACCGGCAGCGTGACGATCGTACCCGTGGGGCTGGCGTTGTCGCTGCTCGCACCGATCAGCAAGGTCGGCGACGGTACGACGCTTGTCCAGCTGAGCCCTTCGAACTTCGCGATCGACGGGCTCGTGGCGGGCGAAAGCATCTCGCTTGCCACCAGGACGGGGCAATTCGCTGACGCGGCGATCGGCACTCGCAAGTCGGTGACAGCCGCGATCAATGTCGGGGATTATGTCGCCGGACCGGGCACCAGCCTTGCCAATTACGTCCTCTGGAGTGGCACGCTGAGCGCGGCGGTCGGCGAGATCGTGAGCCCGACCAACCCGAGCTACGATAGCGCACTGACCAGCGCGATCGCGGCTCCGGTGCGGACCGCTCCGGTCAGCAGCCTGTTCTCGACGATCGTCGGGCAGGCAGCACCGGCAACCAGCACGGGTGACAAGGACAATGGTGTGTCCACGCAAAAGGCTGAGGGTGCGATAGATGGGAGCATCGCAGCCAAACAGTCACGCGAAAGCCTGCTCTTCCGTCGCACCTTCTCGATCGCGGACGGCGGCATCAAGCTGCCAGCCGGCGTGGAGGACGATCAGCCGTGAGTCTAACGAAGCCGCCGACGCCGGGCGGTAAGCGCTGGAATTAACGATCAGGGCCGGAGGCGCATCGTCGCCTTCGGCCCTGATCGGATGCCGGGCTTAGCCGACGTAAGCGCCGCCTGCGCCGCTTCGGAACGTCAGGAGGACGAGCGCGAGGCGACTGCCGAGCATGGGGAAGCTACCATTTTGCGCAAGGCGCGATCGTGGCGGCCGGCCGCTTTCGATACCGCAGCTTGGCTATCCGGATGACCAACTTGGGACGTGAAGCGGCCGTGCGCGGCCATCGACTTAGCCTCACGTCACCAGCGACAGCGAAAGCACCGCCAACAAGGCAACCACCGAAATCACCGTTTCGCAGACCGTCCAGCTGCGGAGCGTATCCGCGACGCTCAGCCCGAAATACTCTTTGACCAGCCAGAAGCCACCATCGTTGACGTGGCTCAACACCACCGATCCTGCACCGGTGGCGAGCACCAGCAATTCCGGTCGGACCGCGGGCTGGAAAGCCGCAAGCGGCGCCACGATCCCGGCCGCGGTCGCCATGGCGACGGTGGCCGATCCGGTCGCCACGCGCATCAGTGCCGCGATCGACCAGGCGAGCACAAGGACAGGGATGTGCCATTGTGCCGCCAACCCCACCACCGCGCCGGACACCCCGCCTTCGGTCAGCATCCGGCCGAACCCGGCACCGACGCCCACGACCAGGGTGATCAGCGCGGTCGGCGCAAGGCATTCGTTGGTGTAGCGCTGGATCGTCTCCATCGTCAGCCCGCGCGCGAGCCCGAGCGTCCAGTAGCTGGCCAGCACCGCGGCGAGCAGTGCGACCACCGGCGTTCCGACGAAGCGGATGATCTGGTCCGCGGGCGAGCCGGGAGCGGTGATCGTCGCACCGACGCTGCCCAGCAGCATCAGCGCGACCGGCAACAGCAGCGTGGCGACCGTGATGCCGAAGCCCGGCAATATGCGGTCGGGCGGGTTCTCGACTGGCGTCGCGGGTGGTGCGGCCGGGGCGAGGCGCGGCACGACCATTCGGGCGTAGAGGGGCCCGGCGATGGCGGCGGTCGGCACGCCGACGATCAACGCGAACAGGACGGTGAGCCCGACATCGGCACCGAACGCCTGCGTCGCCAGCATCGCGGCGGGGTGCGGCGGTACCATCGCATGGACGACCGACAAGCCGGCCGCCATCGGCAGCCCCAGTCGCATCGGATGCTGCCCCAACCGGGCGGCGACCGCGAGGACGATCGGCACCAGCAGCACGAAGCCGACCTCGAAGAACACCGGCAGGCCGACGATCAGCGCAACCGTCATCATCGCCCAATCCGCGCGGCGTGCGCCGAAAAAGCCGATGACGGTGTGCGCCACCCGGTCGGCGCCGCCCGACTCGACCATCATCTTGCCGAGGATCGTCCCCAGCCCGACGACAAGTGCGATATGCCCAAGCGCGCTGCCGACCCCGGCCTCGAACGCCTTGACGATCGCGGCGGGCGGGACCCCGGTCACCAGCGCAAGGCCGAGCGAGACCAATACCAACGCGATGAACGGGCTGAGCCGGACGCGGACAATCAGCACGATCAGGGTCGCGACAGCGGCCGCGCCCTCGACCAGCAACAGCGTGCCGGACGTCATTTACGGTTTCTTCCAGGCCACGCAGTCCACTTCGACCTTGCAGTCGACCACCATCTGCGACACCACGCAGGCGCGCGCCGGCGGGTTGGCTCCGAAATATTCCTTGAAGATGCGGTTGAACGACATGAAGTCGCGCGCATCGTCCAGCCACACGCCGCACCGCACGACATGCTCCGGCCCGTAGCCGGCTTCCTCCAGGATCGTCAGCACGTTGCGGATCGCCTGATGCGTCTGCGGGACGATGCCGCCGTCGATCACCTCGCCGTCGACCATCGGCACCTGTCCGGAGACGTACAGCCAGCCATCGGCCTGTACCGCGCGCGCAAAGGGCAGATGCTGCCCGCCGGTGCCGCTGCCGCCTTCGACGCCGTAGCGTTTGATCCCGTCACTCATTCATCGATCCTTCTCATTGGAAACATGCCGGCATTCCGGGGCGGCGCAGCATCCAGCCGCCGCGCGCGCCCGTGATGCCGTCGCTGTCGAGCGTCGCGATGCCGTTGACCCACACCCCGAGCACGCCCGCGGCGGGTTGCTCGGGTTCGTCGTAGCGGGCGCGATCCGCGATCCGCGCGGGATCGAACAGCACCAGATCCGCGGCCATTCCGACACGCACATAGCCTCGGTCCGCCAGCCCGAAACGATCGGCGGTCAGCCCGGTCATCTTGCGGATCGCTTCGGGCAGCGACAGCAGCCCGCGTTCGCGGACGTAATGCGCGATCACGCGCGGGAAGCTGCCCCACAAACGCGGATGGGGCCGCGGATCGCACGGCAGCCCGTCCGACCCGACCATCGTCAGCCGGTGCGCGAGGATGCGGTCGACATCGGCTTCGGCCATGCAATGGTAGACCGCGCCGGCCGGTTGCAGTCGTCGCGCGGCGTCCAATGGTGCGACGCCCCAATCGGCGGCAATCTCGTCGAGCATCCGGCCTGCCTGCGTCGGCTCGGCGTCGGACCAGGTGATCATGATCGGGGTTTCCGGAACGACTTGGCCGAGATCAAGCGTCGAGGAACTGGCGGTGTAGGGATAGCAATCGCAGCCGACCGGATGCGTGTCGGCAACCCGTTCCAATTGCGTGAGAATGGTGGCGCTGCGGCCATGCTGCGGTGCCCCGGCGCATTTCAGGTGCGAGACCACCAGCGGCGCGGCGGCGTGGCGCGCGATCATGACCGCCTCGTCGATCGCCGCGCCGATCCCTGCGCCCTCGCTGCGCAGGTGCGTGCAGTAAATGCCGGTCGTGCCGTGCAAGGCCTTGGCGACGGCCGTCACTTCTTCGGTCGAGGCGTGGATCGCGTTCGCATAGGCCAGTCCGGTCGAGAAGCCGAACGCGCCCGCGGCCAGCGCATCGGCGAGGTCGGCGCGCATCGCCTCGCGCTCGGCGAGGCTCGCGTCACGATCGAGCCGGTCGAGATGTCGCGCGCGCAAGGCCGTATGCCCGACCAGCGCCACGACGTTGGTTGCGGGCGCAGCGGCGTCGACCGCGGCGGCGTAGGCGGCGAAGTTGGCATAGCGGAACGCATCCGGCGCGCCGAGCAACACCATGGGATCAGGCAGGTAATTGCCGTCGACACAGCCGGCGCCGGCGCTGATCCCGCAATTGCCGACGACCACTGTCGTGACGCCCTGCGTGATCTTCGGCGTCATCGCGGGGCGGGTGATCGCGACGAGATCGTCATGGGTATGCGCGTCGATGAAGCCGGGGGCGAGCGCCAGCCCGCGCGCGTCGATCGCGCCGGCGGGTGGTGGGGCGCTCGCGGAGGCGACGGTGGCGATGCGTCCGGCGTGGATCGTCACGTCGGCGAGGAAACCCTCGCTGCCGCTGCCGTCGTAGAGGATCGCTCCGGCGATCGTCGTGTCGGTCATGATGCGCTCCTCACCGCTCGACCCGCATTGTCACTGCCTCCAGCAATTAAGTAAACGTCTTGGATTATCAGGAGGCTGGCGGTGACGATGATCGAGTTGAACAAGGGCATCGGCCAAGGTGACGGGCCGTGGAACCTGCTGGCCGGCGACGTGCCGTTCCCCGCCGCGGTGCTGAGCGAGACGCGGATGGCTCACAACCTCGCGTGGATGCGCTCGTTTATGGACGCGTACGGCATGGCATTGGCGCCGCACGGAAAAACCAGCATGGCGCCCGCGCTGTTCCGCCGTCAGCTCGAAGCGGGGGCGTGGGGCATCACGGTCGCGACCAGCCAGCAGGCGCGAGTGGCGGCGGCACAGGGCGTGGAGCGGATCCTGATCGCCAATCAGGTGGTCGGTGCAGCAAACCTCGCCGAAATAGCCCGGCTCGCGGCGCGTCCGGCGCTCGATTTGCTGTGTCTGGTCGACAGTCCGGCGGGTGTGGGGATGCTGGGGGCCGCATGTCGCGCGCACGGGGCGACGCTCGACGTGCTGATCGAGCTGGCGCCCGAACGCGACCAGCCCGGCTTTCGGACCGGCATCCGTGACGAGGCGCAACTCACGGCGGTGCTCGACGCGCTGGCCGGGTGGAGCGGCGTGTTGCGGCTCGCTGGGGTCGAATTCTACGAAGGCGTGCTGCCCGACGAGGCCGAGGTGCGCCGCTTCGTGCGGCGGGCGGTCAAGACGACCGCGCGGCTGGTGGAGGCGGGAAGGATCGAGCGTGCGTCCGCGATCCTGACCGGCGCGGGGTCGGCGTGGTACGACATCGTCGCCGAGGAGAGCGCGGCGGCGACCCGCGCCGGTGCGGTGCAGGTCCTGCTGCGGCCGGGCTGCTACCTGAGCCATGACGACGGGCTGTACCGCGCCGCGCAGGAACGGATCCTCCAGCGCAACCCGGTCGCCCCGACGCTGGGCGAGGCGTTGTTGCCGGCGCTGCGGATCTGGGCGGTGGTGCAGTCGATCCCCGATCCGGCGCGCGCGGTGGTGGCGATGGGCAAGCGCGACGTCGCCTTCGATGCCGGGCTGCCGCGCCCTGCGACGCTGTTCCGGCCCGGCCGCGACAGCGACCCGCTGACCGCACTCGCGCATTGGGAGGTCACCGGGCTGATGGACCAGCACGCCTATCTCGCGATCGCGCCGGGCGACGATCTGGCGGTCGGCGACGTGCTGGCGTTCGATATCTCGCATCCGTGCCTGACTTTCGACAAATGGCGGCGCGTGCTGGTCGCCGATGACGCGTATCGCGTGGTGGAGGTGGTGGAGACGTTCTTCTGAGCGTCGCCACCGCCGGCGGATGGCTCAGCGCGTCAGGATACCGATCTCCGCGATCGCCAGCCGCCGTTCGCCCTTGGCGGTGCGGGTGAAGGCGATCTCGATATAGCGGCCACGATGCGGACGCGCGAAGGCGAGCCGCTGCGGGGCCTGATTGGCGGCGATGTTGCTGAACTCGCCGCGCTCCTGCGCCGGCCCGGGCAGGGCCGGATCGTCGCCGACCCGCACCGTCCAGGCGGCGGGGTCGCCCGCGCCCTGCGGCGCGTGCCACCCGGGCTTGAGCACGAAGCCGCGCACGTCGACGCTGCGGCCGAGATCGATCGTCACCGAGCAGGGGCGGCCGTCGGCGCCGGTCAGCGGCGCGATCCAGTCGGTGCGGTTCAGCTCGTCGATCAGCCGCTCGGCCCCGGGCGCGCTGGCGCGGACGATCTTCCAGTCGCTCTTGCGAATGTCGAAGCTCTGCCGGCCGATCGTGCTGAGCGCGTTTGTGGCGCGGTGGATGCCGATCGCCTGCACCACGCCGCCGTCCGGAAACGCGAAGGGCGCGGTGTAGCGCGGCGAGGCGCGCGTCGGAATGCTGCCGTCGGTAGTGAACGCGATCTCCTGCCCCGGGGCGTCGCTGGTCAGCGTCACCATGCCGTCGCGGTCGCGCACGATATGCGGCGGTTCGAGCAGCACTGGCGCCAGATAGAGGCCGAATTCAGTGATCGCGGGCGCGGCGCGTGCGGCGACGATCCGCAGCCTGACGCCGCGGGTGGTGACGGGCGCATCGAGCCGGATCACACGCTGCGAGCCGATCCCTTCCTTGCTGGCGACCTCGACCCACGCGTCGGCGCGCCGGACGTCGATCGCGAACCGGTCGACGCGCAGCCCGAGCGGCAGGTGTTCGGCCAGCCGCACCACGTCGAAGGTCCGCTCACCGCCGAGATCGAGCGTCAGCGTCGGCATCGCCGCACCGTCGTGGCTCGCCCAGAAGCTGGCGGGATCGCCATCAAGCACGTTCGCCGCCGGATGACCGGGGCGCGCGCTGCTGGCGACCGGCCGCGCCCCGCTGGCGAGGTTGGTGGCGTACATCCGGCGCAGCGCGGTGCCGAAGGCGGTGAGGTTGCCGACATCCTCGTCGGTGACCAGCCCGCGCGTATCGGGCGCGAGATTGAGCAACAGCCCGGCGCTGCGCCCGACCGTCTCGAAATAGATTTTCATCAGATTGGCGGGGCTGCGGCTCTGCCCGTCCTCGTACGCGTGCCAGAACCAGCCGTAGCGGGTCGAGACATCGGCCTCGGCGGGCCACCAGACAGAGCCGCCGCGCACGCCGCTATTGCCCTTTTCGGGGGTGAAGCCCTTGTCGTCCATCGTCGCCCGGCACGGGTCGCCGGCCTCGCCCTCCTCGTTGCCGACCCAGCGCAGGTCGGCACCGACCGGATCGAAGGTGCAGGCCATCGGCTGAAGTTCGTGGACATAGTCGATGATCGACGGCCAGTCGTAATAAGGCACGGCGTCGATCTTCCGCGTCTCGCGCGCGCCGCCATAATAGCCGTCACCGCCGTTCGCGCCGTCGAAGAACACCTCGTAGATCGGGCCGTAACTGGTCAGCAGCTCGCGAAGCTGGTTGCGGAAGAAGGTAATATATTCGGGCCGCCCGTAATCGGCGTGATTGCGGTCCCACGGCGACAGATAGATGCCGAACTTGAGCCCGTGCCGCCGACAGGCCGCGGACAGCTCGCCGACGATGTCGCCCTTGCCATTTTTGTACGGGCTGTTCTTGAGGCTGTGCTCGGTATAGGCGCTCGGCCACAGGCAGAAGCCGTCGTGATGCTTGGCGGTGATGATGAGCCCGCGCAGCTCGGCCGCCTTTGCCGCGCCGACGATCTGGTCGGCGTCGAACTGCTTCGGGTCGAAGATCGCTGGATCCTCGTCGCCATAGCCCCATTCGCGGTCGGTGAAGGTGTTGATCGTGAAGTGGACGAAGGCATTCTGCTCCATCCGGTGCCATGCGAGCTGTCGCGCCGAGGGCGTCGCGCCGTAGGGGACCAGCTTCGAGGCGGACGACTTGGCGAGCGCCGACGCGGGGAAGGACAGGCCGGCGGCGGCACCGGCGATCACGCCGCGCCGCGACAGATGGGGGAGAGAGGTCACCGTGGCTCCTTCGGGGTCAGTCGCACCGTATCGATGCCGTAGAGCGGGCCGCCGACCGGCGGCGCGATCGTCAGGCACAGGTCCGCCTGCGCGGTCTTCGCTGCCAGCGGCGCGTCGAGCGTGAAACGGTTCGGCGCGCTGGCGGGGTCGGGGAGCGGCAGCGCGGCGAGCACCGCGCCCGCGCAGTCGCCGGCATGGACCAGCAACGTGCCGAAGCGGGTCGGGTTATAGCGCCACACTACCTGCTCGCGCTGCGGCTGGCGGAGCGCGAAATTGCGCGGGAGCCGCCCGATCGTGACGCGGATCGCGCTCACCTGATCGAGCGGGGCGTCGGGGTAGCGCCAGCAGCTGTCGAAGATGTTCATGCTGTGCGCCGGCCCGGCGGTGGCGTCGGGGGAGAGCGGAAGGCGCAGCAAGATGCCGGGGGTGGTGGTGCACGGCGGCAGCGCGGCGCTGCTGCGGGTCAGCAGCGCGGCGGGGGCGGTGTCGAAACGGCGCGGCGCGGCGAGCGCGCGGCCGTCGGGGGCGATGGTCGTCGCACGAATCACGCTGCCCGGTGCGACCGTCAGCGGCGTGGCATAGGCGGGGGAGGCGGCGGACGGCGCGCTGCCGTCGGTCGTATAGCGGATCGTGCCATATTCCGCCTGCCGGGTCAGCGCGACCGTAACGCGCTTCGCCCGCAGCGCCGCGCCGACCCCGCCCGTCACCGCGAAGTCGACCGCGAAGGCGGAGTCCGCAGCCGCGACGCCCTGCCGGCGATAGCGGTCGAGCTGGGGATCGAGCCGGGTGAGGAACGCCGCCCAGTCGCGTGCCGCCTTCGGCGACCAAGTCATCTCCGCCAGCGCGGCGAGGCGCGGGAACAGCGCATGTTCGCGCTGTTCGGGGGTGACCATATATTCGGCCCAGAGATTGGCCTGCGCGCCGAGCACATGCTGCGCGCGGGCGGGTGCGATCGCGCCGGGCAGCGGATCATAGGCATAGACGTCGGCGAGCGTCTGGATCTTCAGCCGGCCGGGCGGCTCGTCGCCGCGCGCGCTTTGCAGATTGTCGAGATAGAGCACCGGGCCGGGCGACAGCACCACGTCATGTCCCATGTTCGCCGCCTCGATCGCGCCGGCCTCGCCGCGCCACGACATCACCGAGGCGGAGGCGGGCAGCCCGCCCTCGAGGATCTCGTCCCAGCCGATCAGGCGGCGGCCGTGGCGGGCGAGATGGTCGCCCAATTGCCCGATGAACCAGCTTTGCAGCCGTTGTTCGTCGGCGATGCCGAGCGCGCGCCTCTGCGCCTGTATCGTCGCCGATGCCTGCCACTGGTCCTTGAGCGCCTCGTCGCCGCCGACATGGATATAGGGCGAGGGGAAGATCGCCATCACCTCATCGAGGACGTTGCGGACGAAGGTCAGGCTGCGCGCGTCGGTGCCGAACAGATAGGGGTTGATCCCCCAGTCGCCCGACACCGCCGGACGGTCGCCGAGCACGCCGATCTCGGGATAGGCGGCGATCGCGGCCTGTGCATGGCCGGGAAGGTCGATCTCCGGGACGATCGTCACCGCGCGCGCCGCGGCATAGGCGACCAGGGCGCGCAGCTGGTCCTGCGTGTAGAAGCCGCCGTATCGGCCCGGCGGTGCCCCGTCGTTGGGCGTCGTCGACGCGCGCCACGCGCCTTTCCGGGTCAGTTCGGGATAGCGTTTGATCTCGATCCGCCAGCCCTGATCATCGGTCAGGTGCAGTTGCAGCTTGTTGAGCTTGTGCTGCGCCATCATGTCGATGACGCGCTCGATCGCGGCGACCGGCTGCATATGGCGCGCGACGTCGAGCATCACCCCGCGCCATGCGAAACGCGGGCGGTCGTCGATCGCCAGCGCGGGGACGGCGACGGCGTCACCGAAGCGCGCGTCGGGCGCGAGCAGCTGCGCGAGCGTCATCGCGCCATAGAAGAGCCCGGCGTCGCTGGCGGCGGTGATGCGGATCCCGGCGGGGGTGACGTCGAGCCGGTAATGTTCGTCGCCGGCGGGCGCCGTGCCGGCGCGGACGAAGCGGATCGCACCGGCGCCGCGGTCGGCGACGCGCAGGCGCAGGCCGCGGGTGCGCGCGACGATCTCGACCGCGCGGTCGGCGGCGTTGCGCGCGGCGGCGTCGCGGTTTGGCACGACGATCGTCGCGCCATCCTCGAGGCGGAACGTGCCGGTGCCGGGCGTGACCATGGCCGGCACCGGCAGCACCGCGGTCAGCGGCGCGGCGGCGGCGGGGGCGGCGACCAGCAGCGCCGCCACCAACGCCGCGCGCCCGAAGAGATGGCCGGTCATCATTCGCTCTCCCGATCGTGGCGGCGCCGCCCGCGCAGGGGTCAGAACCGCGTCGTCGCCGACACGGAGATCATCCGCCCCAGCGTGTCATACCGCTGCGGGATCGTATTGCCGCGCGACAGCGCATAGTCATAGGTGTTGGTCAGGATCGGCTGCTGCCGGTCGAACAGGTTGTTGACCGCCGCGGTCAGCGTCAGCCGGTCGGCGATGTTGAACGCCAGCGCGAGGTCGAAGTAGTTGTACGCCGGGATGCGCGTGAAATCGGTGACCGCGGTCTCCGGCTTCGAGTTCGGGCCGCCGTTCTGCCCGGCGGTGGTGCCGGCGATATAGCGCCACGCCAGCGAGGCGCTGAACACCTCGTCCTGCGTCGTGTAGGTGGCGCGGGCATTGTGGACCCAACGCGGCGCGGGCTGCGGGCACGAGCCGCCGAAATAGCCGACGCAATTGATGCGCGGCTGGTTGACCGCGGCCTGTCCGCCCTGATCGGTGGTCAGGGTGCCGTTCATCAGCAGGTCGAGCTTGCCGGCCTGCTCGCCCAGCCGCAGCGAATATTGCGCCTGGAAGTCGTAGCCCTCGGCATAGAGACGATAGGCGTTGAGGTTGCCGCCCTGGATATAGCCGCCCGTGGCGGCGGTGCTGGTCAGCTGATAGGTGGTCGGGTCGCGTACCAGCCGCGTGCAATAATAAGGATCGCCGGTGATGACGCAGCCGTCGACCGCGAAGCTGGCGCCGAGGTAGCTGATCACGTCGTTGACCTGGATCGTGTAGCGATCGACCGACAGGCTGAAGCGCGGCAGGAAGCGCGGCGTCAGCACGAACCCGTAGGTGGTGGTGCGGGCGTCTTCCGGCACGATCGGAGTGCCGTTGTTGCGCTGGCGGCAGACGTCGTCGACGCAGCGGATGCTGCCGGGGACGCCGGGGGCGAGGCCGTTGCCATAGAGATTGTCGGGCAGCCCGGTCAGCCGGCACGCCTCGCGGCTGGCGAGCGGCGCGACGCCGTTGACGCTGGCGCACGGGTCGACGATCGTTGCATTCTGGTAGCTGATCGTCTGGTTGGCCTCGCGCAGCCCCGGCGCGCGCGCGGCGCGGTTGCGGCCGAAGCGGAAGGTGATGTCCTCGCTCGGCGAGTAGACCGCCTCGATCTTCCAGGTGTTGAAGGTCTCGGGATTGGTGCTGTACTTGGACAGGCGATAGCCGCCGTTCACCTGCAACAGCTTGATGAGCGACACGTCCTGCACCAGCGGCAGCTGCGCCTCGACATTGCCCTCCACCACGTCCTGTTCCGCGAACCGGTCGGCGACGCCGCCATAGACCTCGATGAAGCGCGCGTTCTGGAGCCCGCGTTCCTGCTGCTTGCGATATTCCGCGCCGATCGCGATCGCGAGCCCTTGCTCGGCGAACGGCGAGCGGATGCCGTAGCGGGTCAGGTCGGTTGTGAGGTTGGCGGTGACGTCGTAGAATTTGGCGCGCAGGTCGCTGTTGCCCAGCCCCTCGTTGAACAGATAGTCGCTCAGCGCGGCGCTGCCGGGATTATTGGCGACGAAGACGTTGAGCGGGGCGCATGCGGGATCGCTGCCGTCCAGCACCGAGCGGCAGGTCGGCACGCCGCCGACGTTGACGACGTCGAGCGCGCGGTTGACGTGCGCGGTGACCGGGTTGCCGCCCGGCTGCCACAACTGCCGGCTCTCGTCGTAGACGCCGCCGATATCGTAGCGCCACCCCTCGGCGATCTCGCCGCGCACCGAGGCGTTGATGCGCGTCTGCGTGTTGGTGAACGTTTCCTTGTCGCGGTCGCCGGCCAGCCCCGGAAAGCCATATTGCACGCCGAGCGGGGCGAAGGCGGTGGTCCCGGCGGCGGCGCCGCAGATCGTCTGCGCCTGCGAGGCGGACAGGAACGGATTGTCGCAATTCACCCGGTAGCTGCCCTGCACGTACGGGCCGTAGAGCAGGTTGGCGGATGTATCGCGCAGGTACATGACGCCGAGCGAGAATTCGGCGGCCGACGACGCCTTGAAGTTGATGAAGCCGCCGACGTTGTAGCGCTCATAGCCGCGCGCGGCGAGGCGGTCGCCCTGATTGGGGTAGCCGGGGATCGTCGCGGCGGGCGCGAAGGTGCCGGGGCTGCCGGTGACGTTCGAGTAATTGACGCCGTTGGCGGTCAGCGTGCCGTTGGGCGAGGCGGCGGTGACGCCGCAGATCAGGTTGTTGACGCGCAGCGGATTGCCGGTGTCGCGGCGCAGCTGGCAGCCCGAGGCGTCGCGGTCGCGGAACAGGATCCCGTCGGCGGTGCGGTAGGTGCCGTAGACCGAGACGTTGAGCCGGTCGTCGAGGAAATTGTGCCCCCAGGTGGCGCTGAGATCGGCGCGCCCGCCGTCGTTGGTCATCCCGGTCGGCGTGGTGATCCCGTAGCGCGCGGCGACCGGCGTCGAGACGTTGTTGCGATTGTTGTGGTTGTAGAAGCTGTAATTGGCCGACAGCTGCAGCCCGGTGAAATTGCGCTTGATGATGTAATTGACGACGCCCGCGATCGCATCGGAGCCATAGACCGACGACGCGCCCCCGGTCAGTACGTCGACGCGCTCGACCAGCGACACCGGGATCAGGTTGGTGTCGACCGACTCCGTCCCCGCGATCCGCTGCCCGTTGATGAGCGACAACGTGCGGTTGAAGTCGAGCCCGCGCAGCTTGACGCCGCGCTGCTGGCCGTTGCTCTGCTGGTAGTTCTGCTGCGCATCGGGCTGGACCTGCCCGAGCCGGTTGGTCACTTCCTCAAGGTTGACCGCGCCCTGCGCCTTGATCTCCGAGGCGGTGACGGTGGTGATCGGGCTGGCGGACTTCAGGTTCGGGCGGACGATGCGCGTGCCGGTGACGACGATGTCGACCGCACCGGCCGGCGCCGGCGCGGCCGGCTCGCCCGCGATCGCCGCGGCGCGTGCCGGCTCGCCCTGATCGATCTGCCCGAGCGTGGTGAGTCCGGCGGGCGAGGGCGCGGCCGGCTGCGCGCTGACCACGAACACGCCCTGCTGGGTGCGCGAGGCCGCGAAGCCGCTGTTGCGGAGCAATTGGGTGAGCGCGGTGCCGACCGGCATCGTGCCGGACACGGCCGGGGCGCGGCGCGACGCGAGCCGTGCCTCGTCGAACACGATCTGGATATGCGCCTGCTGCGCCAGCGTGCGCAGCGCCTGTGCCAGCGGTTGCGGGCGAACGTCGATCGGCACGGCGGTCTGTTGCGCCTGTACCGGAGCTGCGGAGAGCGCGGCGGTCAGCAGCGCCGCTGCCAGCGCCAACGTGCTCGACCGCGGGCCGATAATACCAAATCCACTCCTGCCGGTCATACCGCCCCCATCTTATTTGGTTACCGGAATATGACGTGTGACGATGCATAACCCTCAGCGCAGGGCGGAACTTTTTTGCGATCCTGTCGCCGACGACGTCTCTCGAGCAGAATTGGTATGGTCGTCACGGCGCGGCGTCAGCAGGATGTCGCGGTCCGAGACGACCGCCTTTACCGGGAAGGCCGCGACCACGCCCTGCACGAACGCATCGGTGTCGCCGGTGTTGAATACGCCGCTGACCCGCACGTCGGCGGCCTGTGGCGCGACGGCGATCGGCTTGCCGACATTGTAGCGGTTCACGCGCTGAACCGCGACCGACAGCGGTTCGCTGGCGAACGCCAATTGCCCGCCGCCCGGCCGGTCGCCGGTCGCGGCGGCGCGTAGCACCGCGTCGGGGGCGTCGTCGGACAGGATCAGCTCTCGACCCGGCGTCAGCGCCTGCTCGGCAGGCTGGCGCGCGCCCGCGACCCGCGCGAGCTGCGCCGACGGACCGCCGCCACGATCGCGCAGCACCGCGACATGCCCCTCGTACAAGGCGACCCGCACCTCGCGCAACAGCCGCTCGACCGAGAAAGCGGTGCCGACCGCCACGACCACGCTGCTGCCGCTGGTCACCGCGAACGGGCGCAGCGGGTTTTTGGCGACCTTGAAACTGACGCGCCCGCGTTCGAGCGTCAGGTCGCGGCGATCGTCGCTGAACCGCACGCGCACCGCGCTGTCGGCATCCAGCACCATCGTCGATCCGTCGGCGAGCACCACCGCGCGCTGTTCCCCGACGCGGGTCTCGTACAGCGTCGCCGGATCGCGCAGCAGCAGCGTGATGCCGATCGCGAGCAGCAACGCCGCCGCGACCGCCAGCCATGGCGCAACGCGCCCGCGCGGCGCGGTCCAGCGCCGCCGCCCCGCCGCCTGCACCGCCGCCAGCGCCTGCTGCCGCAGCGGCAGCAGCTCGGGGGCGTGTGCGTCGAGACCGATCCCATCCCAGAGTCGCCGCATCTGCGCGAAGCGCGCGCGGTGCGCCGGATCCTGCGCCAGCCAGGCGTCGAGTGCCTGCTGTTCGGCGGCGGAGAATTCGCCCTCGTGGAGACGCAGGCACCAGGCGATCGCCTGATCGTCGATGTTTTGCGGGCGCTCGGCGTTCATCGTTCGCCCCCCGCATCGCGCAGCAAGGTTCGCATCGCGGTGGCGATATGCTTCTCCACCGCACTGACCGAGACGCCGAACGTGTCCGCGATCTCCTTCCGCGCCATGCCCTCAAGGCGATACAGGATGAAGATGTGGCGGGTCCGTTCCGGAAGGGTGGCGAGCACCGCGGCGACCCGGCCGACGCTCTCGCGCGCCTCGAGGAAGCGCGCGGCATCGAGCTGGTCGACGTCGGCCTCGCGCGCGGGATCGTCGTGGCGGTGGTAGCGGGAGCGCACCGTCTCACGACGATAATGGTCGTTGACCAGATTGGCGGCGATGCGAAAGATATAGGCTTCGGGATTGTCGACGACATGCGGCGGTCCGGCGGCCAGCCGGCAGAACAGGTCCTGTGTCAGATCCTCTGCCTGCGACGGATCACGCAGCCGCCGCTGGAAGAAGGCGATTAACGCCGGACGCAGCCGGCCGGACAGCGCCAGCAGGTCACCGGACAGGGGCCTGGGTTGGTGTCCATCCATTCGCATCGAGATTAGACGGCTGAACGGTCGAAAGACACAGCTGCGGCAACGAATTTCTTCGGGCGCGCTCTCGAAGGCGCGTGCATGAGCCGTGGCTGAGCGCGGAATACAGCGCGCGTTCACGGCGGTGTCGCTAGCAAGAGGCTGGAAAGGCGACGATATGCTCAACGTGAACCCACCAGCCTCACGACACTCGACGGTCCGTTCGTCCGATATGGCCAGCGAGGTGGCGGACGATATGGTCGCCATTTTTGGTGAGGGCCAGCGTGCGGCCGACGAACCGTTGCACCGCGCCGATCGTCACGTCGGGACGCGGCGGGGAGAGCCACCACGTTCGCGTCCGATGATCGTCGCGCTTCTTGGTGCCGCCGGCTTTGCGGCGATGATCGGGACCGGCGTGGTGGTGGGAAAATATGCAGTGGGCGCACCCATCGTTGCCCCTTCACCACGGCCGAAGACGGTCGCTGCCCGGCCTGCGCCGGTGCCCGTGTCGCGCTCCGAGGGCGAAACGCTCAAACCAATGGCGTTGCCGCCCGAGGTACTGCCGGAGGCCATGGTGGCGTCGGCCGCACCCTCTGACGTGCCCGCAAGCGCGAAAGTGGTCGCCAAGCGCTTGGGGCAGACCGAGACCGCCGCCGCCCCGTCGCGCCTCGAACCACGGCATTCGCGCGGCACTGGCGAACTGGCTGACCTATCGTCCCGTCGCACCCCGCGCGTGATCCAGCACGAGCCGGCAAATCCGCCCGCTGCCGTCGCCGCCAGCTCGCGAGCGGCGTGCTACGGCGATATCGACTGCACGAACGTGCGGCTCTATGCCGCCGAAAGCGACGTGGCACGCGCCTATGCAGAGGCGACCTCGTCCGGGGTGCGGGTGCGTGATCTACGCGAGTATCGCAGCGAGTGGATTCGCGCCCGATATGTCGCCGCGGCTCGTCCGCGCGAGGCACTGCGGATCTATGACATGGTCGCGGCGGACCTGCGCATGCTGGCCGATGATGCGGACGCCGCTGATCGGACGCCGTGGCGATGATCGCGTTCCGACGTGAGGCGCATGTTCCGCGGCGCGGCGCGCGCAGCGGCGGGCGTCCCCTCTATGCGGTAGGCGACGTCCACGGTTGCTACGACCTGCTGCGCGCCCTGCTGGCCGAGATCGGTCGCGACGCCGCAGAGCGCCATCCCGGCGTCACGCCGATGCTGGTGATGTGCGGCGACTATGTCGATCGTGGCCCGGATTCGGCCAAGGTGCTGACGGCGCTGACCTGGCTGTCGCGATCGCGCGCGCTGGACGTGACATTGCTGGAGGGCAATCACGAGGCGATGCTGCGCATGTTCATCGATCAACCGGCCGCGCATGCGCGCTGGCTGTCCGTCGGCGGCGCGGCGACGCTGGAATCCTATGGCTTGACCGTGCCCGACGGCGATCTGGACAAGGCTCGCTTGACGATGCTGCGCGATGGCCTGCTGGATGCGATGCCAAGCTCGCATTATCGTTTGCTCGACCGGCTGCAGTCGATGGCGATCACCGGTGACTATGCGTTCGTCCATGCCGGCGTGAAACCAGGCGTGGCGTTGACGGGGCAGCATCGCGAGGACTTGCTGTGGATACGCGCCGAATTCCTTGACCATCCCGATCCGTCGGCCGCGGTGATCGTGCACGGTCATACCTGGCAAGATGATCGCGCGACGGTGTTGCCTCACCGGATCGGGATCGACACTGGCGCGTACAAGACCGGCGTGCTTACCGCCTTGCGGATCGAAGACGAAGCGATCGACGTGATCCAGGCGGTCGACGAACGCATCGGTTCGTAACATCCGCATGTCGACGGGCGGATGCGCCACACGCGGCCGTCGACGCCCACTCGGTAGTCGATCGAGACGCAAGCGACGCCATCGCGTGCCTCGCGGTTCAATTCGAGCCGAGGGGCGGCTGGCGTCCTGAGCAGATGAGCGAGCGGTTCGATCGGCTTGCGCGGCACGTCGTGGCGTTCCGCGCGCAGATTCGCTCGTGCGGGCCGCACTTCAAGCTGGGGCAGGACGCGCCATCAGCGACCTTCGCCGAGATCGTCTCCGGTCATCCGGACCGGGCGCTGGTCGCGGCGATGCTTAGGTTCAGGACGAACCAGATGACAAATGCCGCCACGGCGAGGAGCGCAAGCGCGAGCAGCGCACGCACCAGCGGCGGATCCTGGCGCGCCACCGCTGGCGGCCAGGGGAGCGTCAAGGCGCGCAACGGCGCGACGAAGGCAGCGGTCGCGCCCGCGACGCGGACCCAGTCGAGGGCGACCCAGCGGCGCGCCATCGCAACCGACTGCGCATCGGTGATGGTGTCCTTCGGCGAGCCGATGCCGTGATAGTAAAGCGCCGCGTTCATCGGCCAGAAGGCGACCACCGTCAGGATCAGCAGCAACAGGATGCCGATCGACGGCAGGCAAAGCAGCCATCGATAGCGCCATGGCGTGCGCCATCCCGCGATCAGTGCGCCGAACCCTGCCAATAGCATCGCGGCCGACAATGGGATGAAGAAGACTCCGGTATCGACCGGCTACGCCTTCCCATAGGGCACCATCGCCAGCGAAGCGGCTGGATGCGCGCTCCATGCGCCGGCAAGCACGACGAGATCGAACAGCTTCGCGCCCAGCAGCGGTCCGCCCGCGAGGACGGCCAGCCAAAGGAATGCTCGCGTGATGCCTCGCCTGTCCGACATGTCGCCTCGCCCCGCTGGCCGGCTCCATCATCCGGCAGCGCGTTCGCAATGGCAATGCGTAAAGATGATCGTTCAACCATCCCGTTCAAGCAACGATTGCCTGAACAAATCGATGCTTTGCGCGCGCTTCATGGAATCGGCGATGGTATGCTGGAGTCGATGACGAACGCGACCTAGATGAAGCCCGACCAGATTAAGACGTAAGTACCCGTCGCGACGGGTGGTCACGCTCATGATCCAGCACCATCCGAACTGCCCCCTTCGCGGACCTCCGGCGCAAACTGGTTCATCGTCTTGCTCATACTGGCAGCACCTTCTCAGGAGTTGGAGGCTCGACCATTCCGGGCGGTTTCGATCACACCTCGAGCGCGACAAAGATCGCCGCGGTGCGCGGCTTGTCGTCGGCGGTGTCAAACGCTTCATTGATCCGTTCGAGCGGAAAGCGATGCGTGATCAGTTCCTGTGTCTTCAGCACGCCGCGTGCGATCAGGTCGAGCACCTCGGCCTCCTCGGGGCGGATGTCGTGCATCGCGAAGCTGGCGCTGGAACGAAGCCGGAGTTTCGACGTCTGGATGCGCTGCCATTCCAAAGGCATCGCAATCTCACCCTCGTCGAAGCCGCCGACGCATTCAAAGACCACGTCCGCTCCCTGTCTGCGCGCGAAGTCGTGCACCGCGGCGACCGGATCGCCGTCGTTCGCGTCGACTACCTCGTCCGCGCCGAGGCGTCGTGTGACGTCCAGCGAGTGCGCGACCCTGTCGACGACGATCACCGCCGCATCGTGCAACGGAGGAAGCAATCTCCGATCGCCCGGCCCCCGCTGCGCCGATCACCGCTAGAACTTCGCGCCTGCCCGGATGCCAATCGTCCGCGGCGCGATCGGGACGATGTACGGGCGCTGGTCGCACGCGCCGCATTGCTGGAAGCGTGAGATCTGGCCGCGTTCGTCCCAGAGATTTCGTATAAAAATCTCAAAGGTGTAGTTCGCCAGCTCGCCGCCGATCGACAGGTTTGCGCTGGTATAGGCTTGCAACCGACCCAGCGCCGCGGCCTTGTCGACGCGCAGGTCCGAGGATGCGGAGCTCTGGTGTGCGATCAAACCCTGTACGTAGGCGCGCACCGTGCCGATCGGCACCGCGTAACGCGCCGTGCCGCTGATTTTGAAGCGCGGTGTGATCGGCAGGCGGGTGCCGGCGGGGGCGAGCACCTTCGCGCCATCCGCGGCGCAATCGACGGAGTCGCAAAGCTCGGTGCGCGTCCTGGCGTCGGTATACGCGCCGGCCGCGGTCAGCGAAAGGCCGCCCAGGGTAACGTTGGTGTCCATTTCGACGCCGCGAATGCGCGCATCGGGTCCGTTCTGGATCACGGTGAAGCTGTTTTCACCAAGGAACGAGAACTGAAATTGATCCCAATTTTGCTGATAGACCGCCCCGTTGAAGCGGACGGTGCCGCCCGGTAGCGTGGTTTTCCAACCGATCTCGTAATTGGTCAGGAAGTCGGCGGCATAGTCGCCGACGTCGCCGCGGCGGTTGATGCCGCCTGGGCGGAAACCGCGCGAGGCGGTCGCGTAGAGCAGGACCGCGTCGGTCGGCTTCCACGTCGCGTTGAAGCGATAGGTGACGCCTTGGCCATCGGCGCGCTTGGGCACCACGCGGTTGCCATCGGGGACGCCGAGATTGACGCACGGGATCGCGCCGACATCGGGCGTGGTGAGGAAGGCGGTCGTGTCGCCGCCATTCAGATAGGCGTCGCGCAGCGTGCCGCCGCCCGCCATGTAGCAACTCGCCACGCCGGTGCGCGAACTGCCGGCGGCGTTGAACGGACTGGCCGTGTAGGGGCGGCCATCATCCGGGTCGACGCCGGGATTGCGGCCGAAGCCGAAGAAACCGACCAGCGAATTGTCGTAGATGAAGACCCGCCCGCCCGCGGTGAGCGTCAGCTTCGGCGTCAGATCGTAGCTCGCCTCGCCGAACACCGCATAATCCTTGTCGACGCGGTGCTGGCGCGTCAGCCACAGCGTCCCGGGATAGCCGTTGACGGACACCTGCGATCCGAGATTGGGAATCTGGTAATCCTGAAAGATCAGGTTGCTCTGCCGTTGATAAAAGGCGCCCGCGACCAGCCGGAACGGCTGGTCGACCGGCGAGGCCACGCGCACCTCCTGACTGAGCTTCTTGAAATGATCGCGGCCGATCACGCGCTGGCGCGGATCGATCGTGTTGCCGGCGTTGTCCTGATAATAGAAATAGCCGGCGAGCCCGCCCACCGCCGAATAGAGCGAGTCATAGGCTTCGGAATAATCGGTGTAGTCGCTCGACTGCACCGCGCGGCGATCGAGCAGCGCGCCGGCGTAGGTGACGTCCCAGTTGCCGAGCTTGCCCTCGATCGTCAGCGCCGCCTGAGCAAAGCGGTCACGACGATATTCGGGGTAGAAACGCTGCACCTCAAGGTCACCGACCTTGGGATCGTAGCCGTAGCTGCCGTGGCTGTTCTGTTCCTGGTAGAGCAGGGTCGGCGTCGCGGTCCAATTGTCGTCGAGATCGATCTTGAGCGCGGCGCGGCCGCCATAGGTCTCGGTGTCGTTATAGTCCTTCTCGACGAACGCGGCATTGTCGACGCTTATCCCGCCCGCTTCCGGCAGGAAGCGACGCGTGCCGGGGACGTTGTCGATGAAGCCGGCGTCCTTTTGGTAGAAGCCGACCATCCGCAGCGCGACCCGCTCACCGAACGGGATGTTGAGCATCCCCTCGCTGGTGTAGCCGATGCCGCCCGATCGCAGCATGTTCACCTCGCCATCGACACGGCCGTAGAAGCCGGCGGTGTCGGGCTTGTTGGTGATGATGCGGATCGTGCCCGCCTCGCTCGACGCGCCGTACAACGTGCCCTGCGGCCCGGCGAGGCTCTCGATCCGCGCGATATCGTAAATGTGGATGTCGAGCGTGCCGCCGATCGTCGTCACCGGCTGCTCGTCCAGGTACACGCCGACCGAGGGTAGCGAGCCCGAGTGATTGCCGTCGCCGCCCGATGCGACGCCGCGCATATAGACGGTGGTCACGCCCGGCTGCGACGACTGAAACGCCACCGACGGCAGCAGCTGGGTATAATCGTTGAAGTTCGATACGTTGAGCTGGTCGAGCCGGCGGGTGCCGATCGCCTGGATGCTGATCGGCACATTCTGGATGCTTTCGTCGCGCTTTTGCGCGGTGACGATGATGTCGCCGTCGGTCGTAGTGGCGGTCGGCTGTTGCGAGGGCGTGTCGGCAGTCGTGGTCTGGCCGGAGCCGGTCTGCGCCCAGGCAGGCATTGCAAACGCCGCCGACGCCAGCAACGGAACGAGCACGCGACGACGGAAGCTGACCACCACAACAATCCCCTTTGTTGCGACTATGTGACGACATGCTGCAGCGCGGCAGCGGCGCGGTCAATCCGGACAAGAAACATTTTATCTTAAATGCTTGGCGTGATGAAATTGTCACGCTGGCGAGGCGGGCCCGGGAGCAAGAGGATAACAGTCGATCACGTCGCCGAGCGCGTGCTCGAGCGGCCGAAGATGCGTGGCAAACGCCCGCCACGCGCGGTCGCCGCCGCGGAAGATCGGCTGCCGCACCTGCTCCGACGAGGCCGTCCGTACCGCGCGCTCGGTGCGATGCGAGGACAGGCAGGCGGCGTCGAACGGGAGGCCGCAGGCGTCGAGCAGCGCACGGATCTGCGGCTCGGGCGTATCGACCAGTTGTTCGTGGATCACGCGATGAACGCGGCCGGGCTGCACCGCGTCGACGTGCGCCATCATCCGCACATAGTCGCGGTAATAGCGCCCCATGTCGTCGAGTGCGTAGCTGAAGCCCTGACCGCGCGCGAAATGCTGCTTGAAGTTCGAGAAGCAGCAGGCGCGCGGGTCGCGCCGCGCGTCGATGATCGTGGCATTGGGAAGGATCAGCCGGATCAGTGCGACATGTGCCCAGTTGTTCGGCAGCTTGTCGACGAAATACGGACGGTCGGTGCGGCGCTGGACCGCGGTGCGGCGGAGATAGTCCTCCCCCAAAGCGCGGGCGCGCTCGGCGGTGAGGGCCGCGAGCCCGGCGGGATAGTCGGCGATGCGGCGGGCGAGCGCGGGCAGGTCGGGCAATTCGGTCGTGCCCTCGACCAGCGGGTGGCTGGCGAGGATCTGCTCGATCAGCGTCGATCCGGCGCGCGGCATTCCCAGCACGAAGATCGGATCGGGCGCGGGACAGCCCCAGCCGGCCCGGGCGGCGAAGAAGCCGGGGGTGGCGGTCGCGACGACCGTATCGACGAATTGCGTCGTCTCGTCGGCGTCATAGGCGATCTGCGTCCGGCGCAGTGCGTTGCCGGCGGCATAATGCGCGAAGGCGCGGTCGGGGTCGCCGCGCTCCTCCCATGCCTTACCGAGCGCGAAGTCGAGGTGGAACCGGTCCTCGGTCGTGATCGCCGGGTCGCCTAGCGCAGCGGTCATTTCCGCGACATCGGCATCGTCGAAGCGCACGGTCTTGAGGTTCGCGAGGCTCCACCAGGCCTCGCCCAAGTCCGGGCGCAAGGCAATCGTGCGGCGATAGGCCGCCACGCCGTCCGCCTGCCGCCCGACTGTTTTGAGCATATGACCGTAGCTCATCCACACCTTCGGCTGCGCGGGGGCCGCGGCGAGCACGCGTTCGTACAGCGCGATCGCCTCATCGAACCCGCCGAGCCGGCCGAGCGCGGCGGCCTTGAGATTGGCGTGGCCGAGGTGTTCCGGCTCCGCGGCAAGCAGCGTATCGAGTTCGGCAAGCGCGTCGACGGCGCGGTTCTGGCGGTAGAGTACGATCGCGAGATTGGCGCGGGCGGCGGTAAACCCGGGGGCGAGTTCGAGCGCGCGGCGCAGCAAGGTTTCGGCATCGCGATTGCGTCCGATCCGCCCCGCCAGCTCTGCCAGCATCCGGATCGCGCGTGCATCGAAGGGGTCGCGTTTCAGATAGCTGCGCAGCAACGGCTCGGCGATGTCGAGCCGATTGTCGTGGAGCGCCAGCGCGGCGTCGACTAGCAGGGCAGGGAAACGGGCAGGGTTGGGCATGGACGGACGAGCAGACCACGGCAAGACAACCGGATCAAGCGTCAAGCCCTTGGAAGAACAGGGAGCGCTCGGCTTCTGGGGTGCGCTGGCACTGGTGATGGGCAATCTGATCGGATCGGGGATCTACCTGCTGCCCGCCACGCTGGCGCCGTTCGGCGCGAATGCGACGTTCGGCTGGGTGATCACGATCGCGGGTGCGATGGCGCTGGCGTTCGTCTTAGCGCGGCTGGCGGCGGCGGTGCCGCAGGCGGGCGGCCCCTATGCCTATGCCGACGCAGCGTTCGGGTCGGCGGTCGGTTTCGCGACGGCGTGGAGTTACTGGACGCTGATCTGGGCGGGAAACGGTGCGGTGGCGGTCGCGGCGGTCAGTGCGCTGAGCGTCGCCATCCCCGCGATTGCGCCACACGCGGCGATCGCGGCGGTGGCGATGGTGTGGGTGTTCGTCGGTGTGAACGTGCGCGGGGTCGCGGCGGCGGCGCGGGTGCAGTTGGTGACAATGGTGTTGAAGCTGGTGCCGCTTGCCGCGGTGGCGCTGCTCGCCGGCTGGCTGCTGCTGACCAGAGGTGATGCGGCAGTGATACAGGATGCGCCGGTGCCGCTTGCGGCCGGGACGATCGCGGGCGCCGCGGCGCTGACCTTCTGGGGGTTTCTCGGCGTCGAATCTGCGACGGTGCCCGCCGACCGGATGCAGAACCCGGCGCGGACGGTGCCGCGCGCGACGCTGATCGGAACTGCGGCAGTCGGCATGATCTATCTGATCGTCTCGGGCGCGATCACCGCGCTGATGCCGCGCGCGTCGGTCGCCGCTTCGCCTGCGCCGATCGCCGACTTCCTCGGGAGCGCGATGGGCGGCGCGACCGCGCAGGTGGTGGCCTTGTTCGCCACGGTGAGCGCGCTGGGAACGCTGAACGGCTTCGTCCTGCTGCAAGGCGAGGTGCCCCGGGCGATGGCGCGCGGCGGGGTGTTCCCGCGCTGGTTCGGGCGGGAGAATGAAGCGGGGGTGCCGGTGCGGGCGCACGTGCTGGCGGGCGTTCTGGTGACGGGCGTCACGCTCGCCAATTACACGCGCGGGATGGGCGACCTGTTTGCGTTCGTCGCTGCGGTATCGTTGGCGGCGGGGATGCTCGCCTATTTCGTCAGCGCGCTGTCGGGCGTGGCGTTGCTGCGCGGCGATGCAAGCGGGCGTGCCGCGGGGATCGCGTCGGCCGCGTTCATCGCGTGGCTGTCGTACGGGCTCGGAATCGAGGCGAACGTCTGGGCGCTGCTGCTGCTGCTGGCGGGCATCCCCGTCTATTGGTGGGTCAGGCGCGCCGCCGCCAGCGCCCGATAAGGCTGCGGTCGGCGAGGATCGCCTGTGCGGCATTGTGGCCCGGCGCGCCGGTCACCCCGCCGCCCGGGTGCGTGCCCGATCCGCACATGTAGAGGCCGTGGATCGGCGCGCGATAGTCGCCATGCCCGAGCACCGGCCGCGCCGACCACAATTGGTCGAGGCTCATCCGGCCGTGGAAGATGTCGCCGTCGATCAGCCCAAACTTGCGTTCGAGATCGAGCGGCGAGTGGATTTGCCGCGCGATCACCGACTTCCTGAAGTTGGGCGCATGGCGGTCGACGGTGTCGATGATGAGATCGGCGACCTGTTCGCGCGCGTCGTCCCAGCTGCGGCCATCGGGCAGCTGCGGCGCGAATTGCTGGCAGAACAGGCTGGCGATGTGCATCCCGGGCGGGGCGAGGCTGTCGTCGACCGTCGTGGGCAGCTTCATCTCGACGATCGGCTCCTTCGACCAGCCGTAGACCTTCGCGTCGTCGAAGGCGCGGTCCATGTAATCGAGGCCCGGGGCGATGATGATCCCGGCGGTGTGGTGCTCGGCGCGTTCCTTGCCGGGCAGGACGGTGAAGTCGGGCAATTCGCTGAGCGCGACGTTCATGCGGAACGTGCCCGATCCGGTCTTGAACCCGGCGACGCGGCGGCGGAAATCCTCCGGCATGTCGCTGGCGTCGATCATCTGCCGATAGAGCATCGCTGGGCCGACATTGGCGGCGACGATCGGGGCGGCGATCTCTTCGCCGCCTTCCAGCACGATGCCGGCCGCCTTGCCGCCGTCGACCAACACGCGCGCGACGGGGGCGTCGAGGCTGATCTCGACACCGGCATCGAGGCAGGCGGCCTGCATCGCCTGCGTGATCGCGCCCATGCCGCCAACCGAATGGCCCCAGGCGCCGAACTTGCCGTTCACTTCGCCGAAGACGTGGTGGAGCAGGACATAGGCCGAGCCGGGGGTCGAGACGCCCGCGAAATTGCCGACGACCGCGTCGAACGCGAACGCTGACTTGACGTGGTCGTCCTCGAACCAGCCATCGAGGAAGTCACGCGCGGACTTGGTGAAGACGTCGAGAAGATCGCGCTGCGCTTCGATGTCGAGTTTGGCCAGCGGCCAGCCCTGTCGCGCCGCCGCAACGACCTCCGCCAGCCCGCCGCCGGCGTTGGGTGGGATCTTGAGCGCGAGATCGCGCAGCACCTGCGCGACGCGTTCGAGCGCGGCGTCGTAGCGGGGATAGGCGTCGGCGTCGCGGCGGCTGAAGCGCGCGAATTGCTCTTGCGTACGCTGCATCCCGCCGCCGAGCGTGAGATAGGTGTCGGGGAAAGGGAAGAAGTTGCTGATCGTCCGCTCGATGATCCGGAACCCGCGGTCGTGCAGCTTCATGTCCGCGATCACCTTCGGGCGGAGCAGGCTCACGGTGTAGCTGGCAGTCGAGTTGCGGAAGCCGGGGTGGAATTCCTCGGTCACCGCCGCGCCGCCGACGACATGGCGACGTTCGAGCACGCGGACCTTCAGCCCGGCGTGCGCGAGGTAGAAGGCGCACACCAGCCCGTTGTGTCCACCGCCGATGATAAGTGCGTCGTACTTGTCCGTCATCTTTCCCCCGTCGCCCCTGCGCGGGCAGGGGCCCATGTCTGTTTCGTGTGTCCTGCCGTCCCGACACAGAAGCGGCGCGTCTGTGTCGGACCTTCCTCGTTCATTCGACAGCCATGGGCCCCTGCCTGCGCAGGGGCGACGGCGAGGTGCGTGACCAGCCCGGCGGCGGCGCGCGGTGGAGGCGCGCCTCCGGGATGCGCGCGCGGATCTTGGCGGCGAAGCTGCGCAGGCATACCTCGCTCGCGCCGATCGGGCCGGCGGTGTAGCTGGAAGAAGCCATGCCCTGTTGCACCCGCTCGATCAGCCAGGTGTCCTCGGCGTTGACGGTGCGGTTGATCCGCCAATTGGCGTAGCGCGTCAGCTTCATCTCGCGGCGTGTGTCCGGCAGCGCGAAGGTCATTTCGCGCAACATGCAGGTCGTGGGCGTGAGCGGGAGCCATTGCATGAAGTCGATCTGGTCGGCGTAGATGTCGAACGCCATGTTCGGCCACAGCTTGTAATAGAGCCACAGCCGCTGGTTGGCCTCGGGCAGATGATCGACGCGCGGCAGATGCGTCTGGTAGAAGCGCTCCCACGGATCGTCGGACGGACGATCGGCAAGCTGCCCGGACATCTTGTCCACCCACCCCGCCGCCTCGATCGCATAGCTCTTGCCGAACAATCGGGTCAGCCCGTCATGCGCGACCGGAATGTGGAGATTGTCCGAATAATTGTCGCCGACGTTCTTCCAGTTCACCGCCCGCGCGCGATGCCGCACGTCGCCGATCCGGCGCATGTCGGCGAAGCGATAGGGCGCGATCTCGTGGTCATAGGGGGCCATCATCTCGGCAACACGCGGGCCGCCATCGTCCTCCAGCCGGACGAAGACGAAGCCGCGCCAGCGGTCAATGTCGACGGGGACGAGCCCGGTTGCCGCCATGTCGAGCGCCGGATAGTCGCGGCGCATCGGTACGCCGCTCAGCCGTCCGTCGAGTTCATAGGCCCAGGCATGGTACGGGCACACCAGCTTGCGCGCGCAGCCGGCATCGCCTTCGACCAGCCGCATCGCGCGGTGGCGACAGACGTTGTGGAAGGCGCGGATCTCGCCATCGACGCCGCGGACGACGACGACGTTCTCGTCCAGATACGACAGCGTTCGCCATGCGCCGGGCTGGTCGAGGTCGCTTTCGTGGCAGACGATCTGCCACGATGGCCGGATGACGCGTGCGCATTCCAGCGCATAATATTCGGGATCGGTGTAGAGCCAGCCGGGCAGGCTCCAGTCCGCATCCGGATCGGCGCAGGTCGGATCAGCGGTGGGCTGCTCGGCAGAACGAAGCATAGGAGGTTCTCGCGTGCTTGTTGCACGATCGTATAACAAGGTAGGGCGTTGAGCAAGCGCGCAAGTCCTGACGACCGGCGGCGCGACCTGATCGAGGCGACGGTGCGGGTGCTGGCAGAGCGCGGCGCGGCGGGTGCATCGGTGCGGACGATCGCGGCGGCGGCCAATGTGTCGCCGGGGCTGGTCACGCATCATTTCGGCGGGGTCGATCGTCTCGTGGCCGCGTCCTATGACCATGTCGCGGCGCGGGTCGCAGCGGCGCTGGAGGCGTCGGTCGATGCCGCAGGGTCTGCACCCCGCGCACGGCTGGGCGCCTATGTCGCCGCGAATTTCGCCGCCCCCATCGCCGATCCGGCGCTGCTCGCGACATGGCTCGCACTCTGGAGTCTCGCGCGCGGCGACGCGGCAATGCTGGCGCGGCACGAGCAACATTATGCGGGGTTCCGCACGCGGCTGGAGGGCTTGCTGGCCGAATGCGGCGTGCCTGCAGAGCGACTGCGATTGGCCGCGATCGGGGTTACGGCCCTGGTCGATGGCTTGTGGCTGGAACTGTGCCTGTCGCCCGACAGCTTCGATGCAGAGGAGGCGCGTCGGATCGCGGCGGAGTATCTGGCGGAGTTGTAGGCGCAACCCGCTTGCCGAAGAATGGCGCCGTCCGATTTCGACAAGTCGGTGAACAGCGACGGATAAGAAGCGATGCCCGCCGCGATATTGCGGTCGGCCCGGGGGCGACCTCGACTGGAACAGGATCACCGGGGCGCTCGTCCGGCGCAACGGCTGCAGGCTAGTCGCCGCGCCATGATCGCCAAGGGCGCCCGGGACGCCAGCGATATAACGCGAGAGAGCTTGTTCTCGAGTGCGGGCCTTTCACCCGATCGGCATGCCCGGCGGGATCGCGGGCGCGGAGCGCGACGCCGGCGCGAGCGCGCGGTCGAGCGCGCCCTTGTCGCCGAGCAACCGCGCCACGCCTTGCGCCCAGGGGTCGCGCTTGTCGCGCGCGAGCCGCTCTCGCGTCGCCAGCAGCGCGGCGTCGAGCCGCAAGGTCACGTCGCCGGCGGTCGCCGGCGCGCGCGCCGCGGCGGCGATCGCCAGGACCGTGCGCAGCGCGATCCGCTGCGCCACCGCATCGTCGTGTCGCGCCACCACGTCGCGGTCGAGGCGGTCGAGCAAGGATTCTACGCCGGGAAGCGCTGGGTCGGCGGCGTGCTGGAGGTGGAGCCGGGTGAGCCGCGATGGCGACAGCAGCGTCTCGAGCGTGACCTGCGCCGCGACGTCGGTCGCAACCAGCGGATCGAAGACCGCGCCGCCCGCGGTGTCGAACACCTCATTGTCATATTGCGGGTCAGCGCTGCCGTTGACGCCCGACGACAGCGTCAGCGCCAGCGCGGGCGGCACGGTGAGCGCGGCAGGGGCGAGCGTCGCCATCAGCGCGTCGAGCGCCGCGCCTTGCTCGGCCGCGGTCGCGCGTGTCGGGGGCGGGGCGCTGTCGCCCGCGGTGGCGTAGCTATAGTGAACCCCGCCGAGCGTCTTGCCGATCGCCGCCACGGCGTAGCGGTGGAACAGCCACAATGGTACGAAGCTGCGGCGCAGGTCTGCGAGCGGCGCGCCGGCGTGGAGCACGCCCGGACCGAAGCGCGCCAGCGCGACGCGGCGCACCGCCATCACGTGCGCGAGGTCCGCGGCCGAGTCGGTGCCCTCGGTCCACATGCTGTCGCCCGGCACCGCCAGGCTCGAGTCGCGCCCGTCGATGTCGGTGAGGTAGCGCATCCCCGCGGCTTGTGCCGCCTCGGCCTTGGCCGCGGCGGTGACGTCGGGATCGGTGCCGGCAGGCTGGCCATAGAGCCAGTCGACCGTAAACTTGTCCCACGCGCCGATGCCGCTGGCATAGGCGTCGGACAGGTCGATCTCGTCGCCGTTGAGCGCGATCTTGGCGAAGGGATAGTCCATCACCGAGGCGCGATCCTGCGTGCTCGCGGCGAAATTGTGCGCGAAGCCGAGCGCGTGGCCGACCTCGTGCGCGCCGAGCTGGCGGATTCGCGCCAGCGCGACACGGACCGGATCGTTGGCGGTGCCCTTGTTCTCCTCAGCGAGGCCGACCAGGCCCTCGAAGATCCAGATGTCCTGGCGCAGCCGCAGTCCCTCGAGCACGACATTGCCCTTGATGATCTCGCCGGTGCGCGGATCGGTGACGCCGCCGCCATAGGACCAGCTGCGCGTCTGGCGCTCGTTCCAGTTGACGACATTGTAGCGGATGTCCTGCGGATCGGCGTCGGCGGGCAGCACGCGGGCCTGGAAGGCATCGATATAGCCGGCCGCCTCGAAGGCCTGGTTCCACCACGACACGCCTTCGATCAGCGCGCTGCGGATCGGCTCGGGAGCCTTGTTGTCGATGTAGAAGACGATCGGCTTACGCACGCGCGACCGCGCCGCGCCGGGGTCGAGCTTCTCGATCCGGAAATGGTTCGCATATTGCTGCAACACCGGCGCGCCGAGCGGCGTGTTGAACTCGTAGACCGGGGTGGCGAACGTGCCCGACCGGATGTCGAACTTTCGCGGGACGAAGCCGGGGGCGGGCAATCGGACCAGCGAATGGTGGACGGTGAAGCTCACCTGCCGCCCGTCGGGCGCGATCGTGTCGACCTCCTTGCCCGGCGTGTCGGAGCCATAGGTCTGCACCGCCTCCACCTCGATATTGTCGGGGAACGCCTTGACCGACCCCGGATCGACCGCGCTGAGCGCATCGATCAGCTTGAAGCCCTTTGCCTCGGCGTTGAGCCGGTCGGCGAGCCGCATCGTGTCGCGGACCAGAAACGGCGCGAGGTCGATCGTGACGGCGCCGTCCGCTGCCACGGTCGCAACATCGAGCATCGCCACGGTGCTGAACGGGAAATCGGCGCGTGCGCCGCTTCGCTCGAGCGCATCGCCGGACGAGCGATAACGCGGGTTCTCGAACACGACCGCGACCTTTCTGCCGAGGCGGCGGAATGCCAGCAACTGTGTGTCGCCGACCATGCCATGATCGATCCGGATCGGCGCCGAGCCGAGTCCGGTCTTGAGCGCGGTGGCGTAGAGGAAGCGTCCCGATACGCCGTCCTCATCCGGGCGCGGCAAAGTGACGAGCACCTTGCCCTGTTCGCGATCGACAACCACCGGCAGCAGCGTCGGCGGGACGGCGGCACGCTGCTGTGCCGACGCGCCGATCGCGCCTGTGCCGGCGGTCAGGAGCAGCGACACGCCAAGCGCGCGGCGAAGACGATCGATGGTGGTCATGCGGCCCCTTTATTCTTCGAGTTAATGAACGCTAACACAGATGGCGTTGCGCATCCCGTTTCTTTCGATCAATTTCCTCGACGTCTTTGATGGTTTCAGACGCTGAATGCGGGGGTATGCGATGGATTTCACGACAACGGAGATCGACCAGACCGACTGCCGCCTGCTCGGCGAACTGTCGGCGGACGGGCGGATGTCGGATGTCGCGCTCGGTGAGCGGGTCAATCTGTCGAGCACCGCCACCGCACGCCGGCGCAAGATCCTCGAGGAGCGTGGGTTGATCGCCGGCTATACCGCCAGCCTTGATCTCGACCGGCTCGGTTATGGCATCATGGTGCTGGTCTCGATCGAGCTGAACTCGCAGGCGGAGCATGCGCTGATCGAGTTCGAGGAGGCGGTGATGCAATGCCCGTCGATGAGTTTCTGCAGCTTCGTGTCGGGCGACACCGATTTCGTGATGATGGTGCACGTGCGCTCGTTCAACGATTACGACCGGGTGTATCGTAGCGAATTGTCGCGCCTGCCGTACGTCGCCAAGATCCGCAGCAGCTTCATCATGCGGCAGGTCGCCCGCCGCGGCGTGCCGCCGGTGGTGTTCGAACGTTAGGACCGACCGACGCCAAACCTCCTCACGGCTGACCAGCCGACACGATGATTATCGGCCTTCCGTCGCGCCGAACTTCGAATAGAGCGGTTTTCCGGTGGCGGTCGATCCGGCTGTGGCGCTCGCGAGGACGGGTTGCAGAGGGCGCTCGTCGGGACCGTGCGCGATCCGAAAAGCGGGATTCGCCAGCCGCATACGATTGCACCGGTACGAAAGTTACCGATCCGGTACTTATGCAGGATTCGCTGACGATCTTTTCCTTACACGCCGGAAATCATCACAGGGGCGTGAAAACCGAGTGATTTTTCCGAGGATCGCCCACCCCCTTACGTGCAAGCTTATGATCATCGATGGGGCATCGTGCGCAGCAATGTTGCGCGGAACGCCCCGTCGACACGGTTGCACCCGCTAAAGTCGGGGCAAGTCGGGCCGCCCGGATCGTGCCTCGCAAGGCGCACACGAGACGACCCGTAGGCCGGGGAGAGCGATGGCGGCAGGGCTGGTCGATTCTTCTCGGGGGTGTTCGGACATGCAGGCAACATCAGCCACGGCGCGGCGGCGGCGCAACGCGGCGCGCCGCGTCAACATGCTGCTGCTGGGAACGGCAGGAACGATTTGGGGCGGAGTCGCCGCGGCACAGGTGCCCGTGTCGTTCGCGCCACCTACCGGGGCGATGGGGGGCGGCGTCACGGCGGACGCCGCGGCTATGGCCGCGGCGCAGGATACCGGCGCCGACGACGTTCCGTCCGACGACATCGTCATCACCGGCAGCCGCATCGTCCGCGACGGCTATAGTGCGCCCACCCCGGTCACGGTGCTCGGTGCCGCCGAATTGGCCGCGCAGCGCCCCGCCAACGTGTCCGACTTCGTCAACCAATTGCCGTCGATCGCGCAGGGCAGTACCGCGGCGAACAGCTCCGGCTCGCTGTCAAACGGCCTTGCCGGGATCAACTCGGTCAATCTCCGCGGGCTCGGCGCCGGACGCACATTGGTGCTGCTGAACGGCCAGCGCTCGGTTGCGTCAGCGGTCAATGGTGTGGTCGACGTCAACACCTTCCCGCAGGACCTGATCGAGCGCGTCGAGGTGGTGACCGGTGGCGCATCGGCACAATATGGGTCGGACGCGGTCGGCGGGGTCGTCAACTTCATCCTCGACGAAAAATATCGCGGGGTGAAATTCGCTGCCGATACCGGCATCACCGAGCGCGGCGACGGGCACAATTACCGCTTCGCCGCGACCGTCGGGAAATCGCTTGCAGGTGACCGACTCCACCTGCTCGCCAGCGCCGAATATTTTCATCAAGATGGCGTCGCGACGATCGCGCGTGACTGGAACGACCGCGGCTACTTCCAGATCAACAATCCCGCCTACACGCCCGGCAACGGCCTGCCGCAACGGCTGGTCGGAGAGGGCTTCGGACCGGCCACCTATACCGCTGGCGGGCTCGTCACCTCGGGGCCGTTGCGTGGCACCTATTTCCTTCAGCCGGGCACCACCGGGCAGCTTAACTACGGCACCACCAACGCGACCTCCTCGCCGTGGATGGTCGGCGGCGACTGGCGCACCACGCTGGCCGGGCATGTCGGGACCAACTCGCTGTTGCCTAACGAAAAGCGCATCAGCCTCTTCTCACGGGTTGGATTCGACGTAACCCCCGACGTGCAGATCTACGGGCAGGTATCGTTCAATCGCTACGAAGGGCAGAGCTTTTACCAGCAGACGCCGAGCACCGGCGTCACCATCCGTGCCGACAATGCCTATCTGCTGACGCAATATCCCGAAGTCGCCGCGAGGATGGCGGCGGCGGGGGTGTCGACACTGACGATCGGGACCTCGAACGCCGGCTTCCCGGTGCCCGGCAGCGACAACCGTCGCGACGTCTACCGCTATGTCGGCGGCGCGAAGGGCAAGCTGAGCCTCTTCGACCGCAGCTGGTCGTGGGACGTCTATTACCAGCACGGCCTGACCAAGTCGCATGAGGAACTGACCAACACCTGGAACAACGCGCGGATGGCGTTGGCGCAGGACGCGGTGCTGTCGGGCGGGCAGATCGTCTGCCGCTCGACGCTGACCAACCCGGGCAACGGCTGCGTGCCGATCGACCGGCTGGGCACCGACGGCCCATCCGCGGCCGCGCTCGGCTATATCTATGGGACGGCGCAGCCGCAGCGCGATCAGTCAATCCAGCAGGACGTCGCCTCGGCGAGCATGAGCGGCACGCTGTTCGATCTGCCCGGTGGCGCGGCGGCGATCGCGTTCGGCGGCGAATGGCGCAAGGAGCAGATCGACGGCAAGGTCGACCCGCAGTTCAGCTCGGGCTGGCTGTACGGCAATTACCTGGTCAACCGCGGCGACTATAACGTCAAGGAAGGCTTCATCGAAATCGACCTGCCGCTGTGGCGCGGGCTGAACGTCAACGTCGCGGGGCGCTACACCGATTATTCCACGTCGGGGTCGGTGTTCACCTGGAAGGCGGGCGCGACGTTCGAGCCAATCCCGGACATCAAGTTCCGCGGCACCTACAGCCGCGACATCCGCGCGCCCAATCTACAGGAGCTGTTCGCCGCGGGAACCGCGCGCACCAACACCGTGATCCTGCCCGCCAACGCGCCGGTTACGGGATCGCAGCAATTCCTGGAGAACACCGTCGGCAATCGCGCGCTCGATCCCGAGAAGGCGAAGAGCTGGACGGTCGGCGCGGTGGCGACGCCGCGCTTCCTGCCCGGCTTCACCGCCTCGTTCGACTATTACGACATCCGCATCAGTGACGCGATCGGCACGATCACGGCGCAGAACACCGTCGATTTCTGCTATTCGGGAACGACGCAATATTGCGACAACATCGTCTATTCCGGTGGTGCGCTCAGTTCGATCGTGATCCAGCCGTTCAACTTCGCCAGCCAGGTGGAGAAGGGCTTCGACATCGCGGTGAGCTATCGCCGCGACCTCGCCGAGATCGCCTCCTCGTTGCCCGGCCGGCTGACGATCAACGGCGCGGTGACGCATTATATCGAGAATGTCATCGACAACGGGATCTTCCCGGTCGACTATGCCGGGGTCAACGGCGGCAGCCTGTCGGGCACCTATTCGTCGCCGAGCTGGCGCTACCGCGTCAGCGCCTTCTACGAGCTCGACGCCTTCACGCTCAACCTCGTCGGTCGCGGATTCGGCGCCGGCGTCTACGGCAACGATTATATCGAGTGCACGAGCGGCTGCCCGACCTCGACGACGCGCTACCGCACGATCAACGACAACAATATTGGTGGCGCCTTCTACCTTGATGCCTCGCTGGGCGTGAAGCTGCGGTCGGGCGGGCGCGAGGGATCGCTGACCTTTATCGTCACCAACCTGCTCGACAAGGATCCGCTGCTGGTCGGCAACGGCCCCGACGGCAACAACACGCCCGCTTATCCGCAGACGTCGCGCAGCCTTTACGACGTGCTCGGCCGCAGCTTCCGCGTCGCCTTCACCACCAACTTCTGACCGCCGCAACCAACGGGAGATACAATATGACGAGGTTCCGCACCGCCGTGACCGCGCTGTTGCTCGGGACACTGATCGCGCCGCAGGCTGCGCTGGCGCAGGCTGGCAAGGCGCTGAAGCGCGAGGCCGAGGACAAGGTCGATGCGCAAGCCAAGGACATCCAGGTGATGGTCGACCAGGTGTTCAGTTTCGCCGAACCCGGTTTCCAGGAGGTGCGCACCTCGGCGTATCTGGAGGATGTGCTGGAGAAAGCGGGCTTCACCGTGACGCGCGGCGTCGCGGGCATCCCGACCGCCTTCACCGCGACCTGGGGCGAGGGCGGCCCGCTGATCGCGCTCGGCAGCGACATCGACGGGCTGCTGGGCGTATCGCAATATCCCGGCATGGCCGAGGCCAAGGCGATGGTCGAGGGTGGGCCGGGCCACGGCGAGGGGCACAATGCCGGGCTGCCGCTGGTGATCGCCGCTGCGATCGCGACCAAGTCGGTGATGGAGAAGCACCACATCCCGGGCCGGCTGATGATCTGGCCCGGCGTCGCGGAGGAGTTGCTCGCGACCAAGGCCTATTATGTCCGCGATGGGCTGTTCAAGGGCGTCGACGCCTGCATCTTCACGCATGTCAGCAGCGAGTTCGGCACCGCTTACGGCGACTTCGGCATGAACGGGATGGTTTCGGTCGAGTACCAGTTCAAGGGCAAGACCGCGCATTCGGCGGGGATGCCGTGGGAAGGGCGCTCGGCGCTGGATGCGGTCGAGCTGATGAACACCTCGTGGAACTACCGCCGCGAGCATCTGCCGGTCACGCAGCGCTCGCATTACGTCATCACGGATGGCGGCGGGCAGCCGAACATCGTGCCCGCCACCGCGTCGGTCTGGTATTACTTCCGCGACCGCAGCTTCGGCGCGATCAAGTCGATGTTCGAGACCGGCAACGAGATTTCGGAGGCCGCCGCGAAATCGACCGGCACTACGGTGACCCACCGCGTGCTGGGTTATGCCGCGCCAAATTTCGGCAACAAGCCGATGGCCGAAGCCGCTTATGCCAATATTGCCGCCGTCGGAATGCCGCGCTGGTCGGCCGACGATCAGCTGTTCGCCAAGGCGGTGCAACAGGCCAACCAGCGCAAGGTCGAGCCACTCAAGGCGAAGGTCAGCGACCTGTCGACCCCCGAGAACCGCCCGCAGTCGATCGGCGGCGGTTCGGACGATATCGGCGACATCATGTGGGCGGTGCCGACGATCACGATCCGCTTTCCGTCGAATGTGCCGAACATGATTGGCCACCATCTCACCTCGGCGATGGCGATGGCGACCCCGATTGCGCATAAAGGCGCTGTCGCCGGGGCGAAAGCGGTGGCGATGACGGTGCTCGACCTGATGACCTCGCCCAAGCTGCTGGCGCAGGCGAAAAGTTACTTTCAGGATGTGCAACTCAAGACCGACACCTACGCGCCGCTGATCACCGCGCAGGACAAGCCCGCGATCTGGCTCAACGAGAAAGTGATGCGCGACATGCGCCCGCAGCTTGAAAAATTCTACTACGACCCGGCGCGCTACCCGAGCTACCTCGAGCAACTGGGTATCAACTATCCAAATACCTCCCCGATCGTAAAGCCTGCGTCGTGAAGTGCCTGGCTCAGAACAGCCGAAAGAAAAGCGTTTAAAGATTGAGACGCAAAGATGCTTTGGTCGAAATTTAGTGCGTGGAGGCTCGGCTCGTGTTTAATATAGATGGGCTATTTTAAAGGTTTGACATCGTTACATGCGGATATTGAAACTTTTTGGGAGCCTGTAATGGGTATGTGTAAGTTGCCTAGTGACATCGTTGTGCAGCTTGTCGAGAAATGCCCTTCTCAGACAGACGAGGCGCTACAAGAGAGAGATTCGGCATAAGCTATAACACCTGGCGGAAGATATTTGAGGGAGGTGAGATTAGGCGATCGGTTGCGAATCGATTGATCGAACGGGTGCGTTAGCCGTGTTGAAACACGGTCGAGGGCGCGACTAAAGCTAGGCTCAGGACTTATCAAATAGCTTGCATGATCGGTGGTGGGTTGACTCATGGGCGGTGGATGTGCCGCCGATGACTGATCTGTTCTGGCTGACGGACAAGCAGATGCAGCGGATTGAGGCGTGTTTTCCGTTGTCGCATGGCGTGCCGCGCGTGGATGACCGGCGGATCGTCAGTGGCATCATCTTCGTGGTCCGCAACGGCCTGCGTTGGCGCGATGCGCCAGCGGCTTATGGTCCGCCCAAGACGATCTACAACCGGTTTATCCGCTGGAGCCGGATGGAGGTGTTCCACCGGATATTTGCCGGACTGGCGGCCGAGGGCGGACCACCGGATCAGCTGATGATCGACGCCACGCATCTGAAGGCGCACTGGACGGCAGCCAGCCTGCTCAAAAAGGGGCTCTTTCCCGATGTATCGGGCGCATCAGGGGCGGCCTGAGCTCCAAGCTGCACGCCGTCTGCGACGATCGTGGACGCCCGCGTGTCATGCGGCTCATCGAGGCGACGTCGCTCAGTCATCGAGCCGGCGCACGGCCATCGTAATCTTGGCAAGAATCGTATCGTTCGACCGGAGAATCGCGCGAAACCCTGCGCTGTCTGGCGTGCTCACCGAATCATGGAGTTCGGCGGTGACCGCTATCTCGGCAGGCGCGGGCTGTTCAAACGAACAATTGAGCCGCCCGAGCATCGCGCGACTGTTCGCCGTCAGCCATCCCGCGCATCGCCAAGTATCAGGCGCATCATGCGCTAGGTACGCGTGCGCGCCTCGCATTGGAGATCATGCTGTGGACCGGGCAGCGGCGCGGCGACGCTCGGTTGCTTGGACCGGAGCAGGTGAAGAACGGCCAAATCAATTATCGACAGGGAAGACGGGAACGGACCTGTGGTTGCCCGTCGCTCCTCAGTTGCTTGAAGCCATCGCGGCCATGCAGCGGGTGGGCCTGAAAACCATCCTAGTCACAGATTACGGCAAGCCATTCAGCAAGGCCGGCTTTGGCAACAAGATGCGCGAGTGGTGCGACGAGGCAGCGTTGCCCCAGTGCACCGCGCACGGCCTGCGCAAAGCGATGGCGCGGCGGCTTGCGGAGAGCGGCGAGAGCCAACAGTCGATCAAGTCTGTCGGCGGCTGGAAGGCCGATGCAGAGGTCACAACCTACACCGCCGGTGTCGATCAGCGCCGGCTCGCTTCCGCTGCAATTGGCAGGCTGTCAAACCCGGATTTGGCTAATTGTGCAACCGAGTTAGCCAAGCATCAATCGCAACCCTCTGAAAAGAAGAACTAATCCGATGAAGATGGTGAGCCCTACGGGAGAAATCACCATGGCATCGGAAGCGAGAAAATTCAGATGCTTAGATCGTGTGCCCCCAAAGCCTTTATACCAGTGGGCTCGACCTATTCTTATACCTGCTCACCATCCACACCCCGACGTCGTCAGGGTGTCTTTCTTCATAGGCCTTCGTCGCCTGTCAGTCATTCAGTAATGCGGATTATCACCAGCGACCTAGAAATTTCGGGGTTTTGTGGTGGTTAGCGGACCGGCCGCTTTTGGGTAAAGCAAGGCGCATAGCTGACGCTGGCTACCGCGGCCCCCGTACCGATTGGGATCCCATGCGAGACGGGATCCCGAAACCTTGGGGTGTCATCTCGCCCTCAACCGGACCGGCCACCAGCGGCGCATTTTTCAACAGCCCCGGTCGATTTTCTGGCGGTCTGGCTTTCCGTTTCGCCACGCTCGACAAGCAGTTCGGGAAACGGCACCCGCCTTGCCGTCTGTCGTGCAACTCGCGCATTGGTAGTGCTGACCGCCCTTCCCAATCGGGGTAGGACAAACTGAAAGTCAGGCGATCGTATCCACCACACCGCCGTCAACGCGTAGCGCCGCACCGGTGGTCGCGGACGCCTGTGGAGAGGCGATGTAGACGCACAGGTTGGCGACTTCCTCGACCGTGGCAGCACGCCGAATAATCGAGGACGGTCGGTGCGCCTTGACGAAATCGGCGCCAGCCTCTTCCAACGATTTGCCCGAGGTCACCTCGTCCGCCAGTATTTCGGCCACGCCCTCCGACAATGTCGGACCGGGAAGGATGGCATTCACTGTTATACCCGTACCTGCCATGCGCTTGGCTAGGCCACGCGATAGGGCAAGGTCGGCGGTCTTGGTCACGCCGTAGTGGATCATGTCCGCCGGGATGTTTAGGCCGGATTCCGAGGACAGGAACAGCACGCGACCCCAGCCCTTGTCCCGCATCCCGGGCAGATAGGCTCGGGACAGGCGCACGCCCGACAGCACATTGACCCGGAAGAAGCGTTCCCACTCCGCGTCCGGCGTCTCGAAGAAGTCCTGCGGGCCGAAGATGCCGGCATTGTTGACCAGGATGTCGACCGCCGGAAGCGCAGATACGATGGCATCGCATCCGGCTTCCGTTCCGACGTCTCCGGCCACACCGCGCACATCGGCATCCCCGAACTCACGCTTCAGCTTGGCAACAGCCTCCTGGGTGCGGCTCTCGTCGCGCCCGTTCAGGACGACGATCGCCCCGGCCGCCGTCAACCCCTTCGCAATCGCAAAGCCAATGCCGGCCGTCGAACCGGTCACGAGCGCCGTCTTGCCGGAAAGGTCGATGTTCATGCGCTATCTCCAGGGATGATCTTTATCGGTCGGGGTTGTCCGTAACGTCAGCCCTGCGCGGCGAGTTGCGCCCGCACGGCGTCGGCCAGCGGTGTCGTCGGACGTCCGATCAGCTTCGAGAGTTGGTGGCCGTCATCGAACAGCGCGCCCTTCGAGGCATCGACGTCCCATGCCGCAAGTCCCTCGGCGAAGCCCTCGGGCAGGCCGACCTGCTTCAGGATCGCAGCGTAATCGGCCTGCGGCAGATCGCGGTACGGGATGTCGCGGCCGGTCTGGCGCGATATCTCGGCGGCAAGGTCGGCGAGCGTCACCGCGTCGTCGCCGGCCAGCTCATAGGTCTTGCCCTCATGGCCGTCGCTGGTCAGCACGATGGCTGCGGCTTGGGCATAATCGGCGCGGGTCGCGAGCGACAGGCGTCCCTCGCCAGCGCTGCCGACGAGCGCGCCATTCTCCAGGGCTGCGGGAATCGAGCCGGTGTAGTTCTCGGTGTACCAGCCATTGCGCAGGAGGGTCGTCGGGATACCGGAGGACGCCAGCAGCGCTTCGGTCGCACGGTGCTCCTCCCCTAGGCTGATCGGCGATCGGTCGGCGTGCAGCAGGCTGGTGTAGACGATACGCTTGATGCCCGCCGTCTTGGCGGCCTCGATGACGTTGCGGTGCTGTGCCTCGCGCTGCCCGACCTCGCTCGACGAGATCAAGAGCAACGTGTCGATCCCGGCCAGTGCCGGAGCGAGCGTCACAGGCTGCGTGTAATCGAACGCGCGTGCCTCGACACCCAGGTCGCTGGCCTTTTCGGGCGAGCGCACCAGCGCCACGATCGGCTCGCCGGTCGACTTGCGCTTCAGGCTTTCGATGACGAGGCGGCCAAGCTGGCCGGTCGCGCCGGTGACGGCGATGGTCATGATAATTCTCCTTCAGTGACGCGGTGAGATCAGTTGAAACGGAAACCCGAGATGGCGGTCGACAGCACTTCCTCGGCATAGACCCGGGCGCCTTCGCCTTCGGCCGCGCCGGCCGCGACCATCAGGGGCAGCAGATGCTCCTCCTTGGCGGGCGGATGGGCGAACCGCGCCGATGGCGCATCCGCCCAATGCGCCAGACGCTCGGCTCGCTGCGCACCATCCAGTTCCATGCTCTCGGCCAGCCACTGGTCGAACGCCTGCGAGCCGGGCGTCGAGCGCGGGTCGCCATAGGCGCGCATGTTGTGGAAGCTCATGCCCGAACCCAGGATCAGCACACCTTCCTCACGCAGCGGCGCGAGGGCGCGCCCGGCAGCGACATGGAGGGCCGGGTTCAGCCCCCGCTCGACGGACATCTCGATCAGCGGAATGTCGGCATCCGGAAAGGCCACCTTGAGGGGCACGAACACGCCGTGATCCAAGCCCCGTTTCGCGTCGACAGACGAGGGGATGCCCGCATCCTTGAGCAGGGCCGCGGCACGGGCGGCGAGCGCGGGCGAGCCTGGTACGTCGTAGCGCAGCTGATAGGTATGGGGCGGGAAGTTGTAATAGTCGTAGATCAGCTCGGGCCGTTCGGCGCCGGTCAAGGCAAAGCCGTCCGTCTCCCAATGTCCCGAGACGACGAGGATACCCTTGGGCTTCTCGGCAAGCGAGTTCGGCAGGCTGCGCAGGAACGCTTCCATACCGCTCCACACGCCGCGCGGATCGTCCATGAAGAAGCAGGGGCCGCCGCCATGCGGGATGAAGTAGGTAGGCTGGACGCTCATGGTCATACACTCCGGTGCAGGCGCCACGGAAGCCGCCTGGATCATTGTTCGATCTGTTGACCGGGATATGTGCCCACTATCGCGCAATGATAATCTGCCACGTAGAAGAGTCAGCTTCAACCACGGGTAGGAAATCATGGCGGATCGGTTGACGGGTATGGACGTGTTCGTAAAGGCGATCAGGCTCGGTGGCATCTCTGCTGCCGCACGCGATCTGCACATGTCGCCGGCGATGGCGGCCAAGCACCTAGACGCCCTCGAAGCGCGGCTCGGCACCACGCTGGTCCAGCGCTCGACGCGTCGGCTGTCGCTGACCGAGGCAGGCACCGACTATTTCGAAAAGGCCGAACGTATCCTGATGGAGATCGGAGAAGCCGAGGCGGAGGCATCGTCGCGCTCGATCACTGCCCAGGGACTGCTGCGCGTCAGTGCGCCCGCCACCTTCGGCGTTCTGCACCTTGCCTCACTCATCCCTGCTTTCTCCGCACGTCATCCCGAGGTGACGATCGAACTGGGCTTCAACGATCGTTACGTCGACCTGCTGGAAGAGCGTTGGGATGTCGCCGTACGGATCGGGCGCCTCGTCAACAGTGCGCTTGTTGCCCGCAAACTCGTGGCGATGCGCGTCGTGCTGTGTGCCGCCCCCTCTTATTTGGCGAGGCGGGGAAGGCCAACCCGCCTGGCCGATCTCGGCGATCACGATTGTCTGGGCCACACCAACGCGTCGCTTGCAGGAACGACATCGTGGGCGTTCGGCAAAGACGGGACGATCAAGGTGCCGATCTCAGGATCGATGTGTTCCGACAATGGCGAGGCCTTGGTTCGCGCTGCCATCGCGGGCCAAGGGCTGGTCTATGGGCCACGCTTTATTGCGGCAGAGGCGCTTCGCGCCGGTCAGTTGAGCGAGCTTGAGCTGGACGAGCCGCCTATGAGGCTGGGGGCGGCATATGCCATCACACACCCGACGCGGCGCCCCGCCGCCAAGACGCGGGCGTGGATTGACTTCTTAGCCGAAGCACTCCCCGCTCTTGGCACCGATTGGTGAGAGGCCGAGCTAGCAGACGTCCCGAGTTTTCACCCGAGGACCGCGTCTGCTATCTCGAACCATCACGGTCTTTTACGATTATAGATATCAGTGACCCAGCGAAAGCGACGCCCACAACCGCACGTGGCTGGCATCATTAACGCCGAGGCTTGGTCCCTTTCAGTTGGTGCAGCGGGGCCGCGGGCGCGACGGACGTTGAGTGAGCGTGAACCGCATCAGTGCCAACCCTCGATGACGATCTTGCCGCGTGCGGTAGTGCTCTCAAGCGCCTGGTGCGCGCGCTTGAGGTTCGCGGCGTTGATGGGGGAGAACCGTTCGGTGAGGGTGGTGCGCACCTCACCGGCGTCCACGAGGCTGGCGATGGCCGACAGAATCTGACCCTGCGTTTCCATATCAGCAGTCTCGAACATGGACCGGGTGAACATGAACTCCCAGTGGGTCGACACCGACTTGCGTTTGAACGGTACGACATCGAGCGTCTTGGGGTCGTCGATGAGCGCAAAACGTCCCTGCGGGGCGATCAGCTCGGCGATTTGCTCGATATGCTCGTCGGTGTGCGTGGCCGAGAAGATGAAAGCCGGTGCGCCGATGCCCAAATCCGCCACTTGCCGAGCCAGCGGCTGGCGATGATCGATGACATGGTGCGCACCGAGCTCACCCACCCAGGCCTGCGTTTCAGGGCGCGAGGCCGTCGCAATGACGATTAGCTCGGGTACCTGGCGAGCAAGCTGGATCGCCATCGAGCCTACCCCGCCGGCACCCCCGACAATCAACAGCGCATGTGCTGCACCGGCTACAGGAGTACGCACGGACAATCGCTCGAAGAGGGCCTCCCACGCGGTGATCGCCGTCAGCGGCAACGCCGCTGCCTCTGCCCAATCGAGGCTGGCCGGCTTCTTCCCGACAATGCGCTCGTCGACCAGGTGCAACTCGGCGTTGGTCCCATCGCGGCCAATGCTGCCCGCGTAGAACACCTCGTCGCCCGGTTCGAAGCCGCGCACTTCAGGGCCAACAGCGCGAACGACACCGGCGGCATCCCAACCCAGGACACGCCAATCACCGTGGATCGAACCCGAGCCAGCGCGCACCTTCGTGTCAACAGGGTTAACCGAGACAGCCTTGACCTCGACGAGGAGATCACGGCCGGTAGCGTTGGGATCGGGAAGTTCGATATCGACGAGAGCTTCCGTGCGATCGATCGTTCCGGGCTGCTGGTAGCCGATTGCGCGCATGATAAATCCTATTGTCAGGGGCTGTATAGCGAACTTTGTCGCGTACGGGATACGCACAAGCGACATCGCGGTTCGACATCGTCCTCAGGCTGGCGACGGCGTGATTGCCGCTGCCGTCTTCCCCGTGAGGTCGGTGATGACCGCGCCGATCAGCGCCCGTAACCAGCGGTGTGCGGGATCATGCCGATAGCGGACGTGCCAAGCCATTTCCACGGGAAAGCTGCCAAGGTCGACCGGAGCCGGCAGGATCTTCAGCCGGGGGTCGTGCATCAGCCGCCTGCAGATGAGCGAGGGCAAGGTGGCGCAATAGTCGGTCACCGCCACCATCTCGGCTACCGCGAAGAAGTTTGTCACGGAGATTGCGACGTCGCGCTTCAGCTGCTGCTGCGCCAGCGCCTGGAACAGCCCGGCGCGCATCCGTCCGGGCGGCACGATGTTGACATGCTTCATCGTCTCGAACTGCTCGCGCGTCATGACATCGCCGACGCCCGGATGGTCGGCACGGACGGCGCAGGCGAGCCCTTCGTCCATCAGGTGCTGGACGACGAGGTTGTCGGGCGGATCGACGATGCGGCCCAGCACGAGCGCCGTCGTGCCCGACACGACCCCTGTTTCCACAAGATCGTTCCCGTAGGGCGTCAGACGAAGCTTTATGCCGGGGGCGACCTTCTCCAGGCGCGCCACGATAGCGGGGACGAGGACGAACTCGACATAGCCGTTTGGCGCAATCGTGAAGAGCCGTTCGGCCTGTGCGGGGTCGAAGGCCTGCTGACCGATGACCGCGTCGTCGAGCTGGGCGAGTGCCTCGGCGATCAGCGGTGAGAGTTCAAGCGCGATCGGGGTCGGCTGGATGCCGTAGCGCTCGCGGACGAACAGCTGGTCCTGAAGCATCAGTCGTAGACGCGATAGGGCGTTAGACAGGGCGGGCTGCGTCATGCCCATGCGCTCGGCAGCCCGCGTGACGCTGCGCTCCTCCATCAACGCGACGAAGATCGGCAGCAGGTTCAGATCGTAGCGCATGCAGTCATCCTGTCAGACGTATATCTGACATCAAAAAGATAAACTTCTAGAATATATCAACGAGGCCCATTTCCCATCCATCGGCGACGGGCGCCGCGAACATGGAGGTTCAGATGAGCAAGGGTCAGGTTCTCGTTCTTGGATCGAACGCGACACAGCTCGGTCTGCGTAGTGGCAGTACCGCAACGGTCGGTCAGTATCTCAACGAAACGGCAGTCCCCGCGCTGGCACTGCTCGACGCCGGCTATGATATTGTTCTCGCTACGCCCAACGGGACCAAGCCGCACATCGATGCCGGTTCCGACACGAAGGACCACTTTGGCGGTGATGAGGCGGCATACCAGCGCGCCAAGGACTTCTTCGCCAGCCACCCGGCCATGAACGACGTCCGCACGCTGAAATCGGTCGTCGACGAGGGTCTGGACGGCTTCGTTGGCGTGTTCGTGCCGGGAGGTCACGCGCCCATCGTCGATCTGATGCAGGACCGCGATGCGGGCACGATCCTCCGTCACTTCCACGCGGCGGCCAAGCCGACCGCGCTCCTCTGCCACGGACCGGTGGTCGTTGTCTCCGCGCTCGACGATGCTCCGGCCTTCCGCAAGGCGCTGGAGGAAGGCGATGACGCCGGGGCGGCCGACCTGGCGCGAGACTGGATCTACTCAGGCTACCGCATGACCGTCTTCTCGGCGAGCGAGGAGAAGATCGCTGAGGAGCAAGTGCTGAAGGGCGAACTCTACTTCGACATGGAAAAGGCGCTGCGGTCGGCCGGTGGCGACGTCTCTGTCACCGACAAGAACTTCGCTTCGAATGTCGTCGTGGACCGGGAGCTGATCACGGGTCAGAATCCGGCGTCGGACCAAGCCATGGCCGACGCTTTGATCGAAGCCCTCGATCGCGCCGCTGCGTGAGTACCAGGATGACGGGCGGGGCGCTCAGGATGCGCCCCGCTTCGGATATAACCAGGACAGGATATGGTGCCATGACCGCCAACGTGAAGATCGTCGCCGTCCTAACCGCCCGTGCGGATACCGTCGACCGCCTGCGCGCTCTGCTCGACGCCATGCTAAAGCCAAGCCGTGCCGAACCGGGCAATTTGCGCTACGATCTCTGGCAGGACCAGAGCGATCCGAACCGCTTCGTCCTCGACGAGCTGTACGCGGACGCGGATGCGGTTACCGCCCACCGCGCGACGCCCCACTTCCAAAACTACCTCTCTCAGATCGGCGATCTGGCCGAGCGCGCCGCGTTTGTCCTCAACCCCGTCTCCGCGACCTAAGGGTGCTGCCATGGGCAAGCTTAATGAATGGGTGGGGTCGGCGCTGCTGGCACAACCGTTCTACATAGAGGAGCTGCGGATGATCGGCCTGTTGGCACCTGCGCTTCGCGCGGGCCTTATCGGCCTCGTTCATCCACGCGGCTACCGCTGGCGCGGGGCCGCGACCCAGCGAAAAATCAACATCTGAAGTGAAGGAAACACAGTCATGACCAAAGGTATCGAAGGCAAGGTTGTTCTCATCACCGGCGGGAGCACCGGCATCGGCGCCGAGACCGCGCGTCTTCTCGCCGAACGCGGTGCGAAGGTCGCCATCGCCGCACGGCGCAAGGACAAGCTCGACGAGGTCGTCGCGCAGATCGCCGAGAACGGCGGAACGGCACGCGCCTATGCGCTCGACGTCACCGACAAGTCGGCGGTCCAGTCCGTCGTCGCCGCGATCGTCGCCGACTTCGGCCGTCTCGACGTACTGATCAACAACGCCGGTCTGATGCCGATCCGTCCGATGGCCGAGGTCAACACCGACGAGTGGGACCAGATGATCGACGTCAATTTGAAGGGCACGCTCTACGGCATCGCCGCGGCTCTTCCCGGCTTCCTGGAGCAGGGCAGCGGCCACATCATCAACCTGAGTTCGGTCGCCGGCATCAAGGTCTTTGCCCCGGGCGGCACGGTCTATTCCGGCACCAAGTTCGCCGTCAGCGCGATCAGCGAAGGTCTTCGCCAGGAGGTGGGCGAGAAGGTCCGCGTCACGTCGATCGAGCCCGGAGCCGTCGAGAGCGACCTGAAGTTCACGACGTCGGGTACGGCTGCTGAGACGGTGCTGGACTTCTACAAGCAGGCCATCCCGGCGGCATCGGTGGCGCGTGCTATCGCGTTCGCTGTCGAACAACCTGATGACGTCGACGTCAACGCGATCGTCATCCGGCCGACCGCACAGCAGTTCTGATTTCGACGAGGAGGCGGGGCCGCGTGTGCTCCGCCTCATGGGGAACGTAGCGGCCCGCTCTTCCGTTGCTCTGCCGAATAATGACTGTCGGTTTCACTTGAGGAGTCATTTATGCCCAAACTTGCCCTGTATGTACCACTGAAGGCCAAGCCCGGAAAAGAGCGTGATGTCGCCAATTTTCTGACCTCGGCATTGCCCCTCGTTCAAGCTGAGGCGGGCACTCTGACCTGGTATGCAATCGAGGAAGGTCCCGGTGCGTACGCGATCTTCGATACGTTCGACACAGAGGAGGATCGGCAGGCCCACCTTGACGGCAAGGTTGCCGCCGCACTGATGGACAAGGCAGAAGAACTTTTTTCTGAACCGCCGCAAATTCACAAGTTCACCCTGCTGGCCGCGAAATAGCCGAGCGGTCGGCACCCTAAGCTGCTGTTTGACTGCAGGGTAAGGTTCGTGTTTCTATCCGGAATGGGTGGCCCGGCCGTATCGGGAAATGAATAGATAAATATGGCAGGTCATCCGCAATAGTGGATGACCTTGTCTTCTGTACTTATCATATCTCTGAATTTAACGATAAGGCGCCGTTGATGTGTCGCGACGTGACGGCACCATTCGTTCGCGGGCGGGTGCCGAACGCGAGCGACGACTTGCCCGAGCCCGATATGCCGTTGAACACCACGAAGGCGTCGCGCGGTACATCGGCGTCAATATTTTTGAGGTTATTCTGGCGCGCGCCGCGAACCTGCACGCAAGCGGGCGGCCCCGTATGCCCATGATCGTGGCCGGCGTCGTCGCGTGAATAACCTTGCTCTTCAATTCAGTCTTCCTGCCCTATCCGCCCGTGCGGCCCAATATTCATCACAGTCGGGTAACAGATGAATGCTTTTCCGACTCAATACAGCCAAAGGTCAGGCTGGCCCGATATTCGGCACCTTTGAAATATTTTTCCAGCATTGGACAAAGGTTATAACAAAACCATTTTCCCCGTTTGGTCGCGCGACGAGGCCACACACACTCCGCTGGTAAGCGCCTGAGCCATAGGCCGGGCCGTCCTCCTTGAGGAAGTTGGGCCATAGACAACCACGCACGGCATTGAAGTCGCTGATCTCCATGACCTTCATCCCGCCATCGGTCATGAAGGACAGCCTACCGTCCAACTCGACCACCTTGATGCAGTCGGTCGATGCAGCCAGCACGCTGCTCAGGAATGCGGCCGTCTCCTTCGCCTCCTTCTCGGCCCGTCGCCGTTCGAGCGCGGTCCAGGTCCGGTTGCCGGCATCGGCGATGAACTGGACCTCTTCCGGTGTCCAATCGCGCGGCGCACCATCGTTGACGTAGAGGATGGTCACGGTTCGCCCCTTCTCCCGGACGGGCCGGTTGACGAGGCTGCGCACCGCGACGGGATTCAACGGCGCAGTATCGCCCGACGTGCGCGGATCGAGGCGGATGTCGGGGATGACGACCGTTCGACCTTCGCGCAGGTCCTGCGCATAATCGACGGGTCGCGGGTGCTGCCAGTCGAGTGTCAGCATCCCCTTCTGCAGGGGTGAAAGGAAGGGCGCGACCGCCGGGTCTGCCGCCAGTTGGCGGGCATCATCGGTGCCTGCAAGGCCCGCATAGGTCGCGAGCGTTGCCGTCTGGATGGTTCCGTGCGCCTTCATCGCCGCGATGAGCGCGTCATCGACAGGCTCATCGCAGACGGCATGCTCAAGCGCGTTGACGCCGTTTGCAACCGCGATCCGCGCGACGGCCAGTTTCTGGACGTGGACGACGACGAGTTTGCCGGTCGCCTTGGCGGCGGCAATGACCTCGGCGAAGCGCGTCGGGGTGAAGGAGGGCATGTCGGCTGGTTCGCCCCGCCTCGCTCCATCATCCTGAACCACCTTGATATAGTCCGATCCCCTCTCGACCCGCGCCCGCATGAAGGCGCCCGCGTCGGCATCGGTGGCGAGCGTCGGTAGCTTGGTCGAGCCTCGCATCAGCTCCGTCGGATGACCGACCGTCTGACCATGCAGGATCCGCGCACGCAATATCCGCGGCCGCCGTTCCCGCACCAGCCGCAGCCCGTCCCCGGTCTCGCCGCCGAGATGAACCCCAAGCCCGATCACGGCGAAACGAGCTATGTCGGCGCTGGCAAGCTCAAGGGGCGCAAGGCGCTGATCACCGGCGGTGACAGCGGCGTGGGTCGCGCTGCCGCGATCGCCTACGCGCGCGAGGGCGCTGACGTGGCGATCTCCTACCTCGCAACCGAACAGTCGGACGCCGACGAGGTCGTCAAACTTATCGAAGCCGAGGGGCGAACGGCAGTCGCGCTGCCCGGCGACATCACCGACGAGTCATGGTGCCGCGAACTGGTCAGCCAGGCCAGAGCGGCGCTGGGCGGGCTCGACATCCTCGTCATCAACGCCGGTCGACAGCAGAACCGCGAGGACATCTCGAAGGTAACGTCGGACGACTTCGACAAGACGATGAAGACCAACCTCTACGCCATGCACTGGATCACGCAGGCGGCGGTGCCGCACCTGCCAGCGGGCGCGAGCGTCATCACCACCGCCTCGATCCAGGCGTACGAGCCGTCGGCGATCCTGCTCGACTATGCCACGACCAAGGCTGGCATCGTCGCCTACACCAAGGCGCTGGCCAAGCAGCTGCTGGAAAAGGGCATCCGCGCCAACGTGGTCGCACCGGGTCCGTTCTGGACCGCGCTGCAGGCGTCCGGTGGCCAACCTCCCGAGGCGGTGGAGAAATTCGGTTCGGAGAGCCAGTACGGTCGTCCCGGCCAGCCGGTCGAGCTGTCGGCGGTATACGTGCTGCTCGCCAGTCAAGAGGCCAGCTTCATCAACGGCGAGGTCTACGGCGTCACGGGCGGCGCCGGTGTAGCCTAAAACCTCTGCGGCAGCACCGCTGGTGCTGCCGTCACAACGCTGAGAGATCCGCGGTGCACGCCGCGTGTCGTCAGTATCCGGGTTCACGATATCAGCGAAATCGCGACGACGAACTCGATATGCCGGAACGGATCCGCATGCCGACACTTGTTGGGGATCACTGATCAACATCAACAGGTAAGCGCGTGGCCCAGGTCTATTTCTTACACGCGCTTGGCGCGAGTGCGCGCGAGTGGGATGAGGTAATTACCGGACTGGGCGATCTCGGGGACTGCGTCGCGCTCGACCTTCCCGGCTTCGGCGACAGCGCGGATGCCGATCTCGACGTCGCGGGACTGGTCGACTGGTTCGCGGCACAGGTATCGGCCGGGCAACCGCAGAGCTGGGCAGTGATCGGCCACAGCATGGGCGGCAAGATCGCGACGCTCGCCGCCGCCCGCGCGCGCGACGGCGATCTGGATTTCGCAGGTCTCGCCGCGGTGGTGCTGCTCGCCGCCTCGCCGCCCGCGCCCGAGCCGATGGCGGAGGAGCGTCGCGCCGAGATGATCGGCTGGTTCGCCGATGGCCGGATCGGTGCGGACGAGGCGGCGATGTTCGTCGACGCCAATACTGCCCGGCGCCTGCCTGAACCGCTGCGCGCGCAGGCGATCGCCGACGTGGAGCGTTCCGGCCGCCGCGCTTGGACCGGCTGGCTGGAGCGCGACAGCCGCGAGGATTGGCAGGCGTCGGCGGGGATGCTTTCGGTGCCGGCGCTGATCGTCGCCGGCGGCGAGGACGGCGATCTGGGCAAGGACGCGCAGCGGCGGCTCAACCTGCCGCACTATCGCGACGCGCGCGTCGAGGTGGTGGCCGGTGCCGCGCATCTCTTGCCCTATGAACAGCCCGCTGCGGTCGCGGCCCTGATCCGGGACCATGTCACGCCGGCCTTTGCCCGAGCTTTGCCCGCGCCCTTCGTTGCACTGCTCGCGTCCGATCGGGTCAGCCGCCGAACGCGCGCGGTGCTGACCGAGCGGCACGCCGCACCGCCGCCGGGCAAGGTACTGTCGCCGCGACAGCGGGCGGTGCTCGCCGGACTGGTCGAGACGGTGCTGCCAGGCGCCGCCGATCCGGTCGACCTCGCCGCGCGGATCGATGCGATGCTGACGAGCGGGATCGGCGACGGCTGGCGTAGCGCCGAACTGCCCGCCGATGCCGAGGGCTGGACGTCGGGTCTCGACACGCTCGACCGTCTCGCCGGCGGCTTCGCCGACGCCGCGCCGGCGGATCGCGAGCGATGTCTGCGGTCGATTGCCGACGGGACCGGCGACACGAAGGGCGGTGACCTCGATCCGCGCCAGATGCGACTATGGTTCGCCGAGGCGCGCGCGGAGATCGCGCGGCAGTGGATGGCGCTGCCGGCCACCATGGCCCGGATCGGCTATGACGGTTTTGCTGTCGGCGGCGACGGACCGCACAAGCAAGGGTATCGGCTGACCGCGGCCGACACGATCGAGGACTGGCAGCGGCTGGAGGCGCGAGCATGAGCGGCGCGGCGGACATGGCCGACGTCGTCATCGTCGGCAGCGGCGCCGGCGGCGCGCCGCTCGCCGCGCGGCTGGCTGAGGCGGGCGTCTCGGTCGTGGTGCTGGAGGCAGGGCGCGCCTTCCGGCCCGACGATCATGTCGCCGACGAACTCGCCGCCGATATCTATTGGATGGAGGAGCGGCTGAGCGGCGGCGCCGACGCCACCGCCTTCGGCGCCAACAATTCGGGCATGGGCGTCGGCGGTTCGACGTTGCACTGGGGCGCCTTCTGTCCGCGGCCCTACGCGCGCGACCTGCGGCTGCGCAGCGAGAGCGGGCAGGGCGAGGACTGGCCGATCGCGCATGACGAATTGATCGGCTATGTCGACGCGGTCGAGCGCTTCATCGGCGTGTCCGGCCCGGCGCGTTACCCGTCGGACGCGGGGCGGCGCTACGAATTGCCGCCAGTCGCGCGCAATGCGCCCGCCGACGCGATGGCCCGCGGCTGCGCGGCGCTGGGCATCGCGGCCACCGACGCCCCCGCCGCTTTGGTCTCACGCGACCGGGCGCAGCCGCACTGGGGCGAGCGCCAAGCGTGCATCAACTGCGGGACCTGCCACCAGGGCTGCCGCACCGCCGCCAAGGCGACGACCGACACGAGCTGGCTGCCGCTGGCGGTCGCACATGGCGCCGAGGTGCGCGCGGAGTGCCGCGTCGTCGACATCGAACGCGACGGCAGCGGCCGGGTGAGCGGCGTCGTCTATGTCCGCCGCGGCGAGCGTCGACGCCTGGCCTGCCGCGCGCTGTTCCTGTGCGCCGGCGGGGTCGAGACGCCGCGGCTGCTGCTGAACCTCGATCTCGCCAATTCGAGCGGTCAGGTGGGTCGGAACTTCATGGCGCATGTCGCGACGCAGGTGTGGGGCCGGTTCGACGCCGACATGCGGATGAACCGCGGCTATCCCTCGTCGCTGATCACCGAGGACATGATGCGGGCTGACGACGCCGACCATGTCGGCGGCTATCTGATCCAGAGCCTGGGCGTGATGCCGGTGACGCTCGCCGCCAATGTCGCGCGCGGCGCCGGACTCTGGGGGCAGGCGCTGGTCGACCTGCTCGACGATTACAATCGGTTGGGTGGGATCGGCATCAACGGCGACTGCCTGCCGTCCGACGACAACCGGCTGACTCTGGCGGACGAGACCGACGCCTATGGATTGCGCAAGGCGCGGATCGACTTCAGCTACGGGCCGAACGAGCGCGCGATCGATGTCCATGCGCGAAAAACGATGACCGCGATCTGGGAGGCGGCGGGCGCGCGCGACATCTTCGCGGTCGACCGTTCGGCGCATACCATCGGCACGTGCCGGATGGGCGATGACGGCGACCGCGCCGTGGTCGATGCCGACGGACGCAGCTTCGATGTTGAGAACCTGTTCATCTGCGACAATTCGGTGTTCCCGAGCGCGCTTGCCGCCAATCCGGCGCTGACGATCATGGCGCTGTCGCTGCGCACCGCCGACCGTTTCCTCGCGACGCGAGGCTGAAGGAGAGAGACATGGATCTGGGGATCAAGGGCCGTATTGCGCTGATCAGCGGGGCGGATTCGGGCATGGGCAAGGAGACCGCGCGGCTGCTGCTCGAGGCGGGCGTGCGCGTCGCCATCACCGACAAGCCCGACGGCACGCTGGACGAGGCGGTCGGCGAACTGTCGCGGCTGGGCGAGATCGTCGCGGTGACCGGCGACGTCACCAAAGTCGACGAGGTCGATGCGATCTGGCGGCAGGTCCGCGACGAGCTGGGCGAACCCGACATCTACGTCAACGCCGCCGGCGTCACGGGCGCGACCGGCGACTTCCTCGACGTCGACGATGCCGGCTGGCTCGAGACGCTCGACATCAACCTGATGGGGGCGGTGCGGATGTGCCGCGAGGCGATCCCAGCGATGCGCGAGAAGGGCTGGGGCCGGATCGTGCTGTTCGCGTCCGAGGATGCGGTGCAGCCCTATGTCGACGAACTCGCCTATTGCGCGTCCAAGGCCGGCATCCTCAGCCTCGCGAAGGGCCTGTCCAAGGCCTATGGCTGCGACAACGTGCTGGTCAACACCGTCTCTCCCGCGTTCATCGCGACGCCCATGACCGACGCGATGATGCGCAAGCGCGCGGAGGAGAAGGGAACCTCGTTCGACGAGGCGATCGCCAGCTTCCTGGAAGAGGAACGGCCCGGCATGGTGCTGAAGCGGCGCGGCAAGCCGGAAGAGGTGGCCGCGGCCGTCGCCTTCCTCGTCTCCGAGCATGCGAGTTTCATCAACGGCGCCGGCATCCGCGTCGACTCCGGCTCGGTCTCCACGATCGCCGGCTGACGGGGCGGAACCGTTAACCCTCACGATCGCTACGCTCTCTCACCTAGATCAATGATCGGAGTCACCCGATGGCCACCACGGACGAAGCTCAGCCCCAGTACAAGATCGATTATCGCGAGATCCAGCCGTTCGGCACGCTCAAAGAGCTCCCGCTCGGCCTGTCGGACAACGCGCGCAAGCAGAGCGTGTCGATCCTCAACCAGGTGCTCGCCGACACGATGATGCTGCGCGACCTCTACAAGAAGCATCACTGGCAGATGTCGGGCGCTACCTTCTACCAGCTGCACCTGCTGCTCGACACACACTATGAGAAGCAGGCCGAACTGGTCGACATAGTGGCGGAGCGGATCCAGGCACTCGGGGGGATCAGCATCGCCACGCCGCACGACGTCGCCGAGATGACGCGAATCCAGCGCCCTCCCAAAGGTCGCGAAGACGTGCCGACGATGCTCGCGCGGCTGCTCGAGGCGCATCGCGTCGTGCTGGAGCAGGCGCACGAGGGTGCCAAGGCGGCTGATGAGTCGGGTGACGACGGCACCAACGACCTGCTGGTGAGTGACATCATCCGCTCGAACGAGCCGCAGGTGTGGTTCATCGGCGAGCATCTCGCCGCGACCGCTCTGCAGCGCGTGGACTGATCTCAGCGGAGCGACGCGGCCATGGCAGAGCGCGATCTTGCGGCGGGCGTGGCCGCGTCCGACATCGGTGATGATGCGATCGTCGCGGGCAAGGTCGGAGGCGAGGATGTCGTCCTGCTGCGTAGCCGGGGTCGGCTCTGCGCGCTGGCCAGCACCTGTCCGCACGCTGGCGCACCGCTGGTGGAGGGCATCGTCGCCGATGGCACGTTGCGCTGCCCATGGCATCATGCACGCTTCGATGCTGCTACAGGCGAGGCGGTGAGCGCGCCCGCCTTCGGTCGGCTCGATCGCTATGAGGTGATCGAAGCGGCCGGTGTCGTTCGGGTCGGCGCTAAGCTGCCTGTACCAGAGATCGCGCGAGCGGGGGCGGTCAAGCGGCTCGGTCGGGTGGTGATCGTGGGCGGCGGTGCCGCCGGGCATGCCTGCGCCGAGATGCTGGTGCGACATGGCGCAGGCGGCGCGGTCACTCTGCTCAGTGACGAGCGGGACGCATCCTACGACCGCACGGCCTGTTCCAAACAATACCTGGCGGGCAAGGTCGAGCGCGACGCATTGCCTCTGCCGGCGCCAGCTGGAGCAACCGTCCAGCTCGGCGCACGCGTCATACGGATCGATCGGGAAGCGCGGCGTGTCGAGCTCGAGGGCGGTGAGACCGTCGCCTACGATCGACTCGTTCTCGCTACCGGGGCAGCGCCGCAGGTCCCTCCCTTCACGGGGAACGAGCGTGCCGACGTGCATGTCGTCCGCACGCTCGCCGACGCCGACGCGCTGATCGCCGCAGCGGAAGGCACCGACCGGGCGATCGTCATCGGATCGAGCTACATCGGGCTGGAGGTGGCCGCGTCGCTTATCTCGCGCGGACTGGCAGTGACGGTCGTGTCCGACGCCGACGTGCCGCTCGAGAAGACCGCCGGCGCGGAAGTCGGTGCGATGATCCGCCGATTGCACGAGAGCAAGGGGGTCACCTTCCGCACCGGTCGCGCGGTCGCGCGCTGGGACGGGCAGGAGGCGACGCTGGACGACGGCAGTCGCGTCAAGGGCGATCTGCTCGTGGCCGGCACCGGAGTCCGGCCGCGCACCGAATTGGCCGGGGCGGCGGGATTGAAAATGGCGGACGAGTGGGCTGGTGGCGGCATAGCCGTCGACTCTGACCTGCGCACCTCGGACGAGGCGATCTACGCGATCGGCGACGTCGCGAGCGCGCCTGACCCGCGGCTGGGTCATTCGATCCGGGTCGAGCATTGGGTGGTGGCGCAGCATATGGGTCAGTGGCTGGCGCGCCACCTGCTCGGGCTTGTCGAGGGCGGCTACGACGATGTGCCGTTCTTCTGGTCGGGCCAGTACGACGTCAGCCTGCGCTACGTCGGCCACGTCGAGGCGCCCGATGACCGATCGCTGGATGGCGACGCGGCAGCGCAGGACGTCGCGGTGACCTATGCCGAAGAGGGGGAGCGGCAGGCGCTGCTCACCTGCGGGCGCGATCGTGCCGCGCTGGCCTTCGAGCGGGAACTCGAGCGACGCGGGTCTCGACCGTCTGTACGATACGGTGAAGCAGGAGCACGGCAAGCTTGACATCCTGTTCGCCAATGCCGGCACGGGGGCATTGTTGCCCTTGTCTGAAATCACGACCGACCATGTCGACGCGACGTTCGACGTCAATGTGAAGGGCACGATCTTCACGGTTCAAAAAGGCCTAAAGCTGATGGAGGCCGGCGGTTCGGTTATCCTCACCGGCTCGACCACAGGCGTCATGGGGACCCCGGCATTCAGCGTCTACAGCGCCTCAAAGGCGGCAGTCCGCAACCTGGCGCGGAGCTGGGCGCAGGATCTGCGGGGCACGGGTATCCGGGTCAATGTCCTGTCTCCGGGCCCGACTTTGACCGAGCTTGCCGCCGAGGTCGTTGGCCGTGATGCCATGATCGAGATGGGGGCGACGACGCCGATCGGACATGTTGGCGAGCCGTCAGAAGTCGCGGCGGCTGCTGCCTTCCTGGCATCATCAGACAGCAGCTTCATGACGGGCAGCGAGCTGTTTACCGATGGTGGCCTGGCGCAGATTTGACGAAGTGCTCCAGCCGGCTTGAGGTCGGCTGGCACCATCAAACCAGCCCGCGGAGTGCCTCACCAATAGCAGCTGCGGCCTTCCGGCCACCGCGCCACGCGATGACCGTGTCGGAAGGCCGACATGAACGAATGGTAGAAATCGGGAACGTGAAAACCGGCGGTGGATGACCGCAACTGGGTCTTCCCGCCCCGAACCGCACCAGGCGCATCCACGCATGATCAAGCATGTGCGCAGACGACCTTGTACAAGCTCGTGCTTTCGAGCGCGAAACGTCGGTGAGCAGGCGCGGGCGCCAACCTTATGGACGGGGGGCGGGTCGCGTCTACAGCTGGGTCTGCCCTCTCCATGTAGAAGACGTTGCCGGCCTCGGTGACAGGGGCCAGTAAACGACGGCAAAACCTCGTCAATCGAGGCAGACCAAGGGCGTTGCGCAATCAAAACCGCCGATGAGTGGGTTGCCTCAATTACAAGTGAGATTGCTTTGAACCGGCGGTGTTTGGACGCGTCTTCGTCGCTGCGACCCTCATGTTCGTCGCAGCGGCGATGAACGATCATTAACCCTGATGCAGGGCGTCGGGCGGAGCCGTCACTCAGCAGGTGACAGCATCATCCCAGGCGCATCCGGGCAGCTTGAGGCACGCCTTGATGACCGCCTGACGCGACGGAGAAGACAATGCGCAATGCGACTATGACGATGTTTGCTGCGGCCATGACGGTTTTGGCGCCCCTGCCGGCCTACGCCGCTGAGCAAATGCTCGATTTCACGCAAGGAAATTTCTGCAACGGCGGCAAGCTTTGTACCAACAACGCTGCGATCGACCAGAACTATGGCAGCACAAACGAGGTCACCGTAACGTATGGTAGCTTCTACGACAATTATCCGACCGGCGGAATGTACTATTACGAGCGCGGCTTTGGGGACCTAGTTGGGAACATTTACGGCAACAAGGGGTCGGTAGATTTTCGGACTACCTCAAGGATCGTCCTGAGTGCCAAAGCCGGATTTGAAATCGCGCTGAAATCTTTCGATCTCGGCTGCTTTGCCAATATTTCGAACTGCCAAGCGGCTTCGTACAACGTGCTGCCGGGAGGCGGAGAGTATCTCAGCGGTGGGGTCAGCACCGGTTATCCGACCCATAAGACGGTGTCGTTCAATGCCGGCTACGGTAACGTATCGGTGATCTCGTTTGGCTATGGCGAGAATGTCGGCATCGACAACATCAAGTGGGATGTGCGCAAGATCGGAAGCGCGGTGCCCGAGCCGGCAACCTGGGCGATGATGATCCTCGGCTTCGGCATCGTCGGCGCAACGATGCGTCGCCGCTCGCCCGCGTTCCGCATGCAACAGGTTTGATGTCGCGGGCTGGGTCGATGGCCATTGTGGCGATCGATCCGCCGGCTTGCTTCGGCGGGCAGCGGCACAAGCACCCTTTCGCCGTGTGCCCGGCTGTGCAAGCTGACGCTATGGGTAGACGTCTCGGGGCGTCGGTACATGCGGATCGTTGCACCATGACTGACGGGATACGCCGCTGGCCGCCGCGTGATCATGAGGTTTTCCTGCAAGACCTGCGCGATCGACTGCGTCACGAGGGTGATCCCGCGGTCATCCTCGCCGAGACAACCGAGCGGCTGGCTCGCCATTTTGAGGCCAGCCGTGCCGGCTATGGCGAGTTCGACCGCGATGCGACGATCTTCATACCTCGTTACCACTGGGTCGACGGCAGCATCATCGAGATACCGGAGACGATCCCGTTCGCGATCTTCGGTCCGGCGATCACCGCCTCCCACCGGCGCGGCGAAATCTGGATGCATGAAGAGATCGATGCGCCGCACCCGCTGCTGGACGAAGAGGGGCGTGCGGCGCTGCGTCAGTTGGGCATCGAGGCGTGCATCACGGTACCAATCGTCAAGGACGGTCGTCTGGTCTCGCTGATGTCGGTGCAACAGAGCGAGCCGCGCCGCTGGCGCAAGGAGGATGTCGCGCTGATCGTTGAGCTGGCGCAGCGGACGTGGGAGACACTGGAGCGAGCGCGGGTTGAGGAGGAACTCGCGCGTTCACGCGAGGCGCTGTTCCAGGCCGAGAAACTTAATGCGCTGGGTACGCTGCTCGCTGGCGTCAGCCACGAGCTGAACAATCCCCTTTCCATTATCGTCGCGCAGTCCGAGCTGCTGGCGCAGGACACCGAGGGCACCGCCTTCGCAACACGGGTGGCGAAGATCCGAAACGCAGCCGAGCGCTCGGCGCGGATCGTTCAGACCTTTCTGGCGATGGCGCGGCAGAAGCAGCCCGAGCGACGCATCATCGACCTGAATGACATTGTCCGCGCAGCGGTGGAGATAGCCGGCTATGCAACGCGTGCGCGCCACATCGCCGTTGATCTCGATCTGGCGCCGCTGCCGCCACTGCGCGCCGACGGCGACCAGCTGCATCAGGTGATCGTCAATCTGCTCATCAACGCCCAGCAGGCAATGGAAGGAGTTTCCGGCGCCCGGTGCTTGCGCATCGTGACCCGCCTCAGAGATGCGCAGACCATCACGATTGACCTGTCTGACACAGGTCCGGGCGTTACGCCGGCCTTGCGCGGACGCATCTTCGAGCCCTTCTTTTCTACTAAGCCGGCCTCGGCGGGCACCGGCATGGGACTTTCGTTCAGTCAGGGGATCGTGGAGGCGCATGGTGGCTCGCTGGAGCTGATTGCCAGCACGGTTGGAGCGTGTTTCCAAATTACACTACCGATCGCTTATGACGGCACCGTCGTCCCGGTCGTTGAAACAGCGCTCACATCGGGCACGCTGTTGGAACGACGCGCGCTCCTGATCGACGATGAGCCGGAGGTTGCCGAGGCGCTGGCGGACATACTCGCACGGTTGGGCTACCGGTGTTCACACGCCGATAGCGGCCCTGCGGCACGAGCGCTTCTTGAGCACGATGGCTTCGACCTGATCCTTAGCGATCTGCGCATGGCTGAGGAGGATGGCATGCAGCTGTTCCGTTGGCTGGAGGGTGCGCGGCCCGACCTTACCAACGCAGTGGCGTTCGTCACCGGCGATACACTGAACGCCGCAGCTGCCGCGTTCCTTGGTGAAAGCGGACGTCCGTTCATCGAGAAGCCTTTCACCATCGAGGCGATCGCCCGCTTGGCGCAGATTGTTGCCGATCACCAGTCCGGTACGGTGCCATTCAGTCGTTCCTGAAGTGCCTTGCGGCGATTGGATGCAACCGGCACCGTCCGGCCATCGCGCAACGTCGCCGAGACCATCCGCCCACGCTGCGCGACCGCAACTACCTGATCGACCCGCACGAAGACCGAACGGTGGACCCGCATAAAGATCGCAGGATTAAGCTTCTTCTCCAGCCCGCGCATGGTGTGCCGAAGAATGAAATTGCCGTCGCTCCGATGGAGGATCGCGTAATCCTTCGCGGCCTCGATCGAGGCGACCGACGCGAGATCGACCCGGACCTTGCGCGTACCAAGATCTATCCAGAAGGCGTCGACATAATCGTTGGCGGGATTGCTGCGGATGTCGATCGATGCGGCCTGATGATTTAGCCGCCGCAAGACGGTGCGGATGCGTGCGAGCAGTTCGCGCGGAGCGAACGGCTTGGCGATATAGTCGTCAGCGCCCAGCTCCAGGCCAGCTAGCCGGTCGGCAAGCAGGGCGCGGCTGGTCAGCATCACGATGCCGACGGGGCTTGCCGCCCGCAGTCGCCGCGCGATGCTGAATCCGTCTTCGCCCGGCATATTGATGTCGAGCACCACCAGCGTCGCGGCTTCTTTAGCCATTTGTGCATCGAGCTCCAAGCCGGAGCCCGCGCCAGTTGCGCGCAACCCTTCGCGCGTGAGATATTCGACGACAGCGTCACGCAAGTCGACCTCGTCGTCGACCACGATTACGAGCGGCCCGCCCGATCCAGGTGCTATCAGCTCGCGCTCGTCCATTCTGTCAACATAAGCGGGCAGAGGGCATTGTCCGAGAGGATGCGACGATGGCGCCGACGCCTGCGACGAAGCCACCCCCCGACAGCGTGCCGTGGTCGCACCGATCCGCGCCCTCGTCGTGGGCGACTCGCGAGCTGAAGGCACATCCGGCAAGCGCTCAAGCGAGGCGGGCACCGCAGGATCGCGCGGCCGATGATGGGTACAATCCGCTTTAGGGGTGAGTGCAATGTTGAAATGGTTTCTGTTGTCCACGATGGCGTGTGTCGCTACCTCGCCCGTTGCAGCGCAAACGGCGCCGATCGCGGGCTTGGAGGCTGCCGGTACGTTCAATCGTGATGATGCGCGTGCCGCAGTGCGCGATTTGGCCGTTCAGCTGATCGATAATTTCGTCTATCCCGACGTAGGCAGGCGCTACGCGTCTGCCTTGCGCGCGAAGCTTGCACGCGGTGGCTACGATCATTTCCCGAGCCGAAAAGCCTTTGCGGATGCGGTAACCGCAGATCTGCTCGCGGTGGCGCCGGACGGACACCTTGCGGTGCTGGCCGGGCGGCCGCAGCAGCCTGTCGCCGTGCCGGGTGTCGCTCCCGAGCCGACCGCGCCGGCAATGGAGCAGGCCGGAATAATCGCCCCCGGCATCGCTTATGTCCGCTTCAACGCCTTCACCGGCGCGCCTGACATCCTGCGAGACTTTACCGCTTTCCTCGATCGAACCGCAGGTGCCAAGACGCTGATCGTCGATATGCGGTCCCAACGCGGGGGCGGGCTGTCGGAGATGGACATCCTGCTGCCCCGCCTCTTCGCAAAGCCTGCTACGGTCATGGTGATGGACATGCGAGCCTCAGTGGCCAAAGCGCACGGCGGCCTTCCGTTTGACTCGTTGGTGCCGGTGAGAGGACCGATCGAGTATGCGCGAGCCGAGCATCGGATCGTGCCAGCGTCGCCGGCATCGCCATGGCAGCGGGCAAAGGTCTACCTGCTGATCGCCGCACGGACCGCCTCGGCGGCCGAACACATGGCGACCGTGCTGAGGGAAACCGGTCGCGCCACGTTGGTCGGCGAGACGACGGCTGGCGCAGGTAACTTTGGTGGCGGCACTGATCTGCCCGGTGGGTACGCGGCCTTTATCCCTTTCGGCCACAGCTACTTTCCCGGCCGATCGGGCTGGGAGGGGACCGGGGTGACTCCTACCATTGCCGTGGCGCCCGAGCGCGCGCTCTACGAGGTGCTGATGCGCGAAGGCCTTCCCTCCGAACAGGCGCAATCATTATCGGACAGCCACAAACCTACCCTTCCGATGACGCGCCGCCGACCGCTCAGACCGTGAAGGACATAATCTTGTAAAATGAATGGATGTCCGGAATTGGGTAACGGGTCACTCCGGGTGAATGACTGGTTTTGGGTCAACGATGCCTGTACAAGCCATCGCAACAGGTCCCGCTTCGTCAAGCCTTCTTATCTGTCGAGCTTTCCGAAGCGCGGCCTCAAGGGACTGATCCGTGGCGCCAAAACCTTCAGGCAGGTCGGCTGGCGCGGAGGCTTTGGCGGTCGGCCGATCTTGTACGCCGCCTCGCCTGCTTCAGTGATGCGGTAGCTCATCTGCCGACCAACCGCCCCTTCGGGAACCTCCTCTATCCAGCCTGCGGCAAGCATTCTCGCGATCGTTCCCTCTCCGGCAGGATGAAGACCACCTCGACTTTCTACCAGCCCTCCCGAAAGCGTGCGCAGGGCGTCGAACTCACGCTTAGTCAGGTCGCCTGTTGCAGCTTTTCTCTTCATTGACCCTGCTAGCTTGCCATCGGGAACTGACGCCGAAGCGGAACGAGGATGTCTTTGATCAGAGCGGTACGATCAAGGCCGAGCGCTGCTCGACGGATCGTAAGGGTGATCGGTGGGCGTTCCCTCATACCACCATGCCCCATCTGGACTGAATGAGGGTTCGACGCATGCTGGGCGCGGGTTCGCCATCCACGGTGTTCAACACCAGACAGGCGGACCATTACGATAAGATTCGTTAGCCGTTGCGTGCGGTCGACGCGATCGATGACACCCGCTGCAAAGTCGAGCGCAGTACCGAGCCGCTCCTGCACCACCTCCTCGACGATGACCATGCCGCTCATTGCATCAAAGCCTCGCCCAAGAGGACGCGGTTCGTCCAGCGGCAGTCGCAGCGAAACTGAACCCTGCTCGGTAAGGCGAATGGATGCTCCACGCTCCTGACGCAAGACGAGATCAGAGCCGTCAAGTCCGCTGGCGGTGCCGAGCATCCGGTCGAACAGCCGACTATCGCCGTAGAGTGCAGACTGCTCTAGCTGTTCGGCGAGAACTGGAGCCTCGAGTTCCGCTGGCCGCAGGATGCGCTGGCGCGGGCCGCCGACCACAACGAGGTCGAGCATTGCCGATGTCACCTGGTTCTTATTTTCCGGCGCGAGCATGGCCGTGGCACGCACAGACATTTCGTGCTCGTCGACGGGAGCTGTGGCGTTCGCCAGGGTCACGTCGTGTAGCGCGCGTGTCACCCCGTCTTGCAAGTCGTCCACACCAACGAAGCCGCCGCGAAAGAGTCCGCCTTCCCAAGCCTGAACTTCGGCAATGAAAGCGGCCTGCTCTGGCCCGGGAGAAATGCCTTGCTGCACAAACGCAAGGACCGGCTTCGTTTCCCGCGCTTCGCGATATTCTTGGTGTGTTGCAGAAAGGGATGAGCCCGGAGGCACAAAGCCGTAGTGCTCGCCAAGGATCAGGACGACAATGTCCGATCCGCGCAGCCCCTGAAGACAGGCGATCTGTGGAGAGCTTGGCTGTTCGAGCTCGGCATGGGCCAGGACGAAGAGCCGCTTGGCCTCCGCCGGATCACGCGTCTTGAGCGAGCGGCGGACCTGACGCCGGCCCATCTCGCCCCGCAGATGCGGCGGCAGTTCCTTGTAGAGATAGTAGATGCCGGTCTGGGGATGTTTCCAGGGTGTGATCATCTGCACCATGCGCTTCTATACCCGTTCGCTATACCTGCGGACGGTGAAGCTGGCGTAAATCCTGGATTTCCGCGCCTCGATGCGAGGATGGTGACCCCTACGGGAATCGAACCCGTGCTTCAGCCGTGAAAGGGCCGCGTCCTAACCGCTAGACGAAGGGGCCTCGTTGCGGTGCCGAGCCGCCTAGGCGGATTGTGTCGGGCGGTCAAGCGTCTCGCACGATCAATTTGCCCAGGCGGCGTCGTCCAGGTGCAGCTCCGCCACGTCGCGACCGCTCCAATCGTCGCGCTTGGCGCGGCCCGCCAGCCACAGCCGCCGCGTCGGGCCCGCCGCCAGCAATGCCTGTCCCAGAGCGGTGTCGGCGGCGCGGAACGCCATCGCCTTGAGGCTGCGACCGTCGTCGCCTGCGACGATCGCGCGGACATGACCGTTGCCGACCACGTCGACCTTCATCGCACGCACGGGGCCGACCGCGACCCGCGGCGCCGGCCAGCCGGTGCCATAGGGACCGCCCGCCTCCAGCGCGTCGACCAGCGACGGCGTCACGCCACCGGGCGCGACCACCGAGTCGAACAGCAAGGCGCGCGCCGCCATCGCCTCCGCGACCGCGCCGGCCAGCCGCGCATCGAGCCAGTCGGCGAAGGCGCTCACCTGATCCGCGGCGATCGTCAGCCCCGCCGCCATCGCATGGCCGCCGCCCGCGATCAGCAATCCCTGCTCGCGCGCCGCCAGCACCGCCGCGCCGAGATCCACCCCGGTGATCGAGCGCCCGGAGCCCTTGCCCACGCCGTCCTCGTCGAGCGCGATCACGATCGCGGGGCGGCCGAGCTTCTCCTTGAGCCGCCCCGCCACGATCCCGATTACCCCCGGATGCCAGCCCGCACCCGCCACCACGCACACCGCGCGGTCGTGGCACAGCAAGGCCTCCGCGCCCTCCTGCACCATCGCCTCGATCGCGCGACGTTCCTCGTTGAGCCGATCCAGCTCGGTCGCGATCGTACGCGCCTCGACCGGATCGGTGGTCGTCAGCAGCCGCACGCCGAGATCGGCGCGCCCGACCCGCCCGCCGGCATTGATCCGCGGTCCCAGCGCGAAGCCGAGATCGCTGGCGGTCGGCGCACGCGTCAGCCGTGCCGCCTCGGCCAGCGCGGTCAGCCCGACGTTGCGCCGCTTCGCCAGCACCTTGAGCCCCTGCGCGACGAACGCGCGGTTCAGCCCGCGCAGCTGCGCGACATCCGCGACCGTGCCGAGCGCGACCAGATCGAGCAGGTCGAGCAGCTTGGGTTCGGCGCGGTCGGTGAAATAGCCGCGCGTGCGCAACGCGCGCAGCAGCGCCGCGCCGAGCAGGAAGCACACCCCGACGGCGGCGAGGTGCCCGTGGAGCGCACCGTCGCCCTCGTCGCGCCGGTTGGGGTTGACGACCGCGACCGCGCGCGGGAGCTGGGTCGCGCATTGGTGGTGGTCGGCGACGATCACGTCGCAACGCGCCGCGTCGAGCGCCTCGAACGCCTGCGCGCCGCAATCGACGGTGACGATCAGCGTCGCGCCCTCGTCGGCGAGCCGGGTGAGCGCGGCGGCATTGGGGCCATAGCCCTCGGTCAGCCGGTCGGGAATATAGACGCGCGCCTCGTTGCCCAATTGCCGCAGCAACAGCACCAGCAGCGCCGACGAGGTCGCGCCATCGACGTCGTAATCGCCGAAGATCGCGATCGACTCTCCCCGTTCCACCGCATCGGCGAGCCGCGCGGCGGCGGTATCCATGTCGCGGAAGATCGACGGATCGGGCATGAAGCTGCGGATCGACGGCAATTTGTGCGCGTCGAGCGCCTCGCGCGGGCAACCGCGCGCGAGCAGCAATTGGGTGAGCAAATCGTCGGGGACGAAGCCCTCGCGCTGGTCGGCGGCCAGCGCACGCCAGCGCCAGGGCTGGCCGAGGATCGAGCGCTCGACATCGAGTACGTGACGCATCCCGCGCGCCTTAACCGACTGCCGGCATCAGGTCACGCGACAAGAAAAAGTGACATGAGATATTGTAACATCGATCCGATCGGCCTAACTTGCGGGCATGATGGCCCGTAATTTCAGCGACGATGGCAAGATCGGCCGGCTCGACCGCGTCGCGATGTGGTTGTCGGCGGCGTGCGTCGTGCATTGTCTGGCGACCGCGATCCTGGTCGCGATCCTGTCGACCGCGGGCGGTATCCTGGGCAGCCCGGTGATCCACGAAACCGGGCTGGTGCTGGCGATCGCGCTGGGCTGCGTCGCGTTCGGGCGCGGGATCGTCGCGCACCGGCGCGTGTTGCCGATCGTGCTCGGCGCGACAGGGCTGTCGCTGATGATGGCCGCGCTGGTCGTCGCCCATGCCGGGGGGCATCTGGCCGAATCGGCGCTGACGATCGTCGGTGTCGCGGTGCTGGCGGCGGGACATGCGCTCAATCGGCGCTGAACTTGCCGCGGGCCGCCGCGCCGCCTAAATCCTTTGCCATGGCGCGACATGCACATCACGAACCGCACGGCGACGATCTGCTCGCCGCCGCGAAGGCGACGCTGGAGCGCTCGGGCGAGCAATGGACCGCGATGCGCGCCAACGTCTATGCGGCGCTGTCGGGGTTCGCCAAGCCCGCCTCGGCCTATGACATCGCGGAGGCGCTGTCGCGCAGCGAGGGGCGGCGGATCGCGGCCAACAGCATCTATCGCATCCTCGATCTGTTCGTGGCCGCCAATCTCGCGCTGCGCGTCGAGAGCGCCAATGCCTATGTCGCCAACGCGCATCCCGGTTGCCGGCACGATTGCATTTTCCTCGTCTGCGACGGCTGCGGCAGCACCACGCACTTCGACGACGATTCGCTGACCGGCGGATTGCGCGCGGCTGCCAGCGCCGCCGGGTTCGAGGCGGAGCGCCCGGTGATCGAGGTGCGCGGGCGCTGCGCCGACTGCGCCGCGGCGGCACGCGCGCGAAGCGGGCAATCGACACACTGATCCTGCTCAGCTATTCGGGTCAGATGGTTGAAGTCCCGAACACGCCGTTGCTCGACACCGTCGATACGCCCGCCGATCTCCGCCGCCTGAAGCCGGAACAGCTGCGCCAGCTCGCCGATGAATTGCGGCAGGAGACGATCTCGGCGGTCGGCGTGACCGGCGGCCATCTCGGCTCGGGGCTGGGCGTGGTCGAACTGACCGTTGCGATCCACTATGTCTTCGATACCCCGACCGATCGGCTGATCTGGGACGTCGGGCACCAATGCTACCCGCACAAGATCCTGACCGGGCGGCGCGACCGGATCCGCACGCTGCGGCAGGGCGGGGGGCTGTCCGGCTTCACCAAGCGCAGCGAGAGCGAATACGACCCATTCGGCGCGGCGCACAGCTCGACCTCGATCTCCGCGGCGCTGGGCTTCGCGACCGCCAGCAAGCTCGCCGACAAGCCCGGCAAAGGCATCGCGGTGATTGGCGACGGCGCGATGTCGGCGGGCATGGCCTATGAGGCGATGAACAACGCCGAGGCGGCGGGCAACCGGCTGGTCGTGATCCTCAACGACAATGACATGTCGATCGCGCCGCCGGTCGGCGGACTGTCGGCCTATCTGTCGCGGATGGTGTCGAGCCGCGAGTTCCTGGGCGTGCGCGAGATCATGAAGCGCGTCGCCAAGCGGCTGCCGCGGCGCTTCCAGTCGGCGGCGCGCAAGACCGACGAATATGCGCGCGGGATGACGATGGGCGGCACGCTCTTCGAGGAGCTGGGCTTTTATTATGTCGGCCCGATCGACGGCCATAATCTCGACCATCTGATCCCGGTGCTCGAGAATGTCCGCGATGCGGAGGAGGGGCCGATCCTCGTCCATGTCGTGACCAAGAAGGGCAAGGGCTATGCCCCGGCCGAGAATGCCGCCGACAAATATCACGGCGTCCAGAAGTTCGACGTCATCACCGGCACGCAGGCCAAGGCCCCGCCTGGCCCGCCCGCCTATCAGAATGTCTTCGGCGAGGCGCTGAGCAAGGCCGCGGACGCCGACGACCGGATTTGCGCGATCACCGCCGCGATGCCGTCGGGCACCGGGCTCGACAAGTTCGCGACATCGCACCCGGAGCGCTTCTTCGACGTCGGCATCGCCGAGCAGCACGCCGTCACGTTTGCGGCGGGACTCGCCGCGCAGGGGATGCGGCCGTTCTGTGCGATCTATTCGACCTTCCTGCAACGCGCCTACGATCAGGTCGTGCACGATGTCGCGATCCAGAACCTGCCGGTGCGCTTCGCGATCGACCGCGCCGGGCTGGTGGGCGCGGACGGCGCGACCCATGCGGGCAGCTTCGACGTCACCTATCTGGCGACGCTCCCCAATTTCGTCGTGATGGCCGCCGCCGACGAGGCCGAGCTGGTCCATATGGTGCAGACCTGCGTCGAGCATGATACGGGACCGATCGCGGTCCGCTATCCGCGCGGCAACGGCACCGGCGTCGCGCTGCCCGAAACGCCCAGGGCGCTGGAGATCGGCAAGGGCCGCATTGTCCGCGAGGGCAAGAAGGTCGCGATCCTGTCGCTCGGCACGCGGCTGACCGAAGCGCTCAAGGCCGCCGACACGCTCGACGCCAAGGGTTTGAGCACCACGGTCGCCGACCTGCGCTTCGCCAAGCCGCTCGACGAGGCGCTGATCCGCCGCCTGCTCACCACCCACGAGGTGGCGATCACGATCGAGGAGAATGCGGTCGGCGGGCTCGGCGCGCACGTGCTGACGCTGGCCTCGGACGAGGGGCTGACCGACGCGGGGCTGCGCATCCGCACGATGCGGCTGCCCGATCTGTTCCAGGATCAGGACAAGCCCGAGCTGCAATATGCGCAGGCGCGGCTCGATGCCGATGCGATCGTCGACACGGTGTTGAAGGCGCTGCGCTATAACGAAGCGGGCGTCATCGCGCGCGCGTGACCGGCTGGCAGAAGGTTGCCGCGCTGACGGCGTTCTATGTCATCGGCATGTTGTGGGTGAACTGGACGATGGTGCGACGCGTCCGCGGTGCGGTCGCGGCGCGCGCGGCCTGGACTGCCGCTAACTTCGACGCGGTCTTCGCCGACCTCGACCCGCGCCTCGCGCCCGCAGTGCGCGCGGCGCTGGCGCCATGGTATGGGGAGGGGGTGGTGCCACGCCCCGAGGACACGCTGCGGCGTTTCCTCAAAATGGATCGGGGCGAGGTGGACGATCTTGTGGCTGACGCGGCGGTACGCGTTGGCCTGCCGCCGCCCGGTCCGGCGCTGCCCGACCTGCCGGATGTGGCGGCGGTGGTCCGTTACCTATCGTCATTGCGAGCATAGCGAAGCAATGACGCCTGCTTACACCCTTTCGTGCTGAGCCTGTCGAAGCACGTGCCCGGCAACACGCCCTTCGACAAGCTCAGGGCGAACGGTTCAGGGTGTGGAGCCGTCAACCCGATGTCCACCCTTACGGCACGCTCGCACCATCTCCCCCGTTCGTGCTGAGCTTGTCGAAGCACGTGCCCGGCACCCTGACCGCCGCAAAACTCAAGCCACGCGCCGTGAATACCCCCGACCATAATCCCGCTTGCGCAATCATCAGACAAGCCCTACGTTCAACGTGTTAAACGGAGGGGCAGGTGCTCGGCGTCAGGCTCGATACGGAACTCGAAGAACGGCTCGCCAATGTCGCGCGCACGCAGGGGCGTAGCAAGAGCGATATCGCGCGCGAGGCGGTGCGGCGCTACGTGGAACTGCACGACGAGGCGTTCCGCCGCGAGGCGCGCCGCCAGTCGCAGCGCGCCTCGCGCCGCGACACGCAGGAGGATTACGCCTTCTGGGAGCAGGCCGAGCGTGAGGACGCGGCATGGCGGTGAGTGATGCGCCTGAAATCCGCCACGGCGCGATCGTACTCGTCGATGCACCCGAGGGCGCGAGCGGCGGCCCGCGCGCGTGCGTCGTGGTGCAGGCCGATCTGTTCAACGACAGCCACGCCACCGTCACGCTCTGCCCACTCACCACCGTCGTCGGCGGCGAGGTGCTGTTCCGCGTCACGATCTCGCCACAGGAACATACCGGCCTCACCGTCGAGTGCGAGGTGCAGGTCGATCGCATCACCAGCATCCGCCGTCACCGCATCGTCAAGGTGATCGGCCATGCCTCCGCCACCCGCATGGAGCAGGTCGATCAGGCGCTGCGCCGCTGGCTCGCTTTGTAAGTCAACAGGACAGGAAGAAACCATGACGCCGATCGTGAAGTCGATTCTGGACAAGTACGAAGCCACCAGCCCGGCGGTGAAGGCCAATCTGGCGCGCATCCTGATGCAGGGGAAGCTGGGCGGCACCGGCAAGCTCATCATCCTGCCCGTCGATCAGGGCTTCGAGCATGGCCCGGCGCGCAGCTTCGCGGTCAACCCGCCCGCCTATGACCCGCATTACCATTACCAGCTCGCGATCGACGCCGGGCTATCGGCCTATGCCGCGCCGCTCGGCGCGCTCGAGGCGGGGGCGGATACGTTCGCGGGGCAGATCCCGACGATCCTCAAGGTCAACAGCTCGAACAGCTGGGCGACGCAGATCGCGCAGGCGCAAACCGGCAGCGTCGAGGACGCGCTGCGGCTCGGCTGCGCGGCGATCGGCTTCACCATCTATCCGGGTGCCGACGACATCTTCGCGGCGATGGAGCAGATCCGCGCGCTGCGCGAGGAAGCCGCCGCGGCAGGCCTCGCGACCGTGATCTGGAGCTATCCGCGCGGCGGCAAGCTCAGCAAGGACGGCGAACTGGCGCTCGACGTCGGCGCGTACGCCGCGCACATGGCGGCGCTGCTCGGCGCACACATCATCAAGGTGAAGCTGCCCAGCGCACACATCGAACAGCCCGAGGCGCAGAAGAGCTACGAGGGCACCGACTGGTCGAACCAGGCCGATCGCGTCCGCCACGTCGTCCAGTCGAGCTTCGCGGGCCGCCGGATCGTCGTCTTCTCGGGCGGCGCGGCCAAGGGCACCGACGCGGTCTATCAGGATGCGCGCGACATCCTCGCGGGTGGCGGCAACGGCTCGATCATCGGCCGCAACACCTTCCAGCGCGAGCGCGGCGAGGCGCTGGCGATGCTCGACAAGCTGGTGTCGATCTACAAGGGCGAGGAATAAGGCGACCGAAGCTCCCTCTCCCCTCCGGGGAGAGGGCTCCCGGCTTACCGCTTCCACCACCCCCTCAAACCCGCTACGCGCCCCGCATGACTGAAGACCCGCTCGGCCCGCTCGATCCTGATTTCGGCGCCAACTTCAAGCGCGACGATCGCCGTCCGCCTTGCCAGCTCTACCTGATCTCGCCGCTCGACGTGACCGGCGCCTTCCCAGATCGCCTCAAGAACGCGCTCGACGCCCGCCCGGTCGCGGCGTTCCAGTTCCGCGTCAAGGACGTCGACCAGCATAGCGCCGCGCGCCTCGCCGAGCCGCTCCAGCGGATCTGCGCCGACCGCGAGGTGGCGTTCATCGTCAACGATTCGGTCAGCCTCGCCAAGCGGCTCGGCGCAGACGGCGTGCATCTCGGGCAGGAGGACGGCGACCCGCGTGAGGTGCGCGAGGCGCTCGGCCCGGCGGTGCAGATCGGCGTTACCTGTCACGACAGCCGCCATCTCGCGATGGAGGCTGGCGAGGCGGGCGCGGACTATGTCGCGTTCGGCAGCTTCTATCCGACCACCACCAAGGCCGTAGAGCATCACCCCGAGCCAGTGATCCTGTCGTGGTGGCACGCACTGTTCGAGCTTCCATCGGTCGCGATCGGCGGCATCACGCCCGACAACGCCGCGCCGCTGATCGCCGCCGGTGCCGATTTCATCGCCGCCAGCAATGCGATATGGGGCGGCGACGAGGCGGCGGCGATCCGCGCCTTCGACACGGTGCTGAAGAGATAAACGGCTCTTCGTCATTGCGAGCGTAGCGACGCAATCCAGGGCGTCCTGATCCGGCGCTGGATTGCGTCGTTCCGCTCGCAATGACGTGTTGATGGCGCAGGGACCCCAACACAAACGCCAGCGTTGTTACGGCATCGAAATACGAGAGGTGCCCGTGAAGCGTATCGCCCCCGTCGTCGTCAGCGTCCTTGCCGTGACGCTCACCGCCGCCGCCCCGGCGCAGCAGGGTTCGACCCCGCCGCTCGACCCGGCGGTGCTGCGGATGCAGGTCGTGCTCGACAAGCTCGGCTTCGGCCCCGGCGTGATCGACGGGCGCGGCGGGCAGTCGCTGACCAATGCGCTCAAAGGCTTTCAGGAAAGCCGCGGGCTGCGCGTGACCGGCAAGCCCGATGCCGCGACGCTCGACGCGCTGCGCCGCTTCGGCAATGTCCAGCCGACGATGCAGGTGACGCTCGACGTCGCCGCGATGCGCGGCCCCTATGTGCCGCAGATGCCGGACGATTATGCCGAGAAGGCCAAGCTGCCGGCCATGGCGTACAGCCGCCCGCTCGAAAAGCTCGCCGAGCGTTTCCATACCACGCCCAAGGTGCTGGCCGAGCTGAACCCCGGCGTCACCAAGATCGGCGTCGGCTCGAAGATCACCGTGCCCAACACCTTCCCGACCTCGCGCGCCTATCCGGCCGATGCGACGCCGCAATGGCGCGCGACGCTCGCCTCGCTCAACGTCGAAGCGGCGGTGCCCAAGGCCGCGAAGATCGTCGTCGACAAGTCGGACGGCATCCTGCGCGTGCTCGACGTTAACGGGCATCTGATCGCGCAATATACCGCGACGATCGGCTCGTCGCGCGATCCGTTGCCGCTCGGCAACTGGAAGGTGCTGCACGTCTCGCCCAATCCCGACTGGAAGATGAACCCCAAGATCCTCAAGGGCGTGCCCGACAGCAAGCAGGCGCAGATCATCCCGCCCGGCCCGAACAACCCGGTCGGCGTCGTGTGGATCGACCTGAGCAAGGAGCATTACGGCATCCACGGCACCAGCGAGCCCGAGCAGATCGGCCGCGCGCAGTCGAACGGCTGCGTGCGCCTGACCAATTGGGACGCGGCGCGCGTGGCGTTGATGGTGAAGGGGGGAACCCCGGTGCTGTTCCAGGCCTGACATGACCAAGCTCGGCTGGTCGATCCTCGCGCTCATCCTGCTGCTCGGCGCGGGCTTCGCGTCGATGGTGTCGATCGGTTCGCGCGCGCCGGTCGCCGCGCCGACCCCGGCGCCGGTCGCGGCCATACCCCCCGCGGCGAGCGGCGGGCAGCTGCTGGTGCCGGTGGCCGGCGTGGCGCGCGACGCGCTGGTGGACACCTTCGGGCAGCCGCGCGACGGCGGCGCGCGCCACCACGAGGCGATCGACATCATGGCGCCCCGCGGGACGCCGGTGCTCGCCGCCGCCGACGGCCGCGTCGACAAATTGTTCGACAGCGCGGCGGGCGGTCGCACGATCTACATTCGCTCCACCGATGGCGCGACCATGTATTATTACGCGCATCTCGACGGCTATCGCGACGGGCTGACCGAGGGACAGGTGATCCGCCGCGGCGAGCCGATCGCGACGGTCGGGGCGACCGGCAATGCCGATGCCGCGGCGCCGCACCTGCATTTCTCGGTGTTGCGCACCGCGCCGGCACAGGGCTGGTCGGAGGGGGAAGCGGTGGATCCCTTTCCGCTTCTTGCCGAACCGCGCGCCAACCGCTAAGCCGCCGCGATCGGCGCCCGCGGATCACCGCCGGCGCCGCGGCTCTTTTTACACAGGCGAAGCCCCATGAAGATCAGCGGCGTGGACATCCGTCCCGGCAACATCATCGAGTACGAAGGCGGCATCTGGCGCGCGGTCAAGATCCAGCACACGCAGCCCGGCAAGGGCGGCGCGTACATGCAGGTCGAGCTGAAGAACCTGCGCGACGGCCGCAAGAACAACGTCCGCTTCCGCTCCGCCGAGACGGTCGAGCGCGTCCGCCTCGACACCAAGGATTTCCAATTCCTGTTCGCCGAGGGCGACGGGCTGGTCTTCATGGACAAGGAAACCTACGAGCAGGTGACGCTGCCGCGCGACCTGCTCGGCGACGCCGCCGCCTTCCTGCAGGACGGCATGGACGTCGTCATGGAACTCTATGACGAAGAGCCGATCAGCGTGCAGCTGCCCGACACGATCGAGGCGACGATCGTCGAGGCCGACGCGGTGGTGAAGGGGCAGACCGCCTCGTCGAGCTACAAGCCGGCGATCCTCGACAACGGCGTCCGCGTGATGGTTCCGCCGCACATCGCCAGCGGCGTGCGGATCGTCGTCGACGTGTACGAGCAGACCTACGTTCGCCGCGCGGACTGACCTTTTCCCCCCTCCCTTTCAAGGGAGGGGCCGGGGGTGGGTGGCGTGCTCGCGATACGGCAGCCGCACCCAAGGCGGAAACCGTACCACCCGGACATGACCCACCCCGACCCTCCCTTGAAAGGGAGGGGGAGAATGCAAATGCCATCCCATTCCGGCCTGTTCACCGTCATCGAACGCGCGGCGCGCAAGGCGGCGCCGCGGCTGCGTCGCGACTTCAACGAGGTCCAGCACCTGCAGGTCAGCCGCAAGGGGCCGGCCGATTTCGTCAGCCAGGCCGACCAGCGCTGCGAGCGGACGCTGTACGACGAACTGTCGAAGGCGCGCCCCGATTGGGGTTTCGTCATGGAAGAAGGCGGGACGATCGAGGGCGATCCGAACAAGCCGCGCTTCATCATCGACCCGCTCGACGGCACGTCGAACTTCCTCCACGGCATCCCGCATTTCTGCATCTCGATCGCGGTCGAGGAGCCGATGCCGAATGGCAAGCGCGAGATCACGACCGCGCTCGTCTATCAGCCGCTGACCGACGAGAGCTTCTGGGCCGAAAAGGGCCGCGGCGCGTGGCTACAGGACCAGCGGCTGCGCGTGTCGTCGCGGCGCGAGCCGTCCGAGGCGCTGATCGCGACCGGTATCCCGTTCATGGGGCATGGCGACTTCGTGCAATGGACGCGCATCTTCGGCGCGGTTGCACCGCAGGTCGCGGGCATCCGCCGGCTCGGCGCGGCGGCGCTCGACCTCGCCTGGGTCGCGGCCGGGCGGTTCGACGGCTATTGGGAAAGCGACCTGAAGCTGTGGGACGTCGCGGCGGGGATGCTGCTGGTCAAGGAAGCCGGCGGCTACGTCACCGACTTCCGCGGCGGCGACCGCGCGATCGAGCGCAACGAGTTTCTCGCGGCGAACGACGCGCTGCATAACAAGCTGCACAAGATGGTCGCGCAGGCGCTGCGGTAATCTCTGCTCCCGGACGGGAATAGACACATCTCGAACGAGAGGGGACCATCTCCCGTTCGTGCTGAGCTTGTCGAAGCACGTGCCACGGAGCACGCCCTTCGACAAGCTCAGGGCGAACGGGTGAGGGGCATCTGCCTTCGTCGTGATGACGTCACGAGCATTACCCCCGCGGCAATGTGATCGTCGCCACCAGCCCGCCGCCCTCCCGCGCGGCCAGCACGATCCGTCCCCCGGCTTCCTCGACGATCGCCCGCGCCAGCGCGAGCCCAAGCCCGATCCCGCCGGTATGCCGGTTGCGCGAGCTTTCCAGCCGGAAGAACGGATCGAACACCTGATCCAGCCGCTCGGGCGGGATGCCCGGTCCGCGATCCGCGACCATGATCGACGCCATGCGCGCGTCCGACGCCAGCGACACGTCCGCTGCCCCCGCATATTTCACCGCATTCTCGATCAGGTTGCGCACCGCGCGCCGGATCAGCGATGGCCGCAATCGCATCCGCAGCCGCTCCGCCTCCTCGAACGTCACCGCCTCGCCCAGATCGCGGAAGTCCTCGACCACCGCATCGACCAGCGCCGCCAGATCGACTTCGGTTTCCGGCTCGCTCGGCCGCCCCAGCCGCGCCAGCGACAGGATATCGTCGAGCGTGCGGTTCATCTCCGCGATCGTATCGGCCATCCGCGCACGATCCTGATCGTCCTCGACCGACTCGATCCGCACCCGCAGCGCGGCGAGCGGCGTGCGCAGGTCGTGACCGATCGCGCCGAGCATCCGGTCCTTTTCGTCGAGCATCGCCGTGACGCGCAGCCGCAGCGCGTTGAACGCGGCGATCACCGCACACACGTCCGGCGGGCCGCTCTCTTCCAACGGCTCGGGCTTCGCGGCGGGGGAGTAACCGCGCGCCGCCGCCGCCAGTTCGCGCAGCGGACGCGAGATGCGCCGCGCCACCCATAATACCGGCACCAGCACCACGACGTACAGGATCAACGTCTGTCCGAGCAGCCGCCAGAACAAGCGCAGGTCGTCGCGCGGCAGCCCGCCGGCCAGCGCCATCCAGCGTCCGTCGGTGCGCTTCACCGCGATCACGATCGAATCGCGCGGCCCGTCGTCGCGCGCCGCCCGCGCCGCCATCCGGCGCTCGAAGCGGCTGAGCGGGATACGATATTGCCATGGCTTGGCGATCGCGACATCGACCGCCGCGACGCGCACGCCCATGTCGGCAAGCTGGCTCGTCAACTCACGCGCCACCGCGGGTTGCGCGATCATCGCGCGCGTGATCGGGTCGTCCGGCACCAGCCGGACGCGGCCGCGATCGGCGACCACCGGCCGCCCGGCGGCTTCCTGATCCAGCGCGTCGGCGATGCGATAGGCGGCGGGGCGCGTGATCTGCGCCATCCGCACCGCGCCGCGTTCACGCAGCAGCAGCGCGAGGTTGATCGCCTGCGCCATGAACAGCGCCAGCGCGACCAGCAACGCCATCTGCCCCGCCAGGCTGCGCGGCCAGGGCATCCGCCATGTCACAGCCGCGTCACGTCCGTCGACAGCGCATAGCCGCCGCCCCATACCGTCTTGATGATCTCGGGGTTCTTCGGGTCGGGCTCGATCTTGCGGCGCAGCCGGCTGACCTGGTTGTCGATCGCGCGGTCGAACGCGGCGGCTTCGCGTCCCTGCGTCAGGTCGAGCAGCTGATCGCGCGTCAAAACCTGTCGCGGACGCTGCACCAGCGCCAGAAGAAGGTTGTATTCTCCGGTCGACAGCGGCACCGACACGCCCTCGCGATCGATCAGCGCGCGCTCGCCGGTCTTGAGCACCCAACCCGCGAAGGCGTAGGAGCCGCTCTCCGGCGCATGATGCCGCACCCCGCCGCCACCGGCGGTCCGCCGCAGCACGGTCTTGATCCGCGCCGCCAATTCCCGTGGAGAGAAGGGCTTAACGACATAATCGTCCGCCCCCATCTCCAGCCCGACGATCCGGTCGGTTTCCTCGCTCTTGGCGGTCAGCAGGATCACCGGCGTCTCGCCGGTGGCGCGGACGTGCCGGCATAGCGACAGCCCGTCCTCGCCCGGCATCATGATGTCGAGCACGATCAGGTCGATCGCATAAGCCGCCAGCCGGGTGCGCGCCGCCTCCGCATCGCCTGCCTGGGTGACGCGAAAGCCCTGCTTGGTCAAATAGCTGGCCAATGGCTCGCGGATCGACCGCTCGTCATCGACCAGCAGGAGGTGCGGCATCTCGCCCATGGTCACGGCACCTGACACAATCGTCGTCATGCGAAAAGGGGTCAGCCGATCGGCGCGGCGGCGTCGGCCGGCGGCCGCTGCCCGTCGTGCGGGCGATCATGGCCCAGCCGCCGCGATCGCATCAGCAACATCATCGCCTCGCGCTCATTGGCGTCGATCCGCCCGTCATGGTTGGTGTCGACCCGGTCGAAGCGCTTGAGCGCGCGGGCGCGGAACTCGGCCTGGGTCTGGTCGGCGTCGCGCCGTCCCCCGCGCGCATCGTCACCGCCGCCACGCGGCATCGGTCCGCGCCGCTGCTCGCGCCACGCACGCCGCTCGTCGCGGGTCAGCTTGCCATCGTGGTTGGTGTCCATCGCCGCGAAGCGTCGGTCGGCATCGGCGGTGGCCTCGTCGCGGGTCACCACGCCGTTGCCATCGCCATCGCCTTCGGAGGTCTGCATCGGTGCCGGAGGCGGGGGCGGGGTTTGCGCCTGCACGCTGGCGGCACCCAGCCCGCCCAGCATCGCGGCGCCCAGGATGGCGGCGGTCGTCCAAGTCTTCATCGCAATACCCCTTCGTCCCCATGGGGCATGATCGCCCCGGCCGCTGCCTTGTGCAGCCGGGGCGTCGCGCGAACATGTCGACGGTGGGGCGAAACTGTCGCGACTTGTATCAAGCCGGTTACCTGGGCGCCGCGACGGCCTTGCCGCGTTCATAGGCGCGCACCACCGCCGGCCGCGCCGCGATCGTGGCGTGCCAGCGCGCGAGATTGGGGAAGTTCGCCATATCCTGCCCCTGCGCCGCGGGCAGGATCCATGGATAGCACGCCATGTCAGCGATCGTATATTCGTCGCCGGTCACGAAGTTGCGGCCCTCCAGCCGGCGATCGAGCACGCCGTACAGCCGCGTCGTCTCCTTGACGTAGCGGTCGATCGCATACGGCACCTTCTCGGGCGCGAAGCGCGTGAAATGGTGGTTCTGCCCCAGCATCGGGCCAAGCCCGCCCATCTGCCACATCAGCCATTGCAGCACGTCGACATGCGCGCGCGGATCGCGCCCGCCGAACGATCCGGTCTTGTGCGCCAGATACAGCAGGATCGCGCCGCTCTCGAACACGCTGATCGGGGCGCCGCCATCGCGCGGAGCATGGTCGACGATCGCCGGCATCCTGTTGTTCGGCGCGATCTTCAGGAACTCGGGCCTGAACTGCTCGCCCGCGCCGATATTGACGGGATGGATCGTGTGCTCGAGCCCCGCCTCCTCAAGGAAGATCAATACCTTGTGCCCGTTCGGCGTCGGCCAGTAATGAAGGTCGATCATCGCATACAGCTCCCATGCGTCGCGTGCGTCGATGCATAGCACATCGCGTCGCGGTTCCGTTCCGCTGCTGACATCCACTTTGGCGATGCTTGGAAGCGAGACGTGCTTGCAGCCGGGCAACAAAAGATTATGAGGTCAAACTAACAGGTTGCTGGGGGGCGACGTGACGGGGAAAGAGAATAGGGCGGCGATGGTGGATGTACGCTATGTCCCGCCCGGGGACCGGTTGAAGCGCTACGTCACCGGCTATCACCGCTTCGCGGCCCCCGTCTGCCCCGATCGCGCGATGCACGATGCCTTCTTCCCCAGCGTCGCGACGATCCGCGTCTCGCTGCGCAACAGCCCGTCGTGGTCGCTCAAGATCGCCAGCCGCCTCGTCGATCCGATGCCCGCGATCGCGCTGACCGGACCGACCAGTTATGCCGGCTATCTCACCTGCTATGGTGGTGAATTGGTCGGCGTCGGGCTGCAGCCGCTCGGCTGGGCGCAGATTTTCGGCGGCGACGTCTCGCGCTACGCCAATCGCGTCATCGCGCTCGGCGACATCGATCCGGGCGCGAACATGCTCCGCGAGGCACTGGAAAGCGATCAGCCGTTCGAGGCGGCGTTCGAGGCGTGGCTGGAGGCGCGGCTCGATCGCCGCCCGCCCGCCGACCCGCGCATCGAGATCCTGTGTGAGCTGCTGCGCGATCCCGCCACGACGCGGATCGAGACCGTCGCGGAGGCGCTCGACATGTCGCCGCGCGCGCTGGCGGCGATGACGCGTTTCAACTTCGGCTTCACTCCCAAGTTGCTGCTCCGCCGCACGCGTTTCCTGCGCGCGGTCACGATCGTGCTGACCCAGCCCGAGGCTGGGCCGGCGGCGTTGGAGGCGGCCGGCTATTGGGACCGGTCGCACTTCCTGCGCGACAGTCATCTGTTCCTCGGCTGCTCGGTCCGCGAATTCACCCGCCGCCGCGGCCCGCACAATCAGGTCGCGATCATGGCGCGCATCCAGGCATTCGGCACGCCGGTGTAGCAAGTAGCTCCGTCATTGCGAGCGTAGCGAAGCAATCCAGGGCGTCGCGCGGAACACTGGATTGCTTCGCTACACTCGCAATGACGACTTGGCTCACCCCGCCAGCGCGCGGTCGTCAAACATCCCGAACATCAACGTCGAGGCATAGCAGCGGATCGCGCGCTCGCGCTCCATGCTCCACGCCCATTTTCGCATGTCGAACGCGGCGTTGAGCATCCCCATCAGCGCCTGCGACGCGATCAGGCTGTCGACCGGGCGCACCGTGCCCTCGGCGATCCCGTCCATCATCGTTCCCGCGAAGCGTCGCGCGATCCGCGTCGAACGGTCGATCATCTGCTGCCGCTCGCCCGCCGGCAGCCCGCTCAGCGCGGTGGTGCGCAACAGCGACTCGCGTTCCGAAAACTGCACCGCCACCAGCGTCGCAACCGTGTCGCACAGCCGCTCCCAATGCGTCCCGCCGCGTTCGTCGGCGAGCCGTTGCGTCGCCGCGATCGTACCGAAGCTGCGGCGATAGCAGGCGACGACCAGGTCGTCCTTGGCGTCGAGATGGTGGTAGAAGCTGCCCTTGGTGACGTTCAGCTCCGATGCGATCCGTTGCACCGATGCGCCACGATAGCCCAGTTCGTTGATAAGCCGCGTCGCCGCGAGCAGGAACGCCTCGCGCCCCGGCACCGGATCGTCGTGCGGTAACACCACCGCCACCGGGTCCCATCGCGCACCCTCCACCGCCAGCCCGTCGCGCAGCAAGGCGATCAGCCGGGCCGCGGCGCGCGGATATTGATCGACCTCGTAGCGCGGGAGCCACAGCGGCAGCCAGAAGATGTTTTCGAGCAGGACATGCGCGCGTGCGCCGGCCAGATCGGTCGCCGCGCGCGACAGCCCGTCGCCCCACAAGGCCCGCGTCCGCCGGAACACCTCGCGCCAGCGGTTCATCAGCGTCGCGCGCATCGGCTCGTCCATCGCGCGCAGGTCGGAGAGCACCGCCAGCGCGCGCTCCTCGCCGCGCTCAATTCGCATCAGCCGCTCGACGTTCAGCGTCACCATCCGCGCGACCCGCGCCTGCGGCGTCGCCTCGCGTGCGGCAACGTCGAGCATCGCCATCAGGCTGTCGAGCGTCTGCTCGAAGGCGGCGGCGGCCAGATCCTCCTTGCGCTTGAAATAATAGGTCACGCTGGTCGTGTTCAGCCCGACGCGGCGCGCGACATCGGCGAAGGTCATGCCCTTCGCGCTCTGCTCGTTGATCGCATCGGCGGCGGCGGCGAGGATCGCCTGACGCTTCTCGCGAAAGCGCCGCGTGCTGCCGGTGTCTTCGGTACGGATGTCCCCCATGACGTAGCGTTAGCATGGCTCATTTCGAAGATGCAGTCCTTTTTCGCTCAGAGCGTGGATCGCGTGATCGGCGGCTTTACCGAACATCCGGTATGGCCTACACCTCGCCGCCGACAGCCATGGAGAGGAAGCGCGGTGGATTTCACCCTCAGCGAGCGCGAGACGCATTTCCGCGATCGGGTACGCGAATTCATCGCCCGCGAGATCGCGCCGCGCCGCGCCGAGCACGACCGCCAGCATCACGACGGCGACCCGTGGAAGGTGCTCCCCGTGATCGAAGAGGTGAAGGCGCTGGCGAAGGCTGCCGGGCTGTGGAACTTCTTCATGCCGCCGCATTCCGGCCAGACCCATGTCGACGATACGTTCGTGTTCGAGGGCACGCAGCTGTCGAACCTCGAATATGCTTTGTGCGCCGAGGAAATGGGTCGCATTGACTGGGCGAGCGAATGCTTCAACTGTTCGGCGCCCGACACCGGCAACATGGAGGTGCTCCATCGCTACGGCACGCTGGCGCAGAAGGAAGAATGGCTGCGTCCGCTGATGCACGGTGAGATCCGCTCGGTCTTCCTGATGACCGAACCCGCGGTCGCCTCCTCCGATGCGACGAACATCGAAACGCGCATTGATCGCGACGGCGACCACTATGTCATCAACGGCCGCAAATGGTGGTCGTCGGGGATCGGCGACCCACGCTGCCGGATCGGTATCCTGATGGGCAAGACCGACACTAGCGCGGCGCGGCACCAGCAGCAAAGCATGGTGCTGGTTCCGCTCGATACGCCGGGCGTGCGGATCGAGCGGATGCTGTCGGTCTATGGCTATGACCATGCCCCACACGGGCATGGAGAGGTCAGCTTCACCGACGTGCGCGTGCCGGTCGACAACATCCTGCTCGGCGAGGGCAGGGGGTTCGAGATCGCGCAGGGGCGGCTCGGGCCAGGGCGCATCCACCATTGCATGCGCACGATCGGCGTCGCCGAAAGCGCGATCGAGGCGATGGCGCGCCGGCTCGTCACCCGCACCGCCTTCGGCAAGCGCATCGCCGATCACAGCGTCTGGGAGGAACGGATCGCGCGCGCGCGGATCGACATCGAGATGACGCGACTGTTGTGCCTCAAGGCCGCCGACATGATGGACAAGGCCGGCAACAAGGCCGCGCAGCAGGAGATCGCGATGATCAAGGTGCAGGCGCCCAACATGGCGCTGCGCATTCTTGACGATGCGGTGCAGGCGCATGGCGGCGCGGGCGTGTCGGGCGACTTCGACCTCGCGCACGCCTGGGCGTCGATGCGGACGTTGCGCTTCGCCGACGGCCCCGACGAGGTCCATGCGCGTGCGATCGCCCGGCACGAGTTCGGCAAATACGCATGAGCGACCTCGATACCGCGCGGCTCGGCGACTGGCTGGCGGCGCATGTCCCCGGTTCCGGCGCGATCATCGGGCAGCAGCGGCTCGAGGGCGGGCAGTCCAACCCCACCTATCGCGTCGATACCGAGGCCGGCAGCTACGTCCTGCGCCGCAAGCCGGTCGGCGCGCTGCTGCCGTCGGCGCATCAGGTCGACCGCGAACATCGCGTGATCGCCGCGCTCCACCCGACCGGCTTTCCGGTGCCGCGTCCCTACGGCCTGTGCATGGACGATGCGGTGATCGGCTCGGCCTTCTACGTGATGGCGATGGTCGAGGGGCGGACGATCTGGGACGGCACGATGCCCGATCTCGACCCCGATCAGCGTCGCGCGCATTACGAGGCGATGATCGACACGCTCGCCGATCTCCACAACACCGATCACGTCGCGATCGGCCTTGAGGATTATGGCCGCCCCGGCAATTATTTCGAGCGGCAGGTCGCGCGCTGGACCAAGCAATATCGCGGCGCCGAAACCGAGCCGATGCCGGCGATGGAGCGGCTGATCGACTTCCTGCCGCGCACCGTCCCCGCGCAGGAGCGGACCAGCATCGTCCACGGCGATTACCGCGTCGACAATCTCCGCTTCGCGCCCGGCACCGCGCCGCGCGTCGCGGCGGTGCTCGACTGGGAATTGTCGACGCTCGGCGACCCGGTCGCCGATCTCACCTATTTCCTGATGAGCTGGGTCACCGAACCCGAAGGCCGCTCGGGCGTGCTCGGGCGGACCGGCGCGGCGACCGGCATCCCGGAAATGACCGGGATGCTGGAGCGCTATTGCGCACGCACCCGGCGCAACGCGCCGATCGCGCTCGACTGGTATTTCGCGTTCAACCTCTTCCGCCTCGCCGGCATTGTGCAGGGCATCAAGAAGCGGATCGTCACCGGCACCGCCGCCAACCCGCGCGCGCATGAAACAGCGGCGCGGATGGGCGGGCTGGTCGATGCGGCATGGCAGTTCGCGCAAAGGGCGGGCGCATGAGGCGTTTCGCGGGCAAGTCGATCGTCGTCACCGGCGCGGGCTCGGGGATCGGTCGCGCGGCGGCGTCGCTGTTCGCCGCCGAGGGCGGGCAGGTGGTCGTCGCCGACGTCACCGATCAGGCCGAGGAAACCGCGCAGGCGATCACCGCCGCGGGTGGCGTGGCGAAGCCGATCCGCATGGATGCCGGCGACGAAAGCGATGTCGCGCGCACCGTCGCGTTCGCGGCCGATCGCTTCGGCGGACTCGACGTGATGTTCGCCAATGCCGGCATTGCGGGCGGCATGGCGAACATCTTCGACACCGATGTCGCGCTGTTCGCCGAGGTGTTGCGCGTCAATCTGATCGGCCCATGGCTCGCGGTGAAGCACGCCGCGCCGCTGATCGCCGCGCGCGGTGGCGGGGCGATCGTGCTGACCGCCAGCGTCGCCGGGCTGCGCTCGGGCGCGGGCTCACCGGCCTATTCGGCGTCCAAGGCCGGGGTCATCAACCTCGCCATGACTGCCGCGCAGCAATTGTCCGGCTCGGGCGTCCGCGTGAACGCACTATGCCCCGGGCTCACTGAAACCGGCATGACCCAACCGACCTTCGACTACGCCCGCGACGCCGGCAAGATGGACCGCCTCGGCCGCCTCAATCCGCTGCGCCGGGGCGCGCAGCCCGAGGAACTGGCGCGCGTGGCGCTGTTCCTCGCCAGCGACGATGCGAGCTACGTCAACGGACAGGCGCTCGCAGCGGATGGCGGCCTGTCGTCGAGCCACCCGGTGACGCGACAGGAATACGGCAAGACTGCGGTATAATACTCCGTTCGTGCTGAGCTTGTCGAAGCACGTGCCCGGAACACGCCCTTCGACAAGCTCAGGGCGAACGGGAGAGTATGCTTACTTCATACCGCCGGGAACGCCCACCGCTAACCTGTGTTGACCCTCCACCCACAGGAGAGTCGCCCGATGCCCGCCCCCGTCCGCTACACCCCCGACATCGAGCAGCTTCAGCCCGACGAGACGGCGACGATCGCCCAGCTCAACGAGCAGTTCGACATCGTCCTCGACACCACCGCCGAGGATTACGGCCACGCCGTCCGCGCCGTCCATGCCAAGGCACATGCGATCCTCGAAGGCACGCTGACCATCGATGCCGACCTCCCACCCGAGCTGGCGCAGGGCCTGTTCGCAACCCCCGGCGAGCACAAGGTGCTGATGCGCTTCTCGACCAACCCCGGCGACATCCTCGACGACGCGATCTCGCTCCCGCGCGGCCTCGCGATCAAGATCTTCGACGTCGACGGCGAACGCCTGCCCGGTGCGGAAGGGCGCGCGCAGGACTTCATCATGGTCAACGCCACCGCCTTCCAGGCGAAGACCGCCGAGAAATTCCTCGGCAATCTCAAGCTGCTGGCGCGAACCACCGACAAGGCGGAGGGCGGCAAGAAGGCGCTGTCCGCGGTGCTGCGCGGCGTCAGCAGCGCGCTGGGCGCGGTCGGGATCGAAAGCGCGACGATCAACACGCTGGGCGGCGCGCCCAACGTCGATCCGATCGGCGAGACCTATTACAGCGCCACGCCGTTCCGCTACGGCGACCATATCGCCAAGTTCAGCCTCGCACCAATCGCCCCCGGCCTGACCGAGCGCACCGGCGCGATCATCGACACCGCCGGCGACCGCGACGCGATCCGCCACACCGTCCGCGCCGAGCTACGCGCGATCCCCGGCGAATGGGAGTTCCGCGTCCAGCTCGCCCGCGACCTCGCGCGCCAGCCGGTCGAGGACGCCACCGTCGAATGGGACGAAGTCGAAGCCCCCTTCATCCGCGTCGCCACGATCCGCACCGCCGCGCAGGACAGTTGGGACGACACCCGCGTCGAACAGGTCAACGAAAAGACGCGGTTCAGCGTCTGGACCGGCCTCGCCGCACACCAGCCGCTCGGCAACATCAACCGCGCGCGCCGCGACACCTATCGCCACTCCGCCGACTACCGCCAGCGCGTCAACCGCTGCCCGATCCACGAACCGAGCTGAGGCGGATCAGCGCCGCTCACGCATCCGCGCCAGCCCCTCTTGCGCGACGCTCGCCACCAGCCGCCCATCGGCCGCGAAGATCCGCCCGCGGTTCATTCCGCGGCCGTGCCCTGCCCAAGGACTGTCCATCGTATAGAGCAGCCAGTCGTCGGTGCGCGCGGGCTCGTGCAGCCACAGCGCGTGGTCGAGGCTGGCGGTCTGCATTCCCGGCGTGATCCACGTCACGCCATGCGGCAACATGCATGTCCCCAGCAGCATCATGTCGCTGGCATAAGCGAGCACCGCGCGGTGCATCGCCGGATCGTCGCCGACCGGTGCGACCGCACGGAACCAGTAATGATGCACCGGCGGGGCAGGCGTCGGCTCGGTCCAGTGCCGCGGCGTGACCGGGCGATATTCGATCGCGCGCGGCCGCAGCAATTGCTCGCGTAGCTGCGGCGGAATCCTGTCCGCGACCGCCGCGCGCAGCGTCTGCTCATTCTCCAGCGCCTCCGGCGGCGGCACGTCAGGCATCGCATCCTGATGCGCCAGCCCGTCCTCGGGCCGCTGGAACGAGGCGGCCATGTTGAGGATCGGCGTGCCGCGCTGCATCGCGATCACCCGCCGCGTCGCGAAGCTGCGCCCTTCGAAATCGCGCACCACGCGGTAGATGATCGGATGCTCCTCCGACCCCGCGCGCATGAAATAGGCGTGGAGCGAATGCGCGACCTTGTCGGTCTCGCCCACCGAGCGCTGCGCCGCCTGCAACGCCTGCGCGATCACCTGCCCGCCGAACACGCGCCCGACGCCGCCGGTCGAGCGGCGTCCGCGATACAGATCGGTGTCGATCTCCTCGACGTCGAGCAGATCGACCAGATCGGCGACCAATTCGGCAGGGGAGGGCACGTCGCTCAATAGCCGCGCCCGCGCGCCACGCGATCCGCATGGAAGTTCGTATCGCCGAACATCTCCGCGAGCACCCGTGCGCGCTTCATGAAGAAGCCGATGTCATATTCGTCGGTCATCCCGATTCCGCCGTGCATCTGAATGCCTTCCTGCACCGACAGCGTCGTGGCAAGCCCCGTCATCGCCTTGGCGACCGACACCGCCTGATCCGCTGCGGCATCGCCCGCGTCGAGCAATTGCTGCGCCTTGAGCACTGCCGCGCGCGCGACTTCCATCTCGGCATAGAGATGCGCGGCGCGATGCTGGAGCGCCTGGAAGCTGCCGATCAGCGTGCCGAACTGCTTGCGTTGCTTCAGATAGGCGACCGTCATGTCCATCGCGCCGCCGCCGACCCCGAGCAACTCCGCCGACGCCCCGGTCCGGCCCGCGCGCAACAACCGGTCGAGCGGTCCCCGTCCGGCATCCACCTCGCCGATCACCGCATCCGCGTCGACCGCCACCCCCTCGAACGTCAGCCGTGCCGCGACGCTGCTGTCGGCAAGCCGCTCGGGGGTCGCGGTCAGCCCGGCGGCATCGGCGGGCACCGCGAACAGCGTCACGCCCTCGGCCTCGTCGTCGCTTCCGCCAGTGCGTGCCGCGACGATCAACAGATCGGCGACATGGCCGTGCGTCACGAACTGCTTGGCACCGCTCAGCCGGAAGCCGTTGCCGGCCCGCTCGGCGCGCAACGCGACCCGGTCACGATGCTTGGCCCCCTCGTCGATCGCCAGGGCCGCGACCGTCTCGCCCGACAGGATGCCGGGGAACCAGCGTTCCGCCTGCGCGGTGTTGTGAAGCGCCGCCACCGCCGCGACCGCGGTGGTCAGGAACGGCGACGGCGACAGGTTGCGCCCGATCTCCTCCAGCACCACTCCGGCCTCGACATGCCCGAGCCCGAGCCCGCCGGCGTCTTCGCGGATCAGGATGCCGGTGAACCCCATCTCGGCGAATTGCTTCCACAGCGCACGATCGAACCCGGTCTTGTCGTCGCTGTCGCGCAGTCGCCGCAGATGCGCGACCGGCGCGTTCTCGCTGACGAAATCGCGCGCAGTGTCGCGCAGCATCGTCTGTTCGTCATTCAGGAAAAGCGGCATCGCATCCTCCGATAATGGGCCCGACCGCCCGGCCTCCACCGTCGCCCCTGCGCAGGCAGGGGCCCATGTCTGTTTCGCGTGCCGAGACGCCTGACACATAACCCGCGCTCAACAACGGCCATCGCCACTCATCCACTCGACCGTCATAGGCCGCTGCCTCCGCAGGGGCGACGGCCCGCACGTCAGCCCGGCAACTCCAGTATCCGTTTCGCCACGATGTTGAGCTGGATCTCGCTCGTCCCGCCCTCGATCGAGTTCGCCTTGGTCCGCAGCCACGCCCGCGCCGCGCGTCCGCCGCCCGAGCGCTCGCTCTCCCATTCCACCGCGTCCGACCCGCCCGCCGCCATCGCCAGCTCGTGCCGCGCCTTGTTCAGCTCGGTGCCGTAATATTTCATCATGCTCGGCTGTGCGGGATGTGCGTGCCCGGCCTTCAGCTCGTCGATGAACCGCTCGCTCTGCGCCGCGAACGCCAGCGCACGCACCTCGTACAGCGCGATCTTTGCGCGCAGCAGCGGATCGGCGAGCCGCCCCTCCGCATCCACCCCGACCGTCGCCAGCGCCCCCTCGACCAACGCATCGCCGCCGCCCGACAGCCCCATGCCCGAGATCATCTCGCGCTCGTGCCCGAGCAGATATTTGGCGACGTCCCATCCCTTGTTCAGTTCGCCGACCAGATTGGCCTTGGGCACCTTCACATCATCGAAGAACGTCTCGCAGAACGGTGAATAGCCGCTGATGAGCAGGATCGGCTTTGTCGAGACGCCGGGCGACGCCATGTCGAACAGCACGAAGCTGATTCCGCCCTGCTTGGTCGTCTTGTCGGTGCGCACCAGACAGAAGATCCAGTCGGCCTGATCGGCGTAGCTGGTCCATACCTTCTGCCCGTTGACGACGAAATGGTCGCCGGCATCCTCGGCGCTGGTCGCGAGGCTGGCGAGGTCCGATCCGGCATTGGGCTCCGAATAGCCTTGGCACCAGCGGATCTCGCCGCGCGCGATCTTCGGCAGATGCTCCAGCTTCTGCGCCTCGGTCCCGTATTTCAGCAGCGCCGGCCCGAGCATCGAGATGCCGAAGCTGTTGAGCGGATTGCGCGCCTTGATCCGCGCCATCTCCTCGCGCAGCACCTTGGTCTCCGCCGCGCTCAGCCCACCGCCGCCATAGTCCGTCGGCCAGTCGGGAACGGTCCAGCCGCGCGCCGCCATCCGGTCGAGCCAAATCTTCTGCGGTGCGGTCAGCCGCGACTGGTCGCGACCGCCCCACACCACGTCCTTTTCGGAGACGATCGGTGCGCGCATCTCGGGCGGGCAGTTCTCTTCAAGCCACGCCCGCGTCTCGCTGCGGAAAGTGTCGAGATCGCTCACTTGAACGCCTCCCCGGACTTCAGGCCCTTGGCGACCGGGAAGCCGTAGCGTTCCAGCCCGGCGACTACCTTGTCGGCGCCCTCGCTCTGCGCCCAGAACATCGGCCCGCCGCGATAGACCGGCCAGCCATAACCATAGACCCACACGACATCGATATCCGATGCGCGCTGCGCCATGCCTTCCTCAAGGATCAGCGCGCCTTCGTTGACCATCGTGTAGAGCGTGCGCGCGACGATCTCCTCGTCGCTGATGTCGCGCGGGGTTGCGCCCTCCTTGGCGCGGAATTCGTCGATGATCTCGGCCACGCGCGGCGACGGGGTCGGGTTTCGCTTCTCGTCGTAATCGTAGAAGCCCGCGCCCTTCTTCTGCCCCCAGCGCCCCTCGGCGGCGAGCGCGTCACGAATGTTCTCGATCCGCGTCGGATCGCGGTGCCAGCCGATATCGACCCCGGCGAGATCGGCCATCTGGAACGGCCCCATCGGCATCCCGAACGCGACGTGCACGCGGTCGATCTGCTCGGGCGTCGCGCCTTCCATCAACAGCTTGTTGGCCTCAACCTGCCGCGGCATCAGCATCCGGTTGCCGATGAACCCGTCGCACACGCCCGCAACCACCGCGACCTTGCGGATTGTCTTGGCGAGCGCCATCACCGTCGCCAGCACGTCGGGCGCGGTCTGCTTGCCGCGCACCACCTCCAGCAATTTCATGACGTTGGCCGGCGAGAAGAAGTGCATCCCCAGCACGTCGCCGGGGCGCTTCGTGACCGCGGCGATCGCGTCGATGTTGAGATAGCTGGTGTTGCTCGCGAGGATCGCGCCGGGCTTGGCGATCGCGTCGAGCTTCGTGAAGATGTCCTTCTTGACGCCCATATCCTCATAGACCGCCTCGATGATCAGGTCGCAGTCGCCGAGATCGTCGAGTGACAGGGTAGGGGAGAGCAGCGCCATCGCCTTGCCCGGCGCGTCGGCGGGCAGCCGGCCCTTCGCGGCGCTCGCCTCGTAATTGCGCCGCATCACCCCGGTGCCGCGATCAAGCGCGTCCTGCTGCATCTCGACGATCGTCACCGGCACGCCCGCCGACAGGAAGTTCATCGCGATCCCGCCGCCCATCGTCCCCGCGCCGATCACGCCGACGCGCTTGATGGGGCGCACCGCAATGGCGGGGTCGATGTCGTCGATCTTCGCCGCCTTGCGCTCGGCGAAGAACAGGTGTCGCTGCGCCGCCGATTGCGTGCCGGTCATCAATGCCATGAACTGCTCGCGCTCCACCGCCAGCCCGTCCTCGAACGGCTGTTCGGTTGCGGCCACGACGCAGGTGATGCACGCCTCCGGCGCATCGAAGCCGCGCAACTTGCGGCCATGCGTCTTGCGGAACGCCTCGACCGCCGCCGGATCGGGCGCGACGATGCAGTCGCGGACGCGCGGGATCGGCCGCGTGCCCGCGACCTCGCGCGCGAAGGCGATCGCGTCGGCGGCCAGCGTGTCCTCGCCGACCACCTTGTCGACCAGCCCCATCTCCGCCGCCGCCTTCGCGGACACCGGATTGCCGAGCACGATCATCTCCAACGCGGCCTTGACCCCGACCAGCCGCGGCAGCCGCTGCGTCCCGCCCGCGCCGGGCAGCAGCCCCAGCTTCACCTCGGGGGTGCCCAGTTTCGCCGAGGGGACGGCGACGCGATAATGGCAGCCGAGCGCCACCTCGCACCCGCCGCCCAGCGCGGTGCCGTGGATCGCCGCGATCACCGGCTTGGGGCTGGCCTCGATCATGTCGACCAATGTCGGCAGCGGAATGCCCTGCAGCGGCTTGCCGAACTCGCTGATGTCGGCGCCGGCGAAGAAGGTGCGACCGTCGCAACGCAGCACGATCGCGGCGATGCTCGAATCCGCGACACCCGCCTTCACCGCGGCCTCCAGTCCGTCGCGCACTGCCGCACCAAGCGCGTTCACGGGCGGCGAGTCGCTGGTAATTTGGAGGATGTCACCGTCCCGCTCGATACGGATCGGTCCCGATTGCTCGATATTGTGCGAAGACATGGGGGCTGACTCTCCTCGGTTCGGCATACCGCTTTTTCTAACTGTGCTCCATCTATCGCGTCGATGGAGGAAAGCGCAATCGGCGTTGTGCGGACCGTCGCGCCGGTCCCGGCTGATTTTGCCCGCTAATTTCCCATCGGGGGCCGCCGGGCTTGTCCCTGTGCCGCTTCCCCGCCTAATCCTGCATCCTGAATAAGATGGACGGGGGACTGCTCTTCGATGCGCGTGACGAAGGATTTTCTACGCGGGCGCGGCCGCAGTGGATTGACGCAGGCCGAAAAAGACGTGCTGGAAGGCGCCGTCGAGCGGGTCGAGAGCTTGCCCGCGCGCAGCATCGTCACCCGCCGTGGCGACCCGGTGACCTATTCTACCCTGCTGCTTGACGGCGTGATGTGCCGCTACATGGATGCGCGTGACGGTTTCCGGCAATTGGTGGCGTTGCAATTGGCCGGGGATTTCGTCGACTTGCACGGCTATCCGCTGCGCCGGCTCGATCACGACGTCGGCACGCTGACCGAGGCGCGGATTGCGCTCATCCCCCATGCGCGCATCGACCGGATCCTGGTCGACCACCCCCATCTGACCCGCCTGCTGTGGCGCTCGACGCTTCTGGATGCGGCGCTCCACCGTGAATGGATCTTCCGCATCGGGCGGCTCGATGCGGCCGGGCGACTCGCGCACTTCCTGCTCGAAACATACCATAGATTGGAAGCGGTCGGCGCAGCGGATGGTGGCGCGTTCGAATTTGCGCTGACGCAACAAGATCTAGGCGAAGCCCTCGGCCTGACCAGCGTACACGTAAATCGAATGTTGCGACGCCTGCGCGAAGCGGGGCTGGCGGAATTCGCGCGTGGCGTGGTCCGGATCACCGATCATGACCGGCTTGCACGCCTCGGCGAGTTCGATCCCGATTACCTCTATCTCGAAGCCGGTGTCTGGGATCAGGATCGCTAACCGTGCGTGAAGACGCTTGGCCGCGGCCGGTAAATAGCCATAGGTGAAGTATATGCCCGATCAGCCCGCGCCCGCCGATCCGTTCATCCCGGCACCGACCGCGGCCGGGATCGACCCGCCGATGCGGCGTGACCGGTTGCTCGCCGGGCTGACGCTCACCGCCGGGATCGGGCTTGTGCTCGGACTGCCGTTCGCGCTGCAGGCGGGGGCGGAGTTCTTCATGCCGACGGCGATCGCGCTGGTCGTGTCGCTGGCATTGATCCCTTTGCTTGAATGGCTTGAGCGGCGGCGGCTGCCGTCGCCGATTGCGGCGCTGTTCTGCGTGATCCTGTTCCTCGTGATCGCCAACGTCGCGCTCGCCGCGATCGTCGTGCCTGCGACCGAGTTCTTCCGACTGTTGCCCAGCCGCATCCACCGCATCCAGGCGAACCTCGCGCCGATCCTCGATTTGTATTCAAGTCTCGAACGCTACGCCAACCGCACGCTGCGCCAGATCGCGACCACGCCGGTCAAGCCGTCGCCGACCGCGGCGGTGTCGCCGCCAAGTTCGATCGTCGAGCTAGCGGCCACATCCGCGCCCGCGGTAATTGTCCAGACCTTCTATGCTATTCTCGTTGCCTTCTTTTTCCTGTCCGGCTGGACGCGGATGCGCGAGAAGATGATCACCGGGCGCGCCAGCTTCGGTGGTGCGATGACGACCGCGCGGGTGTTGCAGGAGATGGTCGATGCGGTGTCGTCGTATCTCGGGACGATCACCATCATCAACATCGCGCTGGGGGCGGTGGTCGCCGGAGCGCTCCATCTGCTCGGGATGCCGTTTCCGCTGATGTGGGGCGGCATCGTGACGCTGCTCAACTACGTGCCCTATTTCGGTCCGGTGGTCGCGGCGCTGCTGCTCGCGATCGGCGGACTGATGACCTTCTCCGACGTCTGGACCGCCTTGTCGGCGCCCGCGATCATGTACGGCGCGCATCTGATCGAGGCGAACGTCGTGACGCCGCTGATCGTCGGCCACCGCCTGACGATCAATCCGGTGATGATCCTCATTTCGATCAGCTTCTGGGGCTGGGTATGGGGCACGGTCGGCGCGTTGCTGGCGGTGCCGATCCTCATCATCGTCCAGACGATCCTGTCCGCCGCCGGCCGCCCCGACATCGCCGGTTTCCTGTTCGAGGACGGCACGCTGATGCGCGGTCAGGAGGAGCAGGTCGCGGTAGTCGAAAAAGTCGCCGATAGTCGTTGACAGGGTAAGGCGTGCCGCCTAGTTGGCGCGCCTCACGCTTCTACAAGCGGGTGTAGCTCAGTTGGTTAGAGCGCCGGCCTGTCACGCCGGAGGTCGCGGGTTCGAGCCCCGTCACTCGCGCCACCCTCTCTCGGGGTCGGTTTGTGGTCGTCGTGAGGATGACGCGAAACATGCGATCTTGCGGGCGCGATGCCCTGTCGATCCGTGGCGAGCGTAGGGAATGCGGGTGTAGCTCAGTTGGTTAGAGCGCCGGCCTGTCACGCCGGAGGTCGCGGGTTCGAGCCCCGTCACTCGCGCCACTCATCAGTGGCCTCGACCTCAGCGCCAGCGTCCAGTCTCCATCCAGCGGAGCAGCGGCTTGAGCGGCGCGATCCAGATGATGCCGGTCACGACATAGAAGAGCAGCTGCACCGCGCCGTGCCAGCGGCCGATCGTCGCCGATAGCGAGGCGATGCCGACGCACCACACCAGGATCAGCAACAGGATGATGAGCATCCCGGTCGGCTTGCGCCACGAAGGTGTCATGCGGTGATCCACTCCAATTCGGTTGCGACGGCGTGCAACGGCACGTCCCACGGGTCGGCGGTCAGGCCGTCGATCATCTGCACGCTCCACGCCACGCCGATGCGGAGCGCGTCGGGGAAGGCGCTGAACGCACGGTCATAATGGCCCGCGCCCTGACCGAGCCGGTTGAGCGCACGATCGAACGCCACCAGCGGTGTCAGCACCACGTCCGGCGCGACCGGCGCGCCGTCGTGCGCCGGCTGGCGCAGTCCGAACGGGCCGTTTTGCAGGGGGCTGCCGTGCGCCCAGCGCAGGAACGAGAGCGGCGTCGCGCGGTCGATGACATGCGGCAAGGCGAGCGTGCATCCAGCTGCCAGCGCAGCCCGCTCCAGCTGCACGGGATCGGCCTCGCCGCCGATCGGAACATAGCTGGCGACGATCATCTCCGGCGCGAGCAGCGCCACGAACCGCGCATCGACACGGATCGGTGGGTGCGGCGCCGCGACGAAGGCGGCGCGGGCGGCGCGGGCGGCGGCGCGCAGAATCGTCTTGTCGCTCATCGGCTTACGATCGGGCTGATACGGGGGCGGGTGGCGGGACCGCCGTGGTCGTTTGCCGGATTATCCACTGACGCCCAGTACGTCAGGTGGGGATCATGTGCGTCGGGCCAGGGCCCGGGCAGGGACAACCCCCATGGATGATGAATAGCCTCAGGGATTTCTCTAGGCTCGTACCGGGCAGAACCCGCCGTCACCAACCTAGGCGCTCGGCAGCGTTTGCTCAAGGGCCGCGGCGATCGATTCGAGCCGCTCGGACAATCGATCGAGCGCCACGCCCTCCGGCGTTTCGGGTGGCGGCGCGTTGCGCGCGTCGATCAGCGCGTCGGCGACCATCAGCGCGGCGAGCAGCATCTGGCGATTGGCGCCGCCCGCGCCGGCGGCGCGGCGGGCCGTGTCCCAGCGTTCGTCGATCAGGGCGGCGGCTTCCTGCAACCGCGCTTCGCCACCGTCGCGACACGCAAGGTCGTAGTTGGTGTCGCCGATCCGGAGCGTAACGATCGCCATCAGCCCTGCGCCTCCGGCTCGGCCACATTGGCGATGATCGTGTCGAGCGCCGCCACGGCCTGCGCCATTGTCGCCTTCAGCGTGGCGTGTCGCCGTTCCAGCAACGCGTCGGCGGCGCGCCGCGCAGCAATCGCGTTTTCGACGCGGGTGATGGCGGCGTCCAGCCGGGCGATCGCGGGGTTATCCATGGGTCAACGCGATAGGATCGCGCGCGCGGCCCGACAAGTAGCTTGCGCGGCGGACGGTCGCTGCAGCGGGGCGGTTGACGGGTGCGCATCCACCTGCGCAAAAGCCGCCGCATCTGGACGGAATTGGCGGAGGACTGACGATGACGAAGGTTGCGATCAACGGCTTCGGGCGCATCGGCCGGCTTGTGGCGCGCGCGTTGCTGGAGCGCGGCAGCGAGCTGGAGCTGGTGGCGATCAACGACCTGGCCGACACCAAGTCCAACGCATGGCTGTTCAGCCGCGACAGCGTCCACGGCAAGTACGCCGGCACCGTCGAGGCCGACGGGCAGGACATGGTGATCGACGGCAAGCGCATCCGCGTCACCGCGGAGCGTGATCCCGCCAATCTGCCGCACAAGGAACTGGGCGTCGACATCGTGCTGGAATGCACGGGCTTCTTCACCGATCGCGCCAGCGCGCAGAAGCATATCGACGCGGGTGCGAAGAAGGTGCTGATCTCCGCGCCGGCCAAGGGCGTCGACATCACCGTCGTCTACGGCGTGAACCACGACAAGCTGGAGGCGGGACATACCATTGTTTCGAACGCGTCCTGCACCACCAACTGCCTCGCGCCGGTCGCCAAGGTGCTGAACGATGCCCTCGGCATCGAACGCGGCCTGATGACCACGATCCATGCTTATACCAACGATCAGAAGATCTTGGACCAGATCCACCCGGACCTGCGTCGTGCGCGCGCCGCGGCGATGAGCATGATCCCGACCACCACCGGCGCCGCGCGTGCGGTCGGCGAGGTGCTGCCCGAGCTGAAGGGCAAGCTGGACGGTTCGGCGGTGCGCGTACCGGTGCCGGACGGCAGCCTGGTCGACCTGACGTTCATGCCGGGGCGCGAGACGACCAAGGATGAGGTCAACGCGCTGCTCAAGGCGGCGGCGGACGGCCCGATGAAGGGCGTACTGCACTTTTCCGACGAGCCGTTGGTGTCGATCGACATCGTCCACACGCCGTATTCGTCGACCGTCGATAGCCTCGAAACTGCAGTGCTCGACGGCAAGCTGGTGCGCGTCGTCAGCTGGTACGACAATGAGTGGGGCTTCTCGAACCGCATGGTCGACACCGCCTCGGCGATGGCGAAGCTCGGCTGACGGCGGGAGGCGCGCGATGACGGGGGTGTTGCTCGGGATTGCGCGCCACGCCCGTTCGCGCGCGCCGATGGAGGTGGTCGATCATGTCGAGGTCACCGTGGAAGGCGGCCTCCATGGTGACTTCCGCGGCGCGATGCGCGGCAAGCCGTACAAGCGGCAGGTGACGCTGATCGAGCGCGGCGACTGGGCGGCGGCGATGGCCGAGGTCGGGCATACGATCGGCTGGGAAGAGCGGCGTGCCAACCTGCTGGTCGACGGCTTCGACCTGCCGCAGACCGCCGGGGTGCGCGTGCGGATCGGTGCGGAGGTCGTGCTCGAGATCACGCGCGAATGCGATCCGTGCGAGCGGATGGAAGCGCTGGCCGAGGGACTTCGCGCCGCGATGACGCCCGACTGGCGCGGCGGCGCGTGCGCGATGGTGATAAGCGGCGGCCGGATCGCGGTCGGCGACGAGATCAGGATGGAGGAAGCATGACCAAGTCGTTCCGGACGCTCGACGATATCGGCGATGTCACCGGCAAGCGCGTGCTGGTGCGCGAGGATCTGAACGTCCCGCTTCACGACGGGCAGGTCAGCGACGACACCCGGCTGCGCGCCACGGTGGCGACGGTCGCGGAGCTGGCCGACAAGGGTGCGATCGTGCTGGTGCTGGCGCATTTCGGACGGCCCAAGGGCGTGCCCTCGCCCGAGCTGTCGCTGGCGCAGATCGTAAAGCCCTATGAGGCGGTGCTCGGCCGTCCTGTGCGATACATTGACTGGGAAGGCGCAGCCGATGCGATCGCGGCGCTCCAGCCGGGTGACATCGGCGTGCTGGAGAATACGCGTTTCTTCGGTGGAGAAGAGAAGAACGATTCGGCGGTGATCGAGCGGTTTGCGGCGCTTGGCGACCTGTACGTCAACGACGCCTTCTCCGCGGCGCATCGCGCGCATGCCTCGACCGAGGGGCTGGCGCACAAGCTGCCCGCCTTTGCAGGCCGTGCGATGGAAGCGGAGCTGGATGCGCTCGAAAAGGCGCTCGGCAAGCCCGAGCATCCGGTCGCCGCGGTGGTTGGCGGCGCGAAGGTGTCGACCAAGCTGGCGGTGCTCAAGCATCTGGTCACGCGCGTCGATCACCTCATCATCGGCGGTGGCATGGCCAACACCTTCCTCGCGGCGCGCGGTGTGGATGTCGGCAAGAGCCTGTGCGAGCACGAGCTGACCGGCACCGCCGACGAAATCTTCGACGCCGCCGAGGCAGCGGGCTGCACGATCCATTTGCCGTATGACGTTGTCGTCGCGAAGGAATTCAAAGCAAACCCACCGACGCGCACCGTCAATGTTCACGAAGTTGCCGCAGACGAGATGATCCTTGACATCGGTCCGGCGGCGACCGAGTCGCTGGGCGACGTGCTCAAGAACTGCCGGACGCTCGTGTGGAACGGCCCGCTCGGCGCCTTCGAGACGCCGCCGTTCGATACGGCGACGGTGGCGCTGGCCCGCACCGCGGCAGCGCTGACCAAGGAAGGCGGGCTGGTGTCGGTTGCGGGCGGCGGCGACACGGTCGCCGCGCTTAATCAGGCGGGTGTAGGCGATTCCTTCACCTTCGTCTCGACGGCGGGTGGCGCGTTCCTCGAATGGATGGAAGGCCGTGAGCTGCCGGGCGTAGCGGCGCTCGCGCGGTAAAGCCGTTTACCGTCGCCCCGGATCAGGTTCGGGGCGACGGCATTCGACACATCGTTTCGGCAAGACGTAGCTCAGGCGTGGAGGCGGCGATCGTCGTCCGTACGCCGCGAAAGGATCGCGCGTGCATCGCCCGGCGAGCGAACCTCGCCATGAGGGCCACCCGCCGCCGCAATCACCCGGTCGAGCAGTTCCAGCCCCTCCGGCCAATGTCCCAGACCGCTGGCGGCGTTGATATGACCATAGGCGCCATAATCGATGAAATGGCTGCCCCAATCGACCGCCATGCTGTGTGCGCGCTCGATCGAAACCCATGGGTCGTCGGTCGAGGCGACCAGGATCGACGGGAACGGCAGCGCGAGCTTCGGCGCGGGAGCGAACGGCGCCAATTCACTCGCGACGCCAGCACGATCGACGTCGGCCGGGGCGATCAGCAGTGCGCCGGCGACGGGCCAGCCATAAGGCTGCGGGCTCATCGAGGCCCACCAGGCGATCGCGACGCAGCCCAGGCTATGTCCGACGAGGATCACCGGCGCGCGGGCCGACGCGACCGCCTGATCGATCTTGGTCACCCAGCTGTTGCGATGCGGACGATCCCACATGCCCAGTTCGATACGGGCGGTATCCGGGCGACTGCGCTCCCACAACGTCTGCCAATGCGCAGGGCCCGATCCGCCAAGCCCGGGAACGGTCAGCACGGTCGGCTGAACCGACAAATCGTAGTTGGCATGTCCCATGACGTACCTCCTGTTGCGTGCAATCGGGGCGAGGCCGCGGCTCAGTCTAGGGGTCGGGCGCGCCGCGGCCTCGATTGCACAGGTAATCCCTATTAGATCGATGGGCAATCGTGCAGCGCAGCAAATCGCACGGGATGAGCGGTGGGGGCGACGAGGCGTTGTCGCCGCTTGCGGTGGCGCGTCGTGCGCGCGATAGCGGCGGCCATGTCAGCGCCAACCAAACAGCGGGTCGACCAGTTGCTGGTGGATCGCGGGCTCGCCGAGTCGCGCACCCGCGCGCAGGCTTTGGTGATGGCGGGGCTCGTCTTCGCGGGTGAGCGCAAGATCGAGAAGCCGGGGCAGCCGGTCGCCGTCGATACCCTGCTGGATGTTCGCGGGCGCGACCATCCGTGGGTGTCGCGTGGTGGGATCAAGTTGGCGCACGGGCTCGATCACTTCGGCTGGGACGTCGCCGACGCCGTGGCGATCGACGTCGGTTCGTCGACCGGCGGCTTTACCGACGTGCTGCTCACGCGCGGCGCGGCGCGCGTCTACGCCGTCGACAGCGGCACCAACCAGCTCGCATGGAAGCTGCGCCAGGACGAACGGGTGATCGTCCACGAACAGACCAGCGCGCGCGTCCTCACTGCCGCGCATATTCCCGAGCCCGTCGATCTGGTCGTCTGCGACGCCAGCTTCATCGGCCTGGCCAAGGTGCTGGAGGTGCCGCTCGGCTTCGTCCGCGAGGCCGCGCGCGCGCTGGTGCTGGTCAAACCGCAATTCGAAGCCGGGCGGGGCGAGGTCGGGAAGGGCGGGGTGGTCCGCGATCCCGCGATCCACGCGCGGGTTTGCGGCGAGGTTGCCGCGTGGTTCGCCGACCGCGGCTGGCGGGTCGAGGGCGTGGCCGAAAGCCCGATCACCGGGCCGGAGGGCAATGTCGAGTTCCTCCTGGCGGCGCATCGCGGTTGAACCTGTCGCTTTCTGAAGCGCTTTGCGCAGTGTCGGTGCGACCACACGGAACGAGGGAGTGAGCATGGGCGAGTTGGCGTCGAAAGGGCAGCTGCGGGCATCGTTTTTTCCGCTATGCGGCGGTCACCGTCCCGGCGGTGCTGTTGCTTGGCTTCCTTTCCGGACGCACCGTGCCGTCCGGCGACCAGAATGGCTGGTATGCCGTGCTCGCCAAGCCCGAGATCACGCCGCCCGGCTGGGCATTTCCGGTCGTCTGGTCGGTGCTCTACGTCCTGCTCGGACTTGCTCTCGCGCTGGTCCTCAGCGCGCGCGGTGCGCGTCTGCGCGGGCTGGGCATCGCCCTGTTCATCGCGCAACTGGCGGGCAATCTCGCATGGACGCCGCTGTTCTTCGGCGCGCATCGTGTCGCGGCGGCGTTCCTGCTGATCGTCGCCATCTTCGGCCTTTCGGTGCTGACGACGATCGTCTTCGCGCAGATCCGCCGCGTCGCTGCATGGTTGATGGTGCCGTATCTGGCGTGGCTGTGCGTCGCCGGTGCGCTCAACTGGCAAATCGATCGGCTCAATCCGGATGCGGAACGGGTTGTGCAAGCGCCTGCGGCATCCCAAGTGATCCGCTGACCCTTTTGCTCACGCAGGACGATTCGCCATGCAATCCGAGAACCCCCTGTTCGGCGACGTCGCCAAGCTGTTCAACGGCGCCGCCGGTACGATCGCGGGCATGGGCCGCGAGGCCGAGGCCAACGCCCGTGCCCGCGCCCGCGAATGGATCGGCGGGCTCGACTTCATCACGCGCGAGGAGTTCGAGGCGGTGAAGGCGATGGCGGTCGCCGCGCGGGACGAGAACGACGCGCTGCGTGCACGGATCGAGAAGCTCGAGGCTGCGCTGGCAGCCCGGCCGACCGCCTGATCCTTCCTTTGCCCAGATCGCTGCCGGGGATGACGCACGACGACGGTCGTGCGATAAGATCGTGATGCTTGACGAAGCCGACCAATTTGCCGAGCCAGAGGCACCGCTCGACACGCTCGAATCCTATTTCGTCGCGCACGGCTGGCCGTGCGAGCGGAACGAGGACGAGATCACCGCCACCATAAAGGGCAGCTGGACCGAATATGAGCTTCGCGCATTGTGGCGCGAGGACGATGGCGTGGTGCAGATGCTCGCCTTTCCGGACGTCAAGGTCGCGGAGGGGCGGCGCGGCAAGATCTATGAGACGCTCGGGCTCATCAACGAACAATTGTGGCTCGGTCATTTCGAGATGTGGTCGTCGAGCGGGATCCTGCTCTATCGCTGCGCGACCGCGATCGAGACGCGCGAGGGCGAGGCGACGATGTCGCTGGCGACCGCCGAACTATTGATCGATTCGGCGATCGACGAGTGCGAGCGCTTCTATCCGGTGTTCCAGTTCGTGCTGTGGGGCGGCAAGTCGCCCGCCGAGGCGATCGCCGCGGCGATGGTCGAGACGCAGGGCGAGGCCTGAAGCGCCGATGCGACTGTGGATGATCGGATGCGGCAACATGGCGTCGGCGATGTTGCGGCGCTGGCTGGAGAGCGGCGTCGTGGCGGCCGCCGATGTCGATGTCGTCAACCGGCAGGATCGCGTGCTGCCCGGCAACGTACGACAGGCGCGGCACCTGCCCGATGGTCCGCCGCCCGACATCGTCATCTTGGGGATCAAGCCGCAGCAGCTTGACGAGGTCGCTGCGGTTCATCGGGAGCGGGTGCGGGAAGTTCCGCTGTTGGTGTCGATGCTTGCCGGCCCCGATCCCGCGCGGCTATCCGCCGCCTTTCCCGGCCCGGTCACGATCCAGACGATGCCGAACCTTCCGGTCGAACTCGGGCGCGGGGTCGTCGCGATCCATGCGCCCGCCGCGCCAGCCGATGCGCGGGCGACGGTCGGTCGGCTGATGAAGCCGCTGGGCCTGGTCGAGTGGTTCGACGATCCCGCGCGCTTTGCCGCCGCTGGCGCGCTGTCAGGTTGTGGGCCGGCGTTCCTGTTCCGCTTCGTCGATGCGCTGGCCGCCGGCGGGATCGCGATCGGCCTCGACCCGGCACAGGCTGCGGCGGTGGCGCTGGCGACCGTCGAGGGGGCGGCGGCGATGGCGGCCGCGAGCGACCGCTCACCCGGTGCGCTGGCGGATGCGGTGGCCAGCCCCGGCGGGATGACCCGCGCCGGCCTGAACGTGCTTGATGAGGCCGGAGGGCTCGTGCCGTTACTGGAGCGGACGCTTTCAGCTTCGGCGATGCGCGGGGCGGAAATGGCGAAGGTTTAGGCGCTTCTCGTCACCCCGCTGCGATCCGGGCTTGTTCGGCGGCTCGCCCGGCTGAAACCCGTTCGTCCTGAGCTTGTCGAAGGGCGTGTTCCGGGCACGTACTTCGACAGGCTCAGCACGAACGGTGCTGGTCGATCTGCCCGCTACCCGCGCAACGCCTCGACCCGCGCGATCTCGTCATCGGGGATCAGGCCCTCCAGCACCGCCCAGAAGCCCGTTACCGCGCCCTGTCCGGCGCGCGAATAGGCCGCAGACAGTTTCTCGCGCAGCGCTTCGTACAGGCTGCTTTCCAGCGCGACGCCGTCGGGGGTCAGTCGCAGCAGGCGCTGGCGGCGGTCGCGGTCGCCTGCGCGTGTTTCGACCAGTCCGCGCTCCATCAACTCGTTGAGAACGCGTCCCAAAGACTGTTTGGTGATCGCTAGCAGCGCAAGCAGATCGCTGACCGGCATATCGGGCTTGCGCGCGATGAAGTAGAGTGCGCGGTGGTGCGCGCGACCAAGCCCCTGTCGCGCAAGGCCGCGATCGATCGATCGGGTGATGTGCGCGTTGCCGAAATACAGCAGCTCCAGCCCGCGACGAATCTCGGTTTCGCGCAGGAAAAGCGGCGAGGCGGAATGCGTTGAGGCAGCCATGTTGACCCGCTTTGCCATCCGCCCTAGGCCGCTGCAACCCCGGCACGTCGACCAAATGGTTGCGCGCCCGTGATCTTTGGAGGTCCTGTGAACTTCGCGTTCGAACCGCATCCGTCGCCCGTTTCCGCCAATGAGCGCGCCGCGCGGCTGGTCGATCCCGGTTTCGGGCGCGTGTTCACGGACCATATGGCGGTGCTCCATTATTCCGAAGGACGGGGCTGGCACGACGGGCGGATTTCGCAGCGGATGCCGCTGACCATGGATCCGGCGTCGTCGGTGCTCCATTATGCGCAGGAAATTTTCGAGGGGCTGAAGGCCTATCGACTTGAGGATGGCGGACTTGCGCTGTTCCGTCCCGATGCCAACGCCCGCCGCTTCAATGCCTCGGCGCAGCGGATGGCGATGCCCGCGCTGCCGGAGGAACTGTTCCTCGAGTCGGTCGAGCGGCTCGTCCTGACCGAGCGCGAGTGGATGCCGAGCGTCGAGGGCGGTTCTCTGTACCTGCGTCCGTTCATGATCGCGTCGGAGGCGTTCCTCGGCGTCAAGCCCTCGGCCGAATATCTTTACATGGTGCTGGCCTCGTCGGTCGGCGCCTATTGGAAGGGGGGCGCGCGCGCAGTGTCGCTGTGGGTGAGCCACGACTATACGCGCGCGGCGCCGGGCGGCACCGGGGCCGCCAAATGCGGGGGCAATTACGCCACCAGCCTGATCGCGCAGCAGGAAGCGATCCGCCGCGGCTATGATCAGGTCGTGTTCCTCGATGCTGCCGAGCGGCGCTGGATCGAGGAACTGGGCGGCATGAACATCTTCTTCGTCTTCGAGGACGGTTCGCTGCGTACTCCGCCGCTGACCGGCACGATCCTGCCCGGCATCACGCGGGACTCGATCCTCCGGATCGCGCGCGATCAGGGGCTTGCGGTACAGGAAGCGCCGTACGCGATCGAGGACTGGCGCGCCGATGCGGCAAGCGGCCGGCTGGTCGAGAGTTTCGCGTGCGGCACGGCGGCAGTGGTGACACCGATCGGCCGGGTCGCGGGACCGGACTATGACTTCACGATCGGCAGCGGCGGCACCGGCCAGCTTACCGCGCATTTTCTCGAGCGGCTCAGCGCGATCCAGCGCGGCCGCGCCGAAGATTCGCACGGCTGGTTGCATCGTATCGGTTGAGCTTTCCCGCGCGCCCCGCTAAGGCGCGCGGCTCGTTGGGGCGTCGCCAAGCGGTAAGGCACCGGTTTTTGGTACCGGCATTCGCAGGTTCGAATCCTGCCGCCCCAGCCAATTCGCACCTAAGGACTTGATCTCGCTGGCTTCTCGCTCGTGAGACGGAACGATTGTGCCATCGACTGTGCCAATCGTCTGTCCGGAAGGTCGGATGCTCCGTGGCCTCGGTCCAGCATGTCTATCGCCGCGGCGCTGATCTTCCCTCGGTTTGACGGACACGCTGGGTTAGCCGGTCATGCGCTGCTCGGCTTGCTCGGGGGTTAGATATCCGAGGGCCGAATGCATCCGATGCCGATTGTAGTAGCCTTCGATGTATCCGAACAGCGCCTGTCGGGCTTCCGACTGGGTCGCCCATCGGCATTGATGGACCAGCTCGACCTTCAGGGTGTGGAAGAAACTTTCCATCGGGGCATTATCGTAGCAATTGCCGGTGCGGCTCATCGAGGGCACGGCGCGGTTCGCCGACAGGGAATCGACATAGGCCCCGGCTGCGTATTGCGACGCTCGATCCGAGTGGCAGATGAGGCCGGGCGCCGGACGCTGCCGCTGAGCGGCCATCATCATCGCCGCGAGCGGCAGTTCGGTTCGCATGTGATCGCGCATCGACCAACCAACGATCTTGCGTGTCGCCAGGTCGAGTACCGCGGCCAGATACAGCCAGCCCTCGCCGGTCGCGATGTAGGTGATGTCGGCAAGCCAGATCTGGTCCGGTGCGGTTGCCACGAAGCACTGCGCCAGCAGGTTCGGCGCGATCGGCAGATAGTGGCGGCTGTCGGTCGTGCAGGGCCGGAACCGGCGGCCTGCCAGCGCGCGGATCCGATGGCGGCGCATCAGCCGTTCAACGCGGCCACGGCTGCACTGATAGCCCTCCGCCCGCAGGGCGGCATGTATCCTCGGCGAGCCGTCTCGTCCATGATGGCGCGCCTGAAGGCGGCGGACATCTTGCAGCAGGGCCAGGTTTGCTGTCGTCCGAGCGCTCGGTGCGCGACTACGCCAGTCGTAAAAGCCGCTGCGCGACACGCCGAGCATGCGGCACATGACGTTCACCGGCCAGGTGGACGCATGCTGCTCGATAAAGGCGAACTTCCCGCGGCATCTCCGCAAAGCCTGTCCTGAGCGAAGTCGAAGGGATGCCGACGGCTTTTTTTAAGATGTCGCGCACGGTCCAGCTCGCGCCGCAACCGCGCAATCTCGGACGCCTGATCCGCTGGCGACGCCATGGTCGATACTGGCGGCTTCGCCGCCGGGCTTGCCGGCGGGGCGCTGCTCTCCTGCTGCTTTCGCTGCCAGCGACGCAGCATCGTCGGCATGATCCCCAGCTCCGCCGCCACCTCGGTCTGCAAGCGACCGCTCGTCTCCCACAGCGCCACCGCCTCGCGCTTGAACTCGTCCGTGAACCGACGTTTTGTCGTACTCGCCATCATGCACCTCCTGGCCCGGAGAGCCTATCATCGGTGTCGGTCAAAACGGGGGAAGATCAAACCTGGGCTCTTCATCCATACTGGCCGTACCGGCGGGATGAGCCGCGACATCTGTGCGGATCATGCCGCAGTGGAGATACTCTGGGGCCGGTGGCCGCTGGCGCTGGTTATCGGCGCGTCGTCTACGACCGGCGGGAGGGCGAAGTGAGGGGCAGGGCGATCCTGCTCGTCGTCCTCATGGGTGCAGCTCCCGGCACCGCGCTCGCGCGGCCGCAGGGGCGAGCGGCAGTTGTGGAAGAGCGTGTGATCGCGCGCTGCATTCATCAGGCCGCCGTCGGCAAGCCTTGGCTGGAGAGGACCTTGGCGGCGCTCCGGACGCAGGAAGGCGGCTGGATCGGAGCTTACGTGCGCAACCAAAACGGTAGCCGGGACCTCAGTCTCATGCAGATCAACAGTTGGTAGGTGCCGAGATTTGCCAAATTGTTTGGCCGACCGCAAAGAGATGTTGAACAATAACTCCAGCAGGATGCCTGCTTCAGTGTCGAGGCCGCTCGATACATCCTGCTTAAGGATCTCGACCGCTACGGTGGCATATGGAACGCTATCGGACGTTTTCATCGTCCCCGGTTGTGGCGGCAGCAGCAGTATACGGTCGCCGTTTCAAGGCGTCTTCGTAATGATCGTCTCGGCATGCCCGGCTCCGCCTTGCCGCCGATGCGGTCACCCAATGGGCCAATCTGTTGCACCGGGACGAAGTCTTCGGACTGGTCTATCGCATCTTCGCTTCGATCTTCGGCGTGACGGTCGTGATCCTCAGCGTCACGGGTGTTGCGATCTGGATGAAGAAGTGTTCCGCGCGTCTGCGGGTCAAGCGGTGACGCGCGCCCGATATTCGAGGCCGGCAACCAGCGGTCATGCATCTGCCTGCCACCGCGACGGCGCCATCCCGTGCAAGCGGCGGAAGGCGGCGGCGAACTTGCTGGCATTGGCATAGCCGACCCGGCTCGCCACCCACGTCACCGTCAGGCCGCCGGCGAGCAACCGCGCGGCTTCCTCCATGCGGCATCGGGTCAGCCAGGCGAACGGCGCCAGGCCGGTGCGCGCACGCATCGCGCGGGTGAAGCCACTCGGGTCCATACCCGCCGCTGCCGCCAGTTCGGCAACCGATAGATCGTCACCAAGCCGCCCCCGGACCTGATCGACCAGCCGGTCATATCGAGCTTGCGACAATGGGCGGACCGCCCGGCGGTTCGACGGCGTACTGTGCAACTCGTTCAGCCTGTTCAGCACCAGCGCGATGCCATGCTCGAAAAAGGCGGTCGTGGTGCCGTGCACATCGGCCTCGTGATGCAGGGCGGTCAGCACCGAGACGATTAGCGCGTCGTCGTGGAATCGGCTTGCCAGATCATGGACTCGATCCCTGTCGATCGCGTCGGTCACGATCGCCAACCCGATCATCTCGGTCGCGCCACAGGCGGCAAAGCCGGTGCAATCCGGCGGCGTGATCGTCAGGGTGCCGCGACGCCACAGCCCCTCCAGCCGCGTCGTGCCCGCGCTTTGCACAAGCCGGGTTCCCGCGCCCAGGCAAAGCCCGACCCGCAGATGCGGGCCGTTTTCGATGGGCCCTTCGAACGCGGGATAACGGGCATGAAGGAGCAGACCGGTCTGATTCGATAACCGATGCGCCGCGCCGCCGGAGCCGACATGACCTGCGATCGCGAGCTGTTCTGTGAGGGCCGCCGGAATAATTCGCGGATCGGAGCGATTGGTCGCGGATCGGAGCGGCGTAGCAGGCATGAGACCTTATACCATGCGAACAATTCGCAACAAGCGCGCTGCTCAGCGCAAAATGGGGGATCATGCGCTTTCTGTCTCTTTACGTCGTCTCGTCAGTCGCCATCGCCTGCTCGCTGCCGTTTTCAGCCCAGGCGCAGGACGCGACAGCCGCGCCGGAGTCGCCAACGGACATCGTCGTCACCGGCACCCGCCGCGACACGAAGCTGCAGGATGCGGACGTGTCCGTCACGGTCCTCGACCGCAAGGCACTGGACGAGGCGCGCATCCGCGACGTCCGCCAACTCGATGCGGCGGTGCCCAATGTCCAGTTCAACGAAAGCGGCCAGCTGGGCAGCACCTTCATTTCGATCCGCGGGATCGAGTCCAATCCGTTCATCGTCAACCGCGCGGCAGTCTATATCGACGGCATTCCGTTCCGTGAGCTGTCCAATGCCGTCCTCAATCAGGTGGAATCGGTCGAGGTGCTGCGCGGGCCGCAGGCGACGCTCTACGGCGCGAACAGCGAGTCGGGCCTGATCGTCATCAACACGCGCGCGCCGACCGATCATGTGGTGGCGGAGGCGCGCGGCACCGGCACCGGCTATCGCGGCGGGATCAACGGCGCGGTGGACGGCTTTCTCGGCGGTCCGCTCGGCGAGGGGCTGGCGGGATCGGTGGCGTGGAAAGCGGCGCAGGGCGACAGCTTCCTGCCCAACCGCCAGCCCGGCCAACCCGGCGGGTCGCTGCGGGAGCTGTTCCTGCAGGGCCGCCTGCGCTGGCATCCGGTCGACGCGCTGACCGTCAACGGCACCGCCTATATCCTCGACAAGCACGCGCCCGGCATTTTCGACCAGCAATATGTCCCGCTCGATATCGAGCTCTACAATCGCAGCTATGCCGATCGCTTCAACGGCGGGCGGCGGATCGGGCGTTTCGATTATCTGGAGGATGCCCCGAAGCTGACGACCCAGCGCGAGATCGTGTCCGGCCTGTCCGCCAGCTATGATCCGGGTTACGGCACGATCGATCTGGCGCTGTCCTATCGCCACTTCCAGAGCGACGCGAAGGGGCTGGACTTCGACTTCACCGCACTGCCGACCGTCGCCGGTCAGGATGCCAAGAAGCGCGATTTCTACAATGCCGAGCTGCGCTTCGCCTCGCCCGCGAGCGAACCGTTCAACTATATCGTCGGCGTCACCCATTATCGCGAGGACGACGACCGCTTCCAGACGACTTTTCTCGGCGTCGGGACGCTTGCCAGCTACCAGCCCGCGCCGCATCAATTCGCCCATTCGCGCGACTGGGGCGTGTTCGGCTCGGCCAATTGGTCGCCGCTGTTCCTGCCGGCCCTGACATTGAGCGCCGGTATCCGCTACGATCATGCCCATCGCACGGCGAAGCAGAATGCCGGGCAGCTCGATCTGGGCGGTGGCAGCCTGTTCATATATCGGGACGCCGAACTGGGCGGTGATTTCCACGCCGTGCTGCCGCGCTTCTCCATCCGCTACAAGGCGTCGCCGCAGCTCACCTTCTACGCCAATGCCGCCAAGGGCTATATCCCCGGCGGTTTCAACCTGACCGCGGCGCAGGCCAATCTGTCCGACGACATATTGCGCTTCGCGTCGGAGACGATGTGGAGCCGCGAGGGCGGGTTCAAATGGCGCTCGGCGGACGGCAGGCTGCGGCTGGCGGGGGCGGGCTTCTATATCCGTTCGAACAACTGGCAGGAAATCCAGGTCGCCGCCGACGCCAATGGCCGGATCATCTCGTCGGACTATATTGGCGCGAACGCCTCGATCGACAGCAAGGGGTTCGAGCTGGAAGCCTCGGCCGATCCGGTGCGCGGGCTGACGCTGACCGCCAATCTCGGCTATTCGGACGCGCGCTACCGCGACCTTCAGGTCAATGCGACCACCAATGTGCGCGGCCGTCGCGTCAAGCTGGTGCCCGCCTATGATGGCTATCTCGCCGCGCGCTATCAATTGCCCGGTGGCCTGTTCGCGCGCGGCGAAGTGTCGTTGACCGGCAAGGAGGCGCTCGAAAGCCTCGGGCAGGCGGTGCAGGGCGCGACGCAGACGGTCGGATTGCAGGCGGGCTATGAAGGACCGCGCTGGTCGGCGCGGGCCTTTGTCGAAAACCTGACCGACGTCCGCCGCGCCTCGGGTCTCGCCTTCCGCAACCTGGCGTTCGGCAATGACGGCAATTGGTATGCGCCGGTCGGCCGCGGGCGACAGGCGGGCGTCGAATTGGGATGGAAGCTGTGACCGCGATCGCTGGGCAACTCTCGCCACAACTTTCCGGCGTGCCGGAAACCCTGTTGATCACGCTCGCCGCGCGGCTGGTGGCGGCGCGGGACAATCCCGACCTCGGCTTCGTCGATCCGGCGGCGCAGGTGGTGGGCGAGGCGCTCGCCTTCGACCCCGCCCGCTTCGCCGGGGACCGGGCCAGTATGCGCGGATCGATCGTCCGTTCGCTGTGGTTCGATGGCGTCGCGCGGCAATTCGTGACGGAGTATCCGCATGGCCTCGTCGTCTCGGTCGGGTCTGGCCTCGACACCCGCGCCAACCGGATCGTGCCGCCGCCGGGCATTACGTGGATCGACATCGACTTCGCCGAAGTCGTCGCCTTGCGTGAGGCGCTGGTGCCTTCGTTGCCCAACGTCCGACACCTCGCCGGTGACGGCATCGAGGTCGCGGAATGGACGAAGCGCGTGGACTGGGAACAAGGCAGGCCGCTTCTGGTGCTGGCCGAGGGCGTCTCCATGTATCTCGATCCGGGCCGGGGAGAGGCGTGGGTCCGCGATCTGGTGGAGGAAGCCCGACACCGAGCATCGCCGCTGACCTTTGCGCTCGACCTCGCCTCGCCGCTGATGGCGCGGCACGGACGGCGCAACCCCAGCGTGGGCAAGACGACGGCCGCCTTCTTGTGGGGCGTACCAAGCCCCGCCGACCTGTCGCGGCTTGCGCCAAGATTGACGCTGGCTGCGATCTATGACGTCGCGAGCCGATCCGGGGCCATGTCGTATATCATCAGCAATCTGTACAGGTTGGTCACCGGGCGGCCCGTATATAGCTGCGCGTTGTTCACATCCGCCGCGCCGTAGCGCCGAGAAATGATGCGGTGACCAAAGACGAGGGAAGCCGTCCACCCGTCCTCGTGGGGTCGGCTTCCCCGGCGGTCGGAACCGCTCCCGAACTACGGTCCGTCCGCCACCGGCACAGCGGCATTCATGGGCGGCGTCACGCGGTCGCGGACGTAGCGGTCGAACAAGCGGTCCATCTCCGCGCGGACGTCGACCATGTCCGCGATCAGGTCATGGCCGCCGCCTTCATAGATCTTGAGTCGATAGGATCGCTTCAGCCGCTGTAGCGCGGCCGCCATGCGCAAGGCGTCGGTCGGCTCGACGCGCGGATCGTCGCCGCCGTGGAGGATCAGGATCGCGGTGCCGGGCGAAAGCCGCTCGGGCCAATTGATCGGCGACCGCCGCGCCAACACGCCATCCTTGTCGCCGGCATAGCCGGGGATCACGTCGGGATAGACGTGGCGGTCGAACTCGGCGCGGCGGGCGGCGTGGACGAGATCGGTGGGACCGCCCTCGATCACCGCGGCGGCGATGCGGCGGCTCTTCGCCAGCGCGCCATAGGTGGTGAACCCGCCGCGGCTGAAGCCCCACATGCCGACGCGGGTAACGTCGGCGGTCGGCAGGGTCGCGGCGACGTCGATCAGCGCCAGCGCATCGTCGATGTCGCCGCCGCCCATGTCGGGTTTGCCTTCGCTGCCACCTTCGCCGCGAAAGGCCGAGGCAAGGACGACATAGCCGCGCTCGGCCAGCCGGCTCATCTCCAGTATGTCCGGGACGACGATCCGTCCCCATTCACCGACGCCGCCATGATTGAAGATCAGGACGGGGTGATGGCCGGGCGTGCGGGGTTCGAGCAGCAAGCCGCGAATCGCCAGCCCGCCGCTGCGATAGACGATGCGGCTGATCCCGATCGTCCTGCCCTGCGTCCATCGATTGAAATCGCCTTCGGGGTAGAGCGTGTCATAGCGCCGGGCCGCTTCCGCTCCGTCCGGCGTGCCGCCGACGAACGCCAGCCATTCCGCCCGCGTCGCGAAGGGGGTGCGCCAGGCTTCGCGCGAGACGACCGTTCCGTCGGCAAGGGCGGTAGGCGAGGGCGCGGCAATGGCGGGGCTAGCGACCGCCACGAGTATGATCGCCAGACAGCGGGTGAGCATCTTCAGCATGGTTCCCGCCCCCTTAGGCCGGATCGATAGCGAGAAGCAGGCGGCGCTCGCCGCTGGCGATGATCGGGGGCGAGCGGTGCAGCACCGCCGGCGGGTCGAGCAGCAGTCGGCCCTTGAACACCGCGACCGCGCCGGTCGGCACTTGGCCAATCGTGTCGGGATCGGCGACGCGCTGCCACTGGGTTCCGGGACCGACATAGGTGCACAGCATCCGTAGCGTGACGTAATCGGCGTGGAAGCGGCGGCAGGCGTCGGTTTCCACCACCTCCAGCTTCAGCGACAGGCGATCGGCATCGGTCAGTTCGGCATGGTGGTGGGCCAGCAGGACGATGTCGGCGGCGATCGCATCGACAACGGCCTCCGGGTATCCGGCGGCGCGCAGAAGATCATCCAGCGCGGCATTGGTGGCGATCTCGGCAACAACATCGTCGACCGCGTCGAGGTCGAGTAGCGTAAGTGCCGCGTGCAGCGCGGGAAGCGCGGGACGCTCCCATATCGCCAATGCGGTGTCTTCATGCCCGATGCCCTCCAGCACTTCCACCTGCGCGCCGACCGCCACGTCGCGCGCCATGGTGTCGAGGTTCATTCGGCGGCTTCCAGCTGCCGCTCACCCCATGCCGGGAACGGATCACGCAAGCCCGTCCATAGCATGGGCGTGAAGGCGCTGGCTGGGACGAGGCAGGCATCGAGCCGCGCGCGGATGCGCGCCTCATCCATGCCGATGCCGATGAATACCAGCTCCTGTCGCCGGTCGCCCCAGATCGCGTCCCAGTGCTTCGCCACGAAGTCTTCGAAGCGGCCGTCATCGGGCCATTGGTTCTTCGGGATGCTCGCCCACCAGCGGCCCATACGCGCGGTTTCGGTCTGGCTGCCCGCCACCGCCAGTTCGCCGACCCAGTCGGGCCGCGTCGCCAGCCAGAAATGCCCCTTGGCGCGGACGACATGGTCGAGGCCGCCATCCGTAAGAAAGGCATGGAACTTCGCCGGATCGAACGGTCGCTTTGCGCGATAGACGAAGCTCTCGATCCCGTATTCCTCGGTTTCGGGCTGATGATGGGCGTAGCCGTAGAGTTCCTTCGCCCACAAGGGATGGCGCGACGCCTTCTCCTCATCGAACAGCCCGGTGGCGAGGATGAGGTCGAGATCGACGCGGCCGTGATCGGCAGTAACGATCATCGCATCGGCGTTTAGGCTGGCGACCAGCTTCTTCACGATCACCAGCTGTTCCGCCGATACCGACGACGCCTTGTTGACGACGACCACATCGGCGAACTCGATCTGTTCGACCAGCAGGCCGACGAGGCTGCGCGTATCGTCCTCGCCCAGGGTTTCGCCGCGATCGGCCAGAAAGTCCTGACTGGAATAGTCGGCGAGCAGGTTGAGTGCGTCGACCACCGTCACCATCGTGTCGAGCCGGGCGACATCGCCCAGCGACACGCCCGCTTCGTCGCGGAAGGAGAAGGTGGTGGCGACGGGCAGCGGCTCGGAGATGCCCGTGCTCTCGATCACCAAATAGTCGAATCGCCCCGCCTCGGCGAGCGCACGGACCTCCGCCAGCAGGTCGTCGCGCAGCGTGCAGCAGATGCAGCCGTTGGTCATCTCGACCAGCGCCTCCTCCGACCGCGACAGCGCCGCCTCTCCGCCCCGGACGAGATCGGCGTCGATGTTCACCTCGGACATGTCGTTGACGATCACCGCGACGCGACGCCCCTCACGATTGGCGAGGATGTGGTTCAACAACGTCGTCTTCCCCGCCCCGAGGAAGCCGGACAGCACCGTCACCGGCAGGCGCGTATCGTGGATGAACTCGGGCACCATCACTTTCTCCATCTCTACATTGCAATGATATACTGTAACATCACGTTCGTCCAGTTGGTCGTTTTGGGTCAGGCGTGAAAGTCAGACACTTGAGTGATACAATATACCATCCCATAAGCCCGCCGAGTTTCAAGGGGGAATGAACGACCGATGGTCTCTGAATTGATCCTGCTGGCAGCTGCCGCAGGGACGAGCGCCGCATATCCGTTGGCCGAGAAGGTGCCGTCGACGATCGTCGTCGAAGGACAGCGTGCCGATATCGGCGACGTCAAGGGTGTGCCCGGCGCTGTCGGTGAGGCGATCGAAGGCGCGGAACTCGACCGCCGCAAGGCGGCGACGCCGGGCGAGACGCTGGCGCGTGTGCCGGGGGTCCACAACGATTATTTCGGTCCCGCGGTCGGTCGCCCGACGATACGTGGCCAGACCGGCGGGCGGGTCGCGACCCTGCTGGACGGCCTGCCGACCCGCGATGCGGCGGGCCTGGGCGCCGAACATGCCGCCGCGATCGAGCCGTTCCTCGCCGAGCGGATCGAGGTGCGAAAGGGCAGCGCCGCCGTCCCCTATGGCGGCGCGGCGATCGGCGGCGCGGTGAACCTCGTCGACGGCCGCATCCCCACGCTGCGGCATGACGGCGCACCGACCGGGCGGGCCGAGGTGCGCACTGGCGATAATGTCGGCGTGACGACGATGACGCGGCTCGACGGCGGGCATGGCGCGTTCGCGTGGCACCTCGACGGGCTGTATCGGTATCAGGGCGATCAAGCGATCCCCGGTCGCGCCAAGGCCGATACGTGCCGCAGCTGGAAGGCGCTCGTTTCTGCCGCGCCGCTGCAGGCGCTCTGCCAAGTCCGGCTGGCCAAACCGACCTATGTCTTGGATCCGACGCTCAAACGCTATGTCGACGCGACACCGGTATCGGGACAGGTCATCACCGCGCTCGACCCAATGGGCGATGCCGACGGACGGCTGCCCAATAGCGCGATCCGGACCGGCGCGGTGACGGCGGGCGGCAGCCTGATCGTCGATGGCGGTTTTCTGGGCCTGTCGATCGGCCGATACGACAACAGCTATGGCGTGCCCGGCTTTACGCTGATCACCGCGTCACGCACCGGCGGGAGCCCGATCGGCGTCAGCGTCGGCCAGACGCGCTTCGACCTGAAAGGCGCGCTCTACGACCCCCTGCCCGGTATCGCGACGGTGACGCTGCGTGCGGCGCATGTCCGTTCGCGCGACCGCGAACGCCTGCCCGATCGCGACTGGAGCCGCTTCGACGGCACCGGCGAGGAGGCGCGCATCGAGATCGCGCACCGACCGCTCGGCCCGCTCAGTGGCTCGATCGGCGGGCAGATCGCCGATCACGGCCTGCGTACCGCCGAGACGACCTCCTATCTGCCGAGCGTCGTCACCGCCGAACGCTCCGCCTTCCTGACCGAGCGGCTGACGCTGTCGCCGCTGATCCTGAATGGCGGCATCCGTTATGATCGGGTGCGCTACGACCTGGACGAAGCCAGCGTGCGGGCGGGGCGGGGGAAGGGCGCGGTCTACGCCCGCGATACCGACTTCCACCTGCTGAGCGGCGATGTCGGCGCACGCTTGTCACTGTTCAAGGTCCTCTACCTGAACGCACGCTGGTCCCATGCCGAACGGGCGCCGGGCGTCAACGAGCTTTACGCCAACGGCAATCACTTCTCGATCCTGACCGAGGAGCAGGGCGACGCGCGGTTGCGCAAGGAGCGGGCCGAGACGATCGAGGTCGGGGGTGGCATCGACGCGCGCTGGCTGACCGCCGCGGTGTCCGCCTATAGCACGACATTCTCGGACTATATCTATCTCGGCAACACCGGCGTGTCGCGGACCCTGCCGGTCCGCGAATGGCGACAGGGCGACACCCGCTTCCGTGGCATCGAGGGCGAGGCGACGATCCGCGCGACGACGGGCATCGGCCAATTAGCGCTGCATGGCTTTGGCGATTATGTGCAGGTCCGCCCGGTCTTTACCTTGCCCGACGGCTATAGCCCGTTTGCCAGCGGCGCGACGGCGGCGTTCGACCGACAATATTTCCGGCAGCGGCTCGACGGCGATTTTCTCCCGCGCACGCCAATGTCGCGTTATGGTGGCGATCTGGGCTGGGACAGCGGTACGCTCCGCTCGTCGGTCGGGGCCGTCCACTACCTCCGACAGGCGGATGTCGCCAAGAGCGAACCGGTATCCGACGGCTTCACGCTGGTCGACGCCCATGCCGCTTACCGCTTCGGAATGCAGGCCCGCTATGAGCTGTTCGTCGACGCGACCAACCTGCGCAATACGGAGGCGCGGCTGCACAATTCCTTCCTGCGACTGCGCGCGCCGCTGCCCGGCCGTGCGCTGGCCCTTGGGGTGCGAGCGATATTCTGATGGCGGGCTTCTCGGTCGCGCCTCGCGCGCTACCGAGGCCTGTCGAAATCGATTCCGGTCGTCACCGTGGCGGTTCTGCACAGCGCGGCGTTCGACAATCAGGCCTGCCGCAAGCGGTTTGCAGTCTCGCTTCTGATTGGTCGGGTGTCACTACCAGCATCAACCCGTATCTGGCATGGCAGATGGCGCAGAGTGCCCGTGGCTCCTTCAATGCGTTTTCTGCGGGCATAGCCTCAAGCGACGCCATCGTTCGTACTGCGTTGTACCGTCGCGCTTTCCTGGATAACCGTACACCGCCAAGCGGGCGGGCGCATCCTCGGGGCGCGCGGACCAGATCCGCGTGCCGTCCGCGATGAAATGCGGCTGGTTGCCGGTCGACGCCTGATTGACCGCCAGCACCGCGCGGTTGGTGAGCAACGCCAGCGTCGGGGCGTCGAGGTGGCGCAGGTCGCCGCCCATGATGAGCGGCGAGCGCGCGATCGACCACAGGGTCATCAACGTCCGCTGTTCGTCAGGCGTGAACTTCGTGTCGCGTTGGCCGAGCGCGAGCCGGCCGAGCGGCAGCATGTCGGCATCGGGCCACGCGCCGGGGCGGCGCCACGGGTTCCAGTTCTCGAGCCGCGTGAACTGCGCCTCCAGCATCCCCCAATCATCCCAGAAATCGTCGGAGATGCGCCACATCTGCGCATATTCGCGGACATGCCCGCCGCGGACCACCGGCGTCTCGCCGGGCGACAGGCTGAGCGTGATCGCGCGTCGGCTGTTGACGATCGCCTTGTGCGCGGCCTCGATCTCCGGCGCGTGTGCGTCATAGGGGCGGCTCATGTCGTCCATCTTGACGAAGTCGACGCCCCAATCGGCATAAAGGCGGAAGATACTGTCGTAATAGGCCTGCGCGCCCGGCTTCGTCATGTCGACGCCGTACATGTCGGGGTTCCACGAACAGATGCTGTTCTTGTCCGCGACATCGGCGGCGCGATAACGGGTGCCGAGGATCGGCAGGTTCTTCTCGACCGCCAGCCGCGGGATGCCGCGCATGACGTGGATGCCGAACTTCATGCCCATCGCATGAACGTCGGCGGCGAGCTTCGTGAAGCCCGATCCGTCCGCGCTGGACGGGAAGCGGTTCGGCGCCGGAATAACCCGGCCATAACCGTCCATCGCCGGCGTCGGCTTGGCATTGTAGGTGTAGCTCGACGCCTCGGGCTCGTACCACTGGATGTCGACGGTGAAGACGTCATAGCCGAACGGCAGCAACTTCGCGCGCATGATCGCGGCGGTTTCGCGCGCCTGCGCCTCGGTGATCGTCGTCGCGAAACTGTTCCAGCTGTTCCAGCCCATCGGAGGGCGCGGCGCCAGCAGCGTCGGCGTACCCGCGGCATGCGCGCCCGGCACGTTCGCCAGCATGGTGCCCCCGACCAAGATCGTTCCGGCAAGTGTCTAACGGCGGCTGATTTCCAGCTTATCCATTATTACGCTCCCCCTGGAAGTTGTCAGCTGCCGGACTGCAGATCATTGATTTATCCGACTACGTAAATGCGGAGTGATCGCCCAAAACAACTCAATACCGGGAAAAATAATCACTTTGCTATAATAAAGCAGTTGCTATAGGATATTAACCTATAAAAGTCCGACACATAAAATGACTATGTCGCCAAATAATGATGGGCAGCAACAGGAGGGGAAATATGAAGGCGGCATTGCATAATATAGTATAGCGGCATTGCTTGTCTGCGACGGGGTTCCTGCTCACGCACATTTGAACGCAAATGCTGTCGCTGAGACGGGAATACCGCTGGCAGACACGCCGCAACAGCCGCAAGCGCCATCGGAGGTCAGCAACCCCGACGACATCGTCGTCACCGGTATTCGCAGCAGTCTCCGCTCCTCCGTCGCGACCAAGCGCAACGCCGAAAACATCGTCGATTCCATCTCCGCCGAAGACACCGGCAAGTTCCCGGACAATAACGTAGCCGAATCGCTCCAGCGGATCACCGGCGTCGCGATCGACCGGTCGGGTGGTGAAGGACAGTTCATCACGGTTCGCGGTCTCGGCCCGGAGTTCAACACCGAGCTCGTCAACGGCCGCATCATGGCGACCGACAATGACGGACGCGAATTCTCGTTCGACGTCCTGTCGTCGAACATGATCCAGCGCACCGACGTCTATAAATCGTCGCTGCCGCAATTGCAGGAAGGCGGCATCGGCGCGACCGTCAACGTCGTCACCGCGCGACCGCTCGACGGCAAGTCGGGCCTGCACGTCGCGGCGGCGGCCGGCGGCATCTATGACGGACTTGCCAAGAAGCTGAGCCCGGACGTGTCGGGCGTCATCAGCTGGACGAACGAGGACAAGACGTTCGGCGCGTTGCTGTCGGCGTCCTATACTGACCGCAAGAGCCAGCGCGACTTCGTCGATCTCAACGGCTGGATCTACGGCCCGGAAGGGGTGATCAACGGTACGGCCAGTTCGACAGGGCTGGGTGCGTCGTCGCTCATCACGCGCGACGGCATCCACACCCCGCGCAACCTGAACTTCAACCGCGAAGCCAACGACCGCGAACGCATCAACCTGTCGGGCTCGATCCAGTCGCAGATCAACGACAACCTGCTGCTGACCGTCGACGGGCTCTATTCGCGATTCAACGTCACCAGCACGAACCGCTTCTTCGGCATCTTCTACACGCCGCGCTTCATCGGCGTGACCACCGATGCCAACGGCACCGTCACCGGCTTCAACCGCCCCGGTTCGCAGTTCCTCGCGGCGAATCCGGCGCTGACCGATCCGTCGTTGAAGGACGATCGCGTGACGCTGTCGCAGAACGACAACATCGTCACCGGGCAACAGCGCAAGACCGAGAGCTTCCAGATCGGGACCAACCTGGCCTGGGACGTCAGCGACCGGATTCAGCTGAAGTTCGACGCCTCCGCGACGCAGGCCACCCGCAACCAGCCGCGCTACTTCCTGGTCGTCGGCTCACTTGCGCAGACCTCGCCGCGGTTCGACCTCACGCCCGAGAATGATCTGCCGACCGCATCGAACCTCGGCCCGATCACCGACGCCAGCCTGATGCGGGCGCACTACGGCCTGAACGAATTCGTTCGCGTCAAGGACAAGGGCGTCGAACTCCACGCCGACGGCACGTACAAGATCGACAATGGAATCGTTAAATCGCTGATGTTCGGCGCCGCCTACAATCAGCGCCGCAAGACCCGCACATTGGCCGACAATTCGGACTCGGTCTGTACCTATTGCGGCTATGACGTGCCGATCCCGGCCAATCTGGTCACTCCCTACACGCTCGACGGATTCCTGTCCAAAGCGTCGGGCAGTGAGAACATCCCCAGGTCGTTCTTCACCTTCGACCCTGCGGCGGTGTTTGCCTACATCTCCCAACCCTCCGTGCTCGCGACGCCGCGGCAGGGACGTACCGCAGCGGAGCAGGCCGCCGAAGCGGCGCGCGTACAAGCGCTCGCGGGAGGGCCGTACGGCCTACGTAACCGCCCGGCACAGACGCTGGACGTGCAGGAGAAAGTCGTCGCCGGCTACGTCAATGCCAACTTCGGCGGCGACAATTGGTCGGGCAACGTCGGCGCGCGCTTCATCGACACGCGCGTCACCTCGCGCGGGTTCGGCCAGCAGGTGGTCAGCATCTTCGTCAATCCCGGTGACGACAATCTGAAATTCACCTTCGGTGCGCCGCAGGCGATCAAGGTGGACAATCATTATTCCGACCTCCTGCCGTCCGCGTACCTGAAATATGACCTGACGTCGCGGATGTTCCTGCGTGCCGCGGTGTCGAAGACCGTCACACGGCCGACGTTGACCTCGCTGGGCGTCGACAACAGCTATTCGGGGCGGATCACGGCGGCCACATCGGGCGGCGGCAACCCGCTGCTCAAGCCGTTCTGTTCGACTAACTACGATCTGTCCTACGAATATTATCTGAACGACATCAGCTATGTCAGCATGTCCGGCTTCTACAAGCAGGTCTCCGACTTCCTGGAGAGCCAGACCCTGCCTGTGGCGTTCGCGGGCTACACCTTCCAGGACACCCGTACTCGCAACGGCCAGAGCGGCTCGATCGCGGGTGTTGATATCGGCGGCCAATATGCGTTTGACAAATTGCCCGGCGCCCTCTCGGGCTTCGGCAATGCCGGCAATTACACCTATGTGACCAGCAGCGTGTCGCGCAGCTCCGGCACCAGCGACACGCAGTGTGGCTATAATGATCTGTTGCCGCATTCGGCCAACGGCAGCGTGTTCTACCAAAAGTTCGGCCTTCAGGCGCGCGTCTCGTACAGTTGGCGGTCGTCGTCCCTGCGCCAATGCTTCGGCGCGGCATCGCGGTCGGAAAACCGCGCCGCTTATGGCCAGCTGGACGCCAGCCTGGCCTATGACATCACACCTGAAGTTCAGGTCTATGCGCAGGGTGTGAACCTCACCAGCGCCTATGTTCACGATTATTCGGTGCTCGAGGAACGCTTCCTGCTGCTCCAGAACACCGGTGCCCGTTACCTGTTCGGTGTCCGGGCGCGCTTCTGACGCCTTCCCCTCCTGCCTCCCCGGCATCCACCGGGGAGGTTCTTTTGGCCGCAACTCGGCCGTCCGGGACACGCCTTCTCCTCATCGAACAACCTGTGGCGAGGACGAGGCCAAGATCGATCCCCCCGTGATTGTTGCCCCGACCGGCGACGATTGATCCGTTCAGAAGGCAACGCGGACGCCGACCTGATACGTCCGCCCGTCGAAGTCGGCGCGGCGGGGCATCAGCGGCGAATTCTGATATTCGATCCGCTCGGCATTGGTCAGGTTGAAGGCGTCCGCAGTCAGCGAGATGGTTTCCGAAATGTTGAGCGAGGCCGAAGCGTCCAGCTGCCCACGCTCCTTCACCTGCCGCGCCGCGCCGGCGAAGGTGCCGCCTGCGGGCAGATCATATTTGCTGCGGTAATTGTATGTCACGCGAACGCCGAACAGCTTGGTCTCGTAATAGCCGATCAGGTTCGCCGTATGTCGCGAGACGCCGGGCAGGATCGCATCGGTGCCGTTGCTCGCCCGGCCGCTGACGTCGGTGAACGAATAGTTGAACGCGCCGCCCAGCCCCGACAGCACGCCGGGCAGGAAGTCGAGGTTCTGCTGGATCGAGAATTCGATGCCGCGCACGGTGATCGGGCTGGCGGCGTTGGCGTTGCCCGAGACGATCACCTGCACCGGCTGCCCGTTGAACACCCGCGTCGTCGACTGACAGGTGTCGCCGACCAGTTGCAGCGGGCCGAGGCCGAACGACCCGCCGTTCGCCGGACACAGCTGCGACCGATCGGTGATCGGGCCGATCAGCCCGGAGATCCGCTTCTGGAACGCCGCGACCGAGATGTTGCCGCCCGGCCGGTTATAGAATTCCAGCGACACGTCGACCGAGTCCGCGGTGAACGGCTCGATCTCGGTATTGCCCAACGACACGTTATAGAGCGCGCCGCTGCCCGAGATCACCGTGGCGGGCGACACCTGCCGCGGTTGCGGGCGAACGAACGAGCGGTAATAGGCGCCGCGCAGGACCAGCTTGTCGGTCAGGTCCGCTGCGATCAACGCCGACGGCAGCCACTCGCCATAGTCCTGCGTTTGCCGGACCGTCGAGGGAACGCCCGCCAGATACTGGGTCGATATCGTTTCGCTGCGCGTGTGTTCATAGCGCAGGCCGACGTTGCCGCGCACCCGGATGCCGCCCAGCTGCGTCTCCAGCTTAGCCATGCCATAGGCCGAGATCACATCGTTGTTCAGCGCGAAATTGAGCTGCCCGACGCCGCCATCGGAGGTGTTGTTGATATAGCCGTTGGCGGTCAGCGTCTGGCCAGGGCCGACCGTTACCGGCTTGAGCGCCGCATTGGCGGCGGCGATGTCGATCACCTGCCAGTTGCGGTTGAACCCGTCGACCTTGCCGCCGAAGAAATTGTCATTGAACGGCGCCGGTACGATCAGCGCGGAACTGATGTTCTGGCTCTGCACGCCATAGACGGTCGAGCGATATTGCTGCGAACTGAATTCCGTCCGCTCGGCGCGCACGCCGGCCTGGAAGCTCTTGATGATGTCGCTGGAAAAATAGCGTTCGATGTCCGACTGGCCGGCATAAAGGCGGTTCGTCGCGATCCCTTCGCTACCCGCCACGATGAACACGTCGCCCTGCGGGTTGCGCAGCTCGTTCGCGCTGATCGTCGTCCACGGCCCCGGCGTGAAGGTCAGCGCCGGACTGGGCGAGACGGTCGCGAGGAAGTCGCTGATGTTGGCGCCGCCCGAGGCGATCGATCCGCTGGTTCCATTGCCGGCGTCGCTGGGCAGCTTGCGATAGTCGAACTGCGTCTGGACCACCGAGTTGCGCGCATTGGAGAAGGAGAAGGTGGTCAGCAGCCGCCAGTCGTCATCCTTATAGCCGACGTCGCCATAAAGCCCGAGCGCGCGGACCATCGACGGCTCCGACCGGCTCGATCCGAACACGCGGGCGTTCCGATAATCGTATTTGTTGATGTAGGTGTTGCCATCGGCCAGCTTGAACGTGTCGCCGGTCGGATTGACCACCGTCTGGCCGGCGCGCATGTCATATTCGCTCAGCAAAGTCGTTGCGTCGCGATAATTGCGCTGCGTGTAGATGCCGTTCAGGCCGAAGGTTAGCCTGTCGGTCGCCGCCCATTCCGCGCCCGACGCGATTGTGTAGCGATCACCCTTGTTGGTCTTGGTGAACTGACGCACGTCGGAAGGAAAGAGTACGTTGCCGGTGCCGTAACGCGTCGCATAATCGGGCGTCGTCGTCTTCGATAGCGGCGTATATTGGTTGAAGCTGATCGAATCGCGGCGAAAATTCTGCTGCGACCACGCACCCGTCACATAGAAGCCGAGCGTGTCGTCCAGAAAATGTTTCGACCAGGACGCGCTGCCCGCCGGGTTGAACGTCTTCGTCGTCTCTTCATATACGCCCATGAGCTTGGCGGAGAGGGCGCCGTCCTTGCGCGCCAGCGCGCGCTGCGTCTGGAGGTCGACATTGCCGCTGATCCCGCCCGGCTGGTCGGCGGCCGACGGCGACTTGATGATGACGAACGCGCTGAACACGTCGGATTCGAACGCGCCGAGCGGGCTCGAGCCGTCCAGCACCGGATCGGCGAACGCATTGCCGTTGAACGTCGTGCGCGCATAGGTGCCGGGCAGGCCACGCAGGTTGATCGTCGCATCACGGCTGTCCGCCTCGCGGTTGATCTGGACGCCGGGGATGCGCTGCAACGCTTCGCCGACGTTCAGATCCGGGAACCGACCGATGCCGTCGGCCGAAATGCCGTCGGTCACGCCGACCGCTTCGCGCTTCGTGGCCAGCGCATTGGCATAGCTCTGGCGGATGCCGGTGACGATGATGTCGCCGGCCGCGTTGGCGTCCGCCTGCGAAGTGGCGTTCGCGTCCACGCCTTGCGGATCGGTGTCACGCACCGGGGCAGGGGTGCGATCGGACTGCGATGTCACGGAATCGGAGCGATCGATCGACTGGGTCTGCGCGCCCGCCGGCGCGGCGACTGCCATCAGCGAAACTGCCGCAAGCCACGTACCACGACGCTTCATCATCGATTCCCCTCCATGTCACCCCGCTGCCCGATCCCGCCCCGGGGGTTGCAGCTGTGTAATTTCATTTATTGAAACAAGATATCCACATATGAGATTCTCTGCAATAGGGAACGGAGAAGGGCGGAATGTCCGGATGAAAGAGGTGGTTGGCGGTGGATGGGTCACGATCGAACACTCCGGCGGTCCGGCCCTGGCCGCTCACCCGCGACGAATCGCACGCGTCGGGACAGGCAAGTGTGTTCCATATCGTGACGAGTTGTGCGATAGAGTGAAAAGATAGCGGGGGACGGGCGATGTCGATGACGGGCAGCAGGCGATCGGCCACCAGCGCGCCGACGGTTATCGAACCGGCATGCTAAGCCGGCGCGAACTGATCGCCGCGGCTGGCGGCGCTGCCGCTCTTCCGCTCGCCGGCGCCGCCCGCGCCGGCTCCGGCGGCGAAGCCCCGGAAGGGCTGCTGGTCGATCTGCGGGAGGAGCCGGCGGGCATCCTTCCGGAAGCGGCCCGGCTTAGCTGGACTGCGCCCGCCGGCACCCGCGGCGTCCAGACCGGCTGGCAGGTTCAGGCCGCCACGTCTCGCCGCCGCCTGCTCAACGACCAACCCGACCGGGATACCGGCCGGATTGCGGAGCGTGCGACCACAAGCGTCATCATGCCCTTTCCGATCGTGGCGCGAGGACATCATACCTTCTGGCGCGTGCGAAGCTGGGACGAGGCAGGTCGTGCCTCGCAATGGAGCGCGCCGCAGCGCCTGATCGGTGCCGCCCCTGAAACCTGGGCGGCGCGACCGGTCTGGACGCCCACGCCCGGCGACTGGCTGCTGGCCCGCCTCGCCTTCGACGTGCCCGGCGACGTCGAGGCGGCGTGGCTCCACGTCACTGCCGCCTCGCCCGAACCGGCGCGCCAATATGTCTTTCGCCTGACGCTCAACGGCACGTTCGTCGGCGTCGGCCCGGTGCGCTCCTACGATCCCGTCGCGGAACTGCGGTACGCCACCTTCGACCTGACCGATCGGCTTCGCCCCGGTGCCAACGTCCTCGGCGCGCTGTGCTACGCGACGGAGGGGCACGCGTTTCTCGCGCAACTCACCATCGTGCGCACCAGTGGCGAACGGATCGTCATCGGCACCGGACCGGATACGGGCTGGCGCGTCGCGACGGGTGATCGCTGGCGACCCGCTTCCGGCAGCACGGGTGGCGGCTATTATGCCGCGCCGCAGGAATTCATCAACGCCCGCGCGGAGCCGGTCGGATGGGATCGCCTCGGCTTCGATGCCCGCGGTTGGGCCGCCCCCGCGTCCGCGACGCTGGGCCTTGCCCTGCAACCCGAGCGTGTCGATCCGGTCGTCGAGACTTCTGTCAAACCGCTGGCGAGGCGCCTCGCGCCGGGTCGCTGGCTCTTCGACATGCAGCGCGAGATCGTCGGCGGCGTCCGCCTGTCGATCGTCGGAACCGCCGGCCAGACCGTCGAGCTCCGCCTTGGCGAGGAACGTGGCGAGGACGGAGGTGCCCGTTACAAGCTGCGCGCGTCGCAGCAATATCGCGAGGTCTGGACGCTCCGCGATGGCCCGCAGTCCCTGCAACATTGGGGCTATCGTGCCTTTCGGTGGGTCGAGGTGCTGACCGACCCCGCGCTCGACCTGACCGACGCGGTCACGGGATGTCGCCTGGCGTTGCCGTGGCGCGACGACGATGCCGCCTTCACCAGCTCCGACGCCGATCTCGACCGTGTCTGGGCGATGTGTCGCTATTCGATCGAGGCGCTTCGGCTCGATCTGTATCAGGACACGCCCACGCGCGAGCGCGGCCCGTATGAGGGCGATGCGATCGTCAATCAGCTGTCAGAATTCGCGACGCAGCGTAGCTATGGCTTGGCGCGCTATGCGACCGGCTATCTCGCGCGACGCCCGACATGGCCGACCGAATACCGGATGCAGACGCCGGTGCTCGCGTGGCGCGACTATATGGCGACCGGCGATCCGGCCGTACTGTCCGAGAATTATGCGGCGATGGTCGCCCGCTTTCTGCCCGACCGCATCAATGCGGAGGGACTGGTCGAGAAGGACCCGGGTGCATCGAGCCAGGCCGAGGGCGATCTGGTCGACTGGCCCGTCGCCAATCGTGACGGCTATGTCTTCACGCGCGTCAACACGGTGGTCAATTGCTGGCAATATGCTGCGCTCGTCGCGCTGGCGAATATTGCGGATGTGGTGGGGCGGACGGGGGATCGCACCCGCTTTGCCGGGCAGGCCGGTCGGTTGCGCGAGGCGATCAATGCGCGGCTTCTGGCTCCGGACGGCAGCTATGCGGACGGGATCGGGGCCGATCATCGTTCACAACATGCCACCGCCTTTGCGGTCGCGCTTGGCGTGGTGCCCGACAGCCACCGGCTCGCCGCCGGCCGGGTGCTGGCCGCGCAAGGAATGCGGATGAGCGTCTATGGGGCGCAATTCTTGCTGGAGGCGCTGTTCCAGGCCGGGCAGCCGCGCGCTGCCCTGGCATTGATGACCAGTCGCACACGCTTCTCGTGGTTGCATATGATCGACGACCTCGGGGCGACGATCGCGATGGAGGCCTGGGATCCGGCGATCAAGCCGAACACCACGTTCAGCCACGCATGGGGCAGCGCGCCCGCCAATATCGTCGCGCGGTTCATCGCCGGGGTGGAAATGACCGCTCCCGGTGCAGCCGCGCTGCGTATCCGTCCGGAACCCGCCGGACTCTCCCGCTTTACCGCGCATATTCCGACGATCCGCGGGCCGGTGCTGGTCGAATATGCCGGCGACAAGGTGTCCATACGGGCGCCAGCCAACGTCGATGCCACGGTCGAACTGTCGACGGGCCTGCTTGCCGGTGCCGATCCCGCCCGCCTGTCCATCGTCGGCGCGAGCGGGCGGGAGATCATGAGGGATGGCGGCGTAGCGGCGCGACTCGGCGGCGAACGCGTGCTGACGGCCGTGCTTCGATCTCCGGCGCGCTGAGCAGCCGTGCCGAATGGGGAAGCCGGCCACACGCCGGGCAACGCGGAAAGGTTCGTCCGACATGATGCCGGTTTCAAGACATTTGGAGTCGGTTCCGCGACACCCGGTGCGTTCGAGCAATTTCCTCAGTTTGTGCCAAGCACGGCCCCTGTTTTCAGACGAATGGTGCATGGCAGGTGCTTGCGGAAAGATGATGCGCCCGGCTTCCGACGCACTTTGCTGGCCTTCCGCAACACGGCCACGAGATCGTTCGCATCAGCTTTAGAGTCTTTCGAGTGCAGAATTCTGACGCTAAAATAACGTCTTAGACGACACTTGGGGCAAAATTAAATATATTATACAACAAACTTGTCATATAAATTAGTTTGCGTTACCGTTCTCTCCGTAAACAGGGAGAGGGGGCATGATGGACACGATCACATCCGATCGTCGCGGTGCATTACGCGCGGCGCTGAGTATTGGTGTGGCTTCGTCGCTAATTGCGATGACTGCGCAGGGTGCGCAGGCCCAATCGTCAGGCGATATCGACGCGCTGAACTTTGTGCTCAACGTCGAGTATCTGAATGCGCAATTTCTAACTTATGTGACGACTGGACAGGGACTGGCGACCTCCTCGCTGGCGGGCGCCACGGATCCAGGTACCGTCAAGCCCGGGCGGAAGGTCACCTTCTCGGATACGATGCTATCCTCGATCGTCACGGAGATGGCGGCCGACAATCGCGCGCATTTCAATCCCATCAAGACCGTGATCGGCGCACTGGCGATCTCGCAACCGGCGCTCGATCTGTCGGCGGATGCGACCGGCGCGTTTTCGGTCGCCATGCAGCGGGCGGGCCTGGTCGGTAGTGGCGCCGCCTTCGATCCCTATGCTTCGGAAGAGAATTTCCTCTATGCAGCGTTCCTGCTGAAGGGGATCAGCGTCTCTGCCTATCGCGGCCTGCTGGCCACGGCATCAAACCGGGTGGTGGCGGCGCTGCTGGCCGGCATCCTCGCTACCGAGAGCTATCATCACGCCACCATCCGCTCGTTCCTGTACAGCCGTGGTGCCAAGGTGGCGCGGCTGCGCGACAATGCGGCGGCGATCGCGGCGATGTGCCAGAAGCTGGCGGGTGGCGGATTGTTCACGGGCGTCGCGCCGACGTCGCGGAAATACGAGGCTGCCAACGGCCCGGTGACGATCACGGTCGCCAATATCACGCCGACGGACGGCGATGGTGACGTTCCGGGACGTACGCCGCAGCAGTTGCTGCGCATTCTCTATCAGTCCTCCGGGCAGGCGACGAGCGGGGGCTTTTTCCCGGCCGGCGTAAACGGCTCCATCCGCAGCAGCACCGCCGCCTGAGCGGCGCTTTCAAGGAACCAGGAACCATGAACAATCGTGTATCCGGTGACACCGGAGGCTCCCCCGCGTCCGTCCTCGGTCGGCGTCGGGTGCTCGGCATGGCTGCCGCGATCGGCGGCATGGCGACGCTCGTCGGTTGCGGCAGCGAAGATTCGCCGCTCGCGGGAACCCCGACGCCCACGCCCAGCGGATCGCCGACGCCCACGCCGACGCCCACCCCCACGCCGACCCTCACCAGCGTAAGCGACAATGACCTGCTCAACCTGTCGCTGCAGATCGCGTATCTTCAGGCGCAATTCTACTCGATCGCCGTCCTGGGCGTGCCGCTGCCGGCCGCGCTGACGTCGGGCACGGGAACGGCGGGCACCGCGACGGGCGCGCGGCAGGCCACGATCGCGGACAGCGTTCTGGGCGAAATGCTGGCCGAGATCGCGCTGGGCAAGATCGCCCAGGTCACCCGCTTGCGCGCGGCGCTGGGCGGTGCGGCGACGGCGGCGCCGGCCATCGACCTGGCGACGACGGATACCGGCGTCTTCACCGTCTTTGCCCGCAATGCGGGAGTGGTCAAGGCGCCGGCGCTGTTCGACGTCTACGCCGACCAGAACCTGCTGTTGCAGGGCGCCTTCATCCTCGAGGATGTCGCGGTCAACGCGCTGAAGGGCCATTTGCAGATGGTGCAGGCCGGTGCGACCACCGGTCTGATCGGCGGATTGCTGTCGGCCGCCGCGCATCACGCGGCGGTGGTGCGCAGCCAGATCTATCTGCGCGACGGCGCTACCGGCACGACGCTTCGGCTCGCGAGCTTGCGGCTCAGCGACTGGCGCGACCAGTTTGCGCCGTCGGACGACGATCAGGGCGTGACGGCCGGATCGGTCAAGACGCCCGGCACGGTCGCGAACATCGTGCCGACCGACAGCGAAGGCGTCGTCTTCGCGCGGCTGCCGCAGCTGACGCTCAACACCGTCTACGCGCGCCGGACGAGGGGCGAGGGCGGCGGCTTTTTTCCCGCCGGCGTCAACGGCGCGATCCGCAGCAGCATCGATACCTGACCGCACAGCGCCGCGAAGGCGCGCAACGGGCTGGATCAACAGGGGGGCAGCGCGGCTGCCGGACAAGACGATAGGGGAGTTTTGACGATGCGGAGCAATCTGATCGTGCGGGTGTCGGCGCTCGCGCTCATCGTGGCAGGGGCGGCGGCGGATGCCGCGGCGCAGAGCGTGTCGCCATCATCGGGGCATACCGAGAAGAAGCGTGTCAAGGACAAGAAGGCCAAAAGCGCGCCGCAGAGCCAGGTCGACGACGATCCCAACACCATCCAGGTCGTCGGCGTCCGCAACAGCCTGAGCGCCGCGCGGCACGAGAAGCGCAATGCGGCTCAGATCGTCGACGTCGTCAAGGCCGAGGACGTCGGCAAGCTGCCCAACAACACGGTGGCCGATGTCGTGTCGCTCATCCCGGGCATCCAGGTCACGCGCGACGAGGGCGGCATCGCGCCGCCGAGCGGGAACGGCATCCAGCTGCGCGGTCTGGGCGACATCCAGACATCGGTGAACGGCGTTCCCATCACCAATTCACTCGACCGCACCGGCGCCTTCCAGCAATTGCCCGCCGATCTGGTCAAGAGCGTCGAGGTATACAAGACGCGCACCGCCGATCAGCCGGAGGGCAGCGGCGCCGGAACAATCAACGTGACCCTGCGCCGTCCGACCGATTTCCGGCTCGGCTTCTCCGGGACGGTGATCGGACAGGCCCGCTACGTTCAGCAGGCCGGCAAGGTCAATCAAAACTATACCGGCATCCTCAACTACAATGCCGATACGTCGATCGGTAAGGTCGGCGTGCTGCTCAACGTCACCTACAATGCCAATCCGTTCCTCGAATCACGGGCGTTGAACGATAGCGCCACGACCCTGTCGCCGCGGCAGGTCGTCGGATCGCAGCTTACGCCGTTCCCCCTGATCGGGCCGTATCAGGCAGCGTTCACCTATGTCACCGGGCATCGTGACACGATCGCCTATTCGGGGGCCGTGCAATGGAAGCCGGAGGATAACGTCAGCCTCGTCCTCGAGGGCAGCTACACGCATGTCGACTGGCAACGCAACACGGCGCAGCTCTACGTGCCCGTCCTGTCGAGCGCCAACAACACCGCGCCAGCCCTGAGCAACATCAAGTTGGTCCCGGGAACGAACCGCCTGGCGTCGGTGACCGTGTCGCCGGTCACCCAGTTCGGTCCGATTACGTCACCCTACAATAACCCGAACGACAGCCTCGTCGGCCAGTTGAGCGGTGTGTGGGATACGCCACGGTTCACGCTGAAAACCGCGATTTCCGTTTCGCAGTCCATCAACACGCTGCAAGACCGGAACATCCGCAATCGCTTCGTCAACCGGCCGGAATTCGACATCGAATTTGCGAGCGATAAATTCCGCTATCCCATGATGAACGCGAACTTTCGCAACGTCGATCTGCTCGATCCGAAGCAATATCGCTTTGCGCAGTTCGACGAATCGATCCGGACCAACAACAACGTCACGGCCGCCGGCCAGAGCGACCTGACGCTGAGAACCTTCTGGGACAGTCTCGACTGGCTTCAGGTCGGCATGCGTTGGGAGCAGAAGCGGTACAAGCGCCGGGTGCGCGCGCGCAGTTTCGGGAATCTGTTGATCCCGGCAAGCGATATGCCCGAAGGTTTTCAGAATCTAATCCCGATCGCGGAGGGTTTTCGTGGTACGGGCGTGCAGAACAACGCGCGCTGGCTGAGTTATGATTTCGACACCGTCACTGCCGCCATGCCGGCGCTCTATGATTTCCTGTGGAAGAAGTCCGCCGATTTCCAGACGCCGCTTCCGCCTCTGAGCCAGAGCGATTTCTTCGACGGGAAGGAATATACCTTTTCGAGCTACGGCCAACTTCATTATGCCATCAAGGTCCTGTTCCCGATCGACGGCGTAATGGGCGTGCGAATTTCCAATACCGATGTGCAGATGCGATCTTTCCAACGGCGTCGGCAACCCGGCGTGGTCAACGGTGCCAATGCGACCGTCCTGAACATCGCGCCGATCGTAGGGCACGGCAATTATCTCTCCGTCCTGCCCAGCCTCAACGCGATCGTGCACTTTGCCGATCCGGTGCAGCTGCGCTTGGGATATACTCAGGATTTCCGACGGCCCTCGTTGTTCTCCATGTCGTCGAGCATCGACGTTTATGACGCGAACGAATATGCGAGCGCAGGCAACCCTGATCTCAAGCCCGAGCGCTCGACGAAATATGACGCATCGCTCGAATTCTATTTCGGCAAGACGGGTTTGATTACCATCGCCCCCTTCTACTGGAAGCTGAAGGGAGCGATCACGAACTTCTACATTCAGGAGCAGCTTTACGCCGATGCGGGCCTTTACGACGTGTTGCGGCCCTACAACGCCGGCAAGGGTTATCGACGCGGGTTCGAGGTGCAGGGGCAGACATTCTTCTCCTTCCTGCCGGGGATCATGAAGAGCTTCGGTGTACAGGCAAACTACACCTACACCGATTCGAAGCTCGAATGGGACAAGGTCCCCGGTGCGGAAAACGATCCGCCGTCCAGCACGCCGCTCACCAATACCGCCAAGAACGTCTTCAATCTGGTCGGATTGTTCGAGCGGGATGGATTGAACGCACGACTGTCGTACAACTGGCGCGGGAAGATATTGACCGGGATCCAATACCCGCTCTACCTGTCGCAATATATGCTGCCGGTCGACTGGATGGATGCGGCCGTCAATTACGAGTTCAAGAATGGTCCATTCAAGGGATTGATCCTGAGCGGCCAGGTCTCGAATATCATGGCAAGCACCCGGAGGACGTTCTACGGCTTCCCCGATCAGCCCCGCGAAGTCATCTATCAGTCGCGGACCTACGGTGGCAGCGTGCGGTACAAGTTCTGATCGATCCAATTCCTGATCTGACGATCGGCCCCATCGCCTTGTGTGGTGGGGCCTTAGGATGGATCGACGGGGCGAGGGCAGCAGGACATCAGCGCGGCGAGCAGGTAGTTGCGGGCCAGCGCCGGGCGCTCCCTCGTCGCGGCGGCGCGCCCGAGCCATTGCCCGCCCGAGCGGTTGCGCAGGATCAACGCCGCGCACCACAAGGCGTTGGTGACGAGGCCGCCGAGCATGACGAGGCACAGCACCGGCAACCCCGTCCACAATGGCCGCGTTCCGGCCGCTGCGGACAAGGCCCTGACCGGCTCGCCCGCCGCCAGCCCGAACGCGAAGCACGAGGACATGACCCCCGAGAAGATCGCGATGCCGATCCCCTTGCGGAAAGCGAACTCCGCGACGGCCGCTTCCTTCGCGACATCGTCCAGCGCCGCATTCTTTCGCGCACCCGCCGCGGCCACCACGACGATCCCGGCGAGCGTCGCCGCCAGCCCGAGCAGGATGATCCGCCCGCTGGCCGTGCCGAGCAACCTGCCGGCGAAATCGCCCGCGACGATCGGCGGGATCAGCGTGCCGAACACCGTGCACAGCCCCAATACCACCGCTATCCCGAGCGACAGGCCCAGATAGCGCATCGTCAGTCTGTAGGTCAGCCCGCCGAAGCCCCATAGCGCACCGAACAGCATGTACAGGCCCGCGGTCGACGCCGGCACCCGTGCGAGCACCCCGAAAAGATCGTGCGTCATCACCAGCGCGAACAGCCATGGCGCGAACAGCCAGGAAAACAGCCCGCCGGTCAGCCACAGCACTTCCCAGTTCCACCCCCGCACCCCGCGATACGGGACGTAGAAGCTGGCCGAGGACAGTCCGCCCAGCCAGTGGTAGAAGACTCCGATCAGGGGATTCGACATGAGGTCCTCCGCGTTCAGGTGGCGGCGTCGAGCCGGGTGCCAAGCTCCAGACGGTAGATGCGGTCGGCGTTTCGCCCCCACATCGCGCGTCGCTCGTCGAGAGAGACGGGCGCCGTAGCCTCGGCCAGCACGCCCAGGCAGCGATCGAACGGCGCGAACAACGTGTCGGTTGGCGTGCCGCTCGCGATCAGGCAGCGCGCCGGGCCGAACAGGTCGATCGTCTCCGCCAGCAAGGGGCGGACGAGCGCCTCGGTCCAGTCGCGTGCGACGAAGCCGAGCCCGGAGAGCTTGATCGCGGTATTGGGCAGGGCGGCCAGCGCGCGAAGGCCGGTGCGCCACTCGCCCAGCCCGTCCGGATCGGCGAGCACCGGCATCCCGAGGTGGTTGACGATCGCCGGCACCTCGGCGTGCCGGGCGATCAGCGTCGCCATCGCCGGCATCTGAAGGGGGTAGCATTGCAGATCGAACGAAAGGCCATGGCGCGCCAGCAGTGCGAAGCCGGCCTGCCACGGATTGCTTTCCATATATTGAGTAACTGTCTTACAAAATGGAATTAATAGCATCAATCGACCGATTCGCGGGCCGGCCAAGGTCGCTCGACAGCGGCCACCGACCATGCGCGTCAACCTGCACGGTGCGTTCCACATGGTGCAGGCCGCGGCCAACCAGATGGTGCGTCAGGGCGGCGGCGGCCTGAATGGCACCCGGCGCTGATCGGCATCGCGTTGTTTCGGCCGCGCGATGGCCGCTGCCACATCCAGAGCGGCTGCCGCCTGTGGCTGTCGAAGGCGGGCAGCCGCGGGCTGATCCTGCCGCAGGCCCATGTGCGTGGGTATTTCCGCCTCGCGCCGCGCGAGATCGTGCACATCGACAGCAAGCTCGCCGACGATCTGAGCGACGGCATCGAACGCGCCAGCGCCTGGCTGAACCGACAGGTCACGCGGCCGGACATCCAATATGACGCCGCGCAGTGCACGCTGGGGGCGCAGGCCGCCTGACCGATCCGGTCGAGGTCTATCACCCAATACGGACGAGCCAGCGAATTCGGACGGCCGCGGATATATTTTCGCCGTCTGTGTCCGCATACGCCGTCTTGCCCGTATAGGGTATGAGAAAGTCCTATATCCCCTCGAACCAGCGGTCGTCGTGAGCGATGGCCAACGATTGGTCGGAGACCACACACTGCATCTGTCCATTCCGATGCACGGGCTCGCTAACCGAACAGCGGCTTCAGAGGATTACCGATAAGGCCGCTGACCATGGCCGCCTGGATGCGGGTGGCTGGCCAGAGCTTCGACAACGGCCCGACGATGCGGTCGCGCACGAACGGGATCGCCCGGCTGTCGGACTGGTAGACGGGGGTGAACAGCGCGGTCAGCGCCTGGTACAAATGGACATGCCGCCGCCGCATCGCGATCGCCGAACCGAGCGCCGCTGCGACATCCGGCGATCGCCGCAATGCCAGCGCCAGGGCATAGGCATCAAGCAGCGCCATGTTCGCCCCTTGGCCCAATTGGGGGCTGGCCGAATGCCAGGCGTCACCGATGTGGATCATGCCCGCCTCCGCAGGCGTCGATAACGTACGATGTGCATAATGGGCGAAGGTGAGTTGATCGGCTGATCGGATCTGGTCGAGCAGTCCTCGCGTTGCTGGCCATAGTGCGGATACCTCGGCCTTCCAGACGTCGAGCCCGGCAGCCCTCCATTCTGCCAGCCGATCCGCGCGCAATGACCAGAACAGCGCGGCCTGTTGGCGGGGGGCGCCGGGAAACCGCCCGATGGGCAGGACGCCGACCATCACGCTCGCGCGCCGATAGCGTTGTTCTAGTGCGCCGGGATCGAAACCGGCATCGGCGGGCCAATCCAACGTGCCCCAGAGCGCACCATAGGCCAGTTTGCGACCGCAGGGCGGCGCCAGCGGCGTCCGCGTGCCGAGCGCATCGACGATCAGGTCGAATGGCCCGACGCGGCGACCGCCCTCCAGCAGCAGGAAGCGGCGGTCGTCTGCTGCCGTCTCGCTCCCCGTCACCGCGCAGCCGGTTTCGATCGCGATCCGCTCGGCAGCGACGGCATCATGCAGCACGGCGAACAAGGTTGCGCGGTGGACGCCGATGCCAAACCCTGCGCCTTTGCCAAGCGCGGCATAGCGGACGTCGAGAACGACCCGGCCGCTGCTTCCCGCCTCGCCGTGGAGGCGATCGATGCGCGCACCGTGGTCGAGCAGCGCGTCGGCCAACCCAAGTTCACGCAGGACGGCAAAGCCTGTCGGCTGGATCATCAGCCCCGATCCCACCGGGCGGGGCGCATCGAACCGCTCGAACAGCGTGACATGGTGGCCGTCGCGATGCAGCAGCAACGCCGTGGCGAGACCCGCCGGGCCACAGCCCGCTATGGCGATGTGAAGACGCTGCATGGCACCAGCCTAACCGGGCTCGGGCGTGGCGGCATCCTCTTTGATGCTGGTGACGGCCACGGACCGCTCGATGCCGATCGCGTTCAGGAAGCGAGCGTCGTGGCTGACCACCAGCAGCGCTCCGTCGAACCGTTGAAGCGCGCGTTCCAGAACCTCGATCGACTCGATATCGAGATGGTTGGTCGGCTCGTCGAGGATCAGCAGCCAGGGCGGCTGCGGTCCGGAGAGCGCGGCGGCCAATCCCGCCCGCAGCCGTTCTCCACCCGACAGCGTACCGACGAGCCGCTGGGCATCACGGTTGCGAAAGGCGAAGCGCGCGCAGGCGGCATGGACCGCCTCTTCGTCCAGCGTGGGTTGGAGGCGGCGCAGGTTGCCGACGATGGTGTCGGCGGCGTCGAGCAGGCCGACATGCTGGTCGAGCATGGCGATCCGATCGGCGCGTCGGCGGATCGTGCCGCTGGCAGGCGCGAGGTCGCCCTTGGCGAGGCGGAGCAGGGTCGATTTGCCGGCACCGTTGCGGCCGGTCAGCGCGACACGCTCGGGCCCGCAGATCGTCAGCGACCAGGGGCCGAAATGTCGGTCGCCATATGCGACGGTCGCTTGCTCGATCGCGAGCACCTCCGCCTGCGACGGCAGACCGGTAGCCGGTAGATCGATCGTCAGCGGCGTCAGCACCTCGACCCGCGCTTGGGCAGCGTCGCGGGCTTGCACGGCCTCCTCGATCTGTCGTTCGGCGAGGCGGCGGGCCTGTCCGCCGCTGTTCTCCGCGCGCTCGGCGCGGGCACCGAGCAGGATCTTCGGCTCCGATCCCTTGGCGGCGAAGCTGCGCCCGGCCTTGTCGCGCCGGTCCTTGGCCTCGCGGGCGGATTGGGCGGCCAGGCGCGTGGTGCGAAGGGCGGCATCGGTGCGGGTCTGTTCGGCCTCCGCACGCAACCGTTCGGCATCGCGTGCCGCCGCAAAGACCGACCAGCCGCCGCCGACGATGCGATTACCGATCGGGCTCAATTCGACGATGCGGTCCATGGTTTCGAGCAGCGCGCGATCATGGCTGGCGACCAACAGGCCGCCGCGCCAACCCGCGATCCAGCGTTCGATGGCGGCTCGGCCTTCGGCGTCGAGATTGTTGGTCGGTTCGTCGAGCAGCAACAGGTCGGGCTTGGCGATCGCCAGCCGGGCCATGCCGACCCGCGTCCGCTCGCCGCCGGACAGGCTTCCCATCGGGCGCTTCAGGGCGATGCCGTCGAGGCCGACATCGGCGAGCGCGGCATCGATCGCGGCGGGTAGCGTCCAGTCGGCGACTTCGAAGTCCGCAGCGGTGCCGTCCCCGGCTTCGATCCTTGCCAGGATCGACAGCGGGCCGTGGACACCGAGCGCCTGGGCGACGCTATCCCCGTCATGCCAAAGCTGCGCAAGCCGGTCGACCGTGCCCGCGCGGTGGACCGTGCCGGACAGAGGAAGCGCTTCGCCCGCAATGATGTGCAGCAGCGTCGACTTGCCCGATCCGTTGCGTCCGGCCAAGCCGATGCGCTCGGCACCGACCGAAAAGGTCAGATCATGGAAGAGCGGTCGGCCGTCAGGCGTGGCGGCGGAAAGGTTGGAGAGAGTGAGGAAGTTCGACATGAACACCGTGACGGACGGAAAGGACAGGCTGGATGGCGCTGATCTTCCGGTCGTTCATGGTCGTGGCTCCTTCGGTCTCGCCACTGGTATAGCCGATGGCGGCCCCCACGTCACCCGCCGTCAGAGACAGCCGAGGCCCGCCAGCGCCACCCGCACCGCTTCGTCGAGGGGCGTACGGGGTTCCTGTCCGAGTTCCGCCACCAGCCGATCGTTCGCCAGACGCACCGGCTGCTCCCAGAGATAGCGCATTTCCATCCACTCGCGTGGCGCCGTGGCGAACAGCGCGGCCACGCGAAGCGGCCACCAGGGCAGGGGGCGGATCGGCACGGCCGGATCGCCGAGCACGCGGGCGATCGCCTCGACCATGTGGCGGCCGTCCGGGTCCCGATGGCCGTCCATATGGAAGCGCGCGAAGGCGGGCAGGGCGGGCCGGTCGAGCAAGCGCGCCATCGCCTCGGCGACGTCGGGGGGTACGCCCCTTGATGACCGACGCCGCGCGTGCCGGGATTACGGATCACGCGGGGGCGGGCGCCGGGCGCGATCACTCCCTGGCCGAACCAGTTGTTTGCGGCGCCCGGGCCAAAATAGTCCCCAGCGCGGACGATCAGGACCTTGGCATCGCCAGCGTCGGCCGCGGCTTGCAAGCGCCGTTCCAGCTCGACCCGGATGGATGCCTGCTTCCGGAGACACGATCGGAGGCGCTGAATGTCGCCTTGTGGGGTAAAATCGCCCGATCCTGTTACAACATCGTGACCGTCATTGTGACGCGACGGTTCGCGGGGGCGACCTCCTCGTCACCGGTCATGTCGAGCAGCGGGCGACCGTCCGCGGCCCAATGCACGCGGCGAACCCGTGCATCGCGTCCGTCGCCGCCGACGCCATTGCCCCAAGCATGGTAGACGTAGAGCGGATTGCCGTCCTCATCGGTGGTGAAGGCGCCATGCCCCGGCCCCTGTTCGTAGCGGCGATAGTCGGTGACCCCGGCCGGCATCGCCACGCTCTTCTGGAGCGGCGCCGACCATTTACGCCACGCATCGATCCGGGTGAGATCGGCGTCCAACGGCGCGGAGATGCCGTTGACGACATAGGTCGGGCTGACCCCCGAACTGGAATAGACCAGCGTCAGCCGCCCGTCGTGGCTGAGCGCGAACGCGCCCTCGGCAAGGTTCTCCTCCACCGAGGTTTGCGGCGCGATGATCGGGGTCGGCGTGCCGGCCAGCCGCGTCGGATGCGCAGGTTCGACCGGCGCGATCCACGTCAGCGGATCGCCGAGCGTGCCGGACGCCGGCAGATAACGCTGCGACCAAGTATAATAAGCACGTTCGCCGACCGTGAAGAACGACATATCGAGGCTGATGTTCGCCGGCATCTCGGCGCGGCCGAGCGGTGCGCCGTCGGCCTTCAGGATCGCGGCCGGGCGGGACCAGTCGGCGGGATTGGCGGGATCGCCGCCGTCGCGCAACTGGATGAGGTGCGAGGCGACCCGGGACCATGCGCCTCCCTCGTTCGACTGATCGTCCTTCGGGTTGAAGCACGGCGCGAACAGGATCGACAGCTTGCCGCCGATCTCGTGGATTTCGGGTGCCCAATAGCAGCCGGCGATCACGCGGCCCTCGGTGGTTCGATCGCGGCGGGTGCGGCGGTTGAGCAGGTCGACCTCGCGCGCGCGACCGCCATTGGCGTCGGCAAGATCCTCGAGCCGATCGGCGACGCGCAGTGGCAGGTGCACGGAGCCGACATTGTCATTGTCGGTGTCGTCGGTCGCGGTGAGCAGATAGCGCACCCGCCCGTCCTTCTCCCAGCGATAGATGTCGGGATCGGCGCGGTTGTAGGCGAAGATCGCCGGATAGCGCCGCTGGCGGATCGTGCCATGGACCAGATAGCGGCCGGGCCGCGTGAGCTTCGCCAAGTCGGCGGCATCCCAGTCGACCGCACGCGTCGCGGTGGAGCCGTCCGAATAGCCGAGCGTCACCCGCGCGTTACGAATATCGGCGCTGCGGCCCACGGCGATCGTCCGCTTCGCGACCGTCGCACTGGTGTTGACGACCCGGCCGAAGCGACGGGTGAGGGTGGCCGCGGTGTCGGCGCTGATCGCCAGCGTAGCGGGGATGGCGACCGCGCCAATCCGCGCGTTGCCGACGTTGTCGCCTGAGACGATCCGCCGGCGTCGGCCGCTGTTGTCCGGTTGCCACGTCGCGGTTTGCCACTCGGTCCGCGCCAGATCGGCGACCGTCGTCCAGCGCTGCCGCGCCTCCCGGTCGGTCCATGACACGAGATAGCGGCGCGCGGCGCTGTCCCACACCGCGTGCGGCTGCGCGATCCCATCGGCGCTGCGCAGGTCGAGCGTCCCAATTTCCTCGAACTCCGCCGGCCGCGCGGGATCGCTGCGGAAGATGACGGTCGCTGTCGCTGCGGGATCGGGCGTGCCCGCCATATCGACCCGCGTCGCGATCACGCCGAGCGCGCCGTCGGCGAAATAGAAGAGCGACGGATCGGCGACGCCGCGCAACGTCACCCGATCGACCCCGATGTAATCGCCCTTCGCGAACACCACGCCGTCATCCTCGTTGAGCGGCGTCATCCGGCTGTCCGGGCCGCTGAGCGCGAGATGCACGCTGCGCGCGACAGTTGGCTGGTTGGCGTCATGCGCGTCGGTCGGCGTGCGCGCATAGGCTTCGAGCCGCCGCGCACCGCTGCCGAGCACGCGGACCGTGAAGCGCTTGGTGAGCGTCGTCCCGTCCGCGCGGGTCAGCCTGCCGTGGAGCCGGACGAGGCGCGCCGCCGCGCCGCGGTTGGTGAGCACCCCGTCGCGCACCACCCGCCCGTCGGCACGCCACGTCGCGACGAAGCCGTCCGGCACCGGCAGCCGCGTCCCCGATGCCAGCACCGGCGGGACCACCCAGCGCGCCGCGGTGTCGGCGGAATCCGGCGTGGCGCGGCGCCAATGCGCTTCGAGCCGGTCGCGCTCGGCGGCGGTGATCGACAGCACGGTGCCGTGGCGCGGCGACGGCGGCAGGCGGAAGTCGCGTGGATAGGTCCAGGCGATCGTGCCGTCGAGCGCATTGGTGGCGAGCGGGATATAGCCGGCGCCACCATAGTCATCGACCCACAGGAAGTATTTGAACCCGCTCGTGTCGCCCGGATTGGCGACGAAGGCGGTCGGCCCCTCCACCTCGGGCGTGCCGGCGCGGCGGCCGATGCAGCGATCGAGGATCTTCCATTGTCCCGATGCGCCGTCCGTGCGCAGCGCCGGCGAGACCTGCGCCAGGATGTCGCTCGAGGCACACCCCTGCGCGTCGCTGATCTTGGTGAAGCGGTAATAAAGGTCGCGGTCCTTCATGACGGTGGCGTCGATCATCCCCTTCGCACGCACCGCGCCCGGCACGTCTGCGGCCTTGAACCACGGTTTCGGGGTGGTGAAGGTGCGGAAGTCGCGGGTGATCGCGCTCAGGATCTGCGGCCCCTCGCCATCCTCGACCATGTGCGCGGCGTCCTTGTAGAGCGTGGAGGTCCAGTACACGACATAGGCGCCGATCGTCGGGTCGTAGCTCGCCTCGGGTGCCCAGGTCATGCCGGCGGCGGGCAGGTTGACGCGGACGTGGCGCTGCTTGCCCCAGTGGATCAGGTCGGTCGATTCCCAGATTTCGAGATAGCGGCTGCCGTGGCGCGTCGCGTCGCCCCAGCCGCTGCGCGCCGCCGACAGATCGGTGGCGAGCAGGAAGAAGCGGTCACCTTCCGCCGAGCGCATGATGAACGGATCGCGCAGCCCGCGCGTGCCCTCGCTTGATTGCAGCACCGGTTGCGCGTCGTTGAGCGTCTTCCACTGCAGGGCATTGTTGCCGTCGGAGATCGCGAAGCGCAGTTTCTCGCCGTCGATCGTGTTTTCGGTGAAGTAGACGAAGAGATAGGCCGCACCGATGGGGGCGGGCGCGACGGGCTCGGCCGGCGGCGTCGCACCGGTCAGTGCGATCGGCGCGGCGAGCAGCAGCAGCGGGCGGGCAAACCCTGACATGCAATCCAACCATCATCTCCCGATCGGCGGCGGTCGATCCGCCGGGTCGCGATCGTCTCTAGGGTGTTGATTCATCGAAGTCGAAGCCCTGTATCGACCGATCTTCACAGCTCGCCAGCCACACCTCGTCCTCCCGGGCTTGATCCGGGATCCCGCTTCTTCTTCCCACGCGACAAGAGGAAGCGGGGCCCCGGATCGAGTCCGGGGCGACGGATAATGGCTGGCTGATCGCTAGAATCGGAAGCGCACCCCCGCCGACAACAGGCTCGCCTCCCAGCGCACGTCGCGCGGATAGCGCGGGTCCTTGACGTAGCTGTGGTACGGCGTGCGCAGCAGGTTCGTGGCGTCGACGGTCAGCGTGATGTTGTCGTTGACGTTGTAGCTCGCCGACAGGTCGAGCCGCCCGACCGCGTCCGAATAGACGGTGGTGAACACGCCCGGCGCGCCGAAGCCGTCGACGTTGGCGCTGCGGTAATTATAGGCGAGCCGCACGCTCGCCGGCCCCAGCTCATACAGCCCGATCACGTTGAAGCTGTACTTCGAGACGCCGGGCAGCGTGTTGCGCCCGCCCGCGAAATTGGCGGCGGCGGGGACGACCTGCTCGCCGTCGATATAGGTGAAGTTCGCCTGCGCGCCGAGCCCGCGCAGCGCGCCGGGCAGAAAGTCGAAGAAGGTCGTCGCCGCTGCCTCGATCCCCTTGATCGTCCCCGAGCTGGAATTCGACGGGCGGTAGACGAGGATGTTGCCGAACGGCTGGACGTTGACGACCTGCGGCAGCGAATTGATGAACCCCTCGATCTCGCGATAAAAACCGGCGACCGACACCGATCCGGTGCGCGAGAAATAATATTCCAGCGACGCGTCGTAATTGTTCGAGCGGATCGGCTGCAGCTCGGGATTGCCGCCATTGCCGGTGTAGGAGATGTTGCCGCCGATCGTCCCCTGCGTGATCGTCAGCGTCGGGTTGATCTGGTTGAAGCCGGGGCGGGTCAGCGCCTCGGTGCGCGACAGCCGCAGCTTGAGCCGGTCGGTGAAATGCAGCTGCGCGCTGATGTTCGGCAGCACGTCGACATATTGCGTCGAGGAGTCGATCGGGACGAGCTGCGTCTGGCCGGTGCCGGGGATCGGCAGCGAGTTGGTGCCGTCGAGGCGGTTGCGCGTGACGACGACGCGCGTGCCGATCACGCCGTCGATCGGGAAGCCGATGTCGAACGCATAGTCGAGCTGCGCATAGCCCGAGAACACCTGCTCGCGGGCGCGGAACGACGCGAGCGGATCGTAGCGCGGTTCGTCCGACACCCATGCCGCCTGCGTTCCGGCATCGGCGTTGAGCCGCGCCAGACCGTCGCGGACATAGCCGCGCACGTCGTCGAGCTTGTCGTTGAACAGATAGGCGTCGGGCGCGTACCAGCTGCGGAACTGCTGGACGTCGTCGCCGCGGAAACCGGCTTCGATGATCCCGCCCTGCGACACGGTCGGCACCTTGCTGATGACGTCGCGCAGCCCCGAGAGCCCGGCGTAGCGCCCGCCGAACTGCGAGCGCGCGTTGCGGTCGGCGTAGCGGACGCCGAGCCGGAACTTGGGGAACAAGGCCGAGCCGGTGTCGATCAGCGCATTACCCTGCCATTGCCACTGGCTGCCCTCCGAGCGGCGGCGCTCGTCATAGACGCCGCGCACGTAGAAGCTGTCGGGATTGGCGAAGTCGACCCCGCTCGGCACGAAGTTGACGCTGCGCTGGTCGTTGAGCCGCACCGCCAGCGATAGCGGCGACACGGTCTGCGTCTCGAAACGCCCGAAGGTGTTGCTCACCACCGAGCGCGTGTACGCGAGATCGGTGGTGAAGACCGCATTGGCGACCTCCCATTTTGCGCCCAGCGCGCCCTGATAGGTGTCGGTGCTGCTGTCGCCGAACTCCTTGGTCGGGCCGTTGACGATGCCGAGATCGATGTCGAACGATTCCAGCGTCGTACCGTCCGGGGTCAGCACCGCGTTGCGGATCGTCGGCGGGGTGCCGCCGGTGGTGCTGGACTGGATCGGCACGCCGAAGAAGTCGTTGGCGTTCTTGTTGCGATACGCCTGCCACAGCCCGTCGGCGTAGATCATCAGATTGTCGGTCGGCTGCCATTGCAGCGAGCCGTTGACCGACGGCCGCTGGCGCGTACCGCGCCCGTAGAACAGCCCGATGTCCTGCGGGAAGGTGAAGTCGCGCCCCACCGACGCGGGCAGGATCGCCTGCGCGGCGGGAACATTGTCCTGAAAGCCCTGGTAACGGACCGAATTGAGGTAGCGCGTCTGCGTGAACGAGACGTTGAGCAGCGCGCCGATCTCGCCGATCCCGGTCTGCCAGCGGTCGCTGACCAGCAGGCTGCCGATCGGGTCGAGCTTGCGGCTCTGGTCGTTATAGACCCCGCGTAGCGCGCCGGCGAGCTCGAAGCCCTTGAAGTCGAACGGCCGCCGCAAGCCGACGTCGAGCAGTCCGGCGATCCCGCCCTCCAGATTCTGCGCGGTCACCGCCTTGAACACGTCGACGCGCGCCACCGCCTGCGCCGGAAAGTCCTGGATCGCAACCGAGCGACCGTCGGCGGTGAAGATCTCGCGGCCGTTGACGGTCGTCTGGACGTTGGGCAACCCGCGGATCAGCACGCCGTTCGCCTCGTCGAGATAGCGCGTCACCTGCACGCCGGTGATCCGCGCGATCGCCTCCGACGCGTTGTTGTCGGGGAATTTGCCGATGTCCTCGGCGACCAGCGCATCGACGATCGCGTCCGAATTCTGCTTGATGTTCTGCGCGCTGCTCAGGCTCTGGCGGATGCCGGTGACGACGATCTCGTCGGAGGCGGCGGGCGCGTCGCCGGACGGCGGCGTGGTGCCCGGCTCGGGTGCGGTCTGCGCGGCGGCGGTGGTCGCGGCGACGGTGATCGCCAGTGCGGCGCTCGAGGCGAGCAGGCGCGCGTTCGTCAGCATGAACATCGTAATCCTCCCATTTTTGTCGTTTCTGCTTGTCGTCCGGCGGCGCGGATCACGGCATCGGCGTTACCGTGATCCGGTCGATGTTGGGGGCGAAGCGTGAGCGCAGCAGCACGTCGGGCCACACCTGCGAGGCATAGCTCTTCCCGTCCCAGTTCGGCTGTTCCTCGCCGGCGATGCGCACTGTGTTGCGCCCGGCGCGTAGCGTGACCGGCACGGTCATCTCCCACCAATTGTTGCGGTGGAAGCTGTTGGGGAAGGTCGCGAGCACCGGCACCGCGCCGTTGACCGCAATCCGCGCGACCCGCGCCAGCGGATCGGGATTGTAGTGCGTCGCCTTCGACTGTTCGTCGTTCGAGAAGCGCAGCGTCAGCGCGTAGGTGCCCGCCCGCGCGACGCGCACGTCGGGGAAGGTCAGCGTGTTGCCATTGCCCGGCGCGCCGCCGATGTCGAACACCGCCCGGCCGCCGCTCGCCCGCGACGCCGCCGCGACCCGCGCATGGCCCGCGACCTGCGCCGCCTCGGCTTCGTAATGCTGCGCACCGACCGACGGGGTCGGCGTCACCGTCAGCCCGCTATCGCCCGCGACCTCAACCTTGTTGATGCCGCCGAGCAGAAAAGCGCGGTCGCCGCGCACCGTGCGCCCGTTGACGCGCAGGACGCGTCCGCCCGCCGTCGCCAGCCGCGCCGGCCCGTCGGTGGCGGCATAGACCCAATAGGTCGCCGCCGCGCCGTCGCGCTTCGCATCGCGCGCGTCATAGACCTGCGCGGCAAGGCCCACCGCCTCGGTCAGCGTGATCCGGTCGACCAAAGCATTGCCCTGCGTCCGCGCGCGCCCGTCGCGGCTGCGCGTCGCCAGCGTCACCACATGCCGCCCCGCGCCCAGCGTCAGCTCGATATCGGCATGATCGAGCACCGCCGGCTTGTAGCCGAGCGGCAGATACAGTTCGCCGACTTCCTTGCCGTCGACGCGCAGGAAGACGTTGGTCGCGCCCTGCGCCTCAGCCAGCGGATCCTTGTTGAAGGTGCTGGCGAGCACGCGCAGCGCATAGCGACCCGCGCGTGGCACTTGCACCGCAAAGTCGAGCGCCGCATCGTTGCCGCCCGCGAACCCCTCGACCGAATAGCCCCCGGAGGTGTGGAAGCGCGACACATCCTTGGGCGATCCCTCCGGCCCGCGCACCTTCAAGCCGCTGCCGCGCCGCGTCGCTGTCTCCGCCTCATAATCCTGCCGCCACGGTGCAGGCGGGGCGGGCAGGGCAGTCCCGGCCGGGGTGACGACCAACTCGTACGCCGATTCCTCACGCAGCGCCGGCAAGTCGCCGCGCCCGAACGACAAAGCGATCGCACCGTTCGTCACTCGCACGCGCTGGTCGGCGACAATGACCGGCGGGGTGGCGTCGCCCAATTGCCCGGTCCACGCGATCTCGCGCACGCGCACCTGCGCCGCCGCGCCGAACAGCGCGGGCACGTTCGTCAGCGTCACCGTCGCTGCACCGCTCTTGCCGCCGAGCAGCACGCGCGCCTGTCGCCGCGCCGGGTCGAGCGTCGCGACGCCCTGCAACGTATAGCTCTGGTCGCGGTGCGGCGGCGTCACCGCCAGCGTGTGCCCGCTCATCGTCGCATAGGCGTTGAGCAGCCACCATTGCCCGTTGCCGCGGTTCGCCTGCACCGCGCTGTCGCTCAGATTGCCGTCGATGTTCCAGTAAGCGATGTCGGCATCGACCTTGGCGTCCTCGATCGCCGCGACCCACTGGATCATCTGCCCCGGCACCGAGGTGTGATAGTTATAGGCATATTCGTTGATGTTGACTGGCAGGTGCCGCCCCTGCCACTTCGTCCCCGCGAACAGCCGGTCCTCCCACGCACGATACTTTCGCACGCTGGTCCGCACCGTCGCCGGATCGCTCAGCTCGTGCCACGTCACAACGTCGGGCATCGTGTCAGCGGCGATCGCGTGGCGCAGGAATCCCTCTACCTGATCGAACAGGATGCTGGTGTTCGGCCCGGCGATCCGCGTCCCCGGCGCCGCCTGCCGCAGCGCGCGCACCGCTCGGTCCCAGGCGTCGAGGAACACCGCCGGCTGCTTGAGCCAGCTGACCCCGGTGCAGCTCTTGGCATCGGCGCTGAACATGTTGCCGTCGGGCTCGTTGAACGGCACGAACACGATCCGGTCGCGATAGCGCGGCAGCAGCGCGCGGACCTGCGCGGCCTGCCGCTTCAGCACCTCGATATAGTTGGTCACCGACTGGGCACAGTCGCCGCTCTTCCACTTGTACGGAAACTCGCGGAAGATGTCGGTCATGTAGATATAGGTGTCGCCGCCCGACGCATCGGTCAGCAGCGTCGACACCTCCAGCGCGTCCGCGCCGGGATGCTGCGGCCCGTCCTGCGCCTTGGTCGATACCGTGCGCAGCTTGATGCCTTCGAGCAGATTGGGGTGCGGCAGCCGCGCATCGTACAGGCCGTAGAGCGTCCCCGACGCCCCGCCGTGGAACGCGCCGGTGTCGCTGCCCATGTCGACGGTCAGCCGTTCGGGGGCATCCTGCGCCAGCGCGGGGCCGGCGGTGGTGGCGAGCAGAGCGGCAAAAGCGAGGGCACGCATCGGGCGAAACTCCGGGAGGGGCGGCGCGGCGGTCATGCCGCGCGCGCCGCGTTCATGCGCGCGATCGTCGCGCGGTTGAGGATCAGCCGGCTGATCGTAAAGGCGAGCAGCAGGTGCATCGCCGCCGGCACCAGCGTCGACAGCGCGCGGATGCCGGTCAGCGACAAGGGCGTCTGGTTGTTCGCGCCGGCCTTGTAGGAGACGAGCACCAGCACCGCGCTGATCAGCGCCCCCGCGACCGCCCACGCCAGCTTCACGAAGAACTGGTTGAACGCGAAGCTCATCCCCGACGAGCGCATCCCCAGCTTCCACTCGCCATATTGGTCGGCGAGCTGGATCAGCGTGAAGTGCAGCGGCAAGGTGCAGCCCAGCACGATGCAGCACAGCCCGACCAGCACCAGCCACAAGGTCGGATAATCGCCCGGCACGAAGAAGGCGGCGACATGCCCGGCGACGAGGATCAGATTGACCCAGATATAGATCGTTCGCACGTCATAGCGGCGTGTGAAGAAGGTGACGACGATCGAGCCGATGAACCCGCCGATCGTCGCGATGCCGAAGAAGAACGCCTGATAGGTCGTTCCGCCGTTCAGCACATAGGTGATGAAGTACAGCGCCGCGCCGCCCTTGGTGTTGAAGATCGCGATCAGCAGCAATGTCATCGCGAAGGTGATGCGTAACTGGTCGTTCTTCAGCGTATTGGCGATCGCGACGCGCAGCGGCGGTTCCTCCACGGCCGCGAAGGTGACGCGCTCGCGCACGAACAGGAAGCAGATCAGGAACATCGCCACCGCGGCGAGGCTCAGGATCGCCACGCCGTCGCGATAGCCGCGCGCGACATCGCCCGCGCCCAGCGCGCGCACCATGATCGGCAGCCCGACCGAGACGGTGAACGAGGCGATCGCCACCATCGCGAACCGCACCGACTGGCAGGCGACGCCTTCCTCGGCGCTGTCGGTCATCCGCGTCACCAGCGCGCAATAGGGCACGTTGTTGAGCGAATAGGAGAAGGCGAGCAGGAAATAGGTGATCGCGGCATAGGCGACCTTGCCGTCCTGCCCAAGATCGGGCGACTGGAAGGTCAGGAAGCAGCTCAGCCCGACCGGGATCGCGGTCCATAACAGATACGGGCGGAACTGCCCCCAGCGCGTCTTCGTGCGGTCGGCCATGATCCCGATCAGCGGGTCGGAGATCGCGTCGAAGATGCGCAGCGACAGGAACAGGATGCCGACCACGCCCGGCGCGATCCCGAACACGTCGGTGTAATAGAAGGTCAGGAAATTGGCGATCAGCCCGGTGATGATCGTCCCGCCGGCGTCGCCGAAGCCGTAGGCGACCTTCTCGCCGAACGGCACGCGCGCGGCCGGGGCCGGGGCGGGGTGGACCGGCGCGGCGTCGCCCTGTTGCGCGATCGTCGTCATGCCCCAGCGTCCTTCGGCCTGTCCCCGAACGCGTCCGCGACGCGCGCGCCGGCGCGGACGAACACCGGCAGCCGGTCGCGCGGCGCGGCGCAGCGGAGCGTCGCGTCGCCCGCCACTTCCGCCCCGGTCCAGGCGTCGACCCACGCGCCCGCCGGCAGCCACACGTCGCGCGCGTCGACGCCCGCCGCGGTGACCGGCGCGACCAGCAGGTCGGGACCGAACATATATTGGTCGTCAACTTCCCAGCTGCGCGGCTGCTCGGGATAATCGTAGAACATCGGCCGCATCGGCGGGTCGCCCGCTTCGTGCGCGGCGCGCATCAGCCCGGCGACATAGGGCCGCAGCCGCTCGCGCAAGCCGGCGTAGCGGCGCAGGATCGCGAACACGTCGTCGCCGAAGCTCCACAATTCGTTGCCCGCGCCGGTGTCGCATTGCGCCACCCCGTCGCGGAACGGCTCGGCGGGTGGGGTGATCGGGTCGCGATGCCCGTGCATCCGCAGCACCGGGGTGAACACCGCCCATTGGAACCAGCGGATCATCAGCTCGTGGAACGCCGGATCGGCGACATCGCCGCCGTGGAAGCCGCCGATATCGGTCGTCCACCACGGGATGCCGGCCATTGCCATGTTGAGCCCGGCGCTCAGCTGGTTGCGCATCGCGGTGAACGAGCTGTGGATGTCGCCCGACCAGATCAGCGCGCCATAACGCTGGCTCCCCGCCCAGGCGCAGCGCACCAGGCTGACGGTCTCGCCCGCGCCCTCGGCGGCCAGCCCGTCGTGGAGCGCTTGCGCATAATGCAGCGGATAGGCGTTGCCGACCGCCAGCACCTCGCCGGCATGATAGCGATAATTGTCGAAGTCATAGGCGCCATATTCTGGCTCGGCCTCGTCGAGCCAGAACAACGTCACGCCCTTGTCGCGATAGTTGCGCTTCAGCGTCTGCCACAGGAAGTCGCGCGCGCCGGGATGCGTGACGTCGAGGAAGCGCGTGTTGCCGAGGAACTCCTGCTGCACGTCGACGCCGCGGTTGGCGCGCACCAGATAGCCGCGCTCGGCGAGCGTCGGGTAGTTTTCCGAACGCGGATCGACGGTCGGCCACACCGACACCATCAGCGCGGTGCCCATCGCCGCCAGCTCGGCGCACATCGCGGCGGGGTCAGGCCATTCGCGCGCATCGAACCGCCAGTCGCCTTGTACCGGCCAGTGGAAGAAGTCGGCGACGATCACCGCCAGCGGGATCCCTCGGTCGCGATAGGCGCGCGCCACTGCCAGCAGCTCGTCCTGCGTGCGGTAGCGTAGCTTGCTCTGCCACAATCCCAGCGCATAATCGGGCATCATCGGCGCGGTGCCGGTGACCTGCGCATAGTTGCGCACGATCTGCGCGGGCGTGTCGGCGGCGGTGATCCAGTAATCGATCTCGTGCGCGGCATGCGCGGTCCAGATCGCGCCATTGGCCGCGAAACACGCCTCGCCGACCGCCGGGCTGTTCCACAACATCCCGTAGCCGTGGCTCGAGACGACGAAGGGCACGCTCGCCTGCGAATTGCGCTGCGCCAGTTCGAGCACGCAGCCGGCGAGGTCGAGGTTGGGTTGCTGGTACTGGCCCATGCCGTACAGCCGCTCGCCGGGTTTCGCCTCGAACCGCACCGTGATTCGCGCCGCCCCGCCCGGCAGCGGATGGAATTCACGCCCGGCCAGACCCAGCGCGCTGATCGTCTCGACCGTCTCGCTGCCGATTGTCCAGAATCTGGTGACCGTATCGCGCTGCCGCCATTTTTCCTCGAGCAGAACGCGTCCCGCATGATCCAGAAGGCGCACGCGGCCTTGTAAATCCAGCTCCGCCGTGATCCCGCCGCTGCGAATTCGTGCTACCGAACCGTCCCGTTCGATCGAGGCGGCAACCGGCTCGATGTCGAGCAACGCACCCGGCGCGGCGGGGCGGGGGGCATAGGTCGAGGCGCGTAGCCGCAATCCGCTCGGCCCATGCGCCTCGATCCGCACCCAGTCGCCATCATAGGCCCAGACGATCGCGCGCTCCTCAAGCGTCAGCGTATCCACGCTTTTCTTTCTCTCCCCGCTCGGCAATTCCGAGCCGTAAACGTTTCCGGTCTTGTGCTTGTCGGGTCGGTGTCTGTCAAGGCTCTTGCGTCGCCGGCGCGCGGCGGCGATCAGGCGCGGATGGACATTCGGGCGCTTGCCGGCCATCTGGGCTTGTCGATCGGGACGGTGTCGCGCGCGCTGAATGATCGGAAGGATGTCAGTCCCTTAACCCGGCAGCGTGTGCTGGAGGCGGCGTCGGCATTGGGCTACACGCCCAATCAATTCGGCCGGACGCTGCGAATTGGGCGAACGGCCACGATCGGTTTTATGCTGACGCTGGAACACGATAGCGCGGTCCACGGCGATCCGTTCTTCATGGCGCTCCTCGAAGGCGTGCAGGCCGGGCTGGTCGACCACGGCCTCGATTTGGTGATCCTGCTCGCGCGCAAGGGCGAGGACGGCGAAACCTTCCTGCGCCGCCATATCGCCCGCGGCACGGTGGATGGCTGGTTGCTGTCGGGCACGCAATATGAGGATGCCCGCATCAAGTTACTGTCGGAACGTCGTATTCCCTTCGTTGCGCTCGGACGTACCGCGTCGATTGATGATTATTCGTGGATTGACCTCGACTTCGAAGGTGTCGTCGCAGAGGCGATGGCACTGCTGCTCGCCAACGGTCACCGCCGGATCGGGCTGGTCACGCCCCCCGCGACGATCAACAACAGCCACATCGTCGTCGCCGAATATCGTGCGGCGCTCGGCCGGGCCGGACTTGCGGCGGATGAAGCGCTGATCCACCGCGGCGACACAGACGAGCATGACGGCGAGGCTGCGACACGCGAGCTGATGGCGCTGGAGCAACCACCGTCGGCGTTGTTGCTGATGGGCGAAACAGCGCCGGTGGGCGCGTATCGAGCACTCCGCGACGCGGGTCAGGAGCCTGGACGAGATATTGCGGTGATTGGTCTGCGCAACAACCCCATGTGCCAAGCCTTGTCACCCGAGCTTACGTGCTTCACGCTTGATTTAAACGCCTTGGGTCTAGCTCTTGCAGGTAAACTAGTGTCGATAGTAGAGAATGAGGACGGCCACACCGAAACAAATTCATCTCGTTGGCCCCTGCACATTCTACTACGGGACAGTCATAAAGGAGGTGTCCCAAAGATATAGTTTGCGTATTATCTGGACGTGCATATTGAGTGGCTGACATCTGATCCGATTTGAGATCTAGGGTTGCTTATAAAATATTGCTAATTGAATTTTTTGTTCGCGCGAAAGGCTTCAGTGCTCCACTTCGCCGGCATCTGGGGTCTATTGCTCGTTTTCATGGAGATCGCATCTTAGAAATGTAATCGCATGGAGGGTGTAAGCGGAGCAAGGGTTTGTAAGGTGCATTTCTTGGTGCAGATCAATCTTATGATGAACGGGGCCGATGATCGCGCAATTACAGGTGAGTATATAGAAGCTTTGATCGGCAAAGCAAAGTTCTAATCTTTCTGATTGAAGAAATGCGCGGGTTCAACGCCCTCAGAGATGTGGCGACGGGGCGCAACTTCCCTGGCATGGGTTTTAAGACAGCGTCATTAAGTCTCAGCCACCCGCTCGCGTGGAATGTCCATAATTGGGTCATTGCAGCGGCGAGCAGCTGATCAGCCGGTGTTGCAACCCTTCAATAGCGACACCTGCATTTCTCGGGCGGGTTGAGGCTCCGTTCCTGGATCAGGAGCTCTCACAGTCTGCTGAACGGCCAGAAATAACCTCGCCAACGAGCTTGAACCACAGCGCTTTTTTGCAGGAAGGATGTGAGGCTTCCGGGTCTCTTGATCTCTGACGTACAAAAAATGGCTCACGAGCGGCTCTTGGATATATGCGCATCGATGTGAAGACCAAGAGAGGGCATCGTGCTGCGCTGGCCACCTGGGTGGCGCGCGAGGTTCTGCCGCATGAACATCGCGTTCGCCAATGGCTGAACCGCGCGCGCATCTCTGGCGAGGATGCCGACGAGATCATTCAGGAGGCTTATTGCAGGCTCGCGATGCTCGAGGATGTTGACCACATCGACAATGGCCACGCCTATTTTTTCTCGATCGTTCGCAATCTGCTGGTGCGCCGGCTGAAGCGGCAGCGGATCGTACCGCTGGAGACGATCGCCGAGGTGGATGCGTGGCAGGACGACCGCCCTTCGCCGGAGCAGACCGCCGCAGGGCGGATGGCCTATGCCAAAGCGCTCGACCTGATTGCCTGCTTACCCGAACGCTGCCGCCGGATCGTGCAGCTCCGCAAGATCGAGGGATGGTCGCAGCGCCGGATCGCCGAGCATCTCGGCACCACCGAGAAGGCGGTCGAGAAGCAGATCTGGCTCGGCGTGCGCGCATTGCGCGACGCGTGGAGCCGTGCGGAACAGGAAGCGGACGATCGCATGACCGTCGCCGAACGACGCGGAGGACGTCGCTGATGAACAGGCAGGACGCGGCGGCCATCGCCGACGAGGCCGCCGCCTGGGTGGCGCAAATGGATGCCGAAGGGTGGAGCGAAACCGACGAGATCGGTCTGGAGCGCTGGCTGGCGGGTGATCCGCGGCGACGAGGCGCGCTGCTGCGGGCGCAGGCGACCTGGATCGCACTCGACCCGCCGCGTTCCGCGATCGTCCGGCCGGCGTCGATGAAGCGGCGGACGATGATGAAGGCGGCAGGCGGCGCGCTGGCGGCATCGCTGGCGGGTGGCGTGTTCCTGCTGACGCGCGGCACCATTTACCGCACGCAATTGGGCGAGATCCGGCGCGTGCCGCTGGCCGACGGATCGACGGCGACGATCAACACCGGCTCCGAGGTGCAGGTAACGCTTGCCGACCGCCGTCGCATGGTGACGATCGCGCAGGGCGAGGCGTGGTTCCGCGTGGCCAAAGACCCGACGCGCCCGTTCGTCGTCGAGGCCGGCCCGATTGTGGTGCAGGCGGTCGGCACCGCCTTTTCGGTCCGGCGACGGGCGCACGGTGCCGATGTGCTGGTGACCGAGGGCGTGGTCGAGGTATGGACGGCGCAGGCGGACGGTTATCGCACCAGCCTGTCGGCGGGGCAAAGCGCCTTCATCGGCGACAATGCCGCGGTTCAGTTGCACAAGGATGCGCCTTCCGCGGTGGATCGCACGCTGGCGTGGCGGACCGGTGCGATCGACCTCAACGGGCAGACACTGGCCACCGCGGTCGGCGAGTTCAACCGCTACAACCGCCGCAAGCTGGTGCTCGCCGATCCCCGGCTGGCGGGCGAGCAGATCGACGGGCTGTTCCATACAGACGATCCCGAAGGGTTCGCGCGCGCGATCCACGCCAGCTTCAACGTGGAGGTCGATCTGGCCGGCGACGATGTGATCCGCATCGGGCGCGCGCAAAAATAAATCGCGCGGTGCGGAGGGAAATCGATTGCCGACGTCTCTTCGAGGGCAGGGCAACAGCCCGCGATAAAAGGGGAAGAGGATGACGAGGGGGTTAAATCGCCACGTGCTGCTCGCGACAGGCGCGGCGGTGCTGGCCATAAGCCAGCCGGCGGTGGCGCAGGCCAAGCAGTTCGACATTCCGGCGCAGGCCGCCGAAACCGCGATCACCGCATTGGCGCGACAGGCCGGGATCCAGATCGTCGTCGCGCGGTCGTTCAGTCGCGGCAAGCGCACCAACGCGGTGCGCGGCGCGATGACCGCCGACGCGGCGCTCAACCGGCTGCTCGACGGCACCGGGCTGCACGCGCAGCAGAGCGGCCCGCAGACCTATGTCGTGCTCGGCACGTCACCCTATCAGCCGGTCGCGTTGACGCAGGTAGCGACCGCGGCCGCCGGCACGCCCGCCGAGGACGGCGCGCCACAGGACACCGCCGACGACGTGGTCGTCACCGGCATCCGCCAGTCGCTGCGCACCTCGATCAACCAGAAGCGCGCCGCCGACCGGGTGCAGGAGGTGCTGGCCGCCGAAGACATCGGCAAGCTGCCCGAGGCGAGCATTGCGGAATCGCTGGCGCGGCTGCCGGGGCTCGCCACCAATCGCGATCGGGGCAACGGAACGCAAATCTCGATCCGCGGGCTGGGGCCGAACCTCGTCAACACGCTGCTCAACGGGCGCGAGATCGTCTCGGCCGAGGCGAGCCGCAACGTCCGCTACGAGCAGTATCCGGCCGAACTCATCAACGGTGCGTCGGTGTTCAAGTCGCCGACCGCGTCGCAGGTGGAGGGCGCGATCGCCGGGCAGGTCGATCTGCGCACGCTGAAGCCGCTCGACTACAAGGAAACGCGCGTCGTGCTGAACGCGCGGGCGATCTACAGCGATCTGGCCGAGGACGTGCAGGACACCAGCCCGTGGGGCTATATCGCCAGCGCGTCGCTGGTGACGCAATTCTTCGACGACACGCTGGGGCTGGCGATCGGCTATTCGGGGCGGCGCCAGTCGGTGGCGACGGTGCGCACGAACATCTTTCGCTACACCAACAGCTTTGCCGACCTGACCGGCAACGGCCAGTCGAACGACAACATCCCTTACGGCTTCGAAGGGCTGGCGCGCGGCGGCGACGACATCCGTCACGGCGCGCTGGCGGCACTGCAATGGCGGCCGAGCGACCGGTTCGAGGTGAACGGCGACTTCTTCTACAGCCACGTTAAGTTCGACGAGACGCAGCGCGGCTTCCGCGTCGAGAACCTGCCGTTCGGCAACACGCTGACGGGCGGCACCGGCGTCACGATCGACAATGACGGCACGCCGCGCGACTATGTGACCGGGATCACCACGACCAACGCCAACACCAGCTTCGGACAGGTCGTGCGCGGGGTGAACGAGACGTTCTTCTTCAAGGACGATCTGTATGCCGGCGGGATCAACGCGGCGTGGCGACCGGACGGCTGGGCGATCGTCGGTGACATCGGTTATTCGACCACGCACCGCGATCAGCAGTTCCTGACGCTGCGCACCGAGCCGTTCGGGGTGGTGCCGACCACCAGCTTCCTGTCCGCGCGCAATACGGTGCCGCAGATGAGCGTCGGCGCCGATCTCTCCGATCCGTCGGTCTTCCGCATCGCCGATTTCCAGATCCCGTCGAACGGTGGTGGTGCGCCGCTCATCAATGACGAATTGTGGACCGGCAGCCTGGATGCGACGCGCGAGATCGGGCAGGGGCCGCTCGCCGCCTTGCGGTTCGGCATGCGCTATACTGACCGGTCGAAGGATTATACGCAGCGCACGCAGTTTGGCTTCATCGATCCGGCGGCGCGCACCGCAACCCCGGCGGCGCTGTTGAACACGCCCTATACGTTCGCCGGTGCGTTCGCGGGGCTGCCGGCGGTGCAGTCGATCGACATCACCAAGGCGGTCGAGCAATTGTTCGGCCCGATTGCGCCCACCACCTCCGACGACGATCGCCGTTCGAGCTGGAAGGTCGGCGAGACGACCTATGCCGGCTATGCGCAGCTCGATCTGGGCGGCAATCTGTTCGGAATGCCGTTCACTGGCAATTTGGGGCTGCGTGTCATTCGCACCGAGACGCTGTCGAAGAGCGTCGACTTGACGCAGACCCAGCAGCCCGATGGATCGGTGACGACGGTCGTTACGCCGATCGCAGTGAAGAACGACTTCACCGACTGGCTGCCCAACCTGAACCTGACGTTCAAGCCGACCGACAAGCTCCAGTTGCGTCTGGGCGCCAGCCAGGCGATCTCACGTCCGCCACTCGACGATCTGAGCGCGGGGGTCGGCCTGTTCACGTTCGGCGCGCCATCGGCGTTCGGGGGCAATCCGCTGCTCGAGCCGTTCCGCGCCAAGCAGCTAGACGCGACCGTCGAATGGTATTTCGATCGCGACAGCGCCCTGACGATCTCGGGTTTCTACAAGGATCTGAGCACCTTCATCGTCCAGCAGGTCACGCCGATCACCGTGCCCAATCCGGCGGGCGGGCCCGATCTGGAGGGGACGTTCCGCCAACCGATCAACGGATCAGGCGGGACGATCAAGGGCGTCGAGGTGCTGTTCCAGAAGGCGCTGACCTTCCTGCCGGCGCCGTTCGACGGGCTGGGCGTGTACCTGAACTACAGCTACACCGACAGCAACATCCGCGTGCGCGAGGACGACAATGCGATTGGCGCGATCCAGCTGCCGGGCCTGTCCAAGCACGTCGGCAACGCGACGCTCTACTACAGCAAGTCCGGGTTCGAGGCGCGTGTCGCGTTCCGGTATCGCTCCAGCTACGCCACCGAGCTGGGCGATACCGACCGCATCCTGTTCACTGCGCCGGAGTCGGTGCTGGATTTTCAGACCAGCTACGAATTCGCCAAGGGCTCGCGGCTGGATGGGGTCAAGCTGCTGTTCCAGGCCAATAACCTGACCGACGAGCCGTTCGAGACCTATTATGGCGATCGGCGCTTGCAGGGTCGTTACGAACGTTTCGGGCGGCGCTTCCTCTTCGGCGTGGGATATCAGTTCTGATGCGTGTGTCCGTTCTCGCGGCGGCATTCGCCGTCCTCGCTGCGTCGCCGGTTCAGGCGGGGGATCGCGCACCACCGCCGAAGAGCGGGCTCTATCTGGGCGCCGATCTGTCGTATGTGAACGAGATGGAGGATTGCGGCGCGGTGTACCGTAGCGGCGGCCAGCCGGTCGATCCCTTCGCGCTGCTGGCCGACAAGGGCGGCAATATCGTCCGGGTGCGGATCTGGAACGATGCGCGCTGGACGCAGTACTCGAACCTTGCCGACGTCACCAAGACGATCCGCCGCGCGAAGGCGGCGGGGATGCAGGTGTTGCTCGACTTCCATTATTCGGACGATTGGGCCGATGGCGACAAACAACGCGCTCCGGCGGCATGGGCGGGGAAGGACACTGAAGCGCAGGCGGCTGCGCTTTACGCCTATACGCGCGACGTGCTCGCGAGGCTGGATGCGCAGGGACTGATGCCGGAGATGGTGCAGGTCGGCAACGAAACCAACCCCGAACTGATGGGCGGGGTGAAGGAGCGGCCCATCGACTGGACGCGCAATGCGCGATTGTTCGACGCCGGGCTGCGCGCGGTCCGCGACGCGGGCAAAGCCGCGACGATCGCCCCCCGGATCATGCTCCACATCGCCCAGCCCGAGAATGTCGAGCCGTGGTTCGATGCCGCCACCAAAGCCGGCGTTCGCGACTTCGACGTGATCGGCGTCAGCTATTACAAGAAATGGTCGACGCAATCGATGAAGCAGCTGGGCGACACGATCACCCGCGTGCGTCGGCGGTATGGCAAGGACGTGATCGTGGTCGAGACGGCCTATCCGTTCACCAACGAGAATGCCGATGCGTCGCCGAATCTGCTCGGCCTCGATACGTTGGTCGCGGGGTATCCGGCGACGCCGGACGGGCAGCGCCGCTATTTGATCGACCTGACCCAGACGGTGGTGGACGGCGGCGGCGTGGGGGTCGTCTATTGGGAGCCGAACTGGGTCTCAACGCGCTGCGGCACCCGCTGGGGCAAGGGGTCGAACTGGGAGAATGCGGCGTGGTTCGATTACCGTCGAACGGAAGCGCTTCCGGCGTTCGACTTCTTGAGCCATCGATACACGCATTAGAGGTGGGATTTTATCGCACCTGAACGCGAGCCAGGGCAGCGGCGCATCGTCGACATTGTTCGCCCGCCAGTAGAGCATGGTGTCTGCGCGACATTCAGCGGCGCTCTCGGCGAACTGAATGATTGGCAGGTTTCAAGCAGCGAAGATTCGGTGGTCGATGTCCGGTTCTGGGTCATTTTGCTTGTGCGGCGACAAACGCCAGCGGAGCGCCTCATTCGGCGCAACCACCGCGATGAATCATCGCGAGCGTCGGTCAAAATCAGAGGGCGATCCCTGCCGAAGGGGCGGCGTGCAGCCGTTCGATGTCCTGACGCGGCGGCGCGCCAAACAGGCGGCGATATTCGCGGCTGAACTGCGACGGGCTTTCATAGCCGACCGCGAACCCCGCTGTGCCCGCCGTCGCGCCGCCGATCAGCATCAGCCGGCGCGCTTCCTGCAGGCGCAACTGCTTTTGATATTCGAGCGGGGTCATGCGCGTGATCGCCTTGAAATGCGCATGGAGCGAGGAGGGGCTCATGCCGGCCTCGGCGGCGACCTCGTCGATGCGGATCGGCGCGTCGAACCGGCGACGGATCACGGCGATGGCGCGGCTGATCTGGTTGAGGTGACTACCTGCTGTCACGAGGTGGCGAAGCATCGGTCCGTGCGGCCCCGTGAGCAGCCGGTAGAGGATTTCCCGTTCGATCAGGGGCGCCAGGGCGCGGATCGCGTCCGGCCGGTCGAGCAGTCCGACCAGCCGGCATGCGGCGTCGATCAGGTCGGGGTCGCTGGGATAGACGCCCAAGACCGGCAGGTTGGTGTGCGGCACAGCGCCACCCTCCGCCACCATCAGGTCGGACAGCATCGCGGGATCGAGGTCGATCTTGCAGCAGAGATACGGGCGGTCGGGGCTGGCATCGATCACATGGCCGACCAATGGGAGGTCGACAGAAACCAGGAGATAATGCGCGGCGTCGTAGACGACGCTATGGTCGCCTATCGAGACGCGCTTCGATCCCTGGGCGATCAGGCAAAGCGATGCCTCGTACACAGCCGGCGTTGGGGTGCTCGGTTGATCGGCCCGGATCAGTGACACATGCGGCATCGCGGTCGTGCAAATGCCTGATCCGGTGACATGACGATCAATGACGGCAGCAAGTTCGGTGATCCGGTCCATGCCGATCGTCATCCGCCAGACCATCGACATGCGCAAGCGGGCGTGGCGGGTTCTGGAGGATCGTGCAAAGCGTTAGGACGATCGCTCTACCGCTGCCCGACGCTGTGGCATCATCTTGCGGGTCGTCACTTCAAGGCAAGGATAGCATCATGACAGCCAGCATCGACAAGGTCGTCCTCATCACCGGGGCTTCGAGCGGGATCGGCGAGGCGACGGCGCGCGAACTGACGGCAACCGGCGCGCGCCTCTTCATCGGCGCGCGGCGCGGGGAACGGTTGCAGGCACTGGCGGAGGAACTGGGCGAGACCGTCGCGTGGCGCACGCTCGACGTGACGGACGGCACCGACTTCGACGCCTTCGTGGAGGCCGCCGAAGCGCAATTCGGGCGCGTCGACGTGCTGGTCAATAATGCCGGGATAATGCCGCTGTCGCCGCTCGCCGCGCTGAAGCGGGACGAGTGGAAACGGATGGTCGACGTCAATATCCACGGCGTCCTCAACGGCATCGCCGCAGTGTTGCCCCGGTTCGTGGCGCAGAAGGGCGGCCATATCGTCAACGTCGCCTCGGTCGCCGCCCACATGGTGATGCCCACCGCGGCGGTCTATTGCGGCACCAAGCATGCGGTGCGCGCCATCACCGAGGGGTTGCGGCAGGAGCATGACGAGATCCGGTCGACCCTCATCTCGCCGGGCGTGGTCGCCACGGAACTGGGGCACGACATCACCGATCCCGACGTCGCAACGGCGCTGACGGGGTGGCGAAAGAAGTCGCTGACCCCGGATGCGATCGCGCGGGCGGTCCGCTATGCGCTGGAGCAGCCCGAGGGTGTCGACATCAACGAGGTGATCGTCCGCCCCACCGCGGCGGACATGTAAAGGCGTTGGCGTGCCGGCTCTTGCGGCCGGCACGCCCGTGCTATCCCTTAGGCCGTCGCACCGCCATCGATGTTGAGCGTCGTGCCGGTGATATAGCTCGCATCCGGCCCAGCGAGAAAGGCGACCGCGCCCGCGATCTCCTCGACCTTGCCGTAGCGGCCGAGCGGAATAGCCCCGACTACCTGTCCGGCAAATTCACTGTCGGCGGGGTTCATGTCGGTGTCGATCGGCCCCGGCTGGACGGTGTTTACCAGGATGTTGCGCGAGGCGAGGTCCTTGGCCCAGCCGCGCGCCAGTGCCGCCACCGCCGCCTTGGTCGCGCTGTAGACCGTGGTCGCGGGGAAGGCCATTTCGCCCGAGATGCTGCCGATCAGGATGATCCGCCCGCCGTCGCGAAGATGCGGCAGGGCGGCGCGGGTGCCGACGTGGAGGCCCTTCACATTGACGCCGAACTGGCGGTCGTAGGTTTCGTCGGTATCCTCGGCGATGGTCGAGAATTCCGCGACACCGGCATTGTGGACGAGGATGTCGATCCCGCCCAGGGCGGCGGCGGCCTGCTCGACGCCCGCGCGCTGCGAGGCCGGATCGGCGGCATCGGCCTGGAAGGCGAAAGCGGTGCCGCCCGCGCTCTCGATCGCCGCCACGGTAGCGTCGGCAGCCGCCTTATTGCCGGCATAGGTGATCGCCACAGTCGCGCCATCGGCCGCCAGCCGCTTGGCGATGGCCGAGCCGATGCCGCGCGATCCGCCGGTGACGAGCGCTGTCTTGCCCTGAACTGACATATGCATTCTCCAAAAATCAGGCCCGCGATCACGGCATCGTGCGCTGTCGGCAGGCGGGAAGATGGGAGTACGGTTCAACAGTTCAATATTCCCGAACTATTAAATTTACTGTGAAGCCTTATATCTGTCGCATGCCCCGCTTCACCCATCCCCGGTTGGAGGACGTTCCGCTCGATCTGGCGCTGCACGCGCTGGCCGATCCCAATCGGCTGGCCATGGTGGCGCGGCTCGCCGCGACCGAGCGGCTGAGTTGCACCGATGCCGCGCCGTGCGAGACGATCCCGAAGAGCACGGTGTCCAACCACCTGAAGCTGCTGCGCGCGGCCGGACTGATCGAGACGACACAGGCCGGGCGGGAAATGATCAACACGCTGCGCCGCGCCGAATTCGACAAGCGGTTCCCCGGCCTGCTCGATGCGGTGCTCGCCAACCGACCGGCCTGATTATCCGCCGATCGCGTTGAGTTCGGCCACCGCATCCTCCGGCAGCGTCAGCGATGCCGCAGCGAGGTTCTCGTGGAGATGCGCCACCGACGAGGTGCCCGGGATCAGCAGGATGTTGGGCGAGCGCTGGAGCAGCCAAGCGAGCGCCACCTGCATCGGCGTGGCCTTGAGCCGCGCGGCTACGTCGGAGAGCGCCGCCGACTGGAGCGGGCTGAACCCGCCAAGCGGGAAGAAGGGCACATAGGCAATGCCCTCCGCCGCCAGCGCGTCGATGAAGGCATCGTCGTCGCGGTGGGCGAGGTTGTACTGGTTCTGGACGCAGGCGATCTCGGCGACGCCGCGCGCCTCCTCGAACTGCGTCGGCGTCACGTTGCTCAGCCCAATATGGCGCACCAGCCCCTGGCGCTGGAGATCCGCCAAGGCCTTGAGCGGTCCGGCGAGCGATCCTTCGGCGGGCCCGTGGACATCGAACATCAGGCGCAGATTGACGACGTCGAGCGTCTCCAGCCCGAGGTTCGTCAGATTGTCCTCGACCGCGCGGGCCAGCTCGTCCGCCGCGAACGCGGGCAGCCAAGATGCATCGTCGCCGCGCCGCGCACCGATCTTGGTCACGATCAGCAGGTCGTCGGGGTAGGGGGGCAGCGCCTCGCGGATCAGCCGGTTGGTGACGTGCGGGCCGTAAAAGTCGCTGGTGTCGATGTGGTTGACCCCAGCCTCGACAGCGGCGCGAAGCACGGCGAGCGCCGCATCATGGTCGCGGGGCGGGCCGAACACGCCGGGTCCGGCGAGCTGCATCGCGCCATAGCCGAGCCGCTTCACGTTGCGCCCGGCGAAGGAATAGGTGCCTGCCTGGTCGATCGTCATTGTTGTTCTCCTGTGCTGGCCCGCAGATATGGCTTGCGGATCATCGCGATAAGCCGGAGTGATCCGCACGGGCTGTACGGAAAACCGAACGATGAAGGCGGACCTTGCCGATCTCAACGCATTCGTGGCGGTCGCGCAGGCGCGCGGGTTTCGCGACGCGGCGCGCACGGTCGGATCGAGCGCCTCGACGCTGAGCGAAGCGGTGCGGCGGCTGGAGGCGCGGCTGGGCGTCCGGCTGCTCCATCGCACCACCCGCAGCGTCGTGCCGACCGAGGCGGGGACGCGGCTGATCGAGCGGCTGGCCCCCGCGCTTGGCGAGGTGGAGGCGGCGCTCGACGTCGTCAACCTGTTCCGCGACCGGCCGGCGGGCACCCTCAAGCTCAACGTGCCGGTAAGCGCGGCGCGGCTGGTGTTGCCAGCGATCCTGCCCGGTTTCCTCGCCACCTATCCCGACATCCAGGTCGAAATCGTCGCCGAGAACGGCTTCGTCGATATGGTGGCATCGGGCTGTGATGCGGGCATCCGCTATGACGAGCGGCTGGAACAGGACATGATCGCGGTGCCGATCGGCCCGCGCGTCCAGCGCTTCGCAACGGCGGCGTCGCCGGCCTATCTCGACGCGCGTGGGCGGCCCGACCATCCGCGCGACCTACTCGATCACGCCTGTCTACGCGGCCGCTTCACCAGTGGCGCGCTCACCAGCCCATGGGAGTTCGAGCGTTTGGGCGAGATCGTGCGGATCGAGCCACAGGGGCCGCTGATCGCCAGCGTGTCCGGCGCGGCGGACCTGCTGGTCGACATCGCCGTCGCGGGCGGCGGGATCATCCACCTGTTTGAAGACTGGTTGCGGCCGGTGCTCGCCAGCGGCGCGCTGGAACCGGTGCTGCCCGACTGGTGGCAGTCCTTCTCCGGCCCGTTCCTCTATTATTCCGGCCGCCGTCTGGTGCCCCCGCCGCTGCGCGCGTTCGTCGATTACATTCGCGCCTAAAGCATCGCGAGCGGTTCGGGGCCGCGTGGCGGCGGAAACAGGTCGTCGAGGCGTCGTAGCTCGGCTTCGGACAGTGTGAGGTCCAACGCCGCCCAATTGTCTCGAACATGGGCGATAGACCCGGCCTTGGGGATGGGGAGGATGCCATCTCGCGCCAGCAACCAGGCGAGAGCGAGTTGCGCGGGCGTGGCGTCGCGCTCGGCAGCCATCTGGGTAAGGCCGCGATGGGCGATCAGGCGGCCTTGCTCGACGGGGCTGTAGGCCATGACCGGCACCCGGTGACGCGCAAGCCACGGTAACAGGTCGTATTCAGGGCCACGCCGGGTAAGGTTGTAGAGGATCTGGTCGGTCTGACAGCCTTCGCCGCCGCTCGCGACGAGTTCCTCCATGTCGTCGAGGTCGAGATTGCTGACGCCCCAACGCAGGATCTTGCCCGCCGCGACCAGCCGCTCCATCGCCTCGACCATCTCGGCGAGCGGAACATTGCCGCGCCAATGCAGCAGGTACAGGTCGAGCCGGTCGGTGCCGAGCCGTTCGAGGCTCGCCTCGCACGCCCGCGGCAGCCGGTCGCGCGAGGCATTCTGGGGATAGGCCTTGCTGACGAGGAACACCTCGTCGCGGACGCCCGCGATCGCCTCGCCGACGAGCCGCTCGGATTCGCCATCGGCATACATCTCGGCGGTGTCGATCAGGGTCAGTCCGAGCGACAGCCCCTCACGCAACGCGGCGATCTCGTCCGATCGGCGGGCAGGGTCTTCCGCCATCATCCAGGTGCCCTGGCCGAGTGCGGGGACGGTCGTACCGTCGGGGAAGCGGATCGTCTTCATGCGGCGGTCAACGCCCGACGCCGCGGATCGGCACAAGTCCCTCCCGGTGGCGTTGAGCCGCCGGAGGTATGGATGACCGAAGACGATGAACGCTGGATGCGCCGCGCGATCGAGATAGCGCGATCGAAGGGATCGGACCCATCGACGTCGCCGCTCGGATCGGTGATCGTGCTCGACGGCAAGGAGATCGCGGCCGAACGCAACCAGACCGAAGATTTGCCCGACGCCACTGCCCATGCCGAGATGATGGCGATCCGCCGCGCGTGCGAAGGGATCGGCGAACTGGAGCTGCGGGGGGCGACGCTCTACTCGACGCTCCAGCCGTGCGGCATGTGCACCATGGCCTCGATCTGGTCCAAGGTCGGCCGGGTCGTCTACGGTGCAAAGCGCGAGGATGTGCACCCGATGTATTTCGAGGCACGGCATGTCGACACGCTGGCGTTCATCACCGACGCTTATCGCGACGACATCGTGATCGAGGGCGGCTGCCTGCGCGCGGAATGCGCCAGCCTCTATTATCCGCCCGACGCCGATCTGCCGCGCGAAGAGCAGGCGAACCTGTGACGGAACCCGAGACGTTGACGCTCGGCCCGAACGGCTGGATGCCTAACAACCCGGCATTGCCGGTGCTGATGTATCGCGGCGTCGTCCCCGAGGGCGACCCTGACGCGATCGAGGGCACACTCCGTGGGAATGGCTGGCGCCCGGATTGGCGCGATGGCGTCTATCCGTATCATCATTATCATTCGTCGACGCATGAGGCGCTCGCGTGTGTCGACGGCTCGGCCGACGTGATGCTGGGCGGGGAAGATGGGCACATGGTGCCCATCGCCGCGGGCGATCTGCTCGTGCTGCCGGCAGGGACCGGGCGTTGCCGGCTCACCGCCAGCACCGACTTCCTGCTGGTCGGCGCCTATCCCGACGGGCAGGTGTGGGATGTCTGCCGCGAAGCCGCCGATGCGGCGACACTGGCGCGCATCGCCGCCGTACCGGTTCCCGCCGCCGATCCGATCGGGGGCCAAGGCGGCCTTCTTCCTCATCTGTGGAGCGACAAGTCATGATCGACATCAACACGGCATCGGCGGACGAGATCGACGCCGTGCCGCAGCTCAAGGGACATGGGTTCGAGATCGTCCGATACCGCGAGGAGCGCGGCCGTTTCGAAGCCGTCCGGCAACTCGAAGAAGTGCCGGGCCTCGCCGGTAAGATCGACGGACTGAAGGGGGCCGTGCGCGCCGGCTGATCGCAAATCGTTGGCGTGATCCAAATGCGAAGTGCATCATCTCTGCACGCGGAAAGGGCAGCCCAAACACGCGTTGCAAATTGTGCCAATGCACTGTGGCAACGTGCCGTGCAGTCGGCACCTGCGCGCTGGCTGAGTCAAGTACTTAGATAGTAGATTGACTGAGATGGAGATTCTGACGGCCCAGCCAACTTCTCGCTAAGTAATTGACCTCGCTGAGATTAGTCCTACGTCGGTGACGACTCAGTGTGCAGGTGACTGTGCCATGTGGCTGTGCTGGGGCGTCGTCTTTGGCTTCGCTTCAGCATGTCTTCCGCCGCGGACACACTTTTTGGTGGCGCCGGGTTCACCGTTCATCGGATAATGGCACCCTAGGACCGAAATCCGATCAGCCTGTCGAGGGGGGCTGGTTTTCCTGATTCACTGGGGCGTGGATCAGGAGGAGTGAGGCATGGCGCTATTCCGGTTTTCGGATGAAGCAAAGGCAGCGATCGAGCCGCATCTGTCGAGAAGAACCAACCCGGCGCGCGGCGGACGGACGAGCAAAAATCCAAGCGCTCACCGATGTTATCGGCCGCTCTCATGTCCCGATGCTGACGGCTGGCAACGTCAGCGACGGGAATGCGGCATCTGCGCTCCTCGAAAGGGCCGGTCGCATGCGCTACCTCCTTGCTGACAAAGGCTATGACGCTACCGGCTGCGCAGTTCGCTCCGCGAAGTTAGGACCGTTTTCGTCATCCGGTGGAGACGAAAACGCAAACGCACAATCCGCTACGACAAGGATAGATACCGCGCCCGCCACCTCATCGAGAAGTCGTTCGGCCATCTAAAAACTTCCGTCGGGTCGCCACTAACAAGCGACCTTTTTTAGGCTAGCGAAGAAAAGGTCTGATTAACTATCTGTAATCTGCAGTCGTTCGGTTTATGGAGTGATTTGGAGGGTAAACTCGTCCTAGGCGTTTGGCCATGTCAGGCTCTATTTAAAGCCGCCGTCTTGGCATTGGCATTCAAACAGAAGTGGCTCAGAGGTACCGCTGCTTAGCATTGCTTCGTTTGAAGTGGCGTGTTCGCGTCAGTAAGAGCATTGTCGATCAACGTTTCCATTGCGCGCCTGGCGGCATCCCCGTCACCTGCGATCAGCGCACTAAATACTGCGTGATGGTCGGGCATTGGATCGCGCATCTGCTGCCGCTGGTCGCGCGAGAAGCGCGTGGTCCATTCGACCGCCGCGGCGATCGAGTTGGATAGCGTCAACAGCGGTTCATTTCGGGTCGCGTCGAGCACCGCAAGATGGAACGCCTGGTCGGCGGCGCGTCCTTCGGCGGTCAGCAGGCCGTGCCGCTCCATCTCCTGCAACGCATGGCCCATTCGGGCGAGCTGACGCTCGTCGCGCCGCTGCGCGGCCAGCGCGGCGGCGGAGGGCTCGACGATCCGGCGCAGCTCGAAGATGCCGTCAATGAAGTCGCGGGTCGCGCCGCCCTCGAACATCCAGCCGAGCACCTCAATGTCGAGCATGCTCCATTTCGCGCGCTCGTTGACGCGCGTCGCGCTCTTGAGCCGCTGTTGGACCAGCCCCTTGGCGGCGAGCACCTTCAGCGCCTCGCGATAGGCGCCGCGCGACACGTTGTTCTCGGCGCTGAACCGCTCCTCGCTGACCAAGGCGGTGCCCGGCGCGAGCCGCCCGGTGACGATCGCCACCCCGAGATCGTGCGCGATTCCGCCGCGAATGTCGTCGGGACGGACGGAGGAGGGAGCCGCGATCATCGTTCTACCATGCTCGACCTCCCCCTCGACGGTCAAGCATTCCAGCAGACGATGTGGTAAGACGAGACAGGCACACATTCGCTCGTAAATTTCTATATTAGATACACTCTTGCCAATCTGGTAGGACCAGAATAAGCCAGACTCATAAGCGGTGAAACCGCAATCAAAGGGAGAGGATCATGGCGGCAATGCGATTTCGGCACGCGACCTGCGCGTCCGCGCTCGGGCTGGTACTGACGGCGCTGTCGCCGGCCGGCGCGCAACAGGCGACCGATCCGCTCGCCGGCGTCTCGCCGACCGAGATGCCGCAGCCCGGGCAGACCGGCGGCCGTCCGGATCAGGCAGGTGCCGATCAGGGCGCGGACGCCGGAGCGGCGGAGGACATCGTCATCACCGGCGTGCGCGCGAGCCTGTCGTCGGCGCAGTCGATCAAGCGCAACGCCAAGCAGATCGTCGACTCGGTGGTCGCCGAGGATATCGGCAAGCTGCCCGACAACAATGTCGTCGAGGCGCTCCAGCGCGTGCCCGGCGTACAGGTCTCGCCTCGCGCGCGCGGCGAATCCGCGACGGTGCTGATCCGCGGGCTGCCGGACGTCGTGACGGTGGTCAACGGCCGCAACATCTTCTCGACGACCGGGCGCTCGCTCTCGCTCGCCGACGTGCCCGCCGATCTCGTCGCCGGGGTCGACGTCTACAAGTCGCGCGCCGCCGATCAGATCGAGGGCGGGATCGCCGGGCTCATCAACGTCCGCACGCGCCGCCCGTTCGACTTCAAGGGCGCGGAGGTCGCGGTCGCCGCGCGGCAGGTGTACAGCGAGCAGCCCGACACGATCGATCCCTATGCGAGCCTGTTGCTCAGCAACCGCTGGTCGACCGGGATCGGCGAACTCGGCGCGCTGGTCAGCGTGTCGTTCCACCAGACGCGGTATCGCGACGAGACGATCTACGGCGGCGGATTCTTCGGCTACAATCTCGACAATACGCGCGCGCCATACACGCCGGGCTTCCCGCTCGATCCGCGCGGCACCAGCGCGTCGGAGCCGCGCGTGTTCCGCACCGACGTGATCGGCGCGATCGACCGAATCGGCAAGCGCGAACGTCCCGCGGTCAACGGCTCGCTGCAATGGCGCCCCGATCCGCGGCTGACGATCACCGCCGACGGACTGTTCTACGGCTTCCGCGACCGCGGCAACAGCAACCAGAATTTCACCTCGCTGGAAGGACGGCTGGCCGCGCCGCTGACCTTCAAGGGCGATACCAAGCTGGTAGACCGGATCAGCACGTTGGGCAGCCGGGTCGCGGTGTTCGGGGCGGTGAACGACAATGTCGCGGACCGCTACCAGGGCGCGCTGTCCGCCGAATGGCTCGCCGATGGCTGGCGCGTCTATACCGAGGGATCATACACGCGCTCGGTAGCGACCGATCGGGTCGCCTCGGTCGACGTCGATTTCATCGCGCGGCAGACCAACGGCTTCTTCAATTTCGAGGGCAGCGGGACGCCACGCTTCGAGCTGCCGTTCGACGATATCGCCGATCCGTCGCGCTACTTCCTGTCGCGGCTCAACACGCAGCGCACCGAGGGCAAGGGGGAGGAACTGACCTTCCGCAGCGACATCGCCTATACCGAGCCGCTCGGCGTGTTCACCGAGCTGGCAGCGGGCGCGCGCATCAACCGGCGCAACGCGGGCTCGCAGGCCTTCAACCAGATCCTGAACTGCTCCGCGACCGGCGCCTTGCGCTGCTACACCGCGCGCGCGATCGACGTGCCCGGGTTGATGACGACGACGCCCGGCGACTTCTACGAAGGCGTGCGACCGTTCGTCCGGCAATGGGCGTCGCCGTCGACGCAAGGCGTGCTCGACAATGTCGGGCTGTTGCGCCAGCGGTTCGGCGCCGCACCGGGCGATCCGGGCTTCCAGCAGACACTGGGCTTCGACATCGTCGAAAAGAGCTATGCCGGCTATGTCCAGGCCAGCTTCGAGATCGGCCGGCTCGACGGCCAGATGGGTGTGCGCGTCGTGAAGAACGACATTACCTCCAACGCGTCGCGGGCGGTGCGCGGGGTCGTGACGCCGATCACGATCAGCAGCGACGGCGTCGACGTGCTGCCCAGCATCACCGCGCGCTACAAGCTGCGCGACAATCTGTTCCTGCGCGCCTCGGCGAGCAGCACGATCACGCGCCCGAGCTTCGCGCAGCTCAATCCCGCGCTGACGCTCACCCCGCCGGTGCCCGGCCAGCAGCCGTTCGGGCGCGGCAGTAGCGGCAATGCCGATCTGAAGCCGGTCCGCTCGACCAATTTCGATCTCGCCGCCGAATGGTATATCGACCGGTCCAGCTCGATCACCGCGACCGTGTTCCGCCGGTCGGTGACCGGCTTCATCCAGTCGGTGACCAGCAACGTGCAGATCGACTATCTCGGCGCGGACAACGGCACCTATCAGGTGGTCAGCCCGCAGAATTCCGGGTCGGGCAAGCTGACCGGGATCGAGGGCGGCTTCACCTATTTCCCACGCTTCCTCGACGGCTTCGGGGTCAGCGCCAACGGCACCTATATCGACGGCGTCAACCGCGCCTTCTCGCCGCTGCCCGGCCGGACCGGCTTCCTCGAGATCCCGTTCGAGAACGTCTCGAAATTCTCGGCGACTGCGACGTTGATCTACGAGAAAAACGGCCTGTCGACGCGCGCCTCCTACGTCTGGCGCGACTCGTACAATGCCGGGCTGCACTTCACCGGGGTCAATCCGAACGGGATCACCAACGGCGCGATCAACAACCTCGACGTCTCGATCGCCTATGATCTCAACCCGAAGTTCACGGTGGTGTTCGACGCCACCAACATCCTGCGTGACCTGTACCAGACGTCGTTCACCGATCCCGCGCTCTATCCGCGTGATACCGTGCTCTATTCCCGTATGTTCGCGGTCGGCATCCGTGCGCGCCTGTAATTCACACGACAAGAGAGGATCCCCGATGCGCCCCTATCGCCATCTGCTCGCCCCGTTGCTGTTGGCAGGCACGTTGCTCGCCGCGCCGGCCGATGCGCAGGCCCCTGCTGCCGCGCGCCCAGTGCGGATCACGGTCGACACCACGCAGACCGCCGGCAAGCTGCCGCCGATCTGGCGCTTCTTCGGCGCCGACGAGCCCAATTACGCGACGATGAAGGACGGCAAAAAGCTGATCGCCGAACTCGGCAAGCTGAAGCGCGGCGACATCTATTTCCGCGCGCACAACCTGCTCAACACCGGCGACGGCACCGCCGCGTTCAAATGGGGCAGCACCGACATCTACAACGAGACTCCGGACGGCAAGCCGATCTACAACTGGACCAACGTCGACCGGATCATCGACACCTATCGTGCCGCGGGGATCCACCCGTATCTGCAGATCGGCTTCATGCCCGAGGCGCTGTCGTCCGCGCCTGCCGGCACGCCCTATCGCCACGACTGGCGGCCGGGATTCGACTATAAACGCATCATGTCCGGCTGGGCCTATCCGCCCAAGGATTACGACAAGTGGCGTGAGCTGATCTTCCAGTGGACCAAGCACAATGTCGAGCGCTACGGCCGCGCCGAGGTCGAGCGCTGGTATTTCGAGATCTGGAACGAGGCCAACGGCTGGTACTGGAAAGCCAGCCACGACGAATTCTACAAGATGCACGATTATGCGGTCGACGGCATCCGCCGCGCGCTGCCGACCGCGCGGGTCGGCGGCCCCGACGCCGCCGGGGCGGGCGGGGCGTTCATGGACGGCTTCCTCAAGCACGTCACCGCCGGGCGGAACTATGCGACCGGGCAGATCGGCACCCCGACCGACTTCCTCGCCTTCCATGCCAAGGGCCGCCCGACCTTCGTCGACGGCCATGTCCGGATGGGGATCGCGCAACAGCTGAAGGAGGCCAACGACGGCTTCACCAAGACGCTGTCGAACCCGGCGCTGGCGGGCAAGCCGGTGGTGATCGGCGAAAGCGATCCGGAGGGCTGCGCGGCCTGCCCGGGGCCGGCGAACGCCTATCGCAACGGCACGATGTATTCGAGCTACACCGCCGCAAGCTTCGCGCGGATGTGGGAGCTGGCGGCGCGGCGCAAGGTCAACCTCGACGGCGCGCTGACCTGGGCGTTCGAGTTCGAGGACCAGCCGTGGTTCGCCGGCTATCGCCAGCTGTCGTCGAACGGCGTCGACCTGCCGGTGCTCAACGTCTTCCGGATGTTCGCGCAGCTCGGCGCCGACCGGCTGGCGGCGACCAGCGACGCGCAGCTGCCGCTCGACACCGTGATGCGCGACGGCGTGCGCGGCGCGGCTGACGTCGGCACGATCGCGACGCGCACCGCCGACGGCAAGGTCGCGGTGCTGGTCTGGCATTATCATGACGACGACGTGCCGGGCGCGCGCGCGGCGGTGACGCTGGCGCTGCGCGGTATGAAGGGCGGAGCAAGGGCGCGCGCGACGGTGTGGCGGGTCGACGGCGACCATGCCAACGCCTTCGCCGCGTGGAAGAAGATGGGGTCGCCGATCGCGCCCGACGATGCGCAATATGTGCAGCTCGAACAGGCGTCGGTGATGCAGCCGCAGCCGCTGGCGCTGACCGGCGCGGCGGGCGGCACCACCACCGCCACGCTGGACGTGCCGCGGCAGGGGGTGGCGCTGGTCGTGATCGATGGCCAGTAGCCCGTCGGCGGCGCGCGGCGGCTGGGGGATCGCCTTCGTCGTCGCGGTCGCGATCGCGATCAGCTATCTCGACCGCCAGACGCTGCCCTGGGCGATCGCCAGCATCCAGCGCGACATTCCGATCGGCAACCAGACCAAGGCGCTGCTCGATTCGGCGTTTCTGGCCACCTACGGGCTTATGTATCTGGGCGGCGGCTGGCTGCTCGACCGCGTCGGGACGCGGCGCGGCTTCGTCGCGATCATGGCGTTCTGGTCGCTGGCCTGCGCCAGCCACGGGCTTGCCGGCGGGGTCGCGGCGCTGATCGTCAGCCGGCTGTTGCTGGGGATGGGGGAGGGCGGGGGCTTCCCGGCCGCGACGCGCGCCGTGGCGGAGCGCTTCGCGCCCGAGCAGCGCGCGACCGCTCTGGGCATCATCAACGCCGGCACCTCGGTCGGTGCGGTGCTCGCGCCGCCGCTGATCGCGCTGCTGCTCACGCATGCCGATTGGCTGGGGCTGGCGAGCTGGCGCTGGGTGTTCTTCGTCACCGGCGCGTTCGGGCTGGCGTGGGCGCTGTGGTGGGCGGTGATCTACCGCGATCCGCCGGCGGCACGGGCGATGGCGGTCGGCCCGTCCGCCGGGCCGGGCGTGCGCGCCCTGCTGGCGCGGCGCGCGGTGCTGGGGGTGGTCGGCGCCAAGTTCCTGAGCGACGGCGCGTGGTATTTCTACCTGTTCTGGCTGCCCAAATATCTCTTCGAGGCGCACGCCTTCGACCTCAAACAGGCCGCGACGATCGGCTGGATTCCCTATGCGGCGGCCGGCGTCGGCAGCGTCGCGGCCGGCGGCCTTTCCAGCTGGCTGCTGGCGCGCGGCACGTCGGTGAACGCCGCGCGCAAGATCGCGCTCGGCGCCTGCGCGGCCTGTATGCCGTGGGTGATGTTCGTGCCGCACGCGCCGTCGATCGGCTGGGTGATCGCATTGTTCAGCCTCGCCTTCTTCGGACAGCAGGGCTGGTCGACGCTGGTGATGACGCTGCCCACCGACCTGATCCCGCGCGCGGCGCTCGGCCGGCTCGCCGGGCTGGTCGGGATGGGCGGCGCGCTCGGGGGGATCGTCATGGGGCAGGCAGCCGGCTGGGCGCTCGACCACGGACTCGGCTACGCTCCGGTGCTCGCCACCGCCGCCTCGCTCCACCTGCTCGCCTTTGCGCTCATCTGCCTCGCGGTGCCCCGCATCGCGCGGCTCGATTTCAATTCCGGTTCCAGGGGAGTCCTGTCGTGAAGATCACCGAAGTCCGTACCCGCGTCGTGCAATGGAAGGGGCAGACACAGGCGCTGCCGCCGCATTTCTGCACCAACCCGATGGATGCCGTCGCGCCGCTGCTGTCGCGCGAGACGATGGGCAGCTTCACCTTCCACGGCTGGCTGATCGTCGAGGTGTTCACCGAAAAGGGGCTGGTCGGGATCGGCAATGCGGCGCTCGCCCCGCTCGCCGCCAAGGCGCTGATCGACGGCGCGCTGGCGCCGCTGATCCTCGGCCACGATCCGTGGGACACCGAATTCCTGTGGCAGCACATGTACCGCAAGACGATGGCGTTCGGGCGCAAGGGCGTGGTGATGGCGGCGATCTCCGCGATCGACATCGCCTTGTGGGACCTGATGGGCAAGGATGCGCGCCAGCCGTGCTTCCGGTTGATGGGCGGGCGCACCCGGCCGCGCATCCCGGTCTATGCCAGCCGGCTCTATTCGGTCCCGCTCGACGAGCTGGCCGCGGAGGCGACGCGCTACAAGGCGCAGGGGTTCAAGGCGATGAAGCTGCGCTTCGGCTGGGGCCCCGACGATGGCGCGGCCGGCATGGCGCGCAACGTCGCGCTGGTGCGCACCGTGCGTGAGGCGATCGGGGACGAGATCGACGTGATGGCCGATGCCTATATGGGCTGGAGCCTCGACTACGCGAAGCGGATGATGCGGCTGATCGAGCCGTTCAACCTGCGCTGGCTGGAAGAGGCGATCATCCCCGACGACATCCACGGCTATCACGAGCTGCGCCGCTTCGGCACGACGCCGATCGCGGCGGGCGAGCACGAGTTCACCAGCTACGGCTTCCGCCAGCTGATCGAGGCGCGGGCGCTCGACTATATCCAGTTCGACACCAACCGCGTCGGCGGGCTGACTGCGGCGCGCAAGATCCAGGCGCTGGCCGAGGCGCATTCGATCCCGGTCGTCCCGCACGCCGGGCAGATGCACAATTACCATGTCGTGATGGCCAGCCTCAATTCGCCGATCGCGGAATATTTTCCCAAGGTCGACGTCGAGGTTGGCAACGAGCTGTTCTGGTACGTCTTCAAGGGCGAACCGGTCGCCGAGGACGGCTATGTCTCGCTCAGCGACGACGTGCCGGGTCTCGGGCTGGAGATCGACGAGGCGGCGCTGGCCAATTTCGAGGTGACGGCATGACGAACGGAAAGATCGCGTTTCTGGGGCTGGGAACGATGGGCGCGGGCATGGCGCGCCGGCTGGTGGCGGCGGGGTTCGACGTGGCGGTGTGGAACCGCTCGACGGCGAAGGCGGCGCCGCTCGCCGCGGCCGGCGCGCGCGTCGCCGACACGCCCGCTGCGGCGGCTGCGGACGCCGCGATCGTGATCGCGATGCTCGCCGACGATCCGGCCTCGCGCAGTGCGTGGCTCGGCGCGGACGGCGCGCTGGCCGCGATGACGCCCGGCGCGGTGGCGGTGGAGTCGAGCACGCTGACCGTCGACTGGGTCCGCACGCTCGGTGCCGAGGCCGCCGCAGCCGGCGTCCGGCTGCTCGACGCGCCGGTCAGCGGCAGCCGGCAGCAGGCCGAGGAGGGCAGCCTGCGCTTCCTGGTCGGCGGCGACGCCGATGCGCTGGCGCAGGCGCGCGCCGCGCTGGAGGCGATGGGCAGCGAGATCGTCCATCTCGGCGCGTCCGGCAGCGGGGCGGTGTTCAAGCTGATCAACAACTTCCTGTGCGGCGTCCAGGTCGCCAGCCTTGCCGAGGCGGTGGTGATGGTCGAGCGCAGCGGGCTGGACGCCGCGCGGATCGTGCCGCTACTGGTAGCGGGCGCGCCGGGCAGCCCGATCGCCAAGCTGGTCGCGCCGCGGATGCTCGAGCGTGACTATGATCCGCGTTTCTTCCTGCCGCTGATGGCGAAGGACCTCGGCTATGCCGAGGCCGCGTTCGCCGCGCAGGGGCTCGACCTGCCGAGCGCCGTGGTGGCGCGGGCGCGGTTCGAGGCCGCGGCCGGTGACCATGCCGACGACGACATGGCGGCGGTAGTCGAGGGCGTGCGCCGCGGATGATCCGCGCCGCGCTGCGACGGGGCGGGTGGCTGGCGGCGCTGTCGCTCGGGGTCGAGCAGCTGGCGCCCGGATTGCTGGAGGAGCTGACCGGTGGCTGAGCCATTGGCGGGCGCGCACGCCGCCAGCGGCGAGGCACGGATCGTCCGCACCGTGACGATGCGGCTGCTGCCGCTGCTGATCCTGCTCTACACCGTCGCCTATGTCGACCGGTCGGTGGTGGGCTTCGCCAAGCTCCAGCTCGCCGCCGACATCGGGCTCGGCGACACCGCCTATGGTTTCGGTGCGGGGCTGTTCTTCATTGGTTATTTCCTGTTCGAGCTGCCCAGCAACATCCTGCTGACCCGCGTCGGCGCGCGGCGCTGGTTCGCGCGGATCCTCGTCAGTTGGGGGGTGGTGACCGTGCTGATGGCGACGATCCGCACGCCGCTGGCCTTCTACGTCCTGCGCTTCCTGCTGGGCGCGGCCGAGGCAGGACTGTACCCGGGGATCGTCTTCTATCTGACGCGCTGGTATCCGCAGCGCCACCTCGGACGCATCCTCGGGCTGTTCCTGATGGCGCAGCCGTTCGCACTGATCATGACCGGGCCGCTGTCGGCATGGCTGCTCGGGCTCGACGGCGCTTTGGGGCTGCGCGGCTGGCAGTGGCTGTTCGTGGTGAGCGGCGTCCCCGCGGTGCTGCTGGCCCTGCCGACGCTGGTGCTGTTGCCCGACGACCTCGCCGCGGCGCGCTGGCTGTCGAATGGGGATCGCCGCTGGCTGGCGGCGGCGCTGGCGGAGGAGACGCCCCCGCCGCACGCGGCAGCAGCGGGGGAGTGGCGCGGCGTGTTCCGCGACGGACGTGTGCTGCGGCTGGCGCTGGCGTTACTGCCGTTCCCGCTCGCGGTGTACGGCGTGACCCTGTGGCTGCCGACCCTGCTGGCCGCAGGCGGGCGCGCGTTGCCGGTCGCTGGACTGTTGTTCGCGGTTCCGTACGTCTTCGGCGCGATCGCGCTCTGGGTCGTGCCGCGCCGGTCGGACCGCGCGGGGCAACGGCACGGCTATGTGATCGGCAACGCGCTGCTCGCCGCGCTCGGGCTGGCCGGGTCGGCGGCGTTGCCGGGCACGCTGTTCCCGCTCGCCGCTTTGTGTCTCGCGGTCTTCGGGCTGTATGCGAGCCAGAGCGTGTTCTGGACGCTGCCGTCGGCGATGCTGACCGGCACCGCCGCCGCCGCGGGGATCGCGATCATCAATTCGGTCGGGAACCTCGGCGGCTACCTCGGGCCGTTCCTGATGGGGGTCATCAAGGAGCAGACCGGACGCACGACCGACGGGCTCTACGTGCTCGCCGGTTCGCTGCTGCTGACGATCTGGATCATGGCCGGCGAGCGCCGGCGGGCGGGCGGTGACCGCGCGCCATAGCGGCGCGCGCGCCGCGTGCCTCGACAATCGCATCCCGGCGGCGCAAGGCCGGCGCGACTGCTGGCCGGCACGGACACCGACGCGGCCGAACCGAGGAATGACCCGTGCGCGTGCTTCTGATCGGGCTGGGCGACATCGCCCGCAAGGCGTATCTCCCCGTCCTGGCGCAGCACGCCGATCTCGATATCCATCTCGCGACCCGCAACCATGCCGTGCGCGAGGCGGTGGGCCGCGCGTTTCGGATCGCGCATCGCCACGCCAGCGCGGAGGCGGCGCTGGCCGCCGGGTCGTTCGACGCCGCCTTCGTCCATGCGGCGACGCCCGCGCATGGCGCACTGGTCCGGTCGCTCCTCGAGCGGGGCATCCCCACCTTCGTCGACAAGCCGCTGGCGGATCGTCTCGCCGAGGTCGAGGCGCTCGTCGCGCTGGCAAGCGCGCGCGCTACCCCGCTCGTGGTCGGCTTCAACCGGCGGTTCGCGCCCGATTACGTCGCGCTGCATGGCAGCGGCGCCGATCTCTTTGTCATGGGGAAGCATCGCGACGCGCAGCCGGACCTGCCGCGGCGGGTGGTGTTCGATGACTTCATCCATGTGATCGACACGTTGCTGTGGCTCGCGCCCGCGCCGGTCCTTCGCCGCACCATCGAAACCCATGTCGTCGCCGGCCTGCTCCACACGATCACGCTCACGCTGGCGGGTGACGGCTTTACCGCGATCGGCACGATGCACCGGAATAGCGGCCTCGACGAGGAACGCCTCGACGTGATCGGGGGCGGGGCACGCCGGAGCGTGTTCGACCTTGCCGAACAGGCCGAGGCGCGGGGAAAACAGTCGCACCGTCGCCGCGGCGACTGGACCCCGGTCGGGCGGCAACGCGGCTTCGAGGCGATGTGCGACGATTTCCTGCTCGCCGCGCGCGAGCGCCGGCCGGTCGATGCCGCCGCCCTTCTGGCGACCCACGAACTGTGCGAGGCCGTCGTCGCGCAAGCCGGGAACGGGCGGATTGCGCTGCCCGTCAGCGATTGAAGACGGGCATAGCGTGAGCTACCCGAGGGTTCACTCAAGACGTTCTGCCGCGACATTCTCCATGAATGCCGGCACGGTAGCTCCGAAGGTCGTTTGCGCTCAACCATCGTCTTCGAATGCGCGAGCCGCGCGGGGTGCCCGAGCGGCCAGAACCATCCTCGACACATGCCTGAAAGTAATCGGTCAGTCCTTCTGGCACGGATCGACCTGCAAGGCTCGCTTGCCTCGTCCCGTCATCCGGGACGTGATCCGGGATAGCCTCCGGAGCGACGAACGAGCGCTTCGCCGCCCGCCTCTAGACTAGTCAGCCGTGTCCTAGGTCGTCTCCTCGTAGACCGTTGCAGCCCAACCCAGGTGTTGGTACGTTCTTGGTGGCTTCGCGCGGTGGCGCTTTGCCTCCCGGTTAGAGGACAAGCCGACGCTGCTATCGGGCTGACGGAACCCACCGTTGTCTGTGCATCGGTTGCGCCTGCCCGTACGTCAGCGAGCGCCAGATCCATTCGGCTGGACCGAACCGAAACCTCGACAGCCAAATGGCCGAAAGGACGCAAAGCGCAGCATAGATGGTGATCGACAGCATGTTGAGAGCGAAGCCGTTCATCCGACCGAGCATTCCCAAGCCCCAGCCATAAGTGACGAACGAGCCGATCGCATTCGATGCGAGGTAACAGGTCAGCGCCATGCGGCCGGCCGGCGACAACGCGCGATGGACGCGCTGCCCCTTGCCCGACAGCAGGAGCGCAAAGAGCGCCACATAGCCGAATGCCATGATGGCGAGGCCGGCGTACGCGGTCGTAACCGCCGCATAGGCAGCGCCGTGCGCGGGTATGCCGAGCCGTCGGCTGCCATGTACGATGCTGAAAACGAGGCCAAGCGGCAGGCAGATCCATGCGACCCACCGCAACGTGGGTGCCCATTGCTTCGTATCGATGAGCACGCGCCTGCGCGCCACCCACAGCCCCGTCAGGAACAGCCCCAACACGCCTAGGTCATAGACGATCGCGTAGGACGTCTCGAACCGATAATGCTCAACGTAGTAACGCAGGTTGGCGACGACATAGGCAGCGAAGCTGTGGCCCTCGTACGCCGGGCGCAGTGCCCGGAAGAGCGTGTCGGGATCACCGCCGCCGAGGCTCGGCATCGGCGCACCCGTAGCGAGTTCCACCACCCCGACACCCAGCGACGGCACGACAATCAGCGCAAGGCCGAGACCGAGCAGCGCACGGTCGCTTACCCGTTGAAACAGTAGCAGGATCATGCCCATGAGCGCGTAGAGGATCAGGATGTCGCCGAAGTAGAGGAAGGTGAGGTTGAAGAGGCCGAACGCGAGCAGCACCGTCATCCGCCGCAGGTAGAAGCTGGTGAACCGGTGCCCGCGCATGGTCATCCGCTCCATCATCAACCCGAAGCCAATGCCGAACAATAGCGCGAAGGCGGCGCGCGCCTTGCCTTGCACCAGAATCAGATCGAACAACATGAACGCTTTGTCGAGCGCGCCCGCCTTTGGGAAGATCTCGCCTGCCACGAACGCCGCCGACATGCCGGCGACGTTGAAGGTGATCACGCCGTAAAGCGCAATGGCGCGAAGTGTATCAAGTAAGTGGAAGCGTTCCTCAACGGGCGCGATCCGGCGATCCAAGTTCGTCATGATCTTCCCCTCCGCCCGACGACGACATCATGGAACGTTCCCGTGACTGCTACAAGCCGCAGGTGGCGGATCGTCATCAGATTACATGGACGGATGGCGGGAACAGGATCGCGGCACGTATCAGCCGAGCGTCTGGATGTTGGGCGTCTCACCCGTTGCTGCGACAAGCACAGCGGAGTGCCTCATTCGGCGCAACCGACGCGATGAACAATTGCTACCGATGGCCTTTATCAAGGGCGATCCCCGCCGAAGAAGTAGCGTGCAACCGCTCGATGTCCTGACGCGGCGGCGCGTCGAACCGGCGGCGATTTTCGCGGCTGAACTGCGACGGGCTTTCATAGCCGGCCGCGAAACCCGCCGTGCCGGCCGTCATGCCGCCGGCCAGCATCAGCCGGCGCGCCTCCTGCAGACGCAACCGCTTTTGATACTCGAGCGGCGTCATTCGCGTGATCGCCTTGAAGTGCGCATGGAGCGAGGAGGGGCTCATGCCTGCCTCGGCGGCGACTTTGTCGATGCGGATCGGCGCATCGAACTGGCGGCGCATCGCGGCGATGGCGCGGCTGATCTGGTTGAGGTGACTGCCCGCCGTCGCGACGTGCCGAAGCATCGGTCCGTGCGGCCCGGTGAGCAGCCGGTAGAGGATCTCCCGCTCGATCAGCGGCGCCAGGACACGGATCGGGTCCGGCCGGTCGAGCGATCCGACCAGGCGGCGCGCGGCTTCGATCAAATCGCTATCGCTGGGATAGATACCCAGTACCAGCAGGTCGGTGGGCTCCACCCTCCGGGACAATCAGATCCGACAGTATCGCGGAATAGAGGTCGATCTTGCAGCCCGCATGTCGGCGCGCTGCCGATTTCGAGCAACTGGCCATCGTCGCGCCGGCGGGGTAGCGGCTGACCCGGATGCGCATGGCCTGCCGTGCGAGGTGCTGGCGGAAAGTCTAACGGCTTAGGCGGCTTCGGCGCGCGCAGCGAGCGCCGCACGGTCGCTGATCGTGATCGCGCGGCCGCCGGGCAGGCCGATCATCCCGCTTTGTTTCATCCGGGTCAATTGGCGGCTGACCGTCTCGATCGTCATGCCCAGCACATCGGCGATCTGGCCACGCGTCAGCGGCAGGTCGAAGGTGATCGGCCCATTCCGGCCGGCCCGACATCCGCTGGTCCCGGCGCGTGCCGCCATATCGAGCAGGAAGCCCGCCAGCTTCTCGCCCGCGGATTTGCGCGCCAGCACCAACATCCGGCTCCGCGCTTCGTTCAGCGACTCGAAGGTCCGCTGGAGCAACAGGCGTTCCATGTGGCGGTGATCCTCAAGAACGCGCTCGAAGGCAGGGCGGGGGAAGACGCACAGCTCCGCCGCGGTCAGCGCGGTCACCGTGAAGTCGACGTCTCCGGCATAGGGTTGGGCGACGGGATTGAACAGCACCGCGCCGAAATCGCCGACCTCCATGCGCATCGTGTCGGGATTGAAACTGGCACCGACCGGATTTTGCATCCACCCATTGGCGATCAGGATCCACAGCGCCGACAAATTGGTGCCCAGCGCGACCATGAAGGTGACGATCAGATGGCCGAGCTTCGACAGGCGGACCCAGCCGAAGAACATCAGTCCGACGAACGTCGCTTCCAGGAAGAAGGCCATCAATCCCTCGATCGCCAGCGGTGCGCCGAAGATGTCGCCGACGTAATGGGAGAAGTAGGACCAGTTGGTGCCGAACTGGAACTTCATGGTCAGGCCCGTTGCAACGCCCAACACGAAATTTATGCCGAAGACCTTGCCCCAGAAGCGCGTGGTCACGCGCCATTCCGGACGATTCGTCATGACATAGACCGATTCCATGATGACCAGCATCATCGACAGGCCGAGCGTCAGCGGCACGAACAGGAAGTGATACAAGGCGGTAGCCGCGAATTGCAGCCGCGACAGATCTACGACGCCCGGGTCCATGAAACGTCTCCGTAAAAGGAGCCGCTCCCCGGCCCCTTGCCAATCGACTGGCTAGGCTTGGCACGCCATGCGGACGTTGACCGCGGTCAAAGACAGTCGGTGCGGTCGGGGCGACCGTCGGGGCATGACGACGATCGCTCATGCCCCACCGACGGCCGGGATGCGCAGCCGCTGGTTGCGGGAGGCCGCCGGGCGGTGCGATGGCGCGGCGGGGCTGTTGCTCCTCGATACGCTGGCGGCGGTCGGCTTTGCGCTGGGTGTCGCGGGCGGCGTGACAGCGGTGACAGAGCAGGGAGCCGTGGTGCCCTGGGCAGCGCTGATGCTCGCCACGGGAGCGTTGCGCGGGGTGTTCGCGACCCTGGCCCTGCGGCGGGGGGCCGTGAGTGCGGGGTTGGTCAAAGGGGCGCAGCGGCGTCGCGCGATCGTTGCCACGCTGCGTCGAAAGCCCGGTGGGCCGATCGACAGCGGCCTGCTCGCCAGCCAGGCGGTCGATGCGGTCGAGGCACTGGACGGTTACGTTGCGCGATTCCTCCCCGCGCGCCGGGCTGCCGCCGCAGGGCCGATGCTGGCCCTTGCCGCAACGGCCTGTGCCAGCTGGGTGGCGGCGCTCATCCTTGCGGCCACCCTGCTGCCGTTCGTGGCCGCGATGATACTGGCGGGTGGCGCAGCGACGGACGAGGCGCGGCGGCAGTTTCTTGCGCTACATCGTCTGTCGGCGCGTTTCGCCGACCGGGTGCGCAGCTTGCCGGTCGTGCTCGCCTTTCGCGCCGAGACACGCGAAACCGAGGCGATCGGTAGCGCGGCGCAGGAACTGGCCGACAGAACCATGCGCGTCCTGCGGGTGGCCTTCCTGTCCTCCGCCGCGCTCGAGTTCTTCGCCGCCCTGTCGGTCGCGCTGGTCGCAGTCTATTGCGGCTTCGCGTTGCTCGGCCTGCTGCCCTTTGCCGCGCCCGAGAGGCTGACCCTCGCCCAAGCCTTTTTCGTGCTGGCGCTTGCGCCCGACTTCTACGCGCCGATGCGCCGCCTATCATGACAAGCAGGCGGCGGAGACGGCGGCCGACACCCTGATGCCGCTGGCCGAACCGGTGCGGACGCCATCGGTTCGGCTGACTGCCCCCTTGGTCCTGCACGATGTGGCCATCCATTATCCGGCGAGCGACGCGCCTGCCGTCTCGCACCTTTCGCTGCGGGTTGAAACGGGCGAGACGGTGGCGCTGCTTGGCAACTCGGGCAGCGGCAAGACCAGCGTCCTGCACCTGCTGCTCGGGCTCGCGCCGCTGTCGGCAGGCACGATGGACGCGGGCGGTGTCTCGCTGAGCTCGCTGGCAGGGCAGGCGGGTTGGGTGGGCCAGCATCCGATGCTGATCGCGGGCACGATCCGCGACAATCTGACGCTCGTCCAACCCGGGGCAGATGAGTTGGCGATCCAGCGCGTAGTCGCGGCGGCGGGTTTGGGGCCGATGCTCGCGGGGCGATCGGGGGGCCTCGACGCCCCGCTCGATGCGCGGGGCAGCGGGCGGTCGGGTGGCGAGCGGTGTCGGATCGCGCTGGCGCGTGCCCTGCTCGTCCCCGCACCCTTCCTCCTGCTCGACGAACCGACCGCGCATCTGGATGCCGCCGCCGAAGCCGCGCTCATCGCAACCATCGCGCGCGCCGCGCAAGGGCGCACGACGCTGATCGCCACCCATAGTCCCGCGCTGGCCGCCATCGCGACGCGCGTCGTTCCCCAGGGTGATATGGCATGACACTCCACCGGTTGATCGCCATCGAACGTTGGCGGGAACGCCGCCGCTTACGGCAGGCGGGGCTTTGCGCCGCCCTGGTCGCGATCGCCTCGGTGCTGTTGCTCGCCCTGTCGGGTTGGTTCCTGACGGCCGCCGCATTGGCGGGAAGCGCAGGCGTCGGGGCAGCGCAGGCGTTCAACTATATGCTGCCCTCCGCCGCGATCCGGTTCCTGGCGATCATGCGGACTGGGGGGCGCTATGGCGAGCGACTGGCGAGCCATGGCGCGGCCTTCGGCGCGCTCGCCCGGCTGCGGCCTGCGCTCTATCGCGCGCTCACCGTCGCGCCTCCCGGGGTAGCATTGGCGCTCGGCCGCGGTGAGGCGACGGCACGGCTGATCGGAGATGTCGATGCGGTGGAATGGCGCTTCGTCCGCCTCTCGGCACCGTGGGGCGCCGTGGCGGCGCTGGCGTCGGGCGCGACGCTGACGCTGCTTGGCGGATGGCTGGCCATGGTTGCGACGCTGGCCTGTGTAGGCGGCGCGCTCGGTCTTGCGCGAGGTTGGGCGCACCGCTTGGAAGAGCCCGGACGGGCCGTGCAGCAGGCGATGGGGACGTTGCGCGAGGAAGTGGCGACGATCGGCACGGCGGCGGCGGAACTCCGATGTTTCGCGCTCGAGGATTGGGCAATCGCCCGGATCGCGGCGGCGAGCGACCGGCTGGCCGAGGCGCAGGTGCGGCAGGCCAAGGTGGTGGCGCGGTTCGAGGCGCTCCATGCGATCAGCGTCGCAGTGGCGGCAGTAGCGGCGCTGATCCTCTCAGCGAGCGCTGGCGCGCCGATCGCGGCGCTGGCGGCCCTCGCGGCGGCGATGACGGCCGATGCAATGGCGCCGATCTCGCGCGCGATGACCGAGCGTGGCCGGCTGCGTGAGGCGGAGGCGCGGTTGGAAACCCTGTTCGACTCGGCGAAAGGCCGCCCGGCCGCGGCTGGGGCATGCGATGCGACCCTTATGATCGACGGTGCCTCTTTCGCCACGGATAGTCGGATCGCTCTGACGGGGCCTTCGGGCTGCGGCAAGACAAGGATGGTCGAGGGATTGCTGGGCCTCCGTGCGCTGTCACCCGGCCGGATCATGATAGGAGGGAGCGATGCCGCCCTCGTCGCGCCCGCCACCTTACGCGCCACCTTTGCCTGGGCTCTGCAGGACGCGGCGCTGATGGGTGGCACGGTGCGTGACAATCTACGGCTGGCCGATGAGCATGTGAGCGAGGACCGCTTGTGGCGGGCGTTGCGGGACGCCGCGCTCGACGATGTGGTACGCGCCTTGCCCCAAGGGCTCGACACCTGGCTGGGCGAGGATGGGGCGCGATTGTCGGGGGGCGAGCGGCGGCGGCTCTCCCTGGCACGCGCCTATCTGTCTGATGCGCTCTGGCTGCTGCTCGACGAACCCGGCGAGGGGCTGGATGCGGCGGTCGTAGCGGAAGTTGCACGGCGAATGGATGCACGGCTGAAGCGCACCGGGCAGGGGATGATCCTGGTCAGCCACCGGCCGGTGCTCTCGGCCCTGTGCGATCGCCACTGGGCGGCCGATGCCGAAACTCGTCGCTTCGCGGGCTAACCCGCGAGCCCGGGCAAGACGACCCGTTCAAGCAGGCGCGTGCTCCATTCTTCGATTAGGATCAGGATCTATCGACAATCGATGGCTTGAATTAGCGATTTGCCTATCGCAAGATTGCTCGGGGGTATCGAAGATGCCGTAAGATTATCACAACAACAGCCACCACCAGTTACGGCAGTACCTCGGCGGCTGCGTCGCCGCATGCGATTTTGCCCGTAGGCTAAAGATTCTCAAAGGGCTCGCACCTGCGAGGTCATGTGCAAGGCTTGGCAAAACGATCCGGACCGATTCACGTCGAACCCACACGATCAGGTGCCGGGATCGAACACCTAGAACAGAAAAACTCTCGGCAGGACGGTCAAGCAGCACATGGCGGTATAGGCATAGAAGCGTTTCCAGCCACAAGCTGGTCGATGCACGAGCCTTGTATATGTTCTTATCATCGCCGGACCTTTTATCCTAAGCCGTTTCGTACGGGCTGGCTGCGATTGACGCTGCCCCGATATCGGTCGAGCCGCCGGATCGTACCGCTTCGCCGATCAGCAGCAGCGTCGGATCGTCGTCGCTGATCGTCTGGACCAGGAAGGCCAGCGCCGACAGCCGGCCGCGAATGCAGCGCTCGTGGGGCAATGAGGCGTTGACGACGATCAGCACAGGGGTCGACGGGTCACGCCCCGCTTCCATCAGCCGCGTCGCGACCTCGCCCGCGGCGGCCCGGCCCATGTAGACGGCAAGCGTGCCGCCCGCGCGCGCCAGCGCCGGCCAGTTCAGGTCGATCGGCTCGCCGTTGCGGGCATGGGCGGTGACGAAGGTCAGCGACCGTGCGAGGCCGCGCAGCGTCAGCGACACGCCGCTCGACGCAGCGGCGGCACTGGCGGCGGTGATGCCGGGGCAGATGTGCACGGGAATGCCATGCGCCGACAGGTGCGCGGCTTCCTCGGCGGAACGGCCGAAGATCGACGGGTCGCCGCCCTTCAGCCGTACCACGCGCCGCCCCGCTTGCGCGGCGGCGAGGATCAGGTCGTTGATCGTCTCCTGCGCCTTGGAATGGCGGCCCGATCTCTTGCCGACCGACAGGCATTCCGTATCGGGAGAGGCGAGTGCGAGCACGCGGGCGCCGACCAGTGCGTCGTAGAAGATGACGTCGGCGGCGCGGATCAGCCGCTCGGCCTTGCGGGTCAGCAGATCGGGATCGCCGGGGCCGGCGCCGACAAGCCACACCGTGCCGGGAGCGATTTCAATGGACGGCGGCATCGGCGATCTCCTGATGGTCGGTGACGAGGCGCGCGAGCGCCGGGCGGCACGAGCCGCAATTGGTGCCGGCGCCCAACGCCTTGCCGATCGCGGCGACATCGGTGAGGCGCTGTTCGACGATGGCGGCGACGATGGTCTTCATGCCGATATCGAAGCAGGCGCAGACGATCGGGCCACGATCGACAACCGCGCCGGGCGCGCGGCCGGCGAGCACGGTCGGTCCGGTGGCTTCGCCCAGCTGCTGGATCAACCAATCGCGCGGTGGCAGCGATCCGTCGCGTGCAAGGAACAGGCAGGCGGCGAGGCGCCCCTGTTCCAGCACCGCGGCGCGCCAGGTGCCGCGCGCCCGGTCATTGGCCTCGACCCGCTGGCCGGCTGGCAGCAACGCCTGCAACGCGGCGGGGTCGCCGTTGCCGGCCAGCTCGATCATCCATCCGGCCGGCACCGCAACGCGCGTCGCCCAGACGACATCGGGCAGCGGCGGCGGCGCGCTGGTGCGCAGGATGGCGAAGGCGCGCCACTCGGTCGTGACGGCGGTGATGGCCGCGCGGGTCGCCTTGAAGCCGGGTTGCCCCGAATGCGGGTCGACGAGCGGGCGGGATAAAAAGCCGGTGCGACCGCCCGTCGCGACTTGATCGGTCCAGTGGATCGGGACGAACAGCTCACCCACGCGCTGCCCCTCGCTCAGCGCGACACGGTAGAGGCTGCTGCCTTGCGGGGTCGCGACGCGGGCCAGCCCGCCGTCGCCGAGGCCGAGCGCGGCGGCGTCGGTCGGGTGGACCTCGACCAGCGGCTCCTCGCGGTGGCGCGCCAGTTTGGGGCTCAACCCGGTGCGGGTCATCGTATGCCACTGGTCGCGATAGCGGCCGGTGTTGAGCGTCATCGGCCATTGCTTCAGCGGGGCCGCGATCGGGGCCGGCTGCGGCGTGACGAGGCGCGCACGGCCAGACGGGGTAGGATAACGACCGTCGGCGAATGGCGTGCCGCCCCAGCGGAACGGCGGCATCGCGTCATAGGCGGCGTTGCTCGTGCCGGCCTGTCCCGGCAGCGCGAACAGCCGCTCGCCGCCATTCTGATACAGCGACAGGCGGGCATGTTCGCGCCAGATATCGGCGGGGCGGTCGTAAGCGAAGTGCGACGCCCACCCCATGCGGCGCGCGACCTGGCTGACGATCCACCAATCGGGCTTCGCGTCGCCGGGCAGCGGCAGCACCGCGCGCTGGCGGCTGATCGTGCGATCGGAATTGGTGACGGTGCCGTCCTTCTCGCCCCAGCCGGCGGCGGGGAGGCGGACATGCGCGTGTTCGCTGGTGTCGGTCCGCGTGACCACGTCGGAGACGACGACGAACGGGCACGCTGCCAGCGCCTCGCGCACGCGCGTCGCGTCTGGCATCGAAACGGCCGGGTTGGTCGCCATAATCCACAGCGCCTTGATCCGCCCCTCGTCGACGGCGCGGAACAGGTCGACCGCCTTCAGCCCCGGCTTGGTCGCCATGGACGGCGCGGCCCAAAAGCGGCCGACGCGCGCGACATTGTCAGGGGCGAAATCCATATGCGCGGCCAGCGTCGTGGCGAGCCCGCCGACCTCGCGCCCGCCCATCGCATTGGGCTGACCGGTGATCGAGAACGGCGCGGCGCCCGGCTTGCCGATGCGCCCGGTCGCGAGATGGACGTTGAGGATCGCATTGACCTGATCGGTGCCGCGCGGCGACTGGTTGATGCCTTGGCTGAACAGGGTGACGGTGCGCGGCGTCGCGGCGAACAGATCGAAGAAGCGGTTGAGGTCGGCGGGCGGCACGTCGCAGGCGCGGGCGGTCGACCATAGATCGCCATCGCGCGCGATCGCGTCCCAGAAGCCGTCGGGCACGTCGAGTTGCGCATCGTCGGTCAGGCCGGCGCGGCGGCAGTGCGCGAGCAGCCCGTTCATCAGCGCCACGTCGCTGCCGGGGCGGATCGCGAGGTGCAGGTCGGCGCCCTCCGCGGTTTCGGTGCGGCGCGGGTCGATCACCACCAGTCGGGTGCCGCGCGCCTCGCGCGCCGCCATGATCCGCTGATAGACGATCGGGTGGCACCAGGCGGTGTTCGACCCGACCAGCACGATCAAGTCGGCCGCGTCGAGATCGTCGTAGGTGGCGGGGACCACGTCCTCGCCAAACGCGCGGAGGTGGCCGGCGACCGCGCTCGACATGCACAGCCGCGAATTGGTGTCGATGTTGGCCGAGCCGATGAAGCCCTTCATCAGCTTGTTGGCGACGTAATAATCCTCGGTCAGCAACTGGCCGGAGACGTAGAAGGCGACGCTGTTCGGCCCGTGCCGCGCGATCGTCTCGCGAAAGCGGCGCGCGACGAGATCGAGCGCCTTGTCCCAGCTCGCCGCCTTGTCGCCGATCATCGGGGTCAGCAGCCGCCCCTCCAGCCCGATCGTCTCGCCCAGATGGGTGCCCTTGGAACACAGCCGGCCGCGATTGGCGGGGTGATCGGGATCGCCCTGGATCGCGACCGATCGCTCGCCGGTCCGCGTCGCGAGGATGCCGCAGCCGACCCCGCAATAGGCGCAGGTGGTGCGGACCGGCGCCGACATCTCAGGCGGCGTCCGCGAGCGGGAGCGGGTGGGCGAGCAGGATACGCTCGCCATCGCGCCGCACCGTCAGCGTCGGGGTGCAGCCATGGTCGTCGCCCTGTGCCCGGCCGCTCGCCAGCGCGATCCGCCAATTGTGGAGCGGGCACGCCACCGCATGGCCGTGGACGATGCCCTGGCTGAGCGGTCCGCCCTTGTGCGGGCAGCGATCGACCAGCGCGAAAACGTGATCGTCGACGGTGCGGAAGACGGCGATCGGCGTGCCGTCCAGCGTCAGCGTGCGTGCGCCCTGCACGGGGATGTCGGCCAGCGTGCCGATGTCGAGCCAGTCCTGCATGATCGTCTCCGTCATTGCGCCGCGACCAGCAGCGGCTGGTGCAGATGCGCATCCTCGCCCGTGACGCGCTTCTCCCACGGATCGTCCTGCATGAAGCGCTGCGAGGAGCGGAAGCGCGCGGCGAGCGTCGGGATCGCTTCGGGATCGTCGAGCAGGCTGGATTTGATATGGTCCGTGCCGACGCGTTCGATCCACGGGGCGGTGCGTTCCAGATAGCGCGCTTGCTCGCGGTACAGCTGGACGAAGGCGGCGCAGACCTCCATCGCCTCTTCCTCGGTCGCGACCTTGCAGAGCAGGTCGGTGGCGCGGACCTTGATCCCGCCATTGCCGCCGACGTGAAGTTCGTAGCCGGAGTCGACGCAGACGATGCCGAAGTCCTTGATCGTCGCCTCCGCGCAATTGCGCGGGCAGCCCGATACCGCGATCTTGAACTTGTGCGGCATCCACGATCCCCAGGTCATCCGCTCGATCTTGACACCCAGGCCGGTCGAATCCTGTGTGCCGAAGCGGCACCATTCCGATCCGACGCAGGTCTTCACGGTGCGCAGCGACTTGCCATAGGCGTGGCCGGAGACCATCCCGGCGGCATTGAGGTCGGCCCAGACCGCGGGCAGATCCTCCTTCCTGATCCCGAAGATGTCGAGCCGCTGCCCACCGGTCACCTTCACCATCGGCGCGTTGAACTTCTCCACCACGTCGGCGATCGCGCGCAATTCGCGGGGGGACGTCAGGCCGCCCCACATGCGCGGCACGACCGAATAGGTGCCGTCCTTCTGGATGTTGGCGTGCATTCGCTCGTTGACGAAGCGGCTCTGCTGGTCGTCCTTGTAATCACCGGGCAGCGCGCAGAGCAGGTAATAATTGAGCGCCGGGCGGCAGGAGGAACAGCCGTCGGGGGTCGACCAATGCAGCTTCTGCATCACCTCCGGGATCGAGCGCATGGCCTGCGCAACGATTTCGCGGCGGACGTCGTCGTGGCCGAAGCTGGTGCATTTGCACATCGTCTTGACGGTGCGCTCGCCGCCGTAATCCTCGCCCAGCGTGATCGACAGCAATTGTTCGACCAGACCGGTGCAGGAGCCGCACGAGGCGGACGCCTTGCAGGTCGATCGCACCGCGTCGAGGCTGGTCGCGCCGTCGACGATCGATTGGCACACCTTGCCCTTGGTCACGCCGTTGCAGCCGCAGATCTCGGCATCGTCCGAGAGCGCCGCAACGGCCGCCTTAGGGTCCGCCTGCCCACCCCCGGAGGCAAAGGCTTGGCCGAAGATCAGCACGTCGCGGATGGCGGAGACGTCCTCGCCCTTCTTCAGCAGGTCGAAATACCAGCTGCCGTCTGCGGTATCGCCGTACAGCACCGCGCCGACGATCCGGTCGTCGCGGACCACGACGCGCTTGTAGATGCCGCGGCTGGCGTCGCGCAGCACGATGTCCTCCGCGCCGTCGCCACCCGCGAAATCGCCGGCCGAGAAGACGTCGATCCCGGACACCTTCAGCTTGGTCGAGGTGACCGAACCGCGATAGCCGCTATGCCGGTCGACCAGGCCGTTGGCGAGGCTGCGGCACATGTCCCACAACGGAGCGACCAGCCCATAGACCTGACCATCATGTTCGACGCATTCGCCGACCGCGAGCACGTCGGGGTCAGACGTGACCATATGGTCGTCGACCTTGATGCCGCGGCCAACCTCCAGCCCGGCGGTGCGAGCGAGCGCCGTGGCCGGGCGGATGCCGACCGCCATCACGACAAGGCTGGCGGGGATCAGCGTGCCATCGGCCAGCCGCACGCCCTCGACCCGCCAATCGCCGACGATCTCGGCGGTGTTCGCCTCGGTCAGGATCACCTGTCCGCGCGCCTCGAGCGCGGTCTTGAGCAGCCAGCCCGCCGATTCGTCCAGCTGCCGCTCCATCAGCGTCTTGGCGAGGTGGATCACCGTCACCTTCATGCCGCGCAACGACAGGCCGTGCGCCGCCTCCAGCCCGAGCAGCCCGCCGCCGATCACCACCGCAGCGCCGCCCCCCTTGGCACGACCGGCCTCGGCGGCGGCGAGCATCTGATCGACGTCGTTCATGTCGCGGAAGGTGATGACGCCGGGCAGATCCTTGCCCGGCACCGGGATGATGAACGGGTCGGACCCGGTGGCGAGCAGCAGCTTGTCATAGCCGACGCTGCGCCCCGACCGCGCCGTCACCGTCTTCGCCGCGCGGTCGATCGTTTCGACCGGATCGCCCGCGATCAGCTCGATGCCGTGGTCGGCGTACCAGTCGTGGCCGTTGATGACGATCTCGTCGAACGTCTTCTCGCCCGCCAGCACCGGGGAGAGCATGATGCGATTGTAGTTCACATGCGGCTCGGCGCCGAAGATCGTGACGCGGTAGCGCCCGGCGTCGCGCGCGATCAGTTCCTCGATCGCGCGGCAGCCAGCCATGCCGTTGCCGACGACCACCAGATGCTGGCGATCGGGGAGGGTGGGGCCGTCATCGAACGCGGAGGGCTCCAGCGCCTCCTCGAAATCGACCTTTGCGAAGCCTTCGAAATCCATGGGTCAATGCTCCGGAAACGAAAAAGGCCGCCATGCGGACGCTGGTGAACCCAGCGCCTGCATGGCGGCCTTGCCATCATCGTGAGCGGTAGCGGACGGGCCGCTGACCGAGCGATGCGCCGCCCGCATCCAGCATTGGAGCGGCCAGCCTGTGATCGACGGGCTTCGTCGCCCGATCGAGTGAGAAGATGCCGTGATTCGCTGCGGCCTGCAAGAGGCTTTTCGCAAGCGCAGCATCGTTACGGCGTGCAAGCGAAGACGGGCGGCGGCGTTGTCGCACGCCGCCCATCGATGCGATCAGATCCGGACGCCCGCGGCGGCGCCCCATGTCCGCCGCCACCTCGCCTTGACCAGCGTGAGCCCGGCGAGTGCGACCAGGGCCAGCGCGGCGAAGATCAGGAAGCCGGGCGCGAAGCTGCCCGTCCATTGCTTGGCGAGGCCAAGCGATGAAGCGAGATAAAAGCCGCCGACGCCGCCGGCCATGCCGACCAGCCCGGTCATCACGCCGATCTCCGCGGCGAAGCGCTGCGGCACGAGCTGGAAGACCGAACCATTGCCGGTGCCCAGTGCCAGCATCGCGACGACGAAGAACAGCAGCGCCACCGGCAGCGTCGGCGCGATGCTGACGCCGGCCAGTGCCAGCGCCGCGACGACGAACACACCGGTCAACGCCTTGACCCCGCCGATCGCGTCGGCGAGCGCGCCGCCCATCGGGCGCACCAGCGAGCCTGCGAAGACGCAGCCGGCGGTGCAATAACCTGCGGTGACCGTCGTTAGCCCGAAGCGTTCGGTGAAATAGATCGGCAGGCTTGCCGCGAGCCCGACGAAGCCGCCGAAGGTGACGGCGTAGAAGCCCATCAACCACCACGAATCGGCTTGCCGCAACGGCTGGAGATATTCGGTCAGGCTTTTCGGTGCCGGTCGCCCCGGCGCATCCTTCGCCATTACGAGATAGGCGATCAGGACGAGGAAGAGCGGCACGCAGGCGAGCCCGAGCACCGCATTCCAGCCGAACAGCTTGGCCAGTGTCGGCGCGAACAGCGCAGCGAGCACCGTGCCCGAATTGCCCATGCCGGCCAAGCCCATCGCCTTGCCCTGATGCTCGGGCGGATACCAGCGGCTGGCGAGCGGCAGCGCGATCGCGAAGCTAGCCCCGGCGAAGCCGAGGATCACGCCCAGCGCCACCGTTCCGCCGAAGCTGTTCACGCCCAGCGCCCAGGCGGACAGCAGCCCGGCGATGACGATGATCTGGCTGATCGCACCCGCCCGCTTCGGCCCGATCCTGTCAACCAGCAGGCCGTTGACGACGCGCAGTATCGCGCCCGCGAGCGTCGGGGTGGCGACCATGAACCCCTTCTGCGCCGGGGTCAGCGCCAGCGTCTTAGCGATGTCGGGCGCCAGCGGCCCGAGCAGCACCCACACCATGAAGGCGAGGTCGAAATACAGGAAGGCGGCGATCAGCGTCGGCGTGTGCCCGCTCGCCCAGAAGCCGGTGGCGGGCTTGGCGGGATCGTCTTCCCAATATGCGGTGGCCATCGGAAAACTCCATCGGAAAAGGGTTTGTCCTTGCACGGCAAACGCCACCGGCCGCCTCTCCCGTTCGGGAAGGCGGTCAGCGGCTTTGCTGGCGAAATCGATGGGGGTGCCCACCCGCGCTGGCGCGGCATCCCGGCTGAACCCGCTGCGTCGCGGGTCAAGGCCGAAAGCTGACCGAAACCGCGTTTCTTCGCAAGCGCAAAATGTCAGCCGTGGTCGCTACCGATGCGATAGCTGCGCAAATAGCCGGCGACGTCGGCCGGATCGAACACCGCCCCGTCGAAGAAGCGATCCGGACCGAGCGTCAGCGCGCCGCGATGCGCGCCGACCGGCATCGGCTGCGTCACCGCACCTTCCAGCTTCAGGCTGGCGCCCGGCATCGGTTCGCCCATGTCGACCAGCGCGCGGCGATAGATGTCGGAACGGAACACCTCGGCGGCCTGTCGCTCGTGATCCGGCGTGGCGGCGACCATCTTCCAGCGGACCAGTTGCGAATAGATCCACAGCGCCTGGCTTCGCCACGGAAAGCCCGCCGCCTCGCGGTGGAACAGCAGCGCGTCGGGTACATCAATCGCGCTCTGATCGGCGCGCAGCGTCAGCCGACCCGACAGCGCGGGCAGCAGCGCCGCGGCCGGCTGCCCGACATACTCGTCGCGGGCGAGCAGTTCGGCCAGCTCCTCGCGGTTCGAGGGATCGTCGCACCAGCCGGCCGCGGCGGTGAGCGCCTGAAGCAGCCGGTCGACGGTGTCGGCATTCGCCTCCATCCAGTCGCGGCGCATCGCCAGCACCTTTTCAACCCCGCGCTGCCAGATGCACGGGCCGAGCGCCACCGCTTCGGCAAGGCCGTCGGCGATCGCGATGCTGCCATAGGGTTCGCCCGCGATGAAGCCGTCGATCTCCCCGGTGCGCAGCGCCTCCGCCATCAGCGACGGGGGCAGCACGCGCAGTGTCACGTCGCGATCCGCGTCGATCCCGGCATAGCCAAGCCAGTAGCGCAGCATCAGCGCATGGCTGGAGAAACGATGGACCACGCCGATCACCGGCTTGCGATGGTACAGCCCGATCGCGGCGGCGAAATCGTGCGCGCTGCCGATCGGATCGGCGGTGCGCCGGATCACGTCGGGGTCGAGCGCGGCGGCGAAGCCGCTGGCCATCACCAGCATGTTGCCGTTGATGTTGAGCTTGAACGGCGCGGCGATCGGCGCGGGATGCTGACTGAGCCCCAGCGTCACCGCGATCGCAAGCGGCGCCAGCATGTGCGCGGCCTGCACCTGCCCGAACACCAACCGATCACGCACCGTCGCCCATGATGTGGTGCGCACCAGGGTCAAATCGATCCCGCGTTCGGCGGCGAAACCCTTTTCGCGCGCGCTGACCAGCACCGCGCTGTCGGTCAACGGCAGGAAGGCGATCGCCAGCGGGGTCAAGCGTCACCCCCCAGCAGCCCGGCGGCGGTGATCAGCGCCTCGGCCACGTCGACGATCCGCCGGTTCTGGTTCATCGCGGTCGAGCGTAGCAGCGCATAGGCATCGGGCTCCGTCAGATTGCGGCTGGTCATCAGGATGCTTTTCGCCTTGTCGATGGTCTTGCGGTCGGCGAGCGCGGTGGTCGCCTCGTCGAGCGCCGCCTGCATCCGCGCGAAGGCGTTGAAGCGGCGGATGGCCAGATCGATGATCGGTTTGACCCGCTCCTTGCGCAGCCCGTCGACAACATAGGCCGACACGCCGGCATCGATCGCCGCGCCGATCATCGTCTCGTCCGACCGGTCGACGAACATTGCGATCGGCCGGGCGAGCGCGCGGCTGACGACCAGCATTTCCTCGAGCGTGTCGCGGCTGGGATCGCCCAGGTCCATCAGTACGATGTCCGGGGCCATGCGTTCCAGACGCGCGACGAAGGCACCACGCGGCGGCACGACATGGATGTCGTCATAGCCCGCCTCGCGCAGCCCCTCTTCGAGCACGGTCGCGCGAAGGCCGGTATCGTCGATGATTACGATGCGCAGGATGTTCTCGAAGCCTCCCTGCACCTTTTTTGATTGCTGCGCCTGCGAACGTCAATTCGCGTTTGCTGAGTAGCGACGCAGACCCGCCCCGCTACGACCGCCAAAGAACCGCCGGCCACGTCCGCGCGACGGTCCGAAGCAGAGCCGATGAGGCAGGTTGCGGCTATTTGCTGACGGGTGGCGTCGTCGCCGAAGTCGCAGGCTTGACGTAGCGGTCCAGCCAGTCGGTCATCTGCCACAAGGTTTCCCCGGTCGATTCCAGCGCGCGGTAGCCATGCGGTTCATTGGGCAGGACGACATAACGGACCGTCGCGCCATTTCCCTTGAGCGCAGCATACATGCGTTCGGACTGGATCGGAAACGTCCCGCTATTGTCGTCGGCGGCGCCATGGATGAGCAGGATCGGCGCCTTGATCCGGTCGGCATAGGTGAAGGGGCTCATCTCGGTATAAGTCGGGGTTGCCTGCCAATAGGTCCGCTGCTCGGCCTGGAAGCCGAACGGGGTCAGCGTGCGGTTATACGCGCCCGAGCGCGCGATGCCGGCGCGGAACAGGTCGGTGTGGGCCAGCAGGTTCGCGGTCATGAACGCACCGTAGCTGTGCCCGCCGACCGCCATGCGCGTTCGGTCGCCGACGCCAAGCTTCACCACCGCGTCGACCGCCGCCTGCGCATCGTCGCGCAATTGCTTGACATAGGTATCGTTGGCCTCGGCATCGCCCTCGCCGATGATCGGCATCGCCGGATCGTCGAGGATCGCATAGCCCTGGGTCAGCAGGAACAGATGGCTGATGCCACGCGGGCGGGTGAAGCGATTTCCTTGATCGACCGTCTGCCCGGCGACCTTCGCATCGGTATATTCCGACGGATAGGCCCATAGCAGCGTCGGCAGCGGCCCGTCGCGCCGCGCGTCGTACCCGGCCGGAAGATAGAGCGTGCCGGACAGCGGAACGCCGTCCGCGCGCTTGTAGGTGATCGTACGCCGCGTGACGCCGGCGAACACCGGGCTTGGATCCGGGAACGCGGTGATAGGCTTGGCGCGGTCGCCCTTGATGCGACGGACCACGTAATTGGGGGCGAGCGCCGCGCTTTCCCGCCGCGTCAGGATGCGATCCCCGCGGTCATCGAGCATTGCGACGACCGGCTCGTAATAGGGGGCCTTAGCGTTCCAGATCCTTGTCTGCTTGCCACCGGCAAGCGGCAGGGTGGCGAGGAACGGGAACGCGCCTTCCTTGGTGGCGCCCTCACCGGTGACATAGATGGCGTCGTGCGCGGGCGTGAAGCGCATCACCGGCTTGCCCGCGTCGTTTTCGTCCATCAGCGGCTCGCCCGGATCGCCATATTGATCCTGGTAATTGAACGTCAGCAACGTGCGCGCCTGCCCAGGGCGTGAGGGGGCGACCGCCAGTCGATGTTCGGTTCGCGTGCGCCATTCGCGCGCGACGACCATCGCGAACCCGTCGTCGCCCCACATCGTCTCGGCAAAGCGTGACGGCGTTTGCGCCAGTTCGACGGGCGCCGCATCGAATGGCGCCGCCTGCATCATGATTTTGTCATGAAAGGCGACCTTCGTGCGCGGATTGCCGCCATCGAGCGCCTCTGCCCAGACAAGCGTCGCCGGCGTATCCGACCGCCACGTCGCGTCGCGCGGCCCCTTGACGGTCGCGTCGAAGTCGACGGGCAGGTCGTCCGCGAGCGGACGGTCGACCAGCGTCCTGACCGGGCTTCCCTCAATCGTCGACACTGCGATCTCGGTCGGGAAGAAGCGCGCGGGCAGCAGATAGGAATATGGACGCTTCAACCGCTCGGTCAGCAGGTAACGACCGTCGGGCGAGACACTGAAGTCGGTCACAAGGCCGGGCGTGCCGATCGGTCTGGCCGCGCCGTCGAGCCCGATACGAACCAGCTGTCCGGTGAAATAATGGTCGAACAGCGCCTCGTCATAGGCGTTACGAAGCAGATCCTCATAGGTGCGCGCGGCCGACGTGCGCCCGCTGCTCTCCTGCACGACCGGCCCGGCGGGCGTCGTGGCAGCGACAGGCGCCGCGCCGCGGTCGGCGGGGATCGTATAGGCGACGAGCGCCTTGCCGTCCGGCATCCACACGTACGGTGCGCCGAACGTCCCGTTCAATCCCTTCGCGATCGAACGGGCATTGCCCTCGCGATCGGCGATCCACAGCGACAGTCCTTCCGGCTCCTGCGCGTAGAAGGCGAGGCGACTGCCATCGGGGGACCAGCGCGGCGCGGCGAAGCGCAGTCCGGCCGGAAGCCCGACGTCGACGGTGCGGCCGCTGTCGATGTCCTTGAAGCTCAGGCGATTGAGCCATTGGACACGTACCTCGGCCTGGCCGTTGGTGGCGGGGTCGATACGGTAGCCGCCGAGCCGGAGGATCGGCTTGGACAGATTGGCGATCGTGGGCAGGTTTTCGCGTCCGAGGATCGCGAGGGTTCGATGGTCAGGGCTGAGCGCAACCACCGGCGTCGGCGGCATCTCGAGCGCCTTCGCGATGGGATCCGGCGCGCGATGGTAACTGGCGGCAGGCATCTGCGCGGTTGCAGCGGAGGCGAAGAGGATGGCGATCAGGCAGGCACGCGCGCGCATTCGTAACACCTTGTCGTTGAGGGTCAACGATGTGGCACGGCCGGATCGTACCGGCCAGCGACTTTCGTGAAGGCCGGCGTAGAAGGCGGTTGGTCTACCGGCGGCAAGCAGATAGGAACGCGGCCGATTGGCGCCCGGCGCTGGTATGCAGATGATGGCACGACGTCGACCCTCACGTAACGCGACCGGACGCAAGGCACGGCGAGACGTCGCCGCTGAGCGCTGGTTGCTGCTGATCTTCGTGGCCGCAGTTTTGGCCATCGTGGCGGGGCTGTTGGATACGCGCTCCTTCAAGGTGAGATCGAAACCGTCGCGGGCGATGACGATGGCGGAGGCCCGCGCGTCCAATGCCAAGGTCCCGATCGTCGCGCGGGCACGCGTCATCGCCGCACCCTATCGCTTTCGCGGCGGACCGGCCGAACGGGCGCAGGCCGTCGACTGCCTCGCCACTGCCGCGCTGTACGAAGTGGGTGACGATCCTCGCGGGCAACGCGCCGTCATTCAGGTCATCCTCAACCGGGCGCGCGCGGCCGGCTTTCCGGGCACGATCTGCGGCGTCGTCTATCAGGGGTTCGAGCGAACGACCGGTTGCCAGTTCTCGTTCACCTGTGACGGATCGATCGAACGGCGCACGCGGCATTACGGCTGGTCGGCGGCGCGGCGCGTGGCGAGACGCGCGCTTGCGGGGCGAGTCTTCGCCGACGTCGGGCGCGCGACCCATTATCATGCCGACTGGATGGTGCCGTACTGGCGCGACACGATGACCAAGGTAGCAAAGGTCGACACCCACCTCTTCTACGTGCGTCGGTGACGTCAAAGATGGACTGCTCGCCCTGAGCCTCACCGCACCCTATCGCGACAGGTCGGTGAAAAGCGACTGATAGTAAGCGATGCCGGGTGCGATATTGTCGATCGGGGTGCGCTCGTTCAGCCCGTGGCTGAAATCATCCGACTCCTTGATGAACGTCGGGCTCGCGCCGTAGCTGGGCACGTGGTGAAAGCGGAACCACATGCTGTCGCTCGCGCCGGCCGACATGCTGGGGAACACCGGCACACCGGGGCGGGTCTTGGCGATCGCCTTGCTCACCGCGGCGACGAAATCGGGGCGCATCGGCGACGCGTCGTTGGGGACCGAGCCCTCGCTGACGTCGCGGATCGTGAGCTTCGGCTCGGCGGCGACCTGCTTGAGCGTCGCCATCACATCGGCCGGTTTCACGCCGGGGAAGATGCGACAATTAATGTTGGCCGTTGCGCGCTGCGGCAGCGCGTTCAGCGCGTGGCCGCCACTCACCATCGTCGCGACGCAGGTGGTGCCGATCTGGCCGACATAGGCGGGATCGGCGGCAAGCGTGGCGATCGCCTGCTCATCCTTGGGATTGGCGGCGAAAGCGCGCATCGCGGCGGCGAGCGCGCCGGTCTTCTGTTTGGCTGCTTCCTCGAAGAATTTCTTCGTTAGGTCGGACACTTGCGGCGAAAAGCGGTAATTCTCGATCCGCACCAATGCGGCCGACAATTGGTTGATCGCGTTTTCGGGACGCGGTGCCGAACTGTGTCCACCGGGGTTGGTGACGGTCAGCTCGAAATCGGCATAGGTCTTCTCGGCGCCGTTCCAGGTGAAGAATTGCGGACGCCCATCCTCGCCCAGCCGCCCACCGCCGCCGTCGATGTTGATGACCAGCTCGGCGTTCTTGAGCTGCTCGGCGATCAGCGCGCTGGTCTTCATGCGCGTCTCCTCGTCGCCGGAAAATTCGAGCACGATGTCGCGGCGCGGACGATATCCTTGGCGCTTCATCTGCAAGAGCGCGGCGATCGTGACCGCAGCATCAAGCTTCATGTCGGTTGCGCCGCGGCCATAGAGATAGCCGTTCTCGATCACCGGGGTAAATGGATCGCGCTGCCAGTCGGCCGGCTTCGCCTCGACGACGTCGATATGACCGGAGATTACCAAAGGCTTGGCCGCGCGATCGCTGCCCGGCCAACGCGCGATCAGATAAGCGGTATCGTCGACGGGGGTGACGGTGACATCGGTGATTCCGCCCGCGACCAGCACCAATTTGAGATAGGCGGCGAGCTGCGGGGTCTGGTTGCCGGGGCCGGCGACGCTGCGGAACGCGATCGCGCGCTTGGCAATATCGAGCGCCTGCGTCTCCGCGGCGGGCTCGGCACGGAGGGCGGTGAGTGGCGTGGCGCACAGCAATGCGGCGCCAAACCCAAGACGAACCCATTCACGCTTCATGATATTGTCCCCGCCACGCGTTCGACGATGCTAGGCCGCCGAGGCAAAAAGGCAACCTGCTTGCCGCCGTGGCGCGCACCTACCGATCCGCAAGCCCGACGGCTCGCGTGACGGGGCGACACGCATTTCCGGGATATCTCTGGCGCTTGACGTCGTTACATCATCTACTGTGCGCACGGCGGAGCGCGAGGGACGGAAATGACTGAAAAGATCACGAGGCGCGCGAGCCTGGCTGGAGGGATGGCCCTTCCTTTTGCGTTATCCGGCAATGCCTTGGCCGACGACGCTGGGCTCGACGCGATGGCGCGGGGGAGGGGGTTGAGGTTTGGATCGGCGTTGTCGGCGCGTCCGCGTGGCGCATCGATGGACAACCCGGCCTATGCCGCGTTGCTACGCGCGGAGTGCGGGGTGCTGGTGGCCGAAAATGAGATGAAGTGGCAGCATCTTAGACCCGCCCCGGGCAAGTTCGACTTCGCCGCTTTCGACCGGATCATGGCGTGGGCGACGGCGAACCGGATGGCGGTAAGGGGTCACAATCTGCTGTGGCAGCGCCGCAAATGGATGCCGGTCTGGCTCGAAAAATACGACTTCGGCGCGCGCCCGTCCCACGCCGCGGCCAAGATTATCACCGATCATATCACGACGGTGACACAGCGATACGGCAAACGGATCGCCAGTTACGACGTGGTGAACGAAGCGGTGACACCGGAAACCGGCGCGCTGGAAGCGACCACGCTGAGCCAGGCGATGGGCGGAACGGAAGCGTTGCTCGACCTCGCTTTCCGCACCGCGCACGCGCAGGCGCCGCACGCTGAGCTTGTCTACAACGACTATATGAGCTGGGAGCCGGGCAATGCCGCACACCGCGCGGGTGTGTTGCGGTTGCTGGAAGGCTTTCGGCGGCGCGGGGTGCCGGTCCATGCGCTGGGCGTCCAGTCGCATATCGTGACCGCCGGACCCGATACGAGCGGAAGCGCGCGCGCCTATGAGCGCGACTGGCGGCAGTTCCTCGATGCGGTGACCGGCATGGGATACCGGCTGTTGATCACCGAGCTGGACGTGCGCGACAACGGCCTGCCGGTGGACCCGACGGTGCGTGACCGCGGTGTCGCGGATTACGCGCGCCGCTATCTCGACGTCATGTTCTCCTATCCGCAGCTTCGCGACGTGGTCGCATGGGGGCTGTGCGACCGGTTCAGCTGGATCGGCCCGTTCGAGCCTCGCGCCGACAAGGCGGCGCGGCGGCCATGCCCCTATGATGCCGACTATCGCGCCAAGCCGCTGCGCGCGACGATTGCTCAGGCAATAGCGGCTGCGCCGGCGCGGGTGGCATGACAAGGTGGGGGCTGGTCTCGGTGAGACACGGCCCCCACCCCCGGCCCCTCCCCCGAGAGGGAGGGGAGTTTGCCTTAGTAATTGGCGCGCAGGATGATCGAGAAGCGGCGGTCGTTGGTGAAGTACGAACGCGGCGCCAGATCGTCGGAGCCCCCCTTGTACGCCTGAAGCAGCTTGGTGGTCGTGTTGGTCAGGTTCACACCCTGCACGCCCAGCTTCACATAGCGATTGATGTTGATGAAGGCCGAGGCGTCGAGCTGCCCGGTCGCGTCGTTGAAGATCGACGTGTACGGGAAGATCACGTCCGCGGCGGTCAACAGGAACCGCGAGCGCCAGTTGTAGGCGGCGCGTAGCGAGATCGGTCCCTTTTCGTAGAAGGCGGTCGCATTGAAATTGTGCTTCGACAAGCCTTCCAGCGGCAGATTGCCCTTGGGGATCGTCGACCCCGACGACGGCGTGCCACCGTTCAGGAACGAGTTGGGAAGACCCGAACTGTCGATGAACGTGTAGTTGCCGTTGAAGCCGAGCCCGTTGAGGAAGCCGGGCAGGAAGTCGAAGGTCTGCTGATAGGCGACCTCGAACCCCTTGATCTTGCCCTTGCCGGCATAATTGGCGGGACCACGCGCCTGGATGTTCTGCGTGATGCCGTTGTTCGTGACCGAGCGGTTGACGAGCGACTGGTAGAAGAAGCCGTCGACGCTCTTATAGAAAGCGTCGATCGACAACTGCCCGACGCGCGCGAAATACCATTCGACGGTCGCGTCGAACTGCCACGCGGTGGCCGGCTTCAGATACGGATTGCCGGCGTTGATCGTGACGGTGCCCGAGCCGGGCTCCAGCGCATACGTCACATACGGACGGATGTTCGCGAAGTCGGGGCGGGTCAGCACCTTCGATCCCGCAAGACGCACGATCAGATCGCGGGTGACACCAAGCTTCAGGTTCGCGCTCGGCAGGAAATAGCCATAGCTGTTGCTGAAGAAGGCCGGTTGCGACGCATAGCCATCCGTCGCGAAGGTGCGCAGCCGCTCATATTCGGTCGCGCCGAGATTGCAGACGCCGCCGGGCTGGGTGACCTGAACGGTTCCATCGGGCAATTGCCGCGACGTGGCGACGCAGCGGGTGGAGAAGGGATCGACGACGCCAAGCTCGCTGCGGTTCGGAACGGCGGTTTCGGTGCGCGAATTCACCGTCGTGCGGACGTAGCGCACGCCGATGTTACCCGAGACGCGAATGTCGCCGAACACCGGCTCGTTGTTGCCGAACTGCAGCATCGCATAAGCGGCCGAGTCCATCTGGCGGACGTTCGACACTTCGGACGGCAGGAAGGCCGTGCCCGGGATCGCGCCGGCCCGCTGCCCCGCGCCGACGAAGCGGTTGGTCGCGGTGGCACCGTTGGTGTTGCGCCAGATATCGTTCTGCGTCTGGAAGAAGCTGACGGCGGAATTGTAGTCGTTGATGAGGTCGCCATTGTAATAATAGGCGCTGGGTGGCGCGGAGGTCTGGCCACGGTAGAAGTTATTGAACGTATAGAGCGACGATCGGCTGGTATCGCCCTGATTGAAGGTGACCGGCGCACCCGACCAGATCTCGCTGATCGCGCCCCAATTGTACGCGGTGTAGCGCACGTCCTGCGTTCGTTCGGCGTAGCGCGCGCCGAATTTGACGCGTTGCAGGAAGTCACCGTCGTCGAACTTGTAGGCGAAGTCACCCTTGACCTGATATTCCTCACCGACGCTGTGTTCGATGTGATCCATCGCCGCGCGCCAGAACTGGAAGTCACGGCTGGCGAAATATTCGCTGTCGGTGGCGGCGGCCATCGCCGGATTCGGCGTCGCCCAATTGGCGGCAAGCGTCAGCGGCTTGTGCGGGACGACGACGGGCAGCTTGCCGGTCAGGTCCAATTCGCTGTCCGCGAAGGTCGAGCCGAAGACGCTGAGATCGGTGACGTCGTGCTTGGCATAGGTATAGTCGACGTCGAGGCCGATCGACCAATGATCGTCCGGGTTGATCTTGAGGTTGAAACCGGCGTCCTTGACGAGATTCTCGTCATAGACCTGACGCCGCGACAGCGATTGCTGCGCACCGCCCGAGGGAACCGTCGTGGTGGGCGAGCCGCTCGAGGCCGTGCGCCACCCCGCGCCGGGGAGCGTGATGAAGCCGCTCTGGAACAGGCCGTTGCTGTCGTAGACGTAGTTCGGATAGGGGCCGCCGGCCGGGTTGTAGCCGTTGCCACGCTGGTTGTTGCCGAACACGAACTGGCCCGAGCCGTTCAGCTGGCATTCCGCGCGGGTGGTGGCGTTGTTGGCGCCGTTGACCGGGCCGTTGCTGTTCTGCTGACAGCCGGCGGGATAGGTGCTGTATTCCGAAAGATCGGGCGCGGTCTCGAACGTGTGCTCGCCCCACGCATTGCTGGAGTGCGTGCGCAGGAACTGCGCGGTGAAGGTCGTGCGCTCGTCGTTGCTCTGCCATTGCACCGCCAGCGCCTGTCCGTCGCGCTTGCGGTCATAGTCCTGACTGCGGAACTGGCCGCCGATCGGGGCATAAGCGATCGCGGTCGGATCGGCGAAACCGTCCGCGCCGGGCGTGCCGGTGTTGCCGCAGGTGTTGGCGGGATTGTTGAAATTCGCGCCGCCGACGCCGGTGATCGTGCCCGGCAGCAGCGTATTGGCATCGGTGGTGCCGGGCAGCTGGTTGCGGCAGGTGATCGTGGTGTTGGTGCCGGTGCCGGTCGCCGCCTGCACGCCGTCGCGGGTCTGGAAGTTGGTGACCTGAATACCGTCGGCGCGGCTCTTGAGCTGCGAATAGGAGGCGTTGGCGAGGAAGCCGAAGCGACCGATCGGCGTCTCCCACGTGTTCGAGACGAGCAGCGAGCCGGTAGGCGCCCACTTCTTGGCGAAGTCACCGTAATTGGCCTCGACGCCGCCACCGATGTGGAAGCCCTTGTTGTCGAAGGGCTTGCGCGTGTTGAGGTTGACGGTGCCGGCAAGGCCGCCCTCGATCAGATCGGCGGTGGCGTTCTTGTAGACCTCGACCGAGCCGAGCAATTCGGACGGCACGTCGGCGAAGTTGATCGCCTGACCGCCTATGCCCGCCGAGAAGGTGTCGCGGCCGTTGAACTCCGACCGAACGAAGTTGAGGCCGCGGACGTTGACGCCCGAGCCCTCGACCGAGAAGTGATCCGGATCGTTGTTGCCGGCGAAGCGGTTGATCGACACGCCGGGGACGCGTTGCAGCGCTTCGGTCACCGAACGATCGGGCAGCGCGCCGATATCCTGCGCGGTGATCGCGTCGACGACGGTGTCGGAATTGCGCTTGATCGTCTGCGCGTTGGCGAGGCTCTGCCGGATGCCGGTCACGACGACGTCGTCGGCACCCGTGGCGTCGCTGGCGGGAACGTCGCCGGTCGACTGGACGGCCGGATCACCGCCGGGCACGTTGACCGGGGCCGCGGCACCGGCAGTGTTCTGGCCGCTGGCTGCGCCGGTCTGTGCAAGGGCGGGAGCGCTCAACGCAAACACGCACATCGCGGTAGCGGACACGCCGGCAAGAATGGCCTTGTTCCGGCTTCGGGTACGGTCCCCGCGCGCGAGCGAAATCTCGTCAGCCATTATCAGATCCCCACCTAATTTCATACCTGAACGGATGTCTCATCACCAAGTTGGTGCGGCATCTTCTCCCCTTGGGTACGACCGTCACGGTACTAACGCAAGACAGTTTGTTTGCGCTAACAGCGATATTTCTCCGCCAGCCGAATGACGGTTTCCGGGAGCGGGAAACGGGGTATGACGACGGTCGCGGGAACACGTACGAGCGTGTCATTACGGGATAGGATGGATGGAGCGGGCAGCGAGGCAGCGGGTGGTGGTCGTCGGCGGGGGCACCTCCGGCTGGATGACCGCGGCGGCGCTGGCCCGGTTGCTGCCGACTCGCTGTTCGGTGGAGCTGGTCGAGTCGGAAGCGATCGGCATCATCGGCGTTGGCGAGGCGACCTTGCCGCACATCCGCGCCTTCAACGAACGGCTCGGCATCGTCGAGGCGGACTTCATGGCGGCGACTCGCGCCACGTTCAAACTGGGGATCGAGTTTCGCGATTGGGGGCGGATCGGCGATAGCTACATCCATCCGTTCGGTACGTTCGGGCGCGGCAGCGGCGCTGTACAATTCCATCATTATTATACGCGGTTGCTGCGCGCCGGGGTGGCGTTGCCGCCGATCGAGGCGTTCTCGATGGCCTGTTCGCTGGCGCGCGCCAATCGCTTCGGTCAGCCGTCGCGCGATGCGCAACAGATCGCCTCGACGTTCGGCTATGCCTATCAGTTCGATGCAGTGGCCTTTGCGCCCTACCTGCGACGCTTTGCCGAGCAGCTTGGCGCGCGGCGGACCGAAGGGCGGATCGTCTCCGCCGAGCGCGACGTGGAGAGCGGCGACGTCACCGCGCTCGTGCTCGATGACGGGCGGCGGGTCGAGGGCGATCTGTTCGTCGATTGCTCGGGCTTCGCCGCGCTGTTGATCGGGAAGGAACTGGGCGAGCCGTTCGAGGACTGGTCGCGCTGGTTGCCCGCCGATCGCGCGGTGGCGATGCCGTGCCGGACCGAAACCTCGGTGACGCCGTACACCAGCGCGGTGGCGATGCCGTCCGGATGGCGCTGGCGCATTCCGCTTCAGCACCGCACCGGCAATGGCTATGTGTTCGCGAGCGACTTCCTGTCTGAAACCGACGCCGCCGACGCGCTGATCGGGGCGGTCGAGGGGGAGCCATTGGTCGCGCCTCGCACCTTGCGGTTCAAGGCCGGGCGGCGGACGCGGAGCTGGTCGGGCAATGTCGTGGCGATCGGGCTCGCGTCCGGTTTCCTCGAGCCGCTCGAATCGACGAGCCTCTATCTGGTGCAGCAGGCGATCACCGCTTTGGTCGAGCTGTTCCCGGAACGCGCGATCTCGTCGGTCGATCGCGACGAGTTCAACCGGCTGATCAACATGGAATATGACCGGGTCCGCGACTTCCTGATCCTGCATTATCATGCGACCGAGCGCGATGACTCGCCATTCTGGAACTATGTCCGCACGATGCCGATCCCCGACAGCCTCGCCGAGAAGATGGCGCTGTTTCGCCGGCGCGGGCGGGTCGTGAAATACCGCGAGGGCGCGTTCCTCGATGCCAGCTGGGTGTCGGTCTATCTCGGGCAGCGCGTCGTGCCGGTCGGCACCGATCCGCGCGCGGAGGGGCCGTCGCTCGACCGTCTGGTGGCGGGGCTGGAGCGGATGCAGGGCGAGATCGCTGCGGCGGTCGGCGCGATGCCCGACCACGCTGCGTTCCTGTCGCGATACTGCCCGATGCCGGCGGCGGCGTGACGATGCTCGACGCGCCGATCCGGCATATCGCGGTCGTGGGCGGCGGGATCGTCGGCTGGTCGGCGGCGGCGGCGCTGCGACGGCGCGTGCCGGGCGTGGCGGTCACGATCGTGGCGACGCCGCCTGCGCCCGACGCGCTGGCGGACCTGATCCCGCAGACGCTGCCTTCAGCGATCGGTTTCCATGACGATCTCGGCCTGAGCGAAGGCGATGCGGTGCTGCGCGCGGGCGGCGGGTGGCGATTGGGGGCGCTGTTCGAGGGATGGGCGGACGGGCTGCCGCCCTATGTCCACGCTTATGGACCGTACGGGCAGCCGTTCGGGACCGCGTCTTTCCACCATCATTGGGTACGGGCGGCGCGGGCCGGGGCCGCCGCGCCGTTCGACCACCACGCACCCGCGGCGGTGCTGGCGCGGGCGGGGCGGATGGCGGCGCCGTCGTCGCCGATCCTTGCCGGTATTCAGCCCGCGCTGGTGCTGGATGTCGCACGCTATCGCGCGATGCTGGAGGCGTTCGCGCGGCATCTGGGAGTCCTGGTCGTTGTCGGGACGGTCGCGGGCGTGGAGCTACGCGGCGGCGACGGATTCGTCGAACGGCTGGTGCTGACCGATGGCGGCGCGGTGACCGCCGATCTGTTCGTCGATGCCAGCGGCCCGCGCGCGATGGTGCGCGGGGCGATCGACGCTACGTGGGAAGACTGGACGCGGTGGTTGCGGTGCGACCGGCTGATCATGGCGGAGAGCGCGCCGGAACCCGTGTCGCCGCTCGACCGGGTGACCGCCTTGCCGACCGGATGGCGGTGGCGGAGCGCGGCGCCGGGGCGGGTGCTGCACGGCCTGTGCTATGCCAGCGCGCTGTTGTCGGACGAGGCGGCACGTGATGCGCTGTCGGAAGAGGCAGGTCCGGCGGTCGCCTTCCGGCAGGGCACGCGACCGGCGCCATGGGCGCGCAATTGCGTCGCGATCGGCGATGCGGCGACGGTGATCGAACCGCTCGACTTCACCAATCTGCATCTGGCGCACAGCGCGATCGACCGGATCGTGGCGATGCTGCCCGGACGCGCCTGTCACCCGCTGGAGGTCGCCGATTACAATCGGCAGGCGCAGGCCGAAATCGCGCGGGTCCGCGATTTCGTGCTCTGCCATTACGCAACCGCGCGGCGTGGCGAGCCGTTCTGGCAGCCGCCGCGCGACCTTCCCGACAGCCTGGCGCGGACGCTGGCGCTGTTCACGGAGCGGGGACGGTTGCCGTTCTTCGAGGAAGAGACGTTCGCGCGCGACGACTGGCTGGCGGTGTTGCTGGGGCAGGGCGCGTTGCCGCGGCGGATCGACCCGCTGATCGACACGACGCCCGCCGCCGAGAGCGAACGGGCGATGGCGGCGTATCGGGCGGCGATCCAGCAGGCGGTGCTGCGCTGTCCGACAGCGGACGACTATTACAACAGGCAGCGGGAAATGCTGGTCCAATGAACGAACATACCATTCGCAGCGTCGTCATCCTGGGCGGCGGGACCGCGGGCTGGATGGCGGCGGCGGCACTTTCGCGCTTTCTGAACAATGGCGTGACGCGCGTGACGCTGATCGAGTCCGAAGAGATCGGCACCGTCGGCGTCGGCGAGGCGACGATCCCGCCGCTGCGCACCTTCAACCAGATGCTGGGAATCGACGAGCACGAGTTCGTTCGCGAAACCGGCGGGACGTACAAGCTGGGGATCGAGTTCGTCGGCTGGGGCGACATCGGCGAGCGGTATTTTCACCCGTTCGGCGCGCACGGGCACGATCTGGGTGGCGTCCACTTCCACCAATTGTACCTTCGCGAACGCCAGCGGCGTGTGCTCCCGGATATCTCGGCGTGGTCGATGAGCGCGGTCGCGGCGCAGGCGGGCAAGTTCGCGCCGCCCGCCGCAACGGCGCAGTCGGCGGTCAAGGACCTGTTCTACGCCTATCATTTCGACGCCGCGCGCTATGCGGGGTTCCTGCGCCGCTACGCCGAGCGGAACGGGGTGCAGCGGCTGGAAGGCAAGGTGACCGCGGTCGCGCAGCGCCCGGAGGACGGGCATGTCACGGCGCTGAAGCTGGAAGACGGGCGAGTGGTCGGTGGTGACCTGTTCATCGACTGCTCGGGCTTTCGCGGCGTGCTGATCGAGGAGACGCTCGAAAGCGGCTATGACGATTGGCGGCACTGGCTGCCATGCGACCGCGCGGTCGCGGTGCCCAGCGCCAACAATGGCGACCCGGCCCCGTTCACCCGTGCCACCGCGCGCGGGGCGGGGTGGCAATGGCGCATTCCCTTGCAGGAGCGGACCGGCAACGGCCTCGTCTATTGCAGTGACTTTCAGGCGCGGGACGCGGCGGAGCGCGAGCTGCTCGCCCATCTCGAGGGCGCGCCGCTCGCCGACCCTCGCCACCTGTCGTTCACCACCGGGCGGCGGAAGCTGGCGTGGAACCGCAACGTGGTCGCGCTCGGGCTGGCCTCGGGGTTCATCGAACCGCTCGAATCGACCTCGATCCACCTCGTCCAGTCGGGGATCGCGCGGCTGATCGCGCTGTTCCCCGACCGCCGCTTCGACCCCGTCGAGCGCGACGAATATAATGCGCAGATGCACGAGCTTTACGCCGATGTGCGGGACTTCGTGATCCTCCACTATAAAGCGACGCGTCGCGGCGACACGCCGTTCTGGGAACGGTGCCGCACGATGGACATTCCCGATAGCCTCGCGCGCAAGATCGACCTGTTCCGCGGCAAGGGCCGCGTGTTCCGCGAGGGGCGCGAGCTGTTCGCGACGACCAGCTGGGTCAGCGTGTGCATGGGGCAGCATATCGTTCCCGAGGACTACGAGCCGGCGGTCGATGCGCTCGACGAGGAGCGCGTGGCGGCGGCGCTGGACCAGATGCGCCGCGATTATCTGGACGTCACGGCACAGTTGCCCACGCACGGCGACTTCCTGCGGCATCTCGCGGGCGTCACACCCGCGGCACCACCCGCGCCGCCGCCGAAGGCCGCGCCGACCTTCTCGTTCGCATCGGAAAAGCCGTTCGACTTTCCGGCGGACCCGTTGTGAAAGTGGACGCGATCCGCCGGGTCGTGATCGTGGGCGGCGGCACCGCGGGATGGATGGCGGCGGCCGCGATCGCGCGGGTGCTGGGCGAGATGCCGGGGCTGACGATCGAGCTGATCGAGTCCGAGGCGATCGGCACGGTCGGGGTCGGCGAGGCGACGATCCCGCAGATCGTGCTGTTCAACAAGATGCTCGGCATCGACGAGGCCGAGTTCATGCGCGAAACCCGCGCGACCTACAAATTGGGGATCGAATTCGTCGACTGGCTGCGGCCGGGGCATCGCTACGTCCATCCGTTCGGCTCGTACGGGCTGGATATGAAGGGGATCGAGTTCCACCATTTCTGGCTGAAGGGACGGACGCTTGGCGACGACACCCCGCTCGATGCCTATTCGCTGGCGATCGTCGCCGGGTTGCAGCGGCGCTTCGCGCATCCGCGCCCCGACCAGCCCGGATCGCCGCTGTCGAAACTGGGCTACGCCTTTCAATTCGATGCCGGGCTGTACGCGCGCTTCCTGCGGCGGCTGGCGGAGGCGAACGGCGTGCGGCGTACCGAGGGGCGGATCGTCTCGGTCGAGCGCGACGGAGCGAACGGCCATGTCGCCGCGGTGGTGCTTGAATCCGGTGCGCGCGTCGAGGGTGATCTATTCATCGACTGTTCGGGGTTTCGCGGGCTGCTGATCGAGGGCGAGATGCAGGCGGGGTTCGAGGATTGGAGCGACTGGTTGCCATGCGATCGTGCGGTGGCGGTGCCGTGCGCGAACGGCGGCGATCGGCAGCCGCTGACCCGGTCGACCGCGCGCTCTGCGGGTTGGCAGTGGCGAATTCCGCTCCAGCATCGCATCGGCAACGGCTATGTCTATGCCTCGGCGCATCTGTCGGACGACGAGGCCGCGGCCACGTTGCTCGCCAATCTCGACGGGGCTGCGCTCGGCGAGCCGCGCTTCCTGCGCTTCACGGCCGGGCATCGTCGCCACGCGTGGGTGGGGAATGTCGTCGCGCTGGGGCTCGCGGGCGGGTTTCTCGAGCCGCTCGAGTCGACCAGCATCCATCTGGTCCAGTCGGCGATCGCGCGGCTGCTCACCTATTGGCCGACGCGCGCTTTCGATCAGCGCGAGATCGATCGTTTCAATCGCGCGCATGTCACCGATTATGTCGATATCCGTGACTTCCTCGTGCTGCACTACAAAGCGACCGAGCGGCGGGACAGCGCCTTCTGGGATTATTGCCGCGAGCTGGCACCGCCGGCGGGGCTGGCCGAAAAGCTGGCGATCTTCGCCGCGAACGGGCGCGTGTTCCGCGAGGGCGAGGAATTGTTCACCGAGACGAGCTGGCTGTCGGTGATGGTCGGGCAGGGCGCGGAGGCAGGCGGCTACCATCCGGCCGCCGACCTGTTGTCCGACGCCGAGACGCTGGCGCGGCTGGCGCACATCCGCGACGTGGTGGCGGAAACCGCCAAGCTGTTGCCCGAGCAGGACGAGTTATTGCGTCGGATGGGGTGCGACGTCATGGGCGTCGCCGCATGACACCCGCGCCGCTGCCCGAGATCGAAGGGGTCGACCGGCGTACCTTCGAGGCGGAGATCCGCCCCGCCGCGCGCCCGGTGGTGCTGCGCGGGGTCGCTCGCGACTGGCCGGCGGTGACGGCGGCGCGCGCATCAGCGGAAGGAGGGGTCGGCTATCTCAAGCGGTTCAGCCGGCCTGACCCGGTGTCGGCGATCCTCGGCGAACCGTCGATCGAAGGGCGGTTCTTCTACACGCCCGATCTGAGCGCGATGAACTTCGTGCGCGGGCAGACCCCGCTCGACCCGTTCCTCGACCGGCTGCTGCGCGACCGCGATCATGCGCGGCCCTATGCGATGGCGATCCAGTCGGTGCCGCTGCCCGAGCTGTTGCCGGGCTTCACCGCCGAGAATGCCTTGACCTTGGTTGCGGACGGGGTGGTGCCGCGGATGTGGCTGGGCAACGCGATCCGCGTCGCGACGCATTACGATCTGATGGAAAATATCGGCGTCGTCGTGATGGGGCGGCGGCGCTTCACGCTGTTCCCGCCGGATCAGGTCGCGAACCTCTATATGGGACCGCTGGAGCTGACCCCGGCGGGGACGCCGGTCAGCCTCGTCGATCCCGACGATCCTGATCATGCGCGCTTTCCGCGCTTTGCCGCGGCGGCGCGCGTCGCGCAGGCGGCGACGCTGGAGCCCGGCGATGGCATCTACATCCCGTTCCACTGGTGGCATGCGGTCAACTCGCTCGATCCGGTCAACGCCTTCGTGAATTACTGGTGGAATCCGGCCCCGGCTGGGCTCGGGAACCCGTATGATGCGCTGCTGCATGCGCTGGTGGCAATCGCGCCGCTGCCGGCGGATCAACGCGCCGCTTATCGCGCGATGTTCGAGCAATTGGTGTTTCGCGGCAATGGCGATCCCTCGGCGCATCTGCCGGAGCCGGCCAAAGGCGTGCTGGGAGCGATCGACGCGGCCACCGCGGCGCGCATCCGCGCGACGTTGCGGGAAAGTTTCGCGCGGCCAGAGCGCTAAATGATGATGACGTGAAGTCGAACGCACCAGCCGTCATTGCGAGCGCAGCGAAGCAATCCAGGGCCGGATCAGGACGCACTGGATTGCTTCGCTACGCTCGCAATTGTCTGTTGGAGATGACGTAGGGGGGTGGTGTCCTGCATGAGCGGGATGCCCGGCATCAGGTGGCCACCTGATGCCGGGCGCGGGCAACCGGGCCGTCTCGCAATAGGGCTTTTCGCCCGTCGTCATCCCGGTCGGTTGCCCGCTTCCCGTCACGCCTGGTGAGTTGCAGGGGCCGCTCGACGACGCCCGCAGACAATCGCAGGCTATCGCCGAGGATAACCGTCATGACCCGCTCCGCCAACCCCGCCACTGACGCCGCCGCCACCACGCCGACCGGGTTCGTCGGCTGCGACGTCGGCAAGGCCGGCATCGCCGTCTTCGACAGCGTCACCGGCCGCGCCACCACCATCGCCAACACGCCGCTTGCGCTCGACGCCTTTGCCGCCGCGCTGCCGCCCGGGCGCCTGCTGGTCTGCGAGGCGACCGGCGGCTACGAGGCCGCGCTGCTCGCGGCGGCGTCACGCGCCGGCCATGCCATCCACCGTGCCGATGCCCGCCGCGTCAAGGCGTTCATCCGCTCGCTGGGAACGCTGGCCAAGACCGATGCGCTCGATGCCCGTGCGCTCGCGCGCTACGGGCAGGAGCGCCACGAGCGCCTCGACCGCTGGCACCCGCGCGATGAACACCGCCAGGAGCTCGCGACGCTGGTCAACACCCGCAGCGATCTCGTCCGTGCCCGCACCGCGTGCACCAACCGCCTCAAGGCCCCCGGCGCCGGCCCGGTCGCCGCCGAGCTGCGCGCGCTGGTCGCCGCGCACGACCAGGCCATCGCCGCGCTCGAGGCCCGGATCGAGGCGCTGCTCGCCGGCTGCGCATCACTCGCCCGCACCGCCAGCGTCCTGCGCACCATCCCCGGCATCGGCGCGACCACCGCCGCGGCGCTCATCGCCCTCCTGCCCGAACTCGGCACGCTCGGACGGCGCCAGATCGCCAGCCTCGCCGGCCTTGCACCCCATCCCCGCCAAAGCGGCACCGTCGATGGCTATCGCCGCACCCGCGGCGGCCGCCCGGAGGTCAGGCGCGTCACCTTCATGGCTGCCCTCTCCGCCGTCCGCTTCGCGCCCGACATCAAGGCCTTCTACCAGCGCCTCCGTGACAGCGGCAAAAAACCCATCGTCGCCCTAACCGCCGCCATGCGAAAACTCATCACCATCGCCAACGCTAAAATCCGCGATGATGCCGCGCAACTGAGTTGATGACGGATCAAGTCGATGTCACCAATCTTTAAAGGCGTCCGCCCAGCAGGCGGATCAAGAAGCCGCGGAGCCGTTCGGTGCGCGCCGGGCTGGCTGCGGACAGGATGCCGCGCGCCGCCTGGGGCAGATGCGCGCCGGCGTCCGCCGCGTCGTCGGCGAAGACATAATGGTCGAACCACGTTCGCCATGCCGCGCGCGGTGCCGGCGGCAGGTCGCGGATCGCCATCAGCGCGTGGACGAGCGCGCCGAACGGCGATGCGGTTTCGTGATCGGTCCACCAATAGTTCACGAGCACGTTGAGCCGATCGAGCGCGGCGACATGGTGCCACCAGATCGCCGGGATGAAGATCGCGTCGCCCGGCTCCAGCTCCGCGACCTGCGCGTGCGCGTGCGCCGCCGCGAAGTGCGGATAGCGCGCGAGGTCGGGCTCGTCGGGGTCGACCATGCTCGAGGGCGGGCCGGCCAGCGTATTGTCGAGCGGGCCGATGTAGAGGTTGGCGAGCTGATCGGGCGGGAAGAGCGTGAAGCGACGCCGCCCGTGGACGACGCAGGCGATGTTGTCGGACTGATCGTAGTGCGTCGCGACGCGGGTCGCGTTGCCGATCCACAATCGTGCGGGGGCGTCGCCGGTCGGCAGGTCCAGCGCATTGTCGGCTTCCCAGCCGGGCAGATGCTCGGGCGCGGTCGCGGCATTGGCGTAGAGCGCGTGCGGCGCGGCGTCGTCGTCGGTGGCGTAGCTGAGCAACTGACCAAGCAATTGTCCCAGCGCGACCCTTTGCCGGTGGAAGTTGAAGCCGGTGAGGTCGTCGTTGTAGAAGAAGCGGCCACCGATTTCCGGCGCGCCGATCATCACGTCGAGCGGCTGCCCGCCGCCGAAGCCGGCGAGATAGGCGGCGATCGCGCGGTCTCCGCCTGCGCCAGCGCGCACCGCCGCCCAGTGGCGCACCTGTCCGCGCAGCACGACCGGTGCGTAGCCACTTGCTACCTCGGTCGCGAAGGTGGCGGCATCGACCGCGGCGCGTTCGGCGACGCGGCCGGGTGGTGGCAGCGTCGGCATCGCCCATCTCCCCTTACCGGTCCGGCGGTTCAGCGGGAGGGCATATATCCTTTCATGACAATGCGATACGTTGCTTAGCGGCGGTCGGGGATCAGCGCAGCGCGGATCGGTTCCACCCAGCGGTCACGATCGATGTCGTAGACGATGAAGTCGCTGTCGAACTGCCAATACGCCCAGGGGAAACCATGCGCCTCCGCCTCGCGTCGGACCGTCGCGGTGTAGCGCGCGCGTGCGGCGATTGGGGTGCCGCTTTTCTCGTATGCGCCGAACTCGCCCATCAGCACCGGACGATCGTTCGCCTTCGACCAGGCGGCGACCTTGTCATAGTCGGCGCGGATGCGTGCCTCGTCGGCGGCGGTGAAGGGGATGTTCTTGAGCTTGGCGGTGTCGCCCGCCCAGGATGCGCCCTGATGCGTGAAGCGGAACGGTTCGTAGGAGTGGAAGGTGACGACGATGTTGCGATCTTCCTTGGGGAGTTGCAGCGTCGGCAGCTCCTCGAGATTGTTCCAGCGCGTTGGGCCGATCACCAGCGTCCGGCGCGGGTTGCTGGCGCGGACGAGCGGGATCAGCTTCGCGAGCATCGCGTTCCAGCGCGCGGCGTCCAGTGGGGCATGCGGCTCGTTGAGCAATTCGAACAGCACCGTGTCGGGGGCGTCGCGGTAACGCTCGCCGATCTGTTGCCAGAAGGCGAGCAGCTTGGGCTCGCACGCGTCGGGATCCTTCGAGCAGACGTCGAAATCATGTTCGTCGAGGATGACGCCGAGACCGGCCGAGGAGGCTTCGCGGACGACCCAGTCGAGCGTTTCCAGCCATTTGGGGTCGAGGCGGTTCCGCGCATCCATGTGCCGGAACGATTGCAGCACGACGCGAACGAAGTCGAAGCCGCCCTTGCGGATGATCTGGAAATGGCGGGCCTTGAAGCGTGCCTTGGATCGGTCCTGCCAAAGCGGATCGTAGCCGATGATGTTGACGCCGCGCTTCAGCCGCGTGGCGCTGGCCCATGCCGGACCAGCCCCGGCAGCAGCCGGCGTATCGACGGGGGCGGCAAGGGAAATGGCGGCGCTCAGCAGAAGAAAACCCAGGGGCATCAAGCCGATCCTTCGCGAACAGAGACGATGGCCGTCACGATAGATTGCGTCGTCGGCCATGTCTTTCGACAAAATCCGTCAACGATGGCGAAAGCGCTTGCTGCCGCTTGCCTCGCGCATGACGCAGCGGAAGCCGATATGGGTGGTCGAGGAGTCGATCGCCTGCGGGTGGCGGGCGGCAGGGCGGTAGCGCTGGCAATAGTTCTCGGCACAGAGATGCGAACCGCCCTTGATGACCTTGCGGGCGATCCCCGGCAGGGCGGCATCGTGACTGTCCCGCTCGCGCGCGCCGCGCGGGTTCGCCGGGACGGCGCAACAATCGCCAGACGACCTCGCCTTCGACTTGCCCGCATCGACGGTGCGCGCGGGCAGGCCGTACCAGTCGTCGGTCCATTCCCAGACGTTGCCGATCATGTCGTAGAGCCCGAAGCCATTGGCCGGATAGGTGCGAATCGGCGAGGTGCGTTCGTAGCCGTCGAGCAACTGGTTGGCGTAGGGGAACAATCCTTGCCAGTAATTGGCGAGCATGGCGCCGCCGGGCGCAAGTTCGTCACCCCACGCATATTCCGCGCCGTCGAGCCCGCCGCGTGCCGCATATTCCCATTCGGCTTCGGTCGGGAGCGACTTGCCGGCCCAGGTGGCGTAGGCCAGCGCATCGACATGCGCGACGTGAACAACAGGGTGGTCGTCTAAACCGTCAAGATCGCTGTCGGGCCCGAGCGGATGATGCCAGTCCGCACCGTAGCGGAAGTGCCACCATTGGCCGTAGTCGCCGAGGTCGACCGGCCCGGCGGTGCGTTCGAAGACGAGCGAGCCGGGCTTCGCCATATCGGGCGCAAGGCCGGGATAGTCCCGCGGATCGGGCGCAATCTCCGCCAGGGTGACGTAGCCGGTCGCGTCGACGAACCGGCGAAAGGCCGCGTTGGTGACCGGGACTTCGTCGATCCAGAACGGATCGACGCTGACGAGGCGCGTCGGTGCCTCCTCCGGGTAGAAGGCCGAGGAACCCATCCGGAAGCGGCCGCCGTCCAGCCGACGCATACCGTCATATCGGCTGTCCCCGGCAATATCAGCCGCCATCTTCATATCGTTTCTCTCTTCCGCCTAGCGACACTTCGACCCCCGGCACGCAGGTCATCCCGTCACGGTGCGAACATCTTCGACGGGCGGCGGGGGCAGCGTCAATAGACCGCAGCGCCAGTAAGAACGCTATCGGTGGTCGTGGCCGAGCGGGTTATGTGCGCGCGGTGGCCAGACCGTTCTTGCTGGCCCGCTATCTGTTGCAAACTAAACCTGTCTTACCAAATTTGCCGCTCCGTAGCTAATGTCGATGGCGAAAATACTGGAACAGCAAAGGAAGGTATGCACGTTGATCGGCGATTAATTGGAACATCGAAGGTTCGGGCTGCGCCTGCGGAGGTCCAGCAATAAAAACTGGTCAGGCCGATTTGGTCGATCTAAGGTGGGGCGAGGGAGAGGGATATGAGGGTACGGCTCGGATCGGTCGCGCTTGCCATGCTGCTGGCTGCGCCCGCCTTCGCGCAGGCGGATCGCCAGATCGTGCCGCTGTCGCAAGGCTGGGAATTCAGCCGTGGCGGCGCGATGCCGGACGACGTCACCCGCGCTGCGGCCCGGCGCTGGGAGCAGGTTTCGGTTCCCCATACCTGGAATCGCGTCGGCTATTACGTTCCCGATCCACAGGATCATATCAACCGCGCCGCGACGATCGACAAATATCAGGGGGTCGGCTGGTATCGCCTGACTTTCATTCCGCCCCCCGGCTTCGACAAGCGACGGGCGTGGTTGCAGTTCGATGCGGCGAGCCGCACCGCCGAAGTGTGGCTCAACGGACGGCGACTGGGCGCGCACCGCGGCGGCTTCTCGCGGTTCCGTTTCGACGCGAGCAGCGCGCTGCGGGCCGGTCAGGCCAATGTTTTGCTGGTCAAGGTCGACAACACGCAGCCCGATGGAGACAGTTCCACCGCCGACGTGCTTCCGCTCGCCGGCGACTTCTTCGTCCACGGTGGTTTGTATCGCCCCGTCAGCCTGATCGGCACCGATGCCGTGCATATCGACATGCTCGATGCGGGCGGTAGCGGCATCCTTGCGACGACGCGGTCGATCGATGGAGGAAGGGCGCAGATCGACGTACGAGTGAGGGCACGCAACGACCGGAAGCGCCGGCAAGCCAGCCAGATCATCCTCAGGTTGCTCGATGCGAGCGGCAACATGGTGGCGACGGATGCGCGGCGTGTAATGCTGAACGGCGGCGCCACGGCAGAGACGACGCAGGTGCTGACGGTCGCGGACCCGCATCTGTGGAACGGTGTCGCCGATCCTTATCTGCACCGCCTCGTCGTGGAGATCGCCTCGCCATCGGGAACGGTGTTCGACCGGGTCGAGCAGCCGTTCGGCATCCGTACGATGCGTGCCGATCCGGTGCGTGGCTTCCTGCTCAACGGCCAACCGCTGCGGTTGCACGGTGTCGGTTACCATCAGGATCGCGAGGGCAAGGGCTGGGCGACCACGTCGGCCGACATCGAGCAGGATGTCGCGATGATGCGCGACATGGGCGTCAATTCGATCCGGCTGACGCATTACCAGCATGGGCAGACGATCCACGACCTCGCGGACCGCTATGGGCTCGTGCTGTGGGACGAGATCCCGCTGGTGTCGAAATGGACGCATGGCGAGGCGATGACCGCCAGCCCGGCGCTGCGCGAGAACGCGCGACAGCAATTGCGCGAGCTGATCCGGCAGAACGGCAACCATCCGTCGGTGGTGAGCTGGGGGATCGCCAACGAGGTCGATTTCGGCAAGTCGATCCCGGCGTTCATCACCGCCAGAAGCGGTGAAGCGCCCGATCCGCTGCCGTTACTGCATGAGCTGGACGCCTTCGCCAAGGCGGAGGATCCGTCGCGCCCGACCGCGCTCGCCACCTGCTGCGAACGCGATATCGATCCGACCTCCGACGTGCCGATTACCGCGGTCGCCGCCGATCTGGGCGGTGCGAACCGCTATTTCGGCTGGTATTTCGGCACGCCGGCCGATCTCGGGCCGCACCTCGACGACCTTCATGCCAGACGTCCCATGCAGCCGCTGTCGGTCACCGAATATGGCGCAGGCGGTGCGACGACGATCCACACCGACAATCCGCTGGGCGGGCGCGTCGACCAGCGCGGGCGCAACCAGCCCGAGGAATATGAGAGCTATATCCACGAACGCGCGTGGGAGACGCTGTCGGCCAAGCCGTACCTGTGGGGGACGTGGCTGTGGAATTCGTTCGATTTCGCCACGACCGTGCGGCGCGAGGGCGATGGAATCGACATCAACACCAAGGGGCTGGTGACCTACGACCGCAAGATCCGCAAGGACGCCTTCTACTTCTACAAGGCGAACTGGAACGCGGCGCCGACCGTGCACGTCAACGGCAGCCGCTATGTCGATCGCGCCTATCCCGCGACCGAGGTGCGCGTCTATTCGAACGCGCCGCGCACCGAATTGCGCATCAACGATCGTCTTGTCGGCACGCTGGCGGCCTGTCCGCAGATGACCTGCGTCTGGCCGAAGGTCGCGCTGACCGTAGGCGCCAATCGCGTCGTCGCGCGCGGTCTGTTCCCGGACGGCGTGCAGGAGGATGCGGCCGTGTGGCAACTGGCACCCGAGGCGCTGCGCTCGATCCACATCGACAGCGGCGCGCTGGTCGCCGGCGCCGTCGCCGGAAAGCGATACGGCTCCGACAACTTCTTCGACGGCGGCAAGGCGGGACAGCTCAACGCCTGGTCGGGCTATGGCCCGCGCCCGGCGCCGAAGGTGGTTCAGGGAACGAGCGAGGGCGCGGTGGTGGAAACCTATCGCGAAGGGCGCTTCTCCTATGAGGTGCCGGTCGCCGATGGTCGTTATGCCGTTGCGCTGACGTTCGTCGAACCGTCGCTGGCGGCAGGGGCGCGCCGCTTCGACGTGATCGCCAACGGCAAGCGCGTGCTGTCGGGCTTCGATGTCGCTCGGGCGGCGGGCGGGACGATGAAGGCGGTCACTCGCCGCATCCCGGTGCAGGTGGCCGACGGGACGTTGCGGCTGGCGTTCGTGCCCGTCGAAGGCGACGCGATCGTGTCGGCGATCGAGATCACGCGATGACACCGCCGTTCAGACGTACAATGCAGGAAGGTCAGTGACGTGTTGATGACGCAGACGATGCGCTGGTTCGGGCCCAACGATCCGGTCCGGCTGCATCATATCCGGCAGGCGGGTGCGACGGGGATCGTCACTGCGCTCCACGAGGTGCCGAACGGCGCGGTGTGGACGCGCGACGCGATCGCGGCGCGATCGGCCGAGATCGCAGCGGCGGGGCTCGAGTGGCGCGTGGTGGAGAGCCTGCCCGTCGACGAAGGGATCAAGACCCGATCGGCCGACTGGGATCGGCTGATCGATCATTACCGCCAGTCGCTGATCAATCTCGCGGCGTGCGGCATCGAGGTGGTGACGTACAATTTCATGCCGCTACTCGACTGGACGCGCACCGATCTGGCGTGGGAACTGCCCGATGGCGCCCGCGCGCTGCGGTTCGAGGCGGTCGCGGTCGCGGCATACGACATGTTCATCCTGCGGCGACCGGGTGCGGCCGACAGCTATGACGCGGCGACGCAGGCGGCGGCCGAAGCGCGCTACGCGGCGATGGATGCAGCGGCGCGCGACAGGCTGGAGCGCACGATCATCGCCGGGCTGCCGGGGAGCGAGGAAGGCTTTACCTCGGTGCAGTTCCTCGAGGCGATCGGCAGCTATGCCGGGATCGACGCAGGGCGGCTGCGCGACCATCATGTCGCCTTCCTCGAGGCGGTGTGCCCGGTGGCGGATGACCTCGGCCTTCGCCTCGTCGTGCATCCCGACGATCCGCCATTCCCGATCTTCGGGTTGCCGCGCGTCGTCAGTACCGAGGCGGATGTCGCCGACCTGTTCGCGCGCGTTCCCAACCGCTCGAACGGGCTGTGCATGTGCACGGGGTCTTTCGGCGTGCGCACCGACAACGATCTGCCGGGAATGGTCGACCGGCAGGGCAGCCGGATCGGATTCCTCCACCTGCGCTCGGTCCAGCGCGAGCCGGACGGCGCGTTCCACGAGGCGGAGCATCTGCGCGGCGACGCCGATATGGCGGCGGTGGTCGCGGCGGTGCATCGCCTGTCGGTGCGCGAGGGGCGGAGCATCCCGATGCGTCCTGACCACGGGCATCAGATGCTCGACGATCTGCACCGGCAGACCAACCCGGGCTATTCGCTGCTTGGCCGGATGCGCGGGTTGGCCGAACTGCGCGGGCTCGAACGCGGGATCGCCTTCGCCGCCGGACGGGCTTCGTCGCCGGTACGCGCTGGGCGCAGCGACCGGTAGCGGAGCAGCGCTTCGACGGCATCGGTCTGGATCAGGCGGACGCCCATGTCGGCGAGCCGTCCCCAGACGGCCTCGGGATGGTGGCGGGCTTCGGGATCGCCGCCCATGCCGGTGACGAAGCCCTTGAATAAGGTGTTGATCCAGACCGGCACGTGCAGCGCGTCGGCGCGCTGCACCACGGCAGGCAGGGTGGCGAGCGGAAGGACGGGCAGCTCGAAGGCGATCGGCTTGATGCGACCGCGCATCTGGTTGGCGACGATCTGCGGAACGTCGGCCGCGTCGGGAGCGGCGGTGATCGGGATGACGACGAACGGGGCCGCGTCATAGGGCGGGATCGACGCGAGCGGCACCGAGGCGATCCCCGCGAAGGTCTTGACGATCACCCGGTCCCGCGCGCCCGCGCGGCGGACCGCCTCGATGACCTCGCCGTAGATCATGTCCTTGACGTCGAGATTGAGGACGATCCGGTCCTTTGCGAGCGCAAGCAGTTCGTCGAGCGTCGGAATCGCCTGATCGGTGAGCGCCGCGCCCGCGCCACCTTCGTCCTGTCGCAGGCGCAGCGCCTTCAACTCGGCAAGGCTGAGGTCGGCGACCTTGCCGGTGCCGTTGGTGGTGCGATCGACGCTGTCGTCATGCATGATGACGAGATGACCGTCACGACTGCGCCGGACGTCGGTTTCCATGACGTCCGCGCCGAGCGTCACGCATTGGCGCAGCGCGGCAACCGAATTCTCCGGCGCGCTCGCGAGCCCGTGGAGCGGTGCCGCTTCGTGACAGCCGCGATGCGCGATCACGATCAGGCCGCCGTGGGGATCGGCGATCCGGCGCAGCGCATCGCCGGGAGCTGCGTGCGCGGCGGCGCAGGAGAGACAGACGCCGATGGCGGCGAGAAGCGCACGGTGCATGAAAGGCTTTCGTCCTGGAAGTTCGGAGCGGCGGGCGGCCGATATGGGCCACCCGCCGGTGATGGCATGGGGTGTCAGTCGCGCTTCACCACGTGCGGCTGACGATCAGGCGGACGTTGCGGCCGAACAGCGGGCGACCGAAGATCGCGGTCGGCACGCCCTGTCCGAAGCGGTCGCCCGCGGTGTTGCCCTCGCTGAAGCCATGCGCGTTGGTGACGTTGTCGCCGACCACCTGGAACTGCCACGGTCCGGTCGTGACGATCCCGCCGACGCCGAACGAGCCGTAGGCGGGCAGCGCGGTCGAGTTGAAGAAGTCGGTATAACGCTGGCTGACATAGTCGTAGCGGCCGTAGAGGCTGACGGTCGCAGCGCCGATGGCGAAATCGGCGGTCGGGCGGATGTTGAGGAACAGCTTGGGCTCGCGGACGATCTGCTTGCCGTTGGCGCGGCTGCCGTCGAGGCCGGTGTTGCTGCTAAAGTTGAGGTAGCGCGGCCTCTGGAAGGTCACCGATCCGGCGAGCGAGAACGGCCCCGGCAGCCGAAGACGACCGTCCGCCTCCATGCCCTTCGTCTCGGCAGTGCCGATGAAGGTGGTCGTCACGTCCGCGCGCCCGGTCGCCGGGTTGAAGCCCGCGAAGCTGGCGTTGAGCGGGTCGAACTTGGTGTAGAAGCCGGTGACGTAGAGGTACGAGCCGCCCGTCGCGAGCTTGACGCCCGCCTCGTACAGCTTCGCCTTCGTCGGGACGACGGTGGGGGTCGGGTAGTTGAAGGCGATCGTCGTGCCGACCGGCACGGCGAGCTGCGAGGCGCGCAGGTACATGCCGATATCGTGGCTCAGGTCGTAATTGGCGCCGACGGTCCAGTTGGTCGCCTGTTGCTTCAGCCGCAACGTTCCGATCATGCCGGTGAAGCCGCGCGTCTTGTCGTCGGCCAGCGTCGTCGGATCGCCGAGATTGTACGTCGCGCTCAGCCGGGCATAGCCGCTGTAGCTGTACCATTCGCGGCGGATGCCGCCGTCGAGGCGCAAGCGATCCGTGATGTCCCAGGTGTCGGTGCCGTAGAGCGCGATCAACTGCCCGTCGACATTGCCGGCGTTCAAGGAAACCGCATCGTTCAGCGATCCCTTGTCCGTCACGTAGCCGAGTACCGCGCCGGCCGCCGAATAAGCGGCGAGATCGAGCGTGCGTGGCTGCGATTTCACCTGAATGAGATAGTTTTGATAGGCGGTGAACATCTTCTGGCCCCAGAGCGAGCCGTAAGTGCCGATGCGCAGATCGTGCGTGCCGATGCCGGTGTCGAACTTGCGCGTGACCGACATATCGCCCTGCGTCGCGTAGAAGTCGGTCTGGATCGAGCGATATTGCGCCTGCATCACCAGACCTGAGTCACGCGACGGATCGTAGCGGTCGAGCCCGTTGCTGCCGGCGAAGCTGTAGCCGAGCCCGGCGACGTTCGCGCCGAACGCGGTGGTCGCGGCGGCGGCATAGCTGTTGGCGAAGGCGGTCGCGTCGACCGGGTTGGAGGTCGAGTAGAAGGCGTCGAAGTGGACGTTGCCGAACGTCATGCCGCCCTTCGCGGAGACGTGCCAGTCACCGTAATCGCCCTCATAGTCGAGCGCGGCATTGCCGAAGCGGATGTGGCGGCCATTGGCGAGATCGCCGCGCTGGGTGCGGATCGCGCCGCCGGGATCGCGGTAGCGAATGGCGACATCGCGCAGCGCGGGCGTGTTCAGCGTGCCGGTGAAATAGTCGATATATTTGTTCAGGCTGACCTTCGGATCGCGCGGATCGTTGGTCGGGATCGACAGATAGAAGACGTTGTGGTCGTCGGTATATTGCCCGGACAGCTTGATGAAGCCGTTCGACAGGTCGTGCCGGATGTTCGCCCGGATCTGACCGCCGCGATCGCTGGGAAAGCCTGAGTCGCGATAGCCGTCGTGACGGCGCAGGAAGCCGCCGATCGCGTAATAGGTGTCGCCGCCGAGCGGCCCGGCCTGATAGGCGTCGAGCCGGTAATAGCCCGTATCGCCGACCGTCGCCTGCACCTTGCCGCGCGTCGTCGGGGTGCCGGTGACGGTGATGACGTTGGCGATCGCGGCCGCGGTGCTGGCATAGATGGGTGCCGGGCCGCCGCGCACGACCTCGATCCGGTCGGTCATCAGGTCGAGGCGGTTCATGCCGTCGCCCTGGTTGAAGAACCAGCCGTCCAGTTCCTGGTACAGCGGCAGGCCGTCCTGCTGATAGTAAAGGAACCCGCGATCGGTCGGGATGCCGCGCACGCGGGTGATGTTCTGCACCTCGCCGCCGGTCGCCTCGACATGGATGCCGGGCAACGTACCGATCAGGTCGGTCGTGCTCTTCGGCGCGAGCTTCTGGATGTCGTTTTGCGACAAAGAGTTGACCGCATAGGAAACGTCGAAGCGCCGTTGCTGACGCGCCGAGCCGGTCACGATGATGTCGGACGGCACGTCGTTCTCGGTCGCGGCGGTCGTCGCGGCATCGGTGGTCGCGGTATCGGCCTGCGCAAATGCTGGCTGGTTCAGGAACGGCGTGGCGTACAGCGCGACGCTTATCAGCAATCTGGTCTTCATCTCGGCCCCCGGTGATCTCGATGCCGGGCGCGATGGCGATGAACGATGACAGTTTTATTTTCTTACATGTAATTAATTCGTCGCCCCCGCGGTGACCGCGTGGACAGGGATCATCGCCGCGCCGATGACAACCGCGCGGCTACCGATCGTCGAGGCATGGATCGCGGGCAGCGTCGATCGAAAGCCGTCGCTGCGACGCCGTGATCGCTCCGCCAAACCCTCCGCGATCTGCCGCAGCAGCGCTGGCGGCAGCGCCCCGGAGATGACGATCGCGCCGGGATCGAGCCAGACCGTCCCGCTGGTCACCGCCAGATCGAGCTGGGCGATGACACGATCGCGCCACGTGGCGATCAGCGGTGCCTGCGTGTCGAGGAGCGCCTCGATCTCCGCGAGCGAATCGATCGCGACGCCCGCCTCGTGGAGGACGCGGAGCAGGTCGATCCCCGAGGGACGCTCGCGGTCGCCGGGGAAGAGGCGCCCCACCTCGCCGGCATTGCCGTGTTCGCCAAGGAACAGGTCGCGTTCAGCGATCAGCCCGCCGCCGATCCCATGGCCGAGAAACAGCGTGAGGACCGAGCGGTAGCGACCGATGATGCCGTCCTGATAATATTCGGCGAGCGCCGCCGCGCTCGCGTCGTTCTCGATCCAGACTGGCATCCCCAAGGCGTCGCCGATCACCTCGGCGAGCGGCACCTCGTTCCACCCCGCGACGCGATCGACGACGATGCGCCGGTTGCGGTCACCGGGCAACGCATAGCCGGGAACGGCGACGCCCATCCCGAGAAACTTGCCGCGCATGAAGCCGTGCGTCGCGGCGAGCACCTGCAGCCGTTTCTCTACGGTCTGCGCGAAGACGCGCGGATCGGGGCTGTCGAACGGCGTGGTGTCGTGAACGATCGGCCGTCCGCGAAAATCGACGATCACGAGTTCCAGCCAGCCGGGATGCGGCGTCGCGCCGATCGCCCAGCCGCCATGTCCCGACACGGTCAGCGGCAGCATCGGCCGCCCGCGCCCGTGCGGATCGCAGGCGTCGAGTTCCTCGATCAGGTCGAGCGCAAGGAGCGACTGAGTCAGCCGCGTCATCGTCGCACCGTTCATCCCGAGCAACTGCGCGAGCCGGGTGCGCGGCGTGGCACCCTCGATCCGCAATTGCATCAGCACCCGGCGTTGCGGCTCGTTCAAGCGGATTTGCGGGTGGTGAGAAGGGGGCATGATGAGCGGATATATTTACGACGTGTCAAATAAATGAAAGCGGGTGGTAATAGGCGGTGTCCGATGACTCGCCTCGCATCCGCTTCAACATCGCGGCCGTCGCTGCGCCTGCCCATGCAGGTGAGCTATAGCGCCGCCAATCTGGGCAAGAGCGTGGTGTGGACGAGCTTCGAGAGCATGATGCTCTATTACCTCGTGTCGATCGCCGGGTTCGGGTCGCTTGCCGCGGGCGTGTCGTTGGCGGTCGCGCTGCTGGGGGACGCAGCGCTCGATCTCGCGATTGCGCGCTGGACCGACGCGCGTGGTGGCGCGCACGATCTCGCCAGACTGGTCGTGATCGGCGCGCCACTGTGCGGCGCTGGGTTCTGGTTGATCTTCGTCCTGCCGACGCCGGCTGCGGTGGCTGCGGCGATCCTGTTGTGCCGGATCGGTTACTCGCTGTGCGACGTCGGCCATAACACCTTGCTGATCCGCGTCGCGCATGGCCCCGGCGATGCCGCGCGGGTCTCGGGATTGCGGCTGTTGTTCAGCGCCGCCGGGGTCGCGTTGCTGGCGCTGGCGTCGGGATCGAGCCTGTCGCTCGCAGGAGCCGCCGCCCAGCGTCAGTCCTTCGCCAGCGGCGCGATGGTGGGCGGGGCGCTATATGTCGGGACGCTGTTGCTGGCCGTCTGGTCGACGCGCAGGCTCCCGCCACCGCCGGGCGGGGCCGGCAACGCTCGGGCGATGCTGCCGCTGCGCGCCTATTGGGCCAATCCGCCGTTCCGGCGCCTGCTGCTGCTGATCGCGGCGCAGGCGGCGTTGGTCCCGGTGTTCCAGCGCGCGTTGCCTTTTTACGGCGCGGCGGTGCGCGGTGATCCGGCATGGGCGGGGGCGGCGTTGCTGACGTTGACGATCGCGCAATCGCTCGCGCTGCCCGGCTGGATGGCGGTGGCACGCCGCTGCTCTTCGTCCGCGATCGCGATCGCGGCGCACGGGGTAACCGCGCTGGTGCTGCTGGCGCTGACGATCACGCCCGCCAGCCGTGGCGAAACCATGCTGCTGGCGTGTCTGGGGGTGGGTCTGGGCGGAATGAACCTCGCGATCTGGGCATTGCTGACCGCAACGGTCCGGGACGCGATGGCGGAGGGCGCGCAGCATGAGGCGACGCCGGTCGGATTGTTCCTGGCGGTGCTAAAGACCGCCGCGGCATTCGGCACGTTGCTGTTTGCCGCGATCGTCGCGCTCCGGCCGCTGCGATTGCCGCTGCCCAACGGTGCGTCGGTCGAACTGGTTTCGTTGATGGCGACGATCGTACCGATCGCAGGCAGCGTCATCGCGCTCGCGCTGCTGGCCGGCGGCGATCGACGCTGTGCTGTCGGCGCGAGATGATCGATGCGTGAGCGGGCCGCGACGGCGATCGTGCAGCGCGGATGCGGGTGAGACGGTCGCGCCACCCGCATCCATGATCGCCGCTCTTCACGCCACCGCTGCGACCGTCATCCGCGCGGTTTCCAGGCGGTGATGTAATCCACCTCCAGCGACTGCGGATAGGTGATCGCGCCGGTCTTCGGCGTCTTGGTCGCCAGATTGACCAGATAGTAGAAGGGCGAGGTGAAATAGTCGGCGTCCGCGACGAGGCGGTCGACTTCCTTGCCGTCCATGTAGATCACGATCGCGGGCTTGCCGTCGATCCTGGCGATGCCGCGCAGATCGATGCCATAGGTATGCCAATCGCCGTCACCGATCGTATCCGACAGGCTGTAGCCGCTGAAATTGCCGCTCGACTTCCCGCTCTGCCAGCGGTGGATGGCGTGGTGATGGCCGCGCTTGTTGCCGAGGCCGTAATATTCGATGCCGTCGACCTCGAGGTGGCCGCGGTTCTTGGGATCGTCGGGGCTGAGCAGCCAGAACGCCGCCCACGTGCCCCATGCGGTCGGCATCTTCATGCGCGCTTCCCAATAGCAACCCGCGCAGGTGTAGCCCGACTGGTTGGGCTGGATCATCGCGGCCTGATAGGCTTGCGTCGAGCTGACCGACTGGACCAGCCCGCTGCGCGCGTCCGACGCGTCCTGATACGCATTGAGCACCAGCTTGCCGTTCGCGAAGGTGTAGGCGGCACCGCCCGCAGCGTCGAACTTGGTGTTGCCGAAGTCGGAGTGGCCGCGGGCGAAGAGCATCGGGCCGGCGAGGCTGACCGACCCGTCGAACGTCTCGCAATGATCGATCCTGGCGTTGAGCAGGCTCAGCGGACGTCCGACATACCGCTCATCCCAGCCGTTGACGCCGCCGCTCTTGACGGTGATCTCGGGCAGCGATGACGTGTCGGTCTGCGCGTAATTGCCGGTGCAGGGCGAGGCCGCGCCGATCTCCGTCGGGGTCGGGAGCGCGAGGCTGCCGGAGGACTGGCCAGCGCCGCTGGTCGGTGCTTCGGAGGGCGACGATGCCGGTACGGCGGTTGGTGCGGGCGTGGGGCTCGGCGTCGGGGCGGGGGTGGCCTCTGCCGTTGCTGGCGGCGTCGCGACGACCGTGACGGGAGCGACGCTCCCGGTGGCGGAACCGGACGACTGGCCGCCGCCGCAAGCGGCAAGGCTGGTGAGCAGCAGGGAGGAGAGCGCAGCGCGATGGTAGGTCATGCCGATGCTTGTCGCATCGCGCGCTTAGCTTCTGGCTAATCAACAGGGTTACCGGCGATTAACCGTCAAGAATTCGATGGTTGTTGCGGAAGATCCTGGCGCGGTACCGCCCGATCGTTACGGATGTGGAAAGTCTCACAGGCACTTGTGACAATAAAGCAGCCGCCCGGACGCGATGTCGTGTCGCGGCCGGGCGGCTGATGATCTTCTATAGAAGTCCGCGAGATGCGACGTGGATGTTCGATAGGTTCGGTGTGACGTTTCAGCCGAGAAAGCCGACATCGCGGGTCGACGCGTCATAGTTGCCGATGTTCGGCAGCACCGTCGCCATCTCCCCGGCCGAAACGCCGAACCAGCTCGCGAGCGTGGCGGCATATTGATCGACCGCCATCGTCGGGAGCAGCCGGCCGTGCCCGACGTCGCTGGCGGTGCCGTTGCCGATCTCGGGTGGCGTGCCATAGAAGCGCCGTCCGCTCACTGCGCCGCCGACCGCGAAATGCATCGATCCCCAGCCGTGATCGGAGCCGTCGTCGTTCGACACCAGGGTGCGTCCGAAGTCCGAGGCGGTGAACGTCGTGACCTTCTCCGAGACGCCGAGCGCGACGGTGGTGTCGTGGAAGGCGCGGATCGCCTCGCTGACCCGCTGCATCAGCACGGGGTGATCGGTTGCGAGATTGTCGTGCACGTCGAAGCCGCCCATCGACACCATGAACACCTGTCGCCGCATGCCCAGATCGGCCGAGACCGAAATCATCCGCGCGACCATCTTGAGCTGGTCGGCAAGGGAGTTGGACGCCGGGAACAACGGGAATGCCGACGCGGGGGCCTGCGTCAGCGCGCCGGTCACCTGATCGTAGGTGTCCAGCGCGCGCCGGGAGATGGCCGCATGTTCGGTCGCCAGCAGGTTCGGCGACTGCGCCGTCATCATTGCTCTCAGCGCCTGCTGCGCGGCGGACGAGCTGTAGAGCGTCGAGGCACGGCCGAGCAGGGCGACCGGGCCGCTGGTGCCGACCGAATAGGACAGCGCGCTGCGGCCGCTTAAAAACACTGCATTGCCGCTGGCGTTCATGCAGGTGAGCGTCGCGGCGCCGTTGCCGTTCTGGAACACGTCGCCGATCCGGCCGCCCCACCCCGAAGGCGCGCCTTCCGGGTTCGAGGCCATGAAGAAGCTCTGCTGATCGTTATGGCTGAACAGTCGCGGCGGCAGCCGGACGGACTTGGCGGTGAACTGTGCCTTGGTCGTCGGCTGCGTCAGCGTGCCGACGTTGAGCATGACGGCCATGCGCCCGGCGTCGAACAGCGGCTTGAGCGCGGTCATGGTCGGCGCGAGCGCATATTGCCGGCCGCCGCCAAGATCGACCGATGGCGTCAGCGCCGTAGCGGCGAGCGCCTCGCGTTCGAGCGCGATGTTGCGGCGTGCGGCGTAATAGAGGCCGTGACCCGCCGTGTCATAGGGCACGACCGTATTGGCATAGTCCATGCCGCCATAAAGAAAGACGCAGACCAGAGCCTTATAGTCGTTGGCGGTCGCGGCCGCGGCCTCGCCGATCGCGCCGAGGCTGGTCAGGAAGGGGGCGGCAACGCCAGCCATGCCGAGCGCGCAGGAACGCTTGAGAAAGGCGCGGCGTGACTGATCGTGGACGAATCGGCTCATGTTACTTCACCACCAGGAATTCGGGAGCGGCCAGCGTCAGCAGGATCGCGATGCCGACACGGTTGATGAGGCCGTTGCTGGCCGACACGGAGACGCTGTCGACGGCAGCCTTGATCATGGCCGTACTCGCCGCGGAGAGCTGGCCGGCGGCGAGGAGCAGGTTCACCTCGGTGACCAGAGCCGAACTGTCCCCGGCGATCGCCAGCATGTCGGCATAGTCGGCGGTGACGTCGCCCATGCCCTTGCCGACCACCTTCTGCATGTAATTGACGTAGCCGATGACGGATTGTTCGTTGGTCAGCTGGAATTCGGGCGCGACCAGTCCCGCCTGTGCGACGGACGTCGCGGGCGGCGTGTAGCCGGGGCGATAGAAGTTGAAGACGCTCGGGCTGCGGCCGGGCGACTGGCCGAGCGCGTTCGGCACTGATGACGTGTCGCCGAAGCCCCAGGCGTCGGAGGGCGAACCGGCCTTGAAGGCGCGCGCCCAGGCGGTCAGCCGCAGGATCGGTGCCCGCAGCCTTCCGGTGGTCGTGCTGGCAAGCGTGGCGGCCGAGCGCGCGTCGGCATCGAGCAGGATCGCGGTGATCACCGCCTTCATGTCGCCGCGCACGCCGGTGCCGTTGTCGGTGAACACTGCCGAGACGCGCGCGACATAGGCGGGCGAGGGGTTCGAGGTCACCAATTTCTGGATCAACTGCCGCGAAACGAACGGCGGAAGGTTCGGATGCGCGAAGATGGTGTCGAGCGCAGCCTTGACGGCGGCCATGCCTTCGCCCGAAACGGTCGTCCCCAGGAAGCTGGATGCGCCGGTTTCATGCCAGGCGGCGTTCATCTGGAGCGGCAGGCGCGTACGTTCCGTGGTCGCCGAGACGTTCGATGCCCAGGTGAGGCCGGTGAACACGCGCGCCAGACCGGACACGTCGGCGACGGTGAAGGTTTCCGATGCCGCCAGATCGGCCGTTTTCGGCGTGCCGTCCGGTGCCAGCAATTGCGTGCCGAGCGTGAAGAGCTGCAACAATTCGCGCGCGTAATTCTCGTCGGGTTGCGCGCCGGTGCTCGGATTTGCCTTGCGGTTGCCCATGTAGGTCAGGAACATCGCCATCGCCGGGCTGAAGGTGACGGCGTTCAGGATGTCGCGGTAATTCCCGAACGCATTGTCGAGCAGTGCATCGACATAGGCAGCCATCGTGAACTGCCGGAAGCTGCTGACCAGCCCGCCGATGCCGACGACCAGAATGTCGAGCAACGCCATGCCGACGCGTTGGCGAAGCTGGCCGGGGTCGGTGATGAGCTGCCGCCACATCGTGTTGTCGAAGCCGGCGTGATTGCCCTCGTTTTCCGGGACGCCATAGCCGCGGGCCGTAAGCCAGTCCCAGTGCGACGTCGCACGAGGCATTGCGAACTGTTCCTTGAGCCACGCCGAATAGCCCGTCGCCACCAGCGCGTCGATCGACGCGCGCGTCGCGCCCATCGTGGCCTGTTGCAGAAAGCGGCTCGCCTCCGCGGCGGTCGGCTTCGCCTCGACCACGACGACCGGGGTGGTCGGGCCGGCGACCGACGGCGTCGACGCCGCGGGGGCCGGGGTCGCGTCGCTTCCCCCGCCGCCGCCACATGCTTCCAGCAACAGCATCGCAGCCAGTGCCGGTGCTGTTTTGGCAGCGCCCGACGTGCTGTCCGGCTGGACGCACGGCTGCTCTGCCTCGCTGCACAAGGGCAGCGACGCTCCGTCGTTTTCGAACAACGTCTTATTCCTGTAGATGGCGGCGCGGGCCGCTCGCTTCTGTCCCGCTGCCTCTAAACAGGCTTACTTAATAAGCAGTTGAAGGGGGTGACGGCGCGCGCCGTTCGTGGCGCGGCGTCGACCTGCGCAGGTCGGCGATGTCAGGCGGTAGAAATATTTCAACGTTTCGCGAACCGGGCCTTGATCTTGTGCGGCAGGCGGTGGCGGAAATAACGATCCGCCCCCTTGTAGAGGAAGTAGCTGAGGCCCGGATGCCGCGCGAAGCGGGTGATCGCGGCGGTCAGCCGGCCGCCCTTGACGTCCGACTTGAACTGGACGCTCTGATCCGAGGCGATGGTCGCGCGCATCGCGGTGCGCAACGCGGCGCTTTCCGCAGCATCGAGCTTCGCGCCGTAAAGGTCGCCGAAGAACGTGTAGATCGGGAAATGCTCGTCGAAGCGATATCGCGAGGTCGATGCTGCCGAAGCCTGACCGGAGATCTCACCACGGGCGGTGGTGTAGATGTACATCGGCTGCGCGACCACGCGCCCCTTCGCGCCATGCGCTAGCAGCTCCATGTAGAAGAGCGAATCCTCGCCCATGTGATATTCCGGGCGATATCGGACGCCGGTCTGCGTCAGGAACGCGCGCCGGATCACCGGCTTGAGCAGGCCCCATTTGAAGCTGCGCCCGATGCGTTCCTCAACGAGGTGCGTGGCGAGCGTCCATTCGCGATCGGGGGCATCCGGTCGCGACGAGGCGCGGGAGATCTGCTCGGCGGTGGCGTCGTAGAACAGCTGGTTGTCCGCCACGATGTCGAGCGCGTGTCGCTCGGCATAGCCGACCAGCGTGGCGAGGCGTTCCGGCGTGAAGGCATCGTCGGCGTCGAGCACCGCCACCCAGTCGCCGCGGGCTTCCTCGATGCCGCGGTTGCGCGCGACGCTCTGCCGGCTGTTCCGTTCGAGCGGTACGACCCGCACCCGCGCGTCACGCGCCGCCAGCGACCGCGCCATCTCCAGCGTGTCGTCGGGCGAGGCATCCTCGACGATGATCGCTTCCCAATCGGTCAGCGTCTGCGCGGCGAGGCTGTCGATCGCGCGTGTGAGCGTCGCGGCCGCCTTATAGGCGGCGATGACCACGCTGACCTTGACTGTCGATTCTGTCACCACGCCCCCAACTGACTGATCCGATGCGCAACTTGCCTGCGTTTAGGGCGGCAACCGCCGCGCGGGCAAGCGACTCAACCGGTGAGCATGATCCCGCCCACGACCGACAGCCCGGCATCATCGCAGCTGTCCAGCATCCGCGATGCCCGCCGCGCACGGGTGACCCCGTCACGGGTCACCAGCAGCGCACCCCCGGCGGCGAGCGCGGCGACCTGATAATCGTTGGACGTCGCCGCCGCGCCGGTGTCGATGAAGATCGCGCCGAATTCGGCGCGGCGCCGCTCGATGAGCGATTGAAGCGGGCTATGGATCAGCGGCGTCTGCTCCACCTTCAGCAGGTCCGCCGCGGGCACCACCGTCAGATTATCCAGCCCGCGGATACGCTGCCCGCCGATCGGCGTGGGCTGCGAGGTCATCGAGCCGAACTTCAGATGCAGGCTGGGGTTCTGCATGTCGGCGTCGATCAGCAGGGTAGGAACCCCGCCGGTCGCGAACAGGCAGGCGAGATTGGCGGCGACGGTCGACCGTCCTTCGTAGCGATCGGGGCTGATGACCGCGAGCGCGCGATGGCGGTCATCGCCACCGAACCAGCGGAGCGCGAGCGTTTGCGCAAGCCGGCGCAGGTCGGCGGCACGCGACGAATGCGGATTGCGGAGCACGACGATGTCGTCGCTCACCTCGGCGACATGGGCCGCGGGGTGCGGGTTGAAGGAAATGTTCGTGTCCACTGCTCACCTCGACTTGCGTGCGGCGGTCCCGTTCGAGCGGCTTGTCAGTCGCCAGGCTGTCGGGCCCATGTGTTCGTTGCGTCACCCCGGCTACCCACGATCGTCGCGAACAGCCGGACGCGGCTGACTAGGGCTTCGCTGACGGCAACAGGCCCGCGACGAACCGCGGCAGCTGCGTCTGGCGGTGCCCCTGCGGGCGGATGCTGCCCAGATCGGGGATGCCGAGCAGCGTTTCGAGCTGCGAGCTCAACCGGATGCGGCGGTCGAGGAACTCGAGTGCCAGCACGATCGCGACGCCGAGGCCGAGGCCGAGGATCAATCCCGCGAGCACGCTGCGCAGGCGACGCGGCGCGATCGGGGTCGGATCGACCGCGGCTTTCGACAGCAGCGAGATGTTGTTCTCGGCGTTGCTGCCAAGCGTCAGCAACTGTGCGCGACGCTGCGCGACCTGATCGTAGGACGTGCGCAGATTGGCGAGATCCTGCTCCAGCACCGACACTTCGTTCTGGTCGGCGCGGGCACGGATGACCTCGTCGCGTTGCCGCTTGACCGCCGAGTTGAGCCCGCCTTCGGCAGCCTTGGCCTGGGCGGCGGCAGCAGCGGCGCTTTGGCGGATCAGACGCTGTTGCGCCGCCAATTGCCCCCGCAGCCCTGCAAGCTGCGACACAAGCTGCTTATAATCGGGGTGGTTGGCACCCAGCGTCGTCTGGAGCAACTGCCGCTGCCCCTCGACCCGCGCGATCTCGGTCTGCAGAGACTGCACGACCGGGCTGGACAGCGCGTCGGGCAGCGCGGCGCCGCCAGCGCGCGATGCCGCCGCGGCCGATTGCGCCTGCGCACTCGCCAGCCCGGACGACAAGGCGGCGAGTTGCGCGGTATCGGGATCGCTGTCGCCCTTCGACGAGACGATGCCGAGCTGACGCTCCTTGGCGGCGAGCGCCTTCTGACGCTCGGTCATCTGCTTGGCGATCGCATCGAGCTGCTTGGTGTAGGCGGCGACCGTCCGTCGCGCCGGTTCGCCTTGCAGATCGACGTTCACGTCGATGAAGGCCGTGGCGAAGGCGTTCGCCATCTGGGCGGCGAAAACCGGATCGCCGCTTTGATAGCTGATCTCGATCACGCGCGAGTTGACCGCGCTGGACGCCACGTTGAGCCCGCCGCTGATCTGGCGCGCAATCTCTTCCTCGAGCGGGCCGCTGCTCGGATCCCATCCGAAGCGTTCGGCAGCGCCGGGCGCCTTGGCGAGCCCGGTGCGTGCGACGACCTGACGCGCCACGCGTTCGCTCTTCAGGATGTCTTCCTGCGTCAGCAGATAGTCGGACGAGAGCTGCTCGGCGATCGTCCGCGAGCCGAGCGTCTCGGGCGACTGCACGACCGCGACCACCGACGCGGTCGCCGAATAGGTCGACGGCCAAAACAGGGCGTACAAGACCGCCAGCGTCAGCCCGAGCGCACCGCACAAGGCGATCACCAGCCAGCGGAGCCGCAGGACCTTCAAGATATGCGCAATCACGGCGATGATCCTATTCAGAAGATGCGCGAACCGACGACGATCAGGTCGCGCGGCTTGACGGGCTCGCCGGACTTCGCCTTGAACGTCCGATCGGTGGCATTTTCGTTTCGCGTGACCTTCACGCGTCCGGCCGACCCGCGCGGGGTGAGGCCGCCGGCGATTGCGATCGCGCGGCCGACCGTCAGGTTGGGCTCGATCGGATAGGAGCCGCCCTTCTGGACCTCGCCGGAAATGTAGAAGGTCGCCGCATCGTTGACGATCAGCGTGTCGCTCGGTTGCAGCACCACGTCGGTCCGGCCGAGCAGCACGTCCTGGGCAGGGATGGTGCGCTTTTCCGCGCCGTTCCGAATCAGTTCGATCGTCCCGCCGCCCGCGCCGAGCACCGCTCCGGCGCGCGCAAGCACGTCGCTGATCCCGATCTGGCCGCGTTCGAGCGGATATTCGCCCGGCTTGGTGACGTTGCCGAGCACCGACACGGTGCGGCTGCGATAGGTCTGCACCAGCACGTTGACCACCGGCGCCTTGAAGATGTCCGCCGCGCGGAGGCGCCGTGCGATCTCGGCGCCGGCCTCGGGCGCGGTCATGCCCGAGACGCGGACGGTGCCCACCGAGCCGAGCGGGATCGTGCCGTCCGCACCGACCTCGACGACGGAACTGTAATCCGGGGCGCGATAGACCATGACCGACAGGATGTCGCCCGGGCCGATCTGATACGACCGGTTCTCGGTCGCGGCGGCCTGTCCGGCCAGCGCGGGCGTGAAGGTCGACGTGACGGCGACCGCACCCAGCGCCATCGCGCATGCGATTTTCGGCAGTAACATCGCGGAATGATCTCCTTGCCAGCGGCGGTGGGTCACGAGGGGAACAGTGTCATCGATGAGCAAGATAGCATGAGCTCTCCAGTACCGGCGGGTGTAACTCTTTACAATCAATGCGGCATCAGCCCGACGTCCGGCCGCCGACCTGCCGCCCCTCCGATCTCGATCTTGTGCTCCCCCGGGCGGCTGCCGATCAGCCGAGTGCCCGTGCAGACTTCGCCTGCCGCACTTGCCCGGCGTGTAAGGGTTTCGTGAAAAGGCGCAAAGGCCAATCGCTCGACCTCCTTCCGAAAAGCGTTCATTTCGAGACACAAGCACGTCGTTTCTTGATGCCGTCGTCCGGGTCTGCGCCTAAGCTGCGCACTTCTTGGCGTGGCAGGCGATGCCATGGCGGCAACCGCCGCTTGCGCAGTGCAGCATAAACGGGGTAATTCATTCAAATGCCCGCCATCCTTCGCCCAGGTGCGCTCGAGTGGAGGGCGCGAATCGCTCATGCGCGCGGCGTCGGCGCGCGCTCCTCGAGTCCAGGCGGACGCGCCGCTTCGGCGAGCGCCCGGCGCGGCGCGGGGCGGGCAACACTGACACCCGCGAGGGGGCGGCGATGCGGGAAGTTTCAAGCGCGATGAGCGTGCTCAGCGGAGGACAGGGGTGAGCGCAGACGCGTCGCAAACGGAGATCGGCATCGACGAGGCGCGGCGGCGCTCCCGCAAGGGGCCGCTTCTTCTGCTGATCCGGCGCGCGCTGATGCTGCTGATCACGCTCTTGTCGACGGTAACGGTGGCACGCCTCGTGGCGCCTCGCGAATATGGCCTTGCCAACATGGCAACGGTGATCCTCGCGTTCGGGCAGGTATTCCGCGATTTCGGCATGACGAATGCGGTCATGCGGAAAGAACAGATCGATCGCGACGAACTGTCGTTCATCTTCTGGTTCAATGTCGCAGCGACCTTGCTGATTTCCGCCATCATCGTCGTCGCAGCGCCGGCGATCAGCGATTTCTACAACGAGCCGGCGGTGCTGTGGGTCATCGAGTTTTCGGTGATCGGCTTCGTCGCGTCCGGGGTCGCGCTTCAGCATGTCGCGCTGCTCAATCGCGAGTTCCGCTTCGGCGTCGTCGCGGGGGTCGACATCTTCGCCCTGCTGATCGGCTTCATCACGACGCTGACGCTGGCGTTCATCCGGCACGACGTCTGGGCGATCGTCATCGGCACCGTCGTCCAGAGCGTCGTCGGATCGAGCCTGTTCCTGTACATTTCCAAGTGGCGGCCCGACCGGCCGAAGCGGCCCGAGAACCTCGGCGACCTGCTGAAATTCGGTGCCAACACCTCGATCTTCTCGATCTCGGTCTTCCTGTCGAGCAACGTATCCGTGGTGGCGATCGGCCATTATCTCGGGTCGGCCCTGCTCGGGCAGTTCAATCGTGCGCAAACCTTGTTTGCGCTGCCGAGCACCAATCTCGTCCAGCCGATCTCGCAGGCGACGATCCCGCTGCTGCGACGGCTGCGGTCGCAGCCCGAAGAATATCGCGCGACTTATGTCGGGCTCGTCCGCAACCTGTGCGCGATCCTGACCCCGGCCGCGGTGATCCTCGCGTTCGGCGGGCCGAGCATCGCCGTGTGGCTGCTCGGCCCCAAGTGGGTGATCGCGGGTCAGATCCTGTCCGCGCTCGCACCCGCGCTCGCCGGCGTGGGGCTGGGCTATGCGATCGCCGACCTGTTCATCACGCAGGACCGCTCGGCAGAGATGCGGACGCTCGGGCTGTTCGAGATGGTGCTCCGCGTCGGGGCGGTGCTGTTCGGCGTACAATTCGGCGTGATCGGCGTTGCGATCGCCTTTTCGACGGCGACGCTCGCGGTGGTGCTGCTGCGGCTGGTCGTCGCCGGTCGCCGCGGGCCGGTGACCGCGGCGGATCAGCTACGGGCGGTGATCCCCAGCATACCGCTGTTCCTGGGCGCGTTGCTCGGCTGCGTCGCCGTCATGCTGCTCACACGTGACAGGTCACTTTCCGCCACGATCCTGTCGCTCATCTATATCGCGGCTGGCAGTGCGGGCACCGTGGCGGTCGGTTGCTGCTTCGCAGGCTCGCGCCAGTCGCTGCTCGACCTGGCGCGTGTGTTCGGGCTGGCGCGGGCGGCGGGCGCGCTGACCAAGCGGCTTCGGCCACGATCGGCCGCATAGTGGTTCTGCGACAAACACCTCTTCCGAAGATCGATCCGGCGCGACGACGCGCGCGGGCGCTTCTTGCTTATTAAGGGCCGGACATGCGTACCCTCTATTATCGCGACAGCACCGGAAACTTCGGTGACGATCTTAACGAGTGGCTGTGGGAAACCGCATGGCCCGAGAAGCCGCGCGAGGAGTCCGACGACAATCTGGTGCTCGTCGGCATCGGGACGATCTTCGGCCTTCATCCGCCGCCCGCCCACGCCGAGAAGATCGTGATCGGCACCGGCGTCGGCTATGATCCGATCCCGCCGCTCGACGACAAGTGGCATATCCTCGCGGTACGCGGCCCGCTCAGCGCACGGGCGCTGGGCATCGACCCTGCGCTGGCGCAGACGGACGGGGCGGCCCTGCTGCGCGCGTTGCCGCAGTTCGGCAAGCCGGCCGGGGAGCGCACCGGCGGGATCGTGTTCATGCCGCATCTCTCTGCGCGGCTGGGCAAGTGGGAAGCGGCGTGCAAGCGTGCAGGGATCGAGTTCCTGAATCCGCAATGGGATAGCCACCTGTTGCTCAGCCGTATCGAGCAGGCCGACCTGGTGCTGGCCGACGCGATGCACGCGGCAATCTGCGCCGACGCATTGCGCGTGCCGTGGGTGCCGTGCGTGACCTCCGCCGAGATCAGCACCTTCAAGTGGACCGACTGGAGCTCCAGCGTCGGGCTGCCATACCGACCCAATTTCCTGCCGTTCAGCAGCGTGCTGGAGTATCTGCGCGACCGGATCGTCCGTCGCTTCGGCAAGCCGCATTGCGTCGAAGAGCAAGTGCTGGCCGAGATCGGTGACGATCGCGCGCGGTTGCAGCAGGTCCTGCTCGACAGCTTCACGCAGCGCTTCTCGCCCGAACATCGCCAGACCGAGCGACAGAAGCGCCAGTACAAGCGCGCGATGAACGTCATCAAGTTCCTGCGCAAGTCGCGGCTCGAATTGCTGTGGAGCCCGATCGACGCGATCATGGTCGCACGCGCGGCCAAGGCGCTCAAGGCGCTGACGAATCGGCCGCGCTATCTGAGCGAGGACAAGGACCTCGACCGTGCTGTCGCCGGCCTCAAGGACGCGCTGCGCCGCGCATCCGATCTGGCGCGGCGGCTGACGCACGGCTGACCTGCGGGCGATTGCGCACCTACCCTGTATCCGTCAACCGGGCGGTGCGGGGTAGATAACGGGATCTTCACGACGCGGGCGGTAATCGCGGTGGCGGAGGTGTCGATGTGGTATGAATGGCAGCTTGTACCGCGACCGGGCAGCACGCGCGCCTTGGTGATCGTGGATCATCAGGCGCGTCGGCGGACGTTCACCGGCCGGCGCCCGGCGGGCGGGATGATCGCGAGCGAAGGCGATCGACAGCCGTAGGAACGCCGTCGATCAACGCCCGTTCAATAACTCAGCTTCCGCGAGAGCGACAGCGTCACCGCGTCCGAGCCGAAGCTGTATTGGCCGAGCGTCGCCGAGCGGCCAATGTGATCGTAGGCGACCTGGACGATGAACCGCGAGCCGGTGACCAGCGAGACGTTCGCGTTGAATCGGGTCGTATTTTCCACACGAGCGAGATTGAGCGGGTCGTTCGCCTGCAGATCGTAGCGGAAGTTGCGGCGCACGTGGTTGAGGCGGCTGCCGACGTTCAGCCGGCCCAGCACGACCGCGGTCGCCGACACGCCATAGCTCGTGACTTCCACACCGTTGGAGAAGAGCCCGTTTTCGGTCGAAAACGCCCGGCGGAAGGCGGGCGTGACGAAGACAGTCGGCAACGGTGACCATTCGATCGCCGCATCGGCCGTGACGCCCTTGAAGTCCGCGTTGAGCGCCGAGCGATCGTTGTGCCATGTATAGCCGACGCTGCTCGTGATCTTCGTCAGCGCGGTCGGCGCGTAGAGCAGCCGCGAGACGATCGAATTCTCCACGAACTCGGGTCTGTAGCGCAAGAAGCCATCGCCGACCCGAACCTGGCTGTCGATGAAGGTCGTCGTCTGAAGGCGCGCGACCTCCAGCGTGATGCTGTTGCCGGTCGGCGAGAAATAGCCGAGCCCGCCGCCGTAGCCGAGGCGGGCGCTGTCGTTCCGTTGCAGCGTGTCGTCTGCGGCGCGGCTGCGGGTGTAATTCACGCGCCCGACCGCGCGAATGTCGCCGAGGACGTTTCGCGACGCATCGGTGCTCAGGCGCGTGAAGGATTGCAGGACGTTGCGCACCGAGCGGCTGTCCTCGAACGCGACCGGACGAAGACGATGTTCCGCATACAACGTCACGCCGGTCCGTGGTGCGGCATAATCGACCTGTGACGATGCCGAATACTGGAAGCGGTTCAGCGACGTGTTGTAGGCATAGAGCGACTGGCCGAGGCTGCCCGTCAATTCGGCCGACAGGTCGCCCCGTTGATCGCTGCCACGTCCTTCGACACTGATGAAGTTGAGCAAGTCCGCACCGTCGTGCGAATAGGTCTTCGCGACCGAATCCGGCACACGGAAGATGTTCGTGTCGGCACGGCTGGAGGCGTCGATCGTCACCTCATATTGCTGCGCGCACGCGATGCCGGGCAGCAGCAGCAGCGACAGGACCGCAACCGTCGCGCCGATCGCCAGCGGGGCGCGACGTGCTGGTGCTGCGGCATCATTCGGCATGGGCGACCTCGGGAAAGGTTTCGGCGAAGCAGCGCTTCCAGGTGAACGTCGACGCGCGCTCGCGCACCAGCGCACCCTGCCGCGCGCCCAGCGCGGCGTCCGATCCATAGGACGCGACCTGCGCGGCGAAACGGTCGATGTCGTCGGCGGGCACGACCGCGCCGGTGTCGCCCAGCACCTCCGGGATGCCGCCGACTGCCGTGGTGATCGACGGGCACCCCTGCGCTCCCGCCTCGATCAGCACGAGCCCGAAGCCCTCGATCTTGCCGGGCAATTCGCGCGCGAACAGCAGATGCGCGGCGGCGCGCCGGTAGAGCAATTTGATATCGGAGATCGACAGACGCCCGGGCAGCAGCGTTCGCACGCGATGCTGCGCGGCTTCAGCGACGATCGCACGCTCGTAGCTTTCGTCCTCGGTGCGACCGACGACGACATAGACGGGATCGGCGAGGCCATATCGGTCGCGCGCGCGTGCGAGTGCGCGGATCGTCTCGACCTGCCCCTTGCGCGCTTCGAGCCGGCCGACGCTGCAGAACACCGGGGCATCGGCGGGCAGCGCGGCAAGCTCGGGATGTTCGAACGTTTCGCTGTCCGCGGGATCGAACCATTGGCGGTCGACGCCGAGATAGGTGATCGCCTCGTGCTTCGGCGCGCCGAGTTGGGAGCGGAAGATGTCGCCGGTCGCACGCGAGTTGTACGCGACGAGATCGGCACCGAGATAGGCCTGTCGGATCAGCTTGAAGAGGATCGACCCCGGCTTGAACTTTGCCGCCTCGCTGCCGTGTACCATCACGCGGTACGCGCGGCGATGCAGCGGCTGGAGCAGCTTGAGCAGCAGGACGGTGCGCACGTCCGCCGCCAGCAGCAGCGTGTCGGCCGGGGCGCCACGCACCAGCCGCAGCACCTGCAGGATCGCGCGCGGCGGAATCTTGTGGTGGCGCAGGACGAGGTGATGCCGGACGCCGGCCGGCACGTCACCGGGAATGCCCTCGTAACGCGGCGCGATGACGCTGACCGCTGCGCCGGCCTCGACCCCGGCGCGTGCCATCTCGCCCGCATAGGTGCCGATGCCGCCCGGGAACGGCGGATATTCGCAGGTCACGATCATGACCGGCCGCGAAGCGGCACCGTTACGCGTCAACTTGCGACTCCCATGGCCATCTGGCGTTCCCGTCCCCGCGATCCCAGCATCTTCAAGGCAAGCCGGGGAAAGAACCGTACCGCGATCAACGATGTCCATGCGCGGCGGTTGAGCGGATGCGTGCGCACCGCGAACGACAGCAGCCCCAGCGCACCGTCGATGTCGTTCATCAGGAAACGATGGTTGCCGAGCTTGCGCGCGCGCTCGCTCAGCCGTTGCGGAACGAGGGTGAGCAGGGCGGGCGTTTCCGCCGCCGCCTTGAGCGCGACGAAGGCGTGATGCGCCATCAGGTCCTTTCGGCCGCCCGTGATGCTGGTGTTGCGGTTGCGCTTGTACAGCAGCGGCGCGTCGACCAGCGCGAAGCGGGTAACCCGCGCGATCCGCAGGTAGAAGTCGGTATCCTCGAAGATCCGCACCGCGGCATCGAAACCACCGCACGCATCATAAGCGGTGCGGCGGATCACCGTCGTCGACGGGATGATCGGCGGGTCGTTGAGGAAATATTGCCGGATCAGGTCCGGGGCGGCGGTGATGTCGATGACGCCCGCACGGCGTGCGCTGTCGATCGCGCCGTCGGCGAACGTGAAATAGTCCGAATAGACCATCCCGATCGCCGGATCGGCGAAGAGGGGCATCTCGCGCTCCAGCTTGTCCGCGCTCCACAGATCGTCGCCGTCGAGGATGGCGAGGAACGGCGCGTCGGTGCGGTCGATCGCCAGCCGGCGCTGGCCCGGCAGGCCGACGCCGCCGGGGCCGTAGATGATCGCGATACGATCGTCCCACGTCTCGATCTCGCGCAACACCGCGACCGTTTCCGGCGCCGAGCCGTCGTCGGCGATGACGATCCTGTCGATCAAATCGGCGCGCGATTGATCGAGGACACTGCGCACGGCGTCGCCGATATACGGCCCTTCGTTATAGCAGGTCATGATGACCGCCACGCGCGGCGCGGGTTCGTTGCTCGCCGTCATATCAGTCGTTCCACGGGGTCAAGGGAGGCGAGATCGAGGCCGGCGCGCACGATCGCCACCTATCGCCAGACACGAACATAATCGGCGAGCAGCGTCTGCGGGAGCGTCACGGCCTTTTCCTTGCCGTTGATGGTAAGGCTGACCAGATAGTAAAAGGGCTGGTCGAAGAAGTTGGCGGGCAAAGTGGCGCGCGCCACTTCCTGTCGGTCGACGTAGATCACCGCCACCTGTGGCTGGCCCGGCGGGCCGCGACGCCGGAGATCGACGCCGTAATCATGCCACTGCCCGTCGGAAAGCGCAGGCACCTTGCTGTAGCCACCGACGCCGCGTTGATCGGGCCGTCGCGGCCAGAGGTGGGTTGCGTGGTGGTGGCCGTTCTTGTCCCGGATGCCGTAATATTCGAGGACATCCAATTCGCTGTGTCCGCGGCTGAGAGGATCGTCCCGCGTCAGCAGCCAGAATGCCGCCCATGTGCCCTCGTCGACCGGCAAGCGCAGGCGCGCTTCCCAATAACAACCGGCGCAGGTGAAGCCGTTGCGGCCCGGATCGACCGGCGCACCGTGCGCCGCCTGATCGATGCTGACCGACTGAACGTTGCCGCCGCGGATCTCGTCGCCGGATTGATAGGCGGTCAGCGCGAGATAGCCGTCGCGGAACTCGTACGACTGCCCACCGGCGGGATCGAACTTGGCACGGCCGTAATTGGCGTGTTGCTTGGCCCATAGCGTCGGACCATCGAGGCTGAGCGGGCGATTGAATTCCTCCGCAAAGACGAGCCGGCTGCGTCCGAGGTCGAGCGGGGTACCGCGGTCGCTCTCGCTCCAGCGCTGCGGTTTGCCCGGCGGCGACGGGGGGGGCGGCATATGGTCGCGGGCTTGCGCGTCAGCGGGGGGCGGGGTTTGCGCGACCACGCCGCCCGCGGTGCCGAGCAGACACACGACGGCCAGCGCCCGCGTCACGCCTCGCAATGCGCTTCCAGCCACGTCGTCTCCGCTCATTACGCCCACGGTTTCATGCACCTACTCCCGACCCCGGCCAAAATCTAGGCTGCGGCCCCGTCCGATCCGGGACCGGTCTAGGCTGCGATCGAGGTCTGGCCGGCGTTCGACGCGCCATCCTTCCCGCGCATCCGCGCGCGTACTTCGGGACGTGCGAAGGTTTCGGCATAGGCGGTGTCGAGTTGCTCGAACATCGACTTGAACGACCATTCACTGACCGACATCTCGCCGGCCGCCGCGGTAAAATCGGCCAGCCGTTGCTCGTCGCGGACCAGCGCGACGCATTCCTTGGCGACGGCGGAGGCACTCGGGTCGCGGACGATGACGCCGGTGACCTGATCCGTCACGATCTCGTCGATGCCGGGTACGTAGCTGACGACCGCGGGGCGGCCTCCGCCCATGCTCTGCACGATCACGCGCGGCAGCCCCTCGCGCAGCGACGCGAGCGTGCAGACGTCGGCAAGCGCGATCAGCTTCTCCGGATCGCTGCGATGGCCGAGCAGTCGCACGCGATCCGCGACGTTCAGACTCTCCACCAGAGCGGCGACGTTTTCCGCCTCAGGACCGTTACCGGCGAGCAGCAAGCGGATGTTTTCGCCCGGCTTCGTCAGTGACACGAAGGCGCGGATGAACTCGTCGTGCCGCTTGCGCGCCTCCAGCGCCGCGAGCATCAGGATGACCTTCGGCTTCTCGCTACCCTCGTCCACGCCGACGATCTCGCGCCAGTCGTCGGGCCAGCTTGCACCGGGAAAGCGATCGACTTCCATGCCCGAGCGCACGATCGAGTGCGGGCGACGCATCCCGACGCGCGCGTCACGATAGGCCTGATGCGTCCCATGGCTGACGTGGATGAAATGGTCGGTCAGCGGCGCAACCGCATGTTCCGCCAGCAAATAGGTGACCTTCTCGCCGATGCCGACATTGCTGAACGGGAGAATGTGGACGCCGTGCACGATCGCCGGCACCCCGGCGCGACGCGCGGCGAGGCGACCAAGAATACCCGCCTTGCTGGTATGGGTGTGAACAATGTCCGCGCCCAGCTCCACGAACATCTTCGCGAGCTTCTTGTAGGCCGCGATGTCGTCCTTGATCGACACGTGGCGAACGAGCTCGGGCAGCAGATGAACCTGAACGGCGGTGCCTTTCGCGCGGTAGAAGTCGACGTCCGAATCGCGGCCGCAGATGAGATGCACGACGTGGCCGGACTTCACCTGATGCAGGCACGAGCCCCAGGTATTCTCCTCCGCTCCGCCGGTCAGCATCCGCGTCTGCACGTGCACGATGACCAAGGACTTGCCCGCGGGACGTTGTTCGAGATCTGACATTAAGGTCCCCTGTGGCTTGCTATAGTGGAGGCATCGATCGAGCCGACGCGGATAATGCCGCTGTGCAGCCGGACGGTTCATTCTTGAACTCTTCCGGAGGTTCGATGTCACGCTATCAAAGCGCGTGGGTGAGCTGACACGGCGATAATCGCACCGGTGCAATATTCGAGGTGTTCGGGCTCAGCGTTGGCGGGCTTGTACAATTGTGCAAGCCATGGCGCCACAACAATTTCGCTTCAGGTCGGCTTACGCCGATCTTGTTTTCTTCTCAGCTAGTCACGAAAGTTCGCCCCAATCTTCGATATCGGAAAACCGATAGTCGAAAACTGAAGCGAACGTTTCGTAACTTGCACGAAGGGCAGTCATCCATTCGGGCGTGACGCCCGAATGATTATGCTACCGCCTTCTTCGACGCCGTGCGGCGCGAGCGCATCGTCAGGCCGATCACGCCGAAGCCACCGAGCATCATCATCCAGGTGCCCGGCTCGGGAACCGCGGCGGTCGTCTGGAAGCGGAAGCCCGACGGATTGATGTTTGCGTTCTGACCCGGGATGTTGTTCGAAATCAGGAAGGTCAGGGTGTTCACGCCGTTGCTGAGGCCGCTGACGCTGCCGCTGGTGAACGACTGATAACCGCCGCCCGACACGCCGTTGACAGTGTTGCCGTTGAGCAGAACGCGCGTGACCTTGTCGTCAACCGCGAAGTTGAAGCTCAGCACGTCGGCAGCGCTGGCGGTGAAGCTGTTGCTGTAAACATAATAGCCCGGCTGGCTTGCCGCGTTGGCCGAGGTCGACACCCACTTCGACACCGAATCGCTGGCGATCCAGTTGTTGACCATCGCGGTGACGACGGTCGCAGTGGTCAGAGCGCCCGTAGCACTTGCCTGTGCATTGGTCGGCGCCGTCGCGGTGTCGCCCAGGAACGCGACCTTCCAGTTCGTGTCGATGCCGGTGTTGCCGATCGTCGGGGCAGCAACCGCAGGAACGGCGGCAACCGCAGCGAGAACTGCAACGGCAGTGTAGAGTACGCGCATCTCATTTCCCCTAATCATTGGCCATTGTGCGTAACCACAACGGCAATGCTGTTCACCTGGAATTAATTCCAATTTCCAAGCGAGTTGCCCGTTTCGTCCCAATTTGGCCCATTTTGGCGAAGATGGCAAATCTTTTGTTCAGACAATCGCTTGCTCGCGCGAGGACCGTTTTCCAACGGCGGACGCGCGGGAGCGCAGGCGTGTCCAGCGCAGCGGACGCTACCCGCACGGACGAGCCGGACACGGTCGGGCTGCGAGGACGATGCGGCGCTAAGTTGCTGTAATCCGGTGTTCTATATGCGCGCTATACGCGATTGCCGGAAATCGATCTCGAATTGCTACGCGCCCCACGCCTAATCGCGCTTCCCTGAAGGCGCCGCCATGAAGCGGCTGCCACGCCTTGGGGGCGCGTATGTATCTGTATCGTCGAATAATCGTCGCGGCGTTGGTGATGGTGCCGGCCGCTGCGGAAGCGCAGGACGAATCGCCGGAGGTGGTGGTGAGCGGGGCGGCGACAGTCGCCTCGGACTATCGCTTCCGGGGCGTTTCGCAGTCCGATCGGAACATGGCGGTGCAGGGCGGGATCACGATCGCGCACGAAAACGGCATCTACGTGGGCACCTGGGCGTCGAACCTGGCGGGATGGGGCACGTTCGGCGGCGGAAATATGGAGCTCGATCTCATCGCGGGGTACAAGACGAAGCTCAACGACACCGGAACGCTGGATGTCGGTCTCACCTGGTACATGTATCCGGGCGGTGCGGCGAGGACCGACTTCGCCGAGCCCTACGTCAAGCTGAGCGGCACGACCGGGCCGGCGACGCTGACCGCCGGCGCGGCCTATGCGCCCAAGCAGCAGGCGATCGGCAAATGGTATGCGACCGGCGCGGACGCCGCGGCGGCAACCTACACGAGCCCCGGCGCGAAGGACGACAACCTCTATCTATGGGGCGACGGCGCGGTCGCGATCGCGGGGACGCCGGTTACCGCCAAGGCGCATGTCGGGCATAGCTGGGGACAGGACGGGCTGGGGCCGAACGCCACCGCGGTCGCGCCGACGGGCGCCTATTGGGACTGGTCGCTGGGCGCGGACTTCACGTTCGACAAGCTGACGCTGAACGTCAGCTATGTCGACACCGACATCACCGCGCGCCGGTCGCGCTACCTCCTGCCCAGCTTCAGCGAGGGGCAGGACGGGACCGGGTCGATCGCGGGCGGCACCATCGTCGCCTCGCTGACCGCCGCCTTCTGAATTGGGAGCCGAAGCCATGCAGGACCTGCTGTGGATCGCGATCATGATCGGGCTGGTAGCGGCGACGCTCGCCTTCGTCCGGCTGTGCGACAACGCCTGAGGAGCGACGCGATGACCCTCGATCTCTGGCTCGCCGCGCTGACCGCGGCCGGGCTGCTCATCTATCTGGTGGCGGTGCTGATCCGCCCCGAACGCTTCTAGAAGGAGGCGATCCCATGACTGTTCAGGGCTGGTTCCTGATCCTCGCCTTCACCGGCATCCTGCTGGCGCTGGCCAAGCCGGTCGGGCTGTGGCTGTTCGCGCTGTACGAAGGGCGGCGCACGCCGTTCCACGCGATCCTTGGCCCGGTCGAGCGCGGCTTCTACAGATTGTCGGGTATCGATCCCGCCGAAGAGCAGGGCTGGCGGCGCTACGCGGTGCACATGCTGCTGTTCAACGCGGCGCTGATGCTGTTCACCTATGCGGTGCTGCGGTTGCAGGCGGTGCTGCCGGGCAATCCGCAAGGATTGGCCGCACCGAGCGAGCATCTATCGTTCAACACCGCGATCAGCTTCACCGCCAACACCAACTGGCAGAGCTATGGCGGCGAGAGCACGATGTCGAACCTCAGCCAGATGCTGGGGCTGACGATCCACAATTTCCTGTCGGCCGCGACCGGGATCGCGCTGGCATTCGCGCTGTTCCGCGGGTTCGCGCGCCGCGAGGCCAAATCGGTCGGCAATTTCTGGGCCGACGTGACGCGGATCACGCTCTACCTGCTGCTGCCGCTCTGCGTCGCGCTGACGCTCTTCTATATCGCGAGCGGCGTCCCGCAGACGCTGGCCGGGGTCGTCGACGTGCAGACGCTGGAGGGCGCGCGCCAGTCGATCCTGCTGGGCCCGGTCGCCAGCCAGGAAGCGATCAAGATGCTTGGCACCAACGGCGGCGGGTTCTTCAACGCCAATTCGGCGCACCCGTTCGAAAACCCGACCGCGCTGACCAACTTCGTCCAGATGCTGTCGATCTTCGTGATCGGCGTCGGGCTGACGTGGACGTTCGGCAAGGCGGTCGGCAACACGCGCCAGGGCTGGGCAATCCTCGCGGCGATGATGATCCTGTTTCTCGCCGGCACCACGGTCACCTATTGGGCGGAAGCGGCGGGCAATCCTGTCCTGCACCAGCTGGGGGTCGCCGGCGGCAATATGGAGGGCAAGGAGGTGCGGTTCGGCATCGCCGCGTCCGCGCTGTTCTCGGTCGTCACCACCGCCGCCTCGTGCGGGGCGGTCAATGCGATGCACGACAGCTTCACCGCGCTGGGCGGGCTGGTCCCACTGTTCAACATGCAATTGGGCGAAGTCGTGATCGGCGGTGTCGGTGCGGGGATCTACGGCTTTCTGCTGTTCGCGATCCTTGCGGTGTTCGTCTCCGGGCTGATGGTCGGGCGGACACCCGAATATGTCGGCAAGAAGATCGAGGCGCGCGAGGTGAAGCTGGCGGTGCTGGCGATCGCGGTGCTGCCGCTGATGATCCTCGGGCTGACCGCTTTGTCGTCGGTGCTGGAACAAGGGCTGGCCGGGCCGCTCAACAAGGGGCCACACGGGTTCAGCGAGATCCTGTACGCCTTTACCAGCGCGGTGGCGAACAACGGGTCCGCCTTCGCCGGGCTGACCGCCAACACGCCCTATTACAACGGGCTGCTGGGTGTCGCGATGTGGGTCGGGCGGTTCTTCATCATCGTGCCGATGCTGGCGATCGCAGGCAGCCTTGCCGCCAAGAAATACACGCCGGAAAGCGCGGGGTCGTTCCCGACCACCGGCGGGCTGTGGGTGGGGCTGCTGGTCGGCATCATCCTGATCCTCGGCGGTCTCACCTTCCTGCCGAGCCTCGCGCTCGGTCCCATCGCCGATCATCTCGCGATGATCCGCGGCCAGCTCTTCTGATCGGGCGCATCATGGCCAAGCAGACCAAAAGCCTTTTCACCGCCGACCTCGTCCTGCCGGCGATTTCGGCCTCGTTCCTCAAGCTCAATCCTGCGCAGCTGGTGCGCAATCCGGTGATGTTCGTCACCGCCGCGGTCGCCGCGCTAATGACCGTGTTGCTCGTGATCGGGCATGACGGGCTCGGCACCGGGTTCAAGGTGCAGCTCGTCATCTGGCTGTGGCTGACGGTGCTGTTCGGCACCTTCGCCGAAGCCCTGGCCGAAGGGCGCGGCAAGGCGCAGGCGGCGTCGTTGCGCGCTGCCAAGGCCGAGCTGACCGCCAAGCGGCTGAAGCGCGACGGGCGCGACTATGACGAATTGCCCGCCAGTCAGCTGAAGATCGGCGACGTGGTGCTGGTCGAGACGAACGACCTGATCCCGTCCGACGGCGAGGTGATCGCGGGGGTCGCCTCGGTCAACGAGGCCGCGATCACCGGCGAGAGCGCACCAGTGATCCGCGAGGCGGGTGGCGATCGGTCGGCGGTGACCGCGGGGACGCGCGTCATCTCCGACGAGATCCGCGTCAAGGTGACGGTGGAGCCGGGCAAGGGCTTCCTCGATCGCATGATCGCGCTGGTCGAAGGCGCCGAGCGGCAGAAGACGCCGAACGAGATCGCGCTGACCTTGTTGCTGGTCGGGCTGACGATCATCTTCCTGATCGCGGTCGCGACGATCCCCGGCTTTGCGACCTATGCCGGGGGCAGCATCCCGGTGGCGATCCTCGCCGCGCTGCTCATCACGCTGATCCCGACGACGATCGCGGCGCTTTTGTCGGCGATCGGGATCGCGGGGATGGACCGGCTGGTGCGGTTCAACGTGCTCGCGAAGTCCGGACGCGCGGTCGAGGCGGCGGGCGACATCGACGTGCTGCTGCTCGACAAGACCGGCACGATCACGATCGGCGACCGGCAGGCGTCGGAGTTCCGCGCGGTCGGCGGCGCGAGCACGGTCGAGCTGGCGGAGGCGGCGTTGCTCGCCAGCCTTGCCGACGAGACACCCGAGGGGCGCTCGATCGTGGTGCTGGCGCGCGAGGCGTTCCACGTCACGACCGCGCGGCTGCCCGAGGATGCCGAGGTGATTCCGTTCACCGCACAGACGCGCATTTCGGGCGTCAAAACCGGCGGGGCGCTGATCCAGAAGGGCGCGGTGGATTCGATCCTGCGCGCTAATGACGGCAGCGGCGCGACCGCGGCGGCGACCGAGCTGCGGCGGATCACCGACGAGATCGCGCGCGCGGGCGGTACGCCGCTGGCGGTGGCGCGCGACGGGCGGTTGCTGGGCGCGATCTTCCTGAAGGACGTGGTCAAGGCCGGTATCCGCGAGCGCTTCGGTGAGCTGCGCACGATGGGGATCCGCACGGTGATGATTACCGGCGACAATCCGCTGACCGCCGCGGCGATCGCGGCCGAAGCCGGGGTCGACGACTTCCTCGCGCAGGCGACGCCCGAGGACAAACTGGCGCTGATCCGCAAGGAGCAACAGGGCGGCAAGCTGGTCGCGATGTGCGGCGACGGCACCAACGACGCACCGGCGCTGGCGCAGGCCGATGTCGGCGTGGCGATGAACACCGGCACGCAGGCGGCACGCGAGGCGGGCAACATGGTCGACCTCGACAGCGATCCGACGAAGCTGATCGAGGTGGTCGGGCTCGGCAAGCAATTGCTGATGACGCGCGGGGCGCTGACGACCTTTTCGGTCGCCAATGATGTCGCGAAATATTTTGCGATCATCCCGGCGATGTTCGTCGCGCTCTATCCGCGGCTGGGGGTGCTGAACGTGATGGGGCTGGCGTCGCCGCAGTCGGCGATCCTGAGCGCGATCATCTTCAACGCGATCATCATCCCGTTGCTGGTGCCGCTGGCGCTGAAGGGGGTGGCGTACCGGCCGATGGCGGCGGGGCCGCTGCTGGCGCGCAACCTGGCGGTCTATGGTCTGGGCGGGCTGCTCGCGCCGTTCGTGGGGATCAAGATTATCGATGTGGTCGTCGGCGGCTTGGGGCTGGCGTGACGATTTAAGCCCCTCCCCCTCGGGGGAGGGGTTGGGGTGGGGGAGTCGCGGGCGCTGGTCTCGGTGAGACATGCCCCACCCCCGACCCCTCCCCCGAGGGGGAGGGGAGAGGAAGGAGACAGAGATGAACACCGATATCAAATCCGCCGTGCGTCCGGCGATCGTCATGACGATCCTGTTCGCGATCCTGCTCGGTCTGGTCTATCCTGTTGCGATGACGGGTATTGGTCAGGTGATTTTCCCCGCGCAGGCGAACGGCAGCCTCGTGCGCGATGCGTCGGGGCGCGTGATCGGCTCGACCGTCGTCGGACAGGCGTTCGTCGCCGCGCGCTATTTCCAGACCCGGCCGTCGGCGGCGGGCAAGGGCTATGACGGGCTGGCCTCGTCGGGGTCGAACCTCGGGCCGACCAGCAAGGCGCTGGCCGAGCGCGTGGCGCAGGACGTCGCGATGCGGCGCGGCGAAGGGGTGACGGGCGACGTGCCCGCCGATCTCGTCACCGCCAGCGGATCGGGGCTCGATCCCGATCTGTCGTCCGCCGCCGCTTTGGCGCAGGCACCGCGCGTCGCGCGGGTGCGCGGATTGCCGGTCGCGCGGGTGCGTGCGCTGGTCGCGGCGCAGACCGAGACCTCGCTGCTCGGCGATGCGCATGTCAACGTGCTGGCGCTCAACCGCGCGCTGGACGCCGCCGCGCGCTGATGCCGCCGAACGGCGACGCCCGGCCCGACCCCGACGCCCTGCTGCGCGCCGCCGCGCAGGAAGGGCGCGGGCGGCTGAAGATCTTCCTCGGCGCGGCGCCGGGCGTCGGCAAGACCTATGAGATGCTGTCCGGGGGCAAGGCGCGGCGGCGCGACGGGGTCGACGTGGTCGTCGGCGTCGTAGAGACGCACGGCCGCGCCGAGACCGAGGCGCTGACGCGCGGGCAGGAGATCGTTTCGCGGCGCGAGGTCAACCACGATGGGCATGTGCTGCACGAGATGGACCTCGACGCGGTGCTGGCGCGCGCGCCACGGCTGGTGCTGGTCGACGAGCTGGCGCACACCAATGCGCCGGGCAGCCGGCATCCGAAACGCTATCAGGATGTCGAGGAACTGCTCGCCGCCGGAATCGACGTCTATTCGACGATCAATATCCAGCACGTCGAGAGCCTCAACGACGTCGTCGCCAGCTTCACGCGGGTGCGGGTGCGCGAGACGGTGCCCGACAGCATCCTGGAGGCGGCCGAGATCGAGGTCGTCGACATTCCGCCCGACGAGCTGATCGAGCGGCTGAAGGCGGGCAAGGTCTATCTGCCGGCGGAGGCGACGCGCGCGCTGGGGCATTTCTTCTCGCGTTCGAACCTGTCGGCGCTGCGCGAGCTGGCGCTGCGCCGCGCGGCGCAGGCGGTCGATGCGCGGATGCTCGACGACGTGCGCGCGCTCGGGCTCGGCGGGACGTGGGCGGGGAGCGAGCGGATCGTGGTCGCGATCAGCGAGCTGCCGGGCAGCGACGTGCTGGTGCGCGCCGCCAAGCGGATCGCCGACGGCCTGCGGGGGCCGTGGACCGCGCTGTTCGTCGAGACGCCGCGCGCCGCGCACTTCAGCGATGCGCAGCACGCGCGCGTCGCGGCGGCGATGACGCTGGCGACGCAGCTGGGCGCGGCGGTCGCGACCGTCCCCGCGACCAATGTGGTAGAGGGGATCCAGGGGTTCCTTGCGGACGCGCGCGCGACGCAATTGGTGCTCGGCAAGTCGCCGCGCTCGCGCTGGTTCGAGCTGCGGCACGGGTCGGTGGTCGACCGGCTGGTGCGCGACACGCCCGACGTGACGGTGCACGTGCTGCCGGTGGCGGCGGGCGCGGGGCGGAGCGAGCGCGGCCCGCGGCGGCCGGCGCGGTGGGGGGCGCCGTCGGGGTATGCGGTGACGAGCACGATGGTGGCGGGGGTGACGGCGGCGGGGGCCGCGCTGGTCCATGTCATCGACCTCGGCAACGTCGCCTTGCTGTATCTGCTGCCGGTGATGGCGGCGGCGAGCCTTTATGGACTGCGCACCGGGCTGTTCGCGGGGCTCGCCTCGACGCTGGCGTACAATTTCTTCTTCCTGCCACCGGTCGGGACGCTGAGCATCAACAATCCCGAGAACGTCATCTCGGTGGTGGTGTTGCTCGGGATAGCGTTCGCGACCAGCCAGCTGACCGCGCGGGTGCGCGCGCAGGCCGATCTCGCCGCCGCCAGCGCGCGGACCAATGCGACGCTGGCGGGGTTCCTGCGGCAGATCGCGGGGGTCAACGATGCCGATCAGGCGGCGCGGATGATCTGCGACGACGTGCGGCGCTTGCTCGACGTGCATGTCGTGCTGCTCGGTGCGGCGGCGGGCGGCGCGCTGGAGGTGCTGGCGGCGAGCGATCCGGGCTATCAGTTGGACGCGATGGACAATGCCGCGGCCAATTGGGCGTTCGACACCGGCAGCGCGGCGGGCAAGGGATCGGGGACGCTCACCGCGTCCGAATGGCTGTTCCAGCCGTTGAAGGCGGGTGCGCGAACATTGGGGGTGTTGGGGGTGGCGAACGACGGCGGCACCAATCCGGTGCGCGCCGATCAATTGCCGCTGCTCAGCAGCCTGCTCGACCAGTCGGCGCTGGTGCTGGAGCGGCTGCGGTTGCAGGCGGAGATGCGCGATCTCGATGTGGTGCGAACGCGCGACCGGCTGCGCGCGGCGCTGCTGTCGTCGGTCAGCCACGACCTGCGCACGCCGCTGACCGCGGTGATCGCCGCCGCCGACCAGCTCGATCACGGCGCGACGCCGGAACTGATCGGGACGATCAAGGGCGAATCGGCGCGGCTCAACCGCTTCGTCGCCAATCTGCTCGATATGGCGCGGGTCGAGGCGGGGGCGATCCGGCTGAACGTCGAGGCGATCGACCTGAGCGATGCGGTGACCGGCGCGGCGCATGACGCGCGCCGGGCGCTGGAGGGACATGGCGTGCGGCTCGACGTGCCGCCCGACTTGCCGCTGGTGCGCGCCGACCCGCAATTGCTGCACCATTGCCTTCTCAACCTGCTCGACAATGCCGGGCGCTACGGCGATCCGGGCAGCGAGGTGGTGATCGAGGGGCGGCACCGGTTCGGCGAGTTGCGGCTTGCGGTGCTCGACCACGGCCCGGGGCTGCCGCCGGGACGAGAGGCGAAGGTGTTCGAGACCTTTACGCGGCTGGAAGGGTCGGACCGCGCGATCGGCGGCACCGGATTGGGGCTGGCGATCGTCAAGGCATTTGCGGAGGCGATGGGGATGATGGTCGAGGCGAGCAACCGGAGCGACGGGGGCGGCGCGTCATTCGCTCTGGTGTTTCCGGCGGGGTCGATCGTGCGCGATGCCGAGGTCGAGGGGCGATCCTGATGCCCGCCAAGGTCCTTGTCGTCGATGACGAACCCGCGATCCGGCGGCTGCTGCGCAACACGCTGACGCGCGCCGGCTATGAGGTGGTCGAGGCGGGGAACGCGCGCGATGCGTTGCAGCAGGCGGCGGTGGAGCATCCGGCGGCGATCCTGCTCGACCTCGGATTGCCCGACCGCGACGGGTTGAGCCTGATCCCGCTGCTCCATACGGGGGGCGAGGTGGTGATCCTGGTCGTCTCGGCGCGCGATGCGGTCGACGAGAAGGTCGCGGCGCTCGATCTCGGCGCGGACGATTTCGTCGGCAAGCCGTTCGATACCGAGGAATTGCTGGCGCGGCTGCGCGTGGCGCTGCGGCATCGCGGGCCGCCCGTCGAGGCACAAAAGATGGTGACGCGCGGCGACCTCGACATCGATCTCGATCGCCGGATCGTGCGGCGCGCCGGCGCGGAGGTGCACCTGACCCGCAAGGAGCATGACGTGCTGGCGATGCTGGTCCGGCACATCGGGCGGATCGTCACCCACGACAAGCTGCTCGACGCCTGCTGGGGCGGCGACGAGGATCCGCGGATCGAATATCTGCGCATCGTGATCCGCAACCTGCGCCAGAAATTGGAGGCGCCTGCGCCGGTCGGCAGCGTGATCGCGAACGAGCTGGGGGTCGGCTATCGGCTGCGCAGCGATGGCGCGATTTGACGCGCGCACGCGGAGCGACGATGGCGGTGGCGGCGCGTCGGCGTCCTTGCCATGGGGGGTGATGGTGTCGCGAGACGGCGAGACGAAGATCGGCTATATCAGCGGCCCCGTCGACGCACGGGTGGTCCACGATAGCTGGCGGAGCGGCGAGCCGCTCGACTATTTCGGCACCAGCTATCTGCTGCAATTCTTCGACGTCGCCGACCAAATGGGGCTCGACCTGATCGTCACCACCAGCGCCGCGCAGCCGCGTTACGACGCGCGGCGCGACGGCGTCCACATCATGAACCGGCCACGGCGCGCGGCGGGCGGGCTGCGCTACCATCTGTATGAGGTGGCGTGGCTGTGGGGGCGGGTGCGCGAGACGGTAGCGGGTGGCGCGCGGATCATCGTGCTGACCGATGCGATGTTCCATTGGTGGGCGCTGCTGCCATGGCGGTGGCGAGGGGTGCGCTTCGTCAATGCCTTGCATTGCGCGATCTTGCGACCGGCGGCGCGCGAGCCGCTGACGCGGCGGGTGCTGGCGCGGTTGCTGGCATGGTTCCACTACCGCTTCGCCGATCCGACGCTCGCCGCCTCGCCGCTGATCGTCGAGCAGGTCAAGGCGTTGTCGGGCGGGCGGATCGACGCGACGCTGTTCCTGCCGACCTATGCGCCGGCGCAATTCGCGTCGATTCCGGCGCCGGAGGTATCGTCGCACGGCGATTTCCATGTCCTGTTCGCGGGGCGCGTCGAGCGCAACAAGGGGGTGTTCGACATGCTGGAGGCGTGTCGGCGCCTGCGCGACGAGGGCGGGCGGCGGATCGTCTTCCACATCTGCGGCGAAGGGACCGCCAGCGCCGCCTTGCGCGATGAGGTGGTGCGCAGCGGGATGGAGGACGTGTTCCAGCTCCACGGCTTCTGCGACCGCGCGGCGTTGACGCAGCGCTTGTCGGAGAGCGACGCGGTGGTGGTGCCGACGCGCAGCGATTTCGAGGAAGGCTTCGCGATGATCGTCGCCGAGGGCGTGATTGCGCGACGCCCGGTGGTGACGTCGCGGGTGTGCCCGGCGCTCGAGCTGGTGCCGGCGGCGGCGGTCGAGGTCGCGCCGGACGATGTCGCGGGCTATACCGCGGCGTTGCGCGCGCTGGCGAGTGACGAGGGGCTCTATGCGGGCAAGGTCGCGGCGACCGCGGGGCTGCGGGACGCGTTCTTCGATGAGGCAAATGGCTATGGCGCGAAGCTGCGGGCGGTGTTGCGCGGTTTGATCGGCTGACCGGAACGCCGGGCGGGGCAACCGGTTGGTTCGGCATGGATGACGGCAAAGCACAGGCGAGCGCGATCGCCGCGTTGCGGGCGCGGATGGAGGCGGCTGCGGTGGCGCTCGACTTCGAGGAGGCGCGGCGGTTGCGGGATCGGATCAGCCTGTTGCAAGGCGGTGCTTCGATGGACGAAGCGGCGGCGGCGGATGGGCTGACGCGGCAACAGCCCGGCGCGATGGGGCTGGGGACCAGCCGCCAGCAGGTCGTGCCGCCGAAAGGATGGAAGCCGCCGCGGAAGCCGGACCTGATGACGCGGGGGAAGCGGTAGGTCGTAAGGGTATGGCATCGATATTGTCGTCGTCATTGCGACGTGTCTGATGGCCGTCTTTATTCGTCGCCGGTGAGAAAGAAGAAGAAGCGGGATCCCGGATCAAGTCCGGGATGACGGATGGTCAGGTCAGCGCTTCTCGCAAGCCGGCGATCAGTGCGGCTTCGGGTGGAGCGTGCGCGGCGAAGACCAGACCGACGTCACGAGTGGCGTCGAAATCCTCCAGCGGGACGCGTGCGACGCCGTCGGCGTGGAAGCTTTCCGGCATCACCGTGATCCCCAGCCGCGCGCGGACGTGCGACAGGGCGCGGTCGTCGCTGGTGGTGCGGGCGGGAAAGAAGGGACGGACGCCGCGCGTGGTGAAGAAGCGGCTGGTTTCCGACAGCATCTCGCAATGGCGGCGGACGATCATCGGTTCGTGCGCGATTTCCTCGGCACGCAGCGACGCACGCCCGGCGAGCGGATGCGTCGCGCCGATCGCGAGCGCATAGCCTTCGGTGCGCAGATGCTGCCCGGCGCTGCGATCGTCGCCATCGCGCAGGATGGTCAGCGCGGCGTCGATGCGACCGCGCGCGAGGCGCGCGCGCAGGTCGCGTTCGTTGCCCTCGACCAGCTCGACGCGGTCGCCGCTGCGCGTCGTGAGCCAGCGCTCGATCCAGGGGCGGGGGATCGTGGTGAGGACGCCGAGCCGCAGGAGCGAGGCGGCGGCGGCACCGGTGACCGAGCGCTCGGCGGCGGCGAACCCGCTTTCGATCGCGCGGGCGTGGGCGAGCAGGCTCGCACCGGCCTCGGTAAGTGCGACGCGGCGGTTGGTGCGGTTGAACAGCGTGCGGCCGAGCGATGCCTCGAGCCGGGCGATGCCAACCGATAAAGTGGGCTGCGCGACGTTGCAGGCGGCGGCGGCGCGCGAGAAATTGCCGGTGTCGACCACCGCAAGGAAATAGCGCAAATGATAGCGGTCGATCATAGACGGCATCTATACCCAGCTTCGGCGCGTTTCAATTTTGCGAGACCTCGGTGGCGCTGTAGAGAATAGCGGAACGAGCGGCATTTTCCTCCCCGTTCGTGCTGAGCCTGTCGAAGCACGTGTCCTGCGGCACGCCCTTCGACAAGCTCAGGGCGAACGGTGGGGGTTGGTCGGACCCGCGCGAGAAGATGGCCCGTGACAGGGCGACGACGAATAGGAGAGAGCGATGGACCTCGATTTCGGTCTGGGCGAGATGGCGGACACGATCCGCGAAACGGTGCGGCGCTTTGCGGCCGACCGGATCGCGCCGATCGCGGCGGCGGTCGATGCCGAGGATCGCTTCGCGCGCGAGCTGTGGCCGGAGATGGGCGCGCTCGGGCTGCACGGGATCACCGTCGAGGAGGCCGATGGCGGGCTGGAGCTCGGCTATCTGGAGCATGTCATCGCCTGCGAGGAGGTCAGCCGCGCCTCGGCCGCGATCGGGCTCAGCTATGGCGCGCATTCCAATCTGTGCGTCAACCAGATCCGCCGCTGGGGCTCGGCCGAGCAGAAGGCGAAGTATCTGCCGAAGCTGATCTCGGGCGAGCATGTCGGCAGCCTCGCGATGTCGGAGGCGGGCGCTGGGTCGGACGTCGTGTCGATGAAGCTGCGCGCGACGAAGGTCGACGGCGGATGGCGGCTCAACGGCACCAAGTTCTGGATCACCAACGCCGCCTATGCCGATACGCTGGTCGTCTATGCCAAGACCGATGCCGAGGCGGGGTCGAAGGGGATCACCGCGTTTCTGATCGAGAAGGGCTTCGACGGTTTCTCGATCGGGCAGAAGATCGACAAGCTCGGGATGCGTGGCTCGCCGACCGCCGAACTGGTGTTCGACGATTGCTTCGTCGCCGATGCGCAGGTGATGGGGCCGCTGAACGGCGGGGTGAAGGTGCTGATGTCGGGGCTCGATTACGAGCGCGTCGTGCTGTCGGGCATCCAGCTGGGGATCATGCAGGCGTGTATCGACACGGTGCTGCCCTATGTCCGCGAGCGCCGGCAGTTCGGGCGCGCGATCGGTGCGTTCCAGCTGATGCAGGCGAAGGTGGCGGACATGTATGTCGCGCTCAATTCGGCGCGCGCCTATGTCTATGCGGTGGCCAAGGCGTGCGACGCGGGGCGGACGACGCGTTTCGATGCGGCCGGGTGCATCCTGCTCGCCTCGGAGAGCGCGGTGAAGGTCGCGGGCGAGGCGATCCAGGCGCTGGGCGGCGCGGGCTATACCAAGGATTGGCCGGTCGAGCGGTATTGGCGTGACGCCAAGTTGCTCGATATCGGGGCGGGGACCAACGAGGTGCGGCGGATGCTGATCGGGCGCGAACTGATCGGGCATGACGCGCCGAGGGCGCAATGACCGCGATCCGCTCGCTGGTCGACGTCGGGTCGGAGGTGTTCGCGGCCAATGATGCGCACAATCGCGCGCTGGCGGCGGCGTTGCGCGACAAGGCGGCGGAGAGTGCGCTGGGCGGGTCGGAACAGCATCGCGCGCGGCATGTCGCGCGTGGCAAGCTGCTGCCGCGCGAGCGCGTCGACCGGTTGCTCGATCCCGGTGCGCCGTTCCTGGAGATCGGCGCGCTGGCGGCGAACGGCATGTACGACGATGGTGCGCCGGGCGCGGGGATGATTGCGGGCGTAGGCCGTGTGTCGGGGCGCGAGTGCATGATCGTCGCCAACGATCCGACCGTGAAGGGCGGTGCGTACTTCCCGATGACGGTGAAGAAGCATCTGCGCGCGCAGGAGATCGCGCGCGAGAACCGCCTGCCGTGCATCTATCTGGTCGACAGCGGCGGCGCGAACCTGCCGCACCAGGCCGAGGTGTTCCCCGATCGCGAGCATTTCGGGCGGATCTTCTTCAATCAGGCGCAAATGTCGGCGGAGGGGATCGCGCAGATCGCGTGCGTGATGGGCAGCTGCACCGCGGGCGGCGCTTACGTGCCGGCGATGTCCGACGAGAGCGTGATCGTGCGCAACCAGGGGACGATCTTCCTAGCCGGACCGCCTCTGGTGAAGGCAGCGACCGGCGAGGTGATCTCCGCCGAGGAACTGGGCGGGGCGGAGACGCACGGGCGGCGCTCGGGAGTGGTCGATCATGTCGCCGAAAATGACGAACATGCGCTGCTGATCGTGCGCGACATCGTCGCGACGCTGGGGAAGGCGCGGAGCCCGGATGTTGCGCTGGCGACGCCGCGTGCGCCGTTGCTCGACCCGCAGGAGCTGTACGGGATCGTGCCGCAGGACGTGCGCGCGCCCTATGACGTGCGCGAGGTGATCGGGCGCGTCGTGGACGGCTCCGAGTTTCACGAGTTCAAGGCGTTGTACGGCACGACCTTGGTGTGCGGCTTTGCGCATATCTGGGGGATGCCGGTTGCGATCCTCGCCAATAACGGCGTGTTGTTCAGTGAGTCGGCGCTCAAAGGCGCGCATTTCATCGAGCTGGCGTGCCAGCGGCGCATTCCGTTGCTGTTCCTCCAGAACATTTCCGGCTTCATGGTCGGCGGGAAGTATGAGGCGGAGGGGATTGCCAAGAACGGCGCGAAGCTGGTGACGGCGGTCGCGACCGCCTCGGTGCCGAAGATCACATTGCTGATCGGGGGCAGCTTCGGCGCGGGCAATTACGGGATGTGTGGGCGCGCTTATTCGCCGCGGTTCCTGTTTTCGTGGCCGAACGCGCGCATCTCGGTGATGGGCGGCGAGCAGGCGGCGAGCGTGCTGGCGACGGTGCACCGCGATGCCGAGACGTGGACGCCGGAGGAAGCGGAGCGCTTCAAGGCGCCGATCCGCCAGAAATATGAGGACGAGGGCAATCCTTATTATGCGACGGCGCGGCTGTGGGACGATGGCATCATCGATCCGGCGCAGACGCGCGACGTGCTGGGGCTGGCCTTCGCCGTGACGCTGAACGCGCCGGTGCCCGAGCGCGCGCAGTTCGGCCTGTTCCGGATGTGATGCTGGAGAGACGATGATGATCCTGCTGATGCTGTTGGCGCAGACCACGCCCGTCGCCCCGATCGTCAAGGGCACTGCGCTGCCGCCGCCGGGCACCGAAGAGGCGCAGGTGATGGTGCCGGTCGAGGCGCTGCTGCGCGCGATCGAGGCGAGCGACGGGGCGGCCGCGCTCGCCGCGACGCTGCCCGAAGGAACGATCACCGCGACGCGCACCGCGCCGGACGGCAAGCCGCAGCGGCGGACGGTGCGCTGGGCCGATTGGGCCACGAGTTTGCGCCCCGAGGCCGGTCCATCGGTTGAAAAGCAGGGAACGCCCGCGATCGAGATCGATGGCAATCTCGCGATGGTGTGGGCGCCCTACACCACGCTGGTTTCCGGCAAGCCGAGCCAATGCGGTTACAACCTTTTCGACCTCGTACGCGGCGAAGCGGGGTGGAAGATCCTCAACGTTAGCTACTCGGTGCGCACCGAGGGATGCGCGCCATGATCGCCTCGCTGTTGATCGCCAATCGTGGCGAGATCGCGCGGCGGATCATCCGTACTGCGCGGGCGCTCGGCATCCGTACGATCGCGGTCCACTCGGATGTCGATGCCGACATGCCGTTCGTGCGCGAGGCCGATGAAGCGGTGTGCATCGGGACGGCGGCGGCCGCCGACAGCTATCTGCGGCAGGACCGGTTGCTCGACGCGGCGCGCGCGACGGGCGCGGAGGCGATCCATCCGGGCTATGGCTTTCTTTCCGAAAATGCCCAGTTCGCCGAAGCGGTGATCGCGGCCGGGCTGGTGTGGGTCGGTGCGCCGCCCGCCGCGATCCGCGCGATGGGGCTGAAGGATGCGGCCAAGGCGCGGATGATCGCGGCGGGGGTGCCGGTGACGCCGGGCTATCTGGGCGAGGACCAGTCGCCCGAGCGGCTCGCGGCCGAAGCCGACGCGATCGGCTATCCGGTGCTCATCAAGGCGGTCGCGGGTGGCGGCGGCAAGGGGATGCGGCAGGTCGATGCGCCCGCCGATTTCGCCGAGGCGCTGGCGAGCTGCCAGCGCGAGGCGGCGGCGTCGTTCGGCGATGACCGGGTGCTGATCGAGAAATACATCCTGTCGCCGCGCCATATCGAGGTGCAGGTTTTCGGCGACACGCACGGACAGGTGGTGCATCTGTTCGAGCGCGATTGCTCGCTCCAGCGCCGGCACCAGAAGGTGATCGAGGAAGCGCCCGCGCCGGGGATGGACCCGGCAACGCGCGCGGCGGTGTGCGACGCGGCGGTGCGCGCGGCCAAGGCGGTCGATTATGTCGGGGCGGGAACGATCGAGTTCATCGCCGACGCCTCCGACGGCCCGCGCGCCGATCGCATCTGGTTCATGGAAATGAACACGCGCTTGCAGGTCGAGCATCCCGTCACCGAGGCGATCACCGGGCAGGATCTGGTCGAATGGCAATTGCGCGTCGCGAGCGGCGAGCCGCTGCCCAAACCGCAGGACGAATTGGCGATCCATGGTTGGGCGATGGAGGCGCGGCTCTATGCCGAGAACCCATCGACCGGGTTCCTGCCGTCGACCGGGCCGCTGGAGCGGTTGCGCTTTCCCGAGGGCGTGCGCGTCGACAGCGGGGTCGATGAGGGCGGGGCGGTGACGCCCTTCTATGACCCGATGATCGCCAAGCTGGTCGTCCATGGCGCGACGCGGGCGCAGGCGGCGCAACGGCTTGCGGCGGCGGCCGCCGGGACGCAGGTGTGGCCGGTGCGGACCAACGCCGCGTTTCTGGCGCGCGCGGCGGCGCATCCCGATTTCGTCGCGGGGCGCGTCGATACCGGGTTCATCGCGCGCCATGCCGAGGCGCTGATCCCGGCGGCGGAGGCGTCGGCAACGGTGGTTGCGGCGGCAGCATTCGCGCTGTTGCCCGAAGCGGGCGAGACGCCGTGGACCGCGCTGCGCGGGTTCCGCGCCAATGCCGCGCCATCGTTGCAGGTGGCGGTGGAGGTGGCGGGCAAGCCGTATGTCGCCGAGCCTGCGGTGTTGCGGGAGGCCGAAGTCGCAGACGGCGTGCTGTTCGCGGGCGGCGAGGCGTGGCCGTTCGCGGCGCGACGCGCGGATCATCTCGGCGGGGTGAGCGAGGGCGACGGCGCGCTGCTCGCGCCGATGCCGGGGCGCGTGATCGCGGTGCCGGTCGCGCAGGGGCAGCGGGTCGCGCGGGGCGAGCGGTTGCTGGTGCTGGAGGCGATGAAGATGGAGCAGGCGCTGCTCGCACCATTCGACGGCGTCGTTGCCGAGCTGAAGGTGAGCGAGGGCGCGCAGGTGACCGAAGGCATGTTGCTGGCGCGGATCAGCGCGGGAGAGGAATGATGGCCGGGCGGCATTACGACGAATGGCAGGTCGGCGACCGGATCGTCCACGACATCCGTCGCACCGTGACCGAAACCGACAATCTGCTGTTCACGACGATGACGCACAATCCGCAGCCGCTCCACCTCGACGCCGAGGCGGCGAAGGCGAGCGAGTTCGGGCAAATTCTCGTCAACGGCACCTTCACCTTCGCGCTGATGGTCGGGCTGTCGGTCGGCGACACGACCTTGGGGACGCTGGTCGCCAATCTCGGGTACGACAAGCTGGTGATGCCGAAGCCGGTGTTCATCGGCGACACGCTGCGCGCTGAAACCGAGGTGCATGAGCTGAAGGACAGCCGCTCGCGGCCGGAGGCGGGGATCGTCACCTTCGCGCACCGGTTGCTCAACCAGCGTGATGAGGTGGTGTGCCAGTGCCTACGCACCGCGCTGCTGAAGCGGCGCGTGGCATGAGGCTGCGCTCGCTGCTTTTCGTGCCGGGGGACCGGCCCGAACGATTCGACAAGGCCGCGGCGAGCGGGGCGGACGCGTTGATCCTCGATCTGGAGGATGCGGTCGCGCCGGCGGCCAAGGCCGCGGCGCGCGGTGCGGTTGCGGCGCGGTTGCGGACGGCGCGTGGTGACGTGGCGGTGTTCGTGCGGGTCAACCCGCTCGGAACGGCGTTGCTGGACGAGGATCTGGCGGCGCTTGGCGGGCTATTGCCGGATGCCGTGGTGTTGCCGAAGGCGGAGGGGGCGACGAGCGTGCGCGATCTCGCGGCGCGGCTGGCGGCGGTGGGGATCGATGCGCCGATCCTGCCGATCGCGACCGAAACCCCGGCGGCGATCTTTCAGCTCGGCAGCTATGCCGGGTGTGGCGTGCCGCTCGCCGGGCTGACGTGGGGGGCGGAGGACCTGCCCGCGGCGATCGGGGCGGCGACCAGTCGTGAGGAAGACGGGCGGTTCACCGCGCCTTATGAATTAGCGCGCTCGCTGGCGCTATTTGCGGCGCATGCGGCAGGGGTGGCGGCGATCGAGACCGTCTATCCCGCTTTCCGCGACGAGGCGGGGCTTGCGGTCTATGCGGCGCGGGCGGCGCGCGATGGCTTTACGGGGATGATGGCGATCCACCCGGCGCAAGTCGCGACGATCAACGCGGCCTTTACGCCGACCGATGCGCAGGTCGCACACGCGCGGGCGGTGGTCGCGGCGTTCGCGGCCGCGCCGGGGGCGGGGGTGTTGCAGCTCGACGGCAAGATGATCGATGCGCCGCATCTGGTTCAGGCGCGGCGGTTGCTGGCGCGGGTGTAGGTTCGATCCGTCGCCCCGGACTTGATCCGGGGCCCCGCTTCTTTCTGGTTGGCGGAGAAGAAAAAGCGGGATCCCGGATCAAGTCCGGGATGACGGGTAGGGACGGAACCGCCTGCGGTTCTCCCGCGCTCTGCCGCGATGCAGGATGACGATCTTTCCAAGGCCCGCCACCGCGCGGTGCCGAGCGGGCGGCTGGCGCGGCTCGGCGGGTTCGGGCGGCTGGCGGGTGGGGTCGCGGGCGGGATGCTCGCCGAGGGCGCGCGGCGGCTGGCGGCGGGCGAGCGGCCGAAGGTCGGCGACCTGATCCTGACCCCCGGCAATGCCGCGCGGGTCGCCGACCGGCTGTCGCATCTGCGCGGCGCGGCGATGAAGCTGGGGCAGATGATCTCGATGGACGCGGGCGACGTGCTGCCGCCCGAGTTGCAGACGATCCTCGCGCAGCTCCGCAATCAGGCGTACCGGATGCCACCGCAGCAACTCGACCGCGTGCTGCGCGAGGAATGGGGTGCGGACTGGCGGCGACGCTTCCGGCATTTCGAGGCGTCGCCGGTCGCCGCCGCGTCGATCGGGCAGGTGCATCGCGCGACCTTGCCCGACGGGCGGGTGCTGGCGATCAAGGTGCAATATCCCGGGGTCGCCGACAGTATCGAGGCCGATGTCGACAATGTCGCGACGCTGCTGCGCGTGTCGGGGCTGTTGCCCGCGACGCTCGACCTGAGGCCATTGCTGGAGGAGGCCAAGCGGCAACTTGCCGAGGAGGCCGATTACGTCCGCGAGGGCGCGGAACTGCGCGCCTATCGCGAGCGGCTGCGGGGTGATGCGCGTTATGTCGTGCCGGCGCTGGAGGAAGCGCTGACCACCAAGCGCGTGCTGGCGATGGAATTCGTCGCGGGGCGGCCGATCGAGGCGCTCGCGGAGGCGGCGCAGGACGCGCGCGATGCGGCGATGACGTCGCTCATCACATTGGTGCTGCGCGAATTGTTCGAATTCGGGGTGATGCAGACCGATCCGAACTTCGCCAATTACCGATGGCAGCCGGAGACGGACGCGGTGGTGCTGCTCGACTTCGGTGCGGCGCGGCGCGTGCCGGCGGACACCGCGGCGGGGTATCGGCGGCTAATCGAGGCGGGGCTGGCGCGCGACCGTGACGCGATCCGCGAAACCGCCGTGGAAGTCGGGTTTCTCGGCGGGGCAGCGGCGGACGCGCATCGGCCCGCGATCGACCGGATCATCGCGGCGATCGACGAGGCGCTCAACCGGCCGGGTTCGTTCGACTTCGGCGATCGTGCGTTCGTGCCGGTGGTGCGCGAGGAGGCCAAGGCGTTGGTCGCAGATCGCGCGACGTGGCATGTGCCGCACGTCGAGACGTTGTTCGTCCAGCGCAAGGTGAGCGGGACGGCGTTGCTCGCGGCGCGGCTGAAGGCGCGGGTGGATGTGCGGGGACTGGCGGCAGCGGCGGTTGGTTAGATCGTCTTTTTAAACACCGTTCGTGCTGAGCTTGTCGAAGCACGGGCCCTGCAACACGCCATTCGACAAGCTCAGGGCGAACGGGGGGAGGGGGGTGTTAGACCGTCGCTTTCGTCCGCCCGGCCTCGACCGCCGCGTCGCTCGCCAGCCGGTCGGCGCGTTCGTTTTCGGGATGGCCGGCGTGACCCTTGACCCATTTCCACTCGACCCGGTGCGGCTTGGCTGCCTCGATCAGTGCCTGCCAGAGATCGGCGTTCTTGACCGGTTTCTTGTCGGCGGTCTTCCAGCCGTTCTTCTGCCAGCCGTGGATCCATTTGGTCAGCCCGTCCATGACATAGCGGCTGTCGGTCGACAGCGTCACGCGGCACGGGCGGGTCAGTGCGTTGAGCCCCCGAATTGCGGCGGTCAGCTCCATGCGGTTGTTGGTGGTGAGCGGCTCGCCGCCGGCCAGCTCCTTCTCGTGCTTGCCGGCGCGGATCACCGCGCCCCAGCCACCGGGGCCGGGATTGCCCTTGCACGCGCCGTCGGTGAACAGCTCGACCTGCGTCAGCTCGGTCATGCGAACGCCTCTGGATGCGCTTCATACCAGTCGAGGCGGCGCAGATAGGCGAGCGGGTCCTTGCGCATCACCAGCGCGTCGGCGGGGGTGTGGAGCCAGTCCCACGCGCGGCTGAGCAGGAAGCGGATGCACGCACCGCGCGCGAGCAGCGGCAGAGCGGTGCGCTCCGCATCGCTGAGCCCGAAGGCGGCGGTGTAGCCGGCCAGCAGCGCCGCGCCGACCGCGGCATCGGGATGCTCCCCGCGCGCATCGAACGTCCATGCCGAGTGCATTACCGCGAGATCATAGGCGCGGACGTCGGTGCAGGCGAAATAGAAGTCGATCAGCCCGGTGACGGCGTCGCCGTGCATCAGCACGTTATCGGGGAACAGATCGGCGTGGATCGCGCTGACCGGCAGCCCGAGCGGCCACGACTGCTCGAGCGATGCGAGCGCGGTATCCACGCGGTCGAACAGGCCGGGCTGGATCGTGTCGAGATCGCGCCCGCATTTCTCGAGCAGCGGTCGCCAGGTCGCGATGCCCATCGAGTTGACGCGCGTCTGGCGGAAGTCGGCGAGCGCGGCGTGCATATCGCCCATCGCGGTCGCGGCCGCCTGCGCCTGTGCGGGGGTCGGGTGCGACACCGAGACGCCGGTCAGGAAGCGGATCAGGCACGCCGGGCGGCCCTCCAGCGTCTGGATGACCGCGCCGTCGCGATCGGGGATCGCCGGCGGCACTGCCAGCCCGCGCGCGGCGAGATGGTCGAGCAACGCCATGAAGAACGGCAGATCGTCCGCCGCGACGCGCTTTTCGTAGAGCGTCAGGATGAAGCGCGACGCCGTGGTGTCGACGAGGTAGTTGGAATTCTCCACCCCCTCGGCGATGCCCTTGACGGAGACCAGCTCGCCGACATCGTAGCGGCGGAGAAAAGCGGCGAGCGCCTCGGCGGAGACGTGCGTGTAGACGGCCATGGTGCGTGCGTCAGGCGGCGGCGTCGAGCCCGCGCGGCAGCTTGAACGCGATCGTCTCGCGTGTCGTCTCCTCCTCGCGCTCGGTCACGTCGAAGCGAGTCGCGAGCCGGTCGACCAGCTCGCGCACCAGCAATTCGGGGGCGGAGGCCCCGGCCGTGATCCCCAGCGTGCCGACGCCTTCGAGGAACGCCCAGTCGAGATCGGCGGCGCGCTGAATCAACGCGGCGCGGATGCCCTGCCGCTCCGCGACCTCGACCAGCCGCAGCGAGTTCGACGAATTGGGCGCGCCGATCACCAGCACCGCATCACACGCATCGGCGATCGCCTTGACCGCCGCCTGCCGGTTCGAGGTGGCATAGCAGATGTCCTCGCCACGCGGCGCCTGGATGGCAGGGAAGCGGCGGTGGATCGCGGCGACGATCGCGGCGGTATCGTCGACCGACAGCGTCGTCTGCGTCAGGAACGACAGGTTCTGCGGATCGGGGACGACCAGGGTGTCGACGTCCTCGACCGTCTCGACCAGCGACATCGCGCCGGCGGGCACCTGCCCGAAGGTGCCGATCACCTCCGGATGACCGGCGTGGCCGATGAAGAGGATGTGCCGCCCCGCCTCGACCAGCCGTTCGGCCTGGCGATGGACCTTGGAGACGAGTGGGCAGGTGGCGTCGAGATAGTCGAGCCCGCGGTTCTGCGCCTCGGCGGGGACCGACTTGGGGACGCCGTGCGCGGAGAACACGACCGGTGCGCCATCGGGCACCTCGGTCAGTTCCTCGACGAACACCGCGCCCTTCTCCTTGAGCGAATCGACGACGAACTTGTTGTGGACGATCTCGTGCCGGACATAGACCGGCGCGCCGTGCTTCTCGATCGCCAGCTCGACGATGCGGATCGCGCGATCGACGCCGGCGCAGAAGCCGCGCGGTGCGGCGATCAGCAATTCCAGCGGGCGGCGGGGCGTGGCGGCGGGGTCGGTGACGGGATCGGCCATGCGGCGGCTCTACGCGAATGCTTGCTCCGGCGATAGACGGTTCCTATGCTGGCGGCGACCCGGGGCCGTTTCGCGGCGCCGTCTCATCTGTGCCCTCTGCCCGGGATTGTGTTTGTGAACGCTCGCCATATCGCCGCTCCGCTGATCCTCCTGCTCGTGGGTGGATGCGCGAAGAGCGGGGAGATCGATGTCTCCGGCGGGGGCGCCGGCATCACCGCCGTCCGCAGCGCGTGCCCGACGGTCGGCGTGCCCGCCGGCACCGGCGACGTGACGCTGTTCGATCCGTCGAACAGCCGCGCCGCCAGCGCGATCGACGTGGTCGCGACGATCAGCAACGTGCGCTCGACCTGCGACGATCAGGGCGCGGACGTGACGACTCGCGTCACCTTCGACGTGCGCGCGCGCCGCACCCGCACCGATGGCGCGCGCGACGTGACCTTGCCCTATTTCATCGTCGTCACGCGCGGCGGCAGCCAGGTGGTCGCCAAGCGCGTGTCGCAGGTCGGGCTGCACTTCGACGCGGGGCAGGGGGTTGCCACCACCAGCGCCGAGGCGAGCAGCGCGGTCGCGCGCAGCGCCGCGACGCTGCCGCAGGAAGTGCGCGACCGGCTGACGCGTCGTCGCAAGGCGGGCGACGAGGATGCGGCGGTCGACCCGCTCGCCGATCCGAAGGTGCGCTCGGCCGTCGCCTCGGCGTCGTTCGAGGCGCTGGTCGGGTTCCAGCTGACGCAGGATCAGTTGCGCTACAACGCGACGCGCTGAGCCCCCGAAAAAAACGCCGGACGCGCGAATTGTGTCGGCGGTTAAATCTTTGGGTAACGATCAGCCGTGTACGTCGGGTGATCCGTCGTCATCGCGACGCGGTCGAAGGAAGTTGCACGTGACCAGCCTGTCTCCCCTTGCCGGTGCCGGTTCGACCATTCGGTCGCTTCCGATCGCGCGTCCGGCGGCAGCACCTGCGACTCCGGCTACGGCGGTGGTTCCGGTCGCGGCGAAGGAGCCGGGGTCGACCTCCACGGGCAGCCTGATCCGCACCGCCAGCGAGCAGCTCGACCAGTTCGACCGTGTCATGGAAAAGCTGAAGGCGGGCATGGCCGCTGGCGCGGTGACCTATGGCGGCGGTCCGCCGGCCGGGCAGACGGGTCAGATCGTCGACCGGCTCGGATAGCCGGGCATCCGGGGCGCCCGGCAGGACTTGCCCCGCGCGCGCGCTTCGCTACGGAACGAAGCGTGACCGATGACGACCGCCTGATCTCGCCCGCGCGCCGCGTCGAGGATGTCGATGCAGCGCTGCGCCCCAAGACGCTGGACGATTTCGTCGGGCAGAAGGCCGCCCGCGAAAATCTCCGTGTGTTCATCGAGGCGGCGAAGGGACGCGGCGACGCGCTCGACCATGTGTTGTTCTTCGGCCCGCCGGGGCTCGGCAAGACGACGCTGGCGCAGATCGTCGCGCGCGAGCTGGGCGTCGGCTTTCGCGCGACCTCCGGTCCGGTGATCGCCAAGTCGGGCGATCTTGCCGCGCTGTTGACCAATCTCGAGGATGGCGACGTGCTGTTCATCGACGAAATCCACCGGCTGCAACCAGCGGTCGAGGAGGTGCTGTACCCGGCGATGGAGGATCGCGCGCTCGACCTGATGATCGGTGAGGGACCGTCGGCGCGCAGCGTGCGGATCGACCTGCCGCGCTTCACGCTGGTCGGCGCGACGACGCGACAGGGATTGCTGACGACGCCGTTGCGCGATCGCTTCGGCATTCCGGTGCGGCTGCAATTCTATACCGTCGAGGAACTGGAGCGGGTGGTGTCGCGTGCGGCGCAGTTGCTCGATCTCGGCATCGCGCGGGACGGGGCGATGGAGATCGCGCGGCGGGCGCGCGGGACGCCGCGGATCGCCGGGCGATTGCTGCGCCGCGTGCGCGATTTCGCCAATGTCGCGGGTGCGGCGGTGGTCGATGCGATGGTCGCGGATCGCGCGCTCAACCGGCTAGAGGTCGATTCGCTGGGGCTCGACGCGATGGACCGCCGCTATCTGACGATGATCGCGGACATCTATCGCGGTGGCCCGGTCGGCGTGGAGACGCTCGCCGCGGGGCTCAGCGAGCCGCGCGATACGATCGAGGAAGTCATCGAGCCGTATCTTATCCAGCTCGGACTGGTCGCGCGCACCGCGCGTGGGCGCGTTCTGAACGCGGGCGGGTGGAAGCATCTCGGGCTCAACCCGCCCGCAGGATCGCAGGACGGACTGTTCGACTAGAGGCGGATTGATGTCATGTCGAACCGGAGGCGTCATTGCGAGCGTAGCGAAGCAATCCAGGGCGTCCTGATCCGGCTCTGGATTGCTTCGCTACGCTCGCAATGACGACCGAGGGTCGACCCAACGTCCTCCTGATCTAAGGGCAGACCGACCGTTCGCGAACAAGCCCCACCCCAACTCAGAGCCGGGTCGGTCAGGTGCTCAGCCTAACCCGGCACTCCTACGGGGAGGGGCCTGAGTTATGCCTGACTTAGGGGTGGCGCGGGTAGCGGGCGGCGAATTCGCGGTCGGACATGATGAGATAGCGGACGGTGTCGACCAGCGCCCAGATTCCCGTGACGACCAGCCCGAAAAGCGTGAGCGTCAGCACCAGCATCACGATCGCCGAGGCGGTGCGCCCGAGATAGAAGCGGTGGATGCCGAGCGTGCCGAGCAGGAAGGCTAGCGCCGCCGCGACATATTTGTTGCGATCATTGTGCGGGACCGCGCTGGCGGCGACCGGGGCCGGCGCGGCGGCCAGCGGAAAGATGTTGAGCGCGCGGCTGCCCGAGGTTTCGAAATCGACCGACTGGCCGATCGCGGGCTCGCCGCGCTGCGCCCAATCCTCAGGCAGGAAGGTGTAGCGCTGGCCGTCGTCGCCGGCCACCAGTCCGTGTCCACTGCGCGCATCGACGCCCAGAACCTGCCCCCGCATCGCCTTCCCCTTATCCCTGTAACCCGTCTCAACATCGCACTGCGCATTTGGCAAGGAGCCGCGCGCCGGGACACGGACAAAAAATATTTTGCTGCGTGGCACCCAAGCCACAGGTCTGGTAGCCACTCCGCCATGCCCGTGTCTGCCGCCCGCTCCGCCCGCGAAATCCTCGTCAATCTTCACGACGTGATGGCTGCGCGCTCGAACGCGCAGGCCAAGCTGAATTCGGTCGTCGAGATCATCGGCGAGGCGCTGGATAGCGAGGTGTGCTCGATCTACCTGCTGCGCGAGGGCGTGCTGGAGCTGTTCGCGACCCGCGGGCTCGATCCCGCCGCGGTGCACGTCACCAAGCTGGCGATGGGGGAGGGGCTGGTCGGCACGATCGCGCAGCACAATGAGGTGCTCAACCTCGACGAGGCCGCGAGCCATCCCGACTTCGCGTACAAGCCCGAGACCGGTGAGGATCGCTATCACAGCTTCGCGGGCGTGCCGATCATCCGGCGCGAGCGTTCGGTGGGGGTGCTGGCGGTGCAGCACGCCGATCCGCGCCGTTACGAAGATGTCGAGATCGAGGCGTTGCAGACGGTGGCGATGGTGCTGAGCGAGTTGATCGCCAATGCTGGGCTGATCGATCAGGCCGGGCCGCGCGACCGACCGCAGTCGACGGCGCCGACGCGGATCACCGGGCAGAAGCTGGTCGACGGCATGGCGGTGGGCTGCGCGGTGTTCCACCAGCCGCGGATACACATCGAGCATACCGTCGCCGAGGACACGGAAGCCGAGCGTCACCGCGTCTATGCCGCGTTCGACAAGATGCGCGAGCAGATCGACCGGATCGCGCGCGAGGCGGAATTCGGCGTTGGCGACGAGCATCAGGAGGTGATCGCCACCTACAAGATGTTCGCCTATGACGAAGGCTGGGCGCGGCGCATCAACGAGGCGATCGACAGCGGGCTGACCGCCGAGGCCGCGATCGAGCGCGTCCAGCAGCGCACGCGACAGCGGATGCGCGAGATCGACGACCCGTTGCTCGCCGACCGGATGCACGATCTGGAGGACCTGTCGAACCGCCTGCTCCGCATCGTCTCCGGGCAGATGGGAACGGCGGCGCAGATGGGATTGCGGCAGGACACGATCCTGATCGCGCGCAATCTCGGGCCGGCCGAGCTGCTGGAATACGATCGTCGCCGGTTGAAGGGCGTCGTGCTGGAGGAAGGATCGCTGACCGCGCACGTCACGATCGTCGCGCGTGCGATGGGGGTGCCGGTGCTCGGGCGGGTCCGCGACGTGCGGCGGCTGATCGCCGAGGGCGACCTGCTGCTGCTCGACGTCAACGAGGGGACGCTGACCGTGCGTCCGACCGGCGTGATGGAGGAGGCGTTCGAGGCCAAGCTGGCGGCGCGCCAGAAGCGCAAGGCCGCCTATGCCGCGCTGCGCGACGTCGCGCCGGAGACGAAGGACGGGCATCGCCTGACCGTGATGGTCAATGCCGGGCTGCGCGACGATGTGGCGGCACTGGACGTGACGGGGGCGGACGGGATCGGGCTGTTCCGCACGGAATTCCAGTTCCTCGTCTCCGCGACACTGCCGCAGCGCGAGCGGCAGCAGCGGCTGTATCGCGAGGTGCTGGATGCGGCGGGATCGCGCCCGGTGATCTTCCGCACCGTCGATATCGGCGGCGACAAGGCGTTGCCGTATCTGATCCATGCCGAGGACGAAGAGAATCCGGCGATGGGCTGGCGCGCGCTGCGGCTCGCGCTCGAACGCGACGGGCTGATGAAGGCGCAGGCGCGCGCCTTGCTGGAGGCAGCCGCAGGGCGGACGCTCAACGTGATGTTCCCGATGGTGTCGGAAGCGTGGGAGTTCGACGAGGCGCGCGCGTTGTTCGAGAAGCAGCGCGATTTCCTCGCCGCGCGCGGCAAGCGGCTGCCCATGGAGGTGCGTTACGGCGCGATGCTGGAGGTGCCGGCGCTCGCCTATCAACTCGACCTGTTGCTGCCGTCGGTCGACTTCCTGTCGATCGGCACCAACGATCTGACGCAATTCCTGTTTGCGGCGGATCGCGCCAACCCGAAGCTTGCCGAGCGATACGACTGGCTCTCGACCTCGATCCTGCGCTTCCTGCGCCGCGTCGCGGTGCCGGCAGCGCAGGCGGGGGTGCCGGTCGGGGTGTGCGGCGAGATGGGCGGGCGGCCACTGGAGGCGATGGCGCTGATCGGGATCGGGATCGAGCGATTGTCGATCACCCCCGCGGCGGTCGGGCCGGTCAAGGCGATGATCCGCTCGCTGGATCGCGGCGCGCTGACCGCGTTCATGGAGGAGCTGCTCGCGCGTCCGCCGCGCGACGTGCGTGGCGCGCTGGCGCGCTGGGCGGCGGAGCAGGGCGTCGAACTGGCCTAGCGGCCGGACGCAACGAACGCGCATCACATGGTACGGTCGGTTGACACGTCCGTGACGCTTTGAAAGACGATGGTCACGCATCGCGGCAAACGCAGGGGTCGGAGACAGGAATGAGCGAAGGCGAGCATTCGGCGCAGGCGGCGTCGCCGAGCGGCGCTCCGCAACCCGGGACGGTCGGTGCCCGCCTGCGTGCCGCTCGCGAGGCGCAGGGAATGTCGGTGGCCGAGGTCGCCGCCAGGACCCGCGTGACGCAGCGCTTCCTCGAGGCGCTGGAGGACGATCGGCTCGACCTGTTACCGTCACCGACCTATGCCTCCGGGTTCGCGCGCGCCTATGCCCGCGCGGTCGGGCTCGATCAGGCCGAGATCGGGCGCGGCATCCGCGGGGAACTCGCGCGCGGGGCGATGCCGATGCGCCAACACCATATCGAAGAGATCGCCGACCCCTCGCGCGGACCGTCGCGCTTCACGGTGATCGTCGCGGCGGGGGTGGCGCTGGCGGTGCTGATCCTTGGTGTGCTGTGGCTGTCGACGGGCATGTTCCGCGGCACACAGGACGCGCCCGAGGCGACGGCGAGCCCGACGGTGGTGGCGCGCAGCGCGCCGGTGCCGCCGCCCAGCCCGACCCCGGCCGTCGGCAAGGTGGTGCTGACCGCGAAGAACGAAGTATGGATGCGCGTCTATGATGGCGCGAACAAGACCCTGTTCACAGGCACGTTGCAGCCGGGGCAGACGTTCGAGGTGCCGGCCGGGATCGATCGGCCGATGCTGAATATCGGTCGCCCCGACCAGCTGGAGGTGGCGGTCGATGGCCGTGTGCTGCCGCCGCTCGGCGACGGCAAGCGTGCGATGAAGGATGTCGGGGTCAGCGCCGAAGCGCTGGCGACGCGCTTCGCAGGCGCACCGGCGGCGATCGCGAGCCCAGCCGTGCCGCCCGTGACACCGTCGGCCACCGGGCTGTGACGTTGCCGCGTCGCCTGCTTCAGGCTGGCGACAGGCTTTATACTCCAAATTACTATCCGGTGCCGACGCATCGGGGGACGGGAAGATGACGAAATTTCTGGTGGGCGCTGCGATCGCCCTTACGCTCGCAAGCCCCGCGCTCGCGCAGCGCGATGCGCCCGTCGAGGCGCGCGTGGACAAGCTCGAAAGCGAGATGCGCGCGGTGCAGCGCAAGGTGTTCCCGGGCGGCGCCGGGATGATGGTCGAACCGCAGATCGCGCCGAGTGCGCCGACCTCGGTCGAGGCGGCGGGGGTCCCTGCGACGAGCGCGATCACCGATCTGTCCGCGCGCGTCGCGTCGCTAGAGCAGCAGCTGGCGACGATGACGGGGCAGATCGAGCAGAACGATTATCGCGTGCGCCAACTCGAGACGCAATTCGCCGACTATCGCAAGGCGACCGATGCGAAGCTCGCCGCGCCGCCGGTCGCGACGCCGGCCGCCCCGGTCGGCGGCCCCGACGTCACCGTGCCCGAAGCGCCCGAGCCGGCGAGCACCGCCGCGGTCGCGAAGCCGAGCACCGGCGATGCCGCCGAGGACGGCTATCTCTACGGCTTCCGGCTGTGGGAAGCGAAGCGCTATGGCGAGGCGGTGACCGCGCTCAAGAAGGTCGTCGCCGATTATCCCAAGTCGCGCCGCGCCAGCTATGCGCAGAACCTGATCGGTCGTGCGTATCTGGATGACAACAAGCCCAGCCTCGCGTCGATCGCCTTTTACGACAATTACAAGAAGATGCCGGACGGTGAGCGGGCGCCGGACAGCCTGTTCTACCTGGGCAGCGCGCTGGTGAAGCTCGACAAGGCCGCGGACGCCTGCAAGGTCTATGGCGAGCTGACCGACGTTTATGGCGCGACCATCTCCGCCAAGATGAAGGCCGACATCGTCAAGGCCCGTGCTGCGGCCAAGTGCAAGTGAGGTGACGCTGCGTCCGCTGCCCCCGGCGGCGGTCGCAAGGTTTCGCGCCGATGTCGAGCGGCTGGTCGCGCGGGCCTTCGAGGGCGCGGCGCTGACCGAGACGGCGCGGCTGGCGCTGGCGATTTCGGGCGGCGCCGACAGCATGGCGATGCTCCGGCTTGGCGTGGCGGCTTTCCCGGGGCGGATCGTCGCCGTGACGTTCGATCATCGGTTCCGAGCGGAGTCGGCCGCGGAAGCCGCGATGGTCGGGCGGGTGTGCGCGATGCTTGGCGTTCCGCATCACACGCTTGCCCCATCCGAGCCGATCACCGGCAACAGCAAGCAGATGCGCGCGCGAGACGCCCGCTATGCCGCGCTGGGCGAGTGGGCGGGTGCGGAGGCGGTGTCGTTTCTGCTGACCGCGCACCATGCCGACGATCAGGCCGAGACGTTGCTGATGCGGTTGCAGCGCGGCTGTGGTCTGTCGGGACTTTCGGCGATCCGCGCGGTGCGGTTCGACGGGTTCGGCGTCGTCCTGCGGCCGCTGTTGGGCTGGCGACGCGCCGAATTGCGGGCGATCGCCGAGGAAAGCGCGACGCCGTTCGTCGACGATCCCTCGAACGACGATCCGCGCCACGATCGCACGCGGGTGCGCGCGCTGCTGGCCGCGACCCCGGCGCTGGACCCGGTTGCGCTGGCGGCCTCGGCGGGCTTTCTCGCCGAGGCGGAGGACGTGCTCGTCCGCCATGCGGAGCGGATCTGGTCCGAGCGATGGCACGGGCCGGACCGCGGCCTGTCGATCGCCGATGAACCGCGCGATCTGCGGCGGCGTCTGGTTCGCCGCGCGCTGGCGGAAACGCGGGCGCGACTCGGGATCATCCTGCCGGCGTTCGACCGCGATTCGGCCAATGTGGAGGCGCTGCTCGACGCGCTCGAGGCCGGGCGAAGCGCGACGCAGGGCGGAATCATGGTGCGCAGCGTCCGTGGTGAATGGATCTTTGGTGCAGCACCGCCGCGTCGATCACTCTGACCGACGTTGTTCCATTGCCATTAACCTGTCCGAGCCTACATTATAGCCGACGAAAGGTAGCCGATGAACGACAACGACAGGCAGCCCGGAAACGGCGGCAACGACAATAATGGCTCGGGCGGTCCGAACCCGTGGATGAAGAGCCTGCTGATCTGGGTCGGCGTGCTGCTCTCGCTCGCGGTGGTGGTGACGCTGTTCGACGGTCGGACCAGCACCGCGCAGGGCAACACGATCGCTTACTCCACCTTCCTCGACAAGGTCGACGAGGGCACGGTGAAGAGCGTCAACGTCAGCCGCGACATGATCTCGGGCAGCTTCTCGAGCGGTGACAAGTTCCGCACCTATCCGGTGCAAGACTCGGGGCTGATGGACCGGCTGCGGAAGTCGGGCGTCGAGGTTGCGGGCAAGCCCGAAGAAGGGCCGTCGGTGTGGATGGTGTTGCTTTACCAGTCGCTGCCGTTCCTGCTGTTCCTCGGCATCGCGTTCTTCGTGCTGCGCCAGATGCAGAAGGGCGGCGGCGCGGGCGGCGCGATGGGCTTCGGCAAGAGCCGCGCCAAGGTGCTGACGCAGAAGGAAGGCAAGGTCACCTTCAACGACGTCGCCGGCATTGACGAGGCGCGCGAGGAGCTGGTCGAGATCGTCGACTTCCTCAAGGACCCGACCAAGTTCGCGCGGCTGGGCGGCAAGATCCCCAAGGGCGCGCTGCTGGTCGGCTCGCCGGGTACGGGCAAGACGCTGCTGGCGCGCGCGATTGCGGGCGAGGCGGGCGTGCCGTTCTTCACCATTTCAGGCTCGGACTTCGTCGAGATGTTCGTCGGTGTCGGCGCCAGCCGCGTCCGCGACATGTTCGAACAGGCCAAGAAGAGCGCGCCGTGCATCGTCTTTATCGACGAAATCGACGCGGTCGGCCGTCATCGCGGTGCCGGATTGGGCAACGGCAATGACGAGCGCGAGCAGACGCTCAACCAGTTGCTGGTCGAGATGGACGGTTTCGAGGCGAACGAGGGGATCATCATCGTCGCGGCCACCAACCGCCCAGACGTGCTCGACCCTGCGCTGCTGCGGCCGGGTCGCTTCGACCGGCAGGTGGTGGTGCCGCGCCCGGACATCGACGGTCGCGTCAAGATTCTCGAAGTGCATATGAAGAAGGTGCCGCTGGCGCCGGACGTCGATGCGCGGACGATCGCGCGCGGGACGCCGGGCTTCTCGGGCGCCGATCTCGCCAACCTCGTCAACGAGGCGGCGCTGATGGCGGCGCGCAAGGGCAAGCGGCTGGTCGCCAATGCCGAGTTCGAAGAAGCCAAGGACAAGGTCATGATGGGCGCCGAGCGCCGTAGTATGGTGATGACCGAGGACGAGAAGCGGATGACCGCCTATCACGAGGCGGGCCACGCGATCGTCGCGCTGCACGAGCCGGCGTCGGACCCGATCCACAAGGCGACGATCATCCCGCGCGGTCGCGCGCTGGGCATGGTCATGAGGTTGCCGGAGCGTGACAGCTACAGCTATCACCGTGACAAGATGTACGCGAATCTCGCGGTGGCGATGGGCGGGCGGATCGCCGAGGAAGTGATCTTCGGCTATGACAAGGTGTCGAGTGGCGCGAGCGGCGACATCCAGTACGCTACCGGTCTGGCGCGCGACATGGTCACCAAATGGGGCATGTCGGACAAGGTCGGTCCGGTCGAATATGCCCAGCCTGAAGGCGAGAGCTTCCTCGGTTATTCGTCGAGCCAGCCGGTGCGGATGTCGAATGCGACCGCTCAGTTGATCGACGACGAGATCAAGGCGATCGTCGAGGGCGGGCTGCACCGCGCCAAGCAGGTGCTGACCGAGCATCTCGATCAATTGCACACGCTGGCCGGCGCGCTGCTCGAATATGAGACGTTGAGCGGTGACGAGATCAAGCGGTTGATCGCCGGTGAGGAACTCGACCGTCGCGATCATGGGCCGAAGACGCCGTCGGTGCCGGCGGTCGGGACGTCGATACCGAAGACCAAGCGCCCGTCCGGGCCGTTCGGGAACCCGTCGCCAGCTGGGGCGTGATTGCTGCGGTTGATGGGTGAAGATGGAGGCGGCCTACGGGTCGCCTCTTTTTTTTGTACGCGGTGGCTTGGAGCGCGTCATCGCGAGCGTAGCGAAGCAATGACGCCAATAGGCGGGCTGCCGGTCCCGCGCGGTGGTTCAAGGTGTGACGTGCGTCGCCCCGGGACTAGGTCCGGGGCCCTGCTTCCTTCTGCCGGGGCAGCGGAAGGAAGAGGCGAGATCCCGGATCAGGTCCGGGATGACGGAGTGAGTTGGACGGCAGCTACATCCTTCTCACGACATGGAAGAAAGGATGACGCCGGGGAAAGCGTCACTCCCCCGCGCCCGCGACGATCGCGTTCCAGCCGGCTTCGTCGATCACCGTGATCCCCAGTTCGGCGGCCTTGGTGGCTTTCGACCCTGCGCCGGGACCGGCGACGAGCAGGTCGGTCTTCTTCGACACCGATCCCGCGACATGCGCGCCGAGCCGTTCGGCCTGCGCCTTCGCCTCGTCGCGGCTGAGCGTTTCGAGCTTGCCGGTGAACACCACGGTCTTGCCGGTCACTTCCGATCCGCGCGTCTCGACCACGAACGGGGGTGGGGACACGTGCGCGAGCAGATCCTCCCACACCGTCTGATTGTGCGGTTCATGGAAGAAGTCGGCCAGCGCGTGGCCGACCGCCGCGCCGACGTTCTCGACCCCGATCAGCTCCGCGATCGCCTTGTCGAGGCGGGTGCGGTGGCGCTCGGGCGTCTCGCCGATCACGGCGGGCAGGGCGTCGCGCAGCGCGATCACCTCGCGCGCCTTGTCGGCAAGCGCGGGGAGGGTGACGTAGCGTTTGAGCAGGTCGCGCGCAGTGACGATCCCGACGTGGCGGATGCCGAGCCCGAACAGCAGCCGCGCCGCATCGGGGGAGCGCCGCGCTTCGATCGCGTCGAGCAACGCATCGACCGAGCGGGCCTGCCAGCCCTCGCGTCCGACCAGTTCGTCGCGGTGCGCGGCGAGGCGGAAGATGTCGGCGGGCTCCTTGATCCAGCCGAGGTCGAGCAGTTCGATGAGCGTCTTCTCGCCAAGTCCGTCGATGTCGAGTGCGCCGCGGCTGACGAAATGCTTGAGCCGTTCGAGCCTTTGCGCCGGGCAGACCAGCCCGCCGGTGCAGCGCACGTCGACCTCGCCCTCCTCGGCGACCGCCTCGCTGTGGCAGATCGGGCAATGATCGGGGAACGCGAATGGCGGCAGATCGGCGGTGCGCGGGAGCACCGCGACGATCTGCGGGATCACGTCGCCGGCGCGTTGCAGGATCACGCGGTCGCCCTCGCGTGCGTCGAGCCGCGCGATCTCGTCGCGGTTGTGGAGCGTGGCGTTGGTGACGACGACGCCGCCGACCGTCACCGGGGTGAGCCGCGCCACGGGCGTGAGCTTGCCGGTGCGGCCGACCTGGATATCGATCCGCTCCAGCGTGGTCTGCGCCTGTTCGGCAGGGAATTTGTGCGCGATCGCCCAGCGCGGCGCGCGGCCGACGCTGCCCAGTCGCTCCTGCCAGTCGAGCCGGTCGAGCTTGTAGACGACGCCGTCGATGTCGAACGGCAGGTCGGCACGCTGCGCCTCGATCGCGCGATACACCGCCAGCGCCCCAGCGGCATCGTCGCAGCGCGCGAAGGCCTCGGCGATCGGGAAGCCCCAATCGCGCAGGGCCGCGACGACTGCGGCCTGTGTGTCGCCGGGGATCGCGTTGGCCTCGCCCCAGCCGTGCGCGAGGAAGCGTAGCGGGCGGGCGCGGGTGACCGCCGCATCTTTCTGGCGCAGCGAGCCGGCCGCGGCATTGCGAGGATTGGCGAACTGACGCGCGTCCTTGCCCGTGGTCGCCGCCTCTTCGGCAAGCCGGCGATTGAGCGCGGCGAAAGCAGCCTTTTCCATATAGACCTCGCCGCGCACCTCGAAAATGTCGGGCGCGGCAGGGGGGAGTGTGGCGGGGATGTCGGCGATGGTGCGGACGTTGGCGGTCACATCCTCGCCGACCGCGCCGTCGCCGCGGGTCACCGCCTGCACCAGCCGGCGATCCTCGTAGCGGAGCGAGCAGGACAGGCCGTCGATCTTGGGCTCGGCGGTGAGCGCGACCGGTTCGTCGGGGCCGAGCCGCAGGAAACGGCGGACGCGCGCGACGAACTCGAGCACGTCCTCGTCGGAAAAAGCATTGTCGAGGCTCATCATCGCGCGGGCGTGCGTGACTTTGGCGAGATGCGCAGCGGGGGCGGCGCCGACCTGCCGGCTGGGCGAATCATCGCGGACCAGCGTGGGGAAGGCCGCTTCGATCGTGCGGTTGCGCCGGACCAGCGCGTCATAGGCGGCGTCGCTGATCTCCGGCGCGTCCTCGGTATGATAGCGCTGGTTGTGGTAGGCGATGTCGGTGGCCAGCCGCGCCAGCTCGGCAGCGGCGGCGGTGTCGTTCTCGGGCAGCGGCGCGTCGGTCATCGTGACGGGTTAGAAAACCCGCGCGCTAGCGTCCATCACTTCACGCCGCGGCGAGCTTCTCCGCGGTGGCGTCGGCGAGGCTGGTGCCGTCGAGGATGCGTGCGGTTTCGTCGCGCACCCGCATCATCGCCAGTCGGATCGCGCATTCCGCCTCGCTCTTGCAATCCTTGCACGGGCGATAGGCGGTCCGGCTGACGCAGGGAACCAGCGCCAGCGGCCCCTCGATGACGCGGATCACCTCACCCAGCGAGATCAGATGCGCGGGGCGCGACAGGACGTAGCCGCCCATCTTGCCGCGATAGCTGTGCAGCAGGCCCGCGTCGCGCAGATCGGCGAGGATCAACTCGAGGAATTTGCGCGGAACATTCGCCTCGGCGGCGATCCGCGTCATCGGCGTCGGGGGTGCGCCGGCCGGGGCGGTGGCCAGGAACAGCATCGATCGCAGGGCATAACGGGAGCGCTGGGTAAGCATGACCCACTATATACAGGGATATTGTGGCGGGCAAATGGCCGTTCGCCCCTTTTCCAAACGCTTCGAGCGCCCTATATCGCCGCTTGTCGGGTTCTACCCGGCTATGGCGATAAACTGCGGCGTAAAATAGACGCAGCGGACCCGGGGGCAGTACCCGGCGGCTCCACCATAAATGGTGGTGTATCTGGACACCGTTTCTGACGGGGCCGAACCAGGATCGACGTGTGTTGAAAGGCGCTGTTTTCGCTCGGAATGGGACCACCGCAACGGCCCATTACACAAGTGCCAACGATAACGAAGCACTCGCGATTGCGGCGTAACTGATGGCCTAACGGCCTGACGTTACACCAAAATAGCGCGGTTGGACCCCACCGGGCAACAGAAGGGGATTCCAGCGGTACGGGGAGCACCGGGCAACAGAAGCTCCCCACTCACCATCCGATATGTCAGTCGTCGCCGAGCAGCGACGATTTGCGCGGGATCGTTTCCTCGTTCGGCTGCCCCTTGTCGAGCTGGTCGGAAGGGCGGCGGGCGTCGCCGTCCTGCTGGTGCTCGGTCGAGAGATTGGGGCGCTTGGTTTCGGTGGTCGGGCGGATCGCGTCGTCGGCCATGGTTTCGTCTCCTTATGCGCGGACCAACGGGCCGCGTGCGGCGGCCGTTCCCGTAGGCCGGGTGCGATCGGTAGAGCGGGATGACGGAGATGGAGGCCGATATTCATGATGGCCTTCATTGCCCTCGCCCCTCGCAGAGGGGAGAGGGTTGCGCAGACTTGGGCTTTGCGCAGCAAAGTCTTAGTCGGAGCTGGGTGAGGGGTGGCGCTCGCGCAAGCGAGCGCGCGAGCCGCAGGCTCGCTCAACCCCTCACCCAAGCTGCGCTAGCCCTCTCCCCTGTCCAGGGGCGAGGGTAGGGAAGGCAAGCATGACGGTCGATCCGCCCTAGCCGTCGATGCTGCCGCCCAGCGCGGCGTGGACCAGCCCGCCGTCGACCGCGATCGTCTCCCCGACGACATAATCTCCCGCGCGGCTGGCGAGATAGATCGCGGTGCCGGCCATATCCTCGTCGGTGCCGATGCGGCGCGCCGGGATTGCCTTGGCCACCGCGTCACCATGGTCGCGCGCCGCGCGATTCATCTCGCTCGCAAAGGCGCCGGGCGCGATCGACGTGACGTTGATGCCGTCGCGGATCAGTCGTGCCGCCAATCGTTTCGTCAGATAGATCAGCGCCGATTTCGAGGCGTGGTAGCTGTACGTTTCCCATGGATTGAGCCGCAGTCCGTCGACCGAGGTGATGTTGATGACCTTGGCGGGGCGCTGTGCGCTGGCGCCGGCCTTCAGCAGCGCGTGGAGCGACTGGGTCAGAAAGAACGGTGATTTGACGTTGAGGTCCATGACCTTGTCCCACCCGCTTTCCGGAAACTCCTCGAACGCGACCCCCCACGCCGCGCCGGCATTGTTGACGAGGATGTCGAGCCGCTCCTCACGTTCCGCCAGTGCCGCGGCCAGCGCGCGGCAGCCGTCGACGGTCGAGATATCCTGCGGAAGCGCAATGCAATTCTCACCGAGTTCGGCGGCGGTTTCGGCGCAGGCCTCGGCCTTGCGGCTGGAGACATAGACGCGCGCGCCCTGTGCGACGAAGCCGGCGGCGATCATCTTGCCGATCCCGCGACTGCCGCCCGTGACCAGCGCGACCCGGCCGTCGAGCCGGAACAGCTTGCCGATATCCATAGGAACCCTCTCCCTTATTCGCCGCGCTTCAACGTCTCGCGGGCGATGATCAGTTGCTGGATCTGGCTGGTGCCTTCGTAGATGCGGAACAGCCGCACGTCGCGGTACAGCCGCTCGACGCCATAATCGGCGATATAGCCGGCACCGCCGAGGATCTGCACCGCGCGATCGGCGACGCGGCCGACCATCTCACTGGCGAAATATTTGGCGGCGGCGCTTTCGAGGATCACGTCATCGCCGGCGTCCTTCTTCGCGGCGGTGTCGAGCACCAGCGCACGGGCGGCAAGCGCCTCGGTCTTCGAGTCCGCGATCATCGCCTGGATGAGCTGATGCTCGGCGATGGCCTTCCCGAATTGGTGGCGCGCGGTGGCATAGGCGACCGCATCGGCGATCAACCGCTCGGCGACCCCGACGCAGACCGCGGCGATGTGCAGCCGCCCGCGATCGAGCACCTGCATCGCGATCCGGAAGCCATCGCCGTCCTCCCCCAGCCGGTTCGCGGCCGGGACGGGGACGTCGTCGAACACGACGTCGGCGACCTTCGCGCCTTTCTGCCCCATCTTCTTCTCGGGCGTGCCGACGGTCACGCCGGGCAAATCGCGCGGCACGAGGAACGCCGAGACGCCGCGGCCACCCTTTTCCTCGCCCGTCCGCGCCATGACGGTGAACAGGTCGGCGCGATCGGCGTTGGTGATGTAGCGCTTGGTGCCGCTCAGCCGATAGATATCGCCGTCGCGCACCGCACGGGTCGTGACGCTGCCCGAATCGCTGCCGACCTCGGGTTCGGTGAGCGCGAAGCTGGTGACGATCTCGCCGCTGGCGATCCGCGGAAGCCATGCGGCTTTCTGTTCGGCGGTGCCCGCGATCACCAATCCCTGACTGCCGATCCCGACGTTGGTGCCGAAGGCGGAGCGGAACGCCGGGGTGGTGCGGCCGAGTTCGATCGCGACGCGCACCTCTTCGCCCATCGTCAGCCCGAGCCCGCCGTAATCCGGGTCGATCGACAGCCCGAACAACCCGAGATCACGCATCTCGGCGACGATCGCGTCGGGTACGGCATCATCCGCCTCGACCTGTGCCTCCAGCGGGCGCAACCGTTCCGCCACGAAGCGGCGCACGGTCGCGAGCAGGGCTTCGAACGTTTCCGAATCAAGCGCCATGGTGACAGCCTCATCCTCTCCGTGGCCTGAGGCCGGCTTAGGTGCAGACGGACGGAGCGGCAAGCGCCCGGCGGACCTGATATTCGAAAAGTTTGCGATCGACTTGTTGAGGCTGTCCATACTGTCAGACCGAAAAGCCGGTGAGGAGCTGTTGCGAATCGCTCGACCCGTCTGCGGCAGGGCAATTTTAACGGCCCGGTAACACTCAAGGGCAGCATGGCTGACGTGCTTTTTGGTCTATTGTTCGGTTCGTCGCCGGTCATCTTCGGTTCATCCGAAAAGGTTCCCGCGGCATTTGTTGATTGGGATCTTTCTGGTTAGCCGACCTCCATCAGTCCTGTTGACCGGGGGGTCGCCCGTGAACGTCAAGGTTTGGACAGCGCGTTTTGCGCTGGTGGTTTCGTGCGTCCTGATGACGACTGCGCCGGCGCAGGCGCGCTATCTGCAATGCGTGCCGTTCGCGCGTGAAGTCTCGGGCATCGATATCCGCGGCAATGCCAATACCTGGTGGGGTCAGGCCGCCGGTCGCTACGATCGTGGCGCATCGCCACAGGTCGGGGCGGTAATGGCGTTCAAGGCGACGCGGGCAATGCCCGTCGGGCACGTCGCGATGGTCAGCCGGATCGTCAGCGATCGCGAAGTGCTGTTGACCCATGCCAATTGGTCGCGGCGCGGCGGGATCGAGCGCGACGTGCGCGCGGTCGATGTCTCGGCGGCCGGCGACTGGAGCGAGGTGCGGGTGTGGTTCGCCGGCGTCGGCGATCTGGGCACGAGCAGCTATCCGCTCGCCGGCTTCATCTATGCCGGCAAGGCGCCGACGACGAACGAGGATGTGGCGCCGCTCGCCCCGCTGACGATCGCGACCGCGGCGGTGGTGCCAGTCGCAGGGGTCGTCCCCGCCGAGCGTTGAGGTACGATCAGGCGGGGCGGAACGTCATCGCCACGCCGTTCATGCAAAATCGTTTTCCGGTCGGGCGCGGCCCATCGTCGAAGACGTGGCCGAGATGTCCGCCGCAGCGGCTGCAATGGACCTCGGTCCGCACCATCCCCAGGGTCGAATCGCGGTGATAGCCGACCGCGTTCGGCAAGGGCGCGGTGAAGCTGGGCCAGCCGGTGCCGCTTTCGAACTTGGTCTTCGATGAGAACAAAGGTTGCGCGCAGCCTTTGCACGCGAACGTGCCGGCGCGATGTTCGCCGTTGAGCGGGCTGCTGTACGGACGTTCGGTCCCTTCGCGACGCAGCACGTCGAACGCCGCGGAGCCGAGCTGCGCCTGCCATTGCGCGTCGGTGCGGGTAACGGGAAAGCGCTCGGCCGCATCTGCGCTGCGCGATCCGCAGGCGAGCAAGGTCGTGGCGAGGAGCCCGCCACCGGCGATGGCGAAAAAGCGGCGACGATCCAAGGCTGTATCGGTCATGACAATGATATGGTGAGCGCCGGGCCGACCGCCAGCACCCGCCGCGATGCGCGATTGCATTTTGTCGAAGGAATCCGGCCGTCGGGGCGCGGCGGGGTAGGGGTTGGGAGTTCCGGGAGTTGCGTGCTACGCCCGCGGCCATGTCGGACACCGATCATCCCACGGCCCTGATCGCTTCAATGGCAGCGCGCGCGCGCATGGCGGCGCATCACCTTGCCGGATCGAGCGATGCGCAAAAGGCGGCTGCACTGCGATCGGCGGCACACGCGCTGCGCGAAGCCGATGCGGCGATCCTTGCCGCCAATGAGCTCGATCTGGAGCGGGGGCGCGGGAACGGGCTGTCCGACGCGATGCTGGACCGGTTGCGTCTGGATGCGGCGCGGATCGAGAGCGTCGCAGCGGCGGTAGCGACCGTGGCCGATCTTCCCGACCCGGTCGGGCAAGTGATCGATGAGGCGGTCCGGCCGAACGGGCTTTCGCTCAGCCGCGTGCGGGTGCCGATCGGGGTGATCGGGATCATCTACGAAAGCCGCCCCAACGTCACCGCCGATGCGGCGGCCCTGTGCGTGCGATCGGGTAATGCGGTCATCCTGCGTGGTGGCTCCGAGGCGGTGGAGAGCAATCGTGCGATCCATGCGGCGCTGGTGCGTGGGCTCGAAGCGGCGGGGTTGCCCGGCGACGCGGTGCAGCTCGTCCCGACCACCGATCGTGCGGCGGTCGGCGCGCTGCTCGCCGCTTCCGGAGCGATCGACCTCATCATCCCGCGCGGCGGACGCAGTCTGGTCGAGCGCGTGCAGAACGAAGCGCGCGTGCCGGTGCTCGCGCATCTCGACGGGATCAATCACGTCTTCGTTCACCGCTCTGCCGAGCCGGAGATGGCGACGCGGATCGTCCTCGACGCCAAGATGCGGCGGACCGGCATTTGCGGTGCGATGGAGACGTTGCTGATCGATCGCGGCTGGCCACATGCCGCTGCGCTTATTGCCGCGCTCGCCGGACGCGGCTGCACGGTGCGTGGTGACGATGCCGCGAAAGCGCTGGTGCCATCGATCGATGCGGCCGACGCGGCGGACTGGAACACGGAATATCTCGACGCGATCGCGTCGGTCGCGATCGTCGACGGGCCGGATGGTGCGCTGGCGCATATCGCTGCGCATGGCTCGCATCATACCGACGCGATCGTCGCCGAGGATCGCGAGGTCGCGGAGCGGTTCCTGCGCGAGGTCGATTCGGCGATCGTGCTGTGGAATGCCTCGACGCAGTTCGCCGATGGTGGCGAGTTCGGGCTGGGGGCGGAGATCGGCATCGCGACAGGGCGGCTCCATGCCCGCGGACCTGTCGCGCTGGAAGGGCTGACCACCTACAAATGGCTGGGGCGCGGCAGCGGGCAGATCCGCGGTTGACGATCCGGCGTATCGGCCTGCTGGGCGGATCGTTCAATCCGGCGCATCGCGGCCACCGCCATGTCACGCTGGAGGCGATCCGGCTGCTCGGGCTCGACGAGGTCTGGTGGCTGGTCTCGCCGGGCAATCCGCTCAAGCCGCGCGCGGGCATGGCGCCGCTCGCCGCGCGGCTCGCCTCGGCGCGCACGATGGCGCGGCGCGCCCCGATCCGGGCGACCGATCTGGAGGCGCGGTTGCGGACGCGCTACACCGTCGACACGTTGCGGCGGATCGTGCGGCGGTATTCGCGCCATCGCTTCATCTGGATCATGGGCGCGGACAATCTGGCGCAATTTCATGAATGGCGGCAGTGGCGGACGATCGCGCGCACGATGCCGATTGCGGTGTTGACCCGTCCGGGCTATGACGACGATGCTCTCGCGGGTCCCGCGATGGGCTGGCTGCGGCGCTATCGGCGGCCCGCGCGCCAGGCAACGAACTGGGCCGAGTGGAGTGTGCCAGCCCTGGTGCTGCTGCGTTTCCGCCCCGACCGGACATCCGCGACGCAATTGCGCGCCGTCGATCCCGACTGGCATGTTCGCTTTGCCGATCCGATATCTGTGACCACAACCCCCGCCGCAGCGTCGTCGCGGCAACCCTAGGAGTAACCTTGCCCGCCACCGAACCCGCCCGCCGCTCGCCCGATTCTACGGATGTCGAGGCGCTGCATCGTCTGGTCCTGCAATCGCTGGACGACGATCAGGCGGTGGACACGATCTCGATCCCGCTCGCGGGCAAGTCGTCGATCGCCGATTACATGGTCATCGCCAGCGGACGCTCGACCCGGCAGGTCGCGTCGATGGCGCAAAAGCTGGCCGAGCGGATCAAGGGCGAGACCGGCCGTCCAGCGCGCATCGAGGGGCTGCCGAATGCCGATTGGGTACTGATCGACGGTGGCGACGTGATCGTCCACCTGTTCCGTCCCGAGGTGCGCAGCTTCTACAATCTGGAGCGGATGTGGTCGTTCGGTGATGCGCCAACGCCGAGTGTCGCGCCGAACTAAGCCTCTCTCCGACCGCTTGAGAGGGGCTGTCAATGCTGCTGCACATCGTCGCGCGGGGGCGGATCGGGCGGTCGCCCGAGGCCGAGCTGGTCGAGCGATACCTCAAGCGGATCGTGTGGCCGACGCGGGTTAGCGAGCTGCCCGATCGCGGCGGGCGGGAGCCGGAGCGGGTCGCGCAGGGCCGCCGCATCCTGCTTGACGAGAAGGGCGAGGTGCTCGGCTCGACCGCCTTTGCGGAGCGGATCGGCCGCTGGCGCGACGATGGCGTGCGCGAGGCGCGCTTTCTGATCGGGGCGGCGGACGGCTTTTCCGACGCGGAGCGTGGCGAGGCCGACATGCTGCTGTCGTTCGGGCGCGCGACCTGGCCGCACCTGCTGGCCCGCGCGATGCTGGCCGAGCAATTATTTCGCGCGACCAGCATCCTGGCGAACCATCCCTATCATCGCGAGGGTTGATGCGGGCGTGGGCGTCATGGGCGGTGGTGATAGCTGTCGCGCTCTGTGGCGGCGGGGCGGGGGCCGCGCCGGAGCCCGGTGCGACCGCGCAGCGTCGCGCGCAAATGCTTGAAGAGCGCGCCGATCGCATCGCCGATCCGGCGCGGCGCGCGGCGTTGCGCGAGGCGGCGGTCGCGGCGCGGGTAACGGCCGCCGAAGGTGATCTTGCCAGCTTGCAGGCACGCGCCGCGGTCATCAGAGCGCGGTTGGCGGCACAACGACGCGTGCTTGCCGCGCGTGAGGCACCTGTCGCACGATTGCTGGCGACATTGACCACGCTGACGAGGCGGCCGGCGGTGGTCGCGCTGGCACAGCCGGGCAGCGTGGCGGATCTGGTCCATGCGCAAGCGGTGACCACGGCCGTGATGCCGGTGCTGCGCGCGCGATCGGCGGAATTGCGTCGCGCCGTCGCCAACGGACGCGCGTTGCAGGCGAGCGCGGATGCCGCCGAGCGTCGCTTGCGGACGGCGCGCGCGCGACTGGTCGAAGCGCGCGAGCAGCTTGCGGCGGTGACCGGTGGCGACGACGAGCGCGCACTGGCGATGGAGGAGGCGGTGCGCGACACCGCCGAGCGACTGCGCACGATCGGTGGTGAGCAGGCAGTGCTTGCGGATGTGATGGCGCTGACCTTGCCGGCGATGCCGCCGGTCGCGCCGGGCGCTGCGAACCGAGCCTATCGCTTGCCGGTGCGTGGGCGATTGGTGACCGGCATGGGTGAGCTTTCCGGCAACGGCGTCCGCGCGCGCGGGCTGACGCTGGCGGTGCCCGCCGCCGCCACGATCGTTGCGCCGGCTGGGGGGCGGGTGCGCTTCGCAGGGCCGTTCCGCAGCTTCGGGCGGATCGTCATTCTCGATCACGGCGCGGGCTGGACGTCGTTGGTCGCCGGGCTCGGCGCTGTTGCAGTTGAGAGCGGCGCACGCGTCGCGGCGGGCGCGCCGCTCGGCACTGCGCCCAGGGTCGACGGTGCGCGCGTGACGGTCGAATTGCGGCGGCGTGGCCGGCCCGTGGACATTGCGCAAATCGTCGGGTGAGATCGCGCGCCGCTCAGCCGCCATTCAGCCCCGCGGGTGCTTTGATCGTCCCGTCAATTCCGCTACACCGCGGGATCGTCCATCCGCAGGAACAGTTTCGCCCGTCATGAAGTCAAAGCTGCTCCCGGCCGTCGCGCTGGTCACCACCATCGCCACCGTGCCGGTCGCCACCGGGGCGATGGCCGCGTCGGACACCGCCACCTATCGTCAGCTCGACAAATTCCTCGACGTCTACAATCGTGTGAAGGCGGATTATGTCGACAAGGTCACCGACGATCAGCTGATGAAGGGCGCGATCGACGGAATGCTGGCGGCGCTCGACCCGCATAGCAGTTATGTCGACGCCTCCGACTTCGACAATCTGCGGATCCAGACCGAGGGCAATTACGGCGGACTGGGCCTGACCGTCTCGATGGAGGATGGTGCGGTCAAGGTGATCGCGCCGCAGGAGGACACCCCCGCCGGACGCGCCGGGATCAAGTCCGGCGATTTCATCACCCATATCGACGGCAAGCTGATCTACGGCGGCACGCTCGACGAGGCGACCGCGCAGATGCGTGGCAAGCCGGGCACGAAGGTGACGCTGACGCTGATCCGCTCCGGTCGCGACAAGCCGATCGTCGTGACGCTGGTGCGCGAGGTGATCGTGCAGCGCCCGGTGAAATGGGAGGTGAAGGGCGATGTCGGCTACATCAACATCAATACCTTCTCCGAACAGACCGGCGCAGATACGCGCGCCGCGATCATGGCGATCGACAAGTCGCTGGGGCATCGCCCGCTCGGCTATGTCGTCGACCTGCGCGAGAATGGCGGCGGATTGCTGACGCAGGCGATCGAAGTGTCGGACGCCTTCCTCGATCGTGGCGAGATCGTCAGCCAGCGTGGGCGCGAGAAGGACGATATCGAGCGCTATTTCGCGCGTCCGGGCGACGATGCGCACGGGCTGCCGATCATCGTGCTGACCGATTCGGGCACTGCCTCGGCGAGCGAGATCGTCGCCGGTGCGTTGCAGGATCATCACCGTGCGCTGGTGATGGGCGAGCGGACGTTCGGCAAGGGATCGGTGCAGACGCTTCTGCAGCTCGGGCCGCGTACCGCGCTGCGGCTGACCACCGCGCGTTACTTCACCCCATCGGGGCGGAGCGTGCAGGAGGGCGGGATCGAGCCCGACATCAAGGTGCCGCAGATTTCCGATCCCGATTACAAGTCGCGCCCGGTGTTCCGCGAAGCCGATTTGCGCCGCCACCTGATCAATGAGATCAAGTCGCCGGACAATGCGGTGCTCGAAGAGGATGTGAAGGACGATCCGCGCTTCGCGACCTCGCCCGATGCGCTCAAGAAGCAGGGAATCGAGGACTTCCAGCTCTGGTACGCGCTGAAGACGATCGCGCGGCTGGGTGGCGCGACGCAGGTCGCCGCGGTGACGCAGGCGATGACGGTCAAGCCGACCGCCACCGCCACGCCGGCGCCGGTGAAGAAGTGATCGCGGCCGGCCTTCGCAATGCGCGCCTGCTCGCGCTACTGATCCCGGCGGCGTTGCTGGGTGGGGCGTGGGCGTTCCAGCTCTACGGCGGGCTGTATCCGTGCGAGATGTGCCACTGGCAGCGCTGGCCGCATTATGGTGCACTGGCGATGGCGGTGCTGGCGTTCGTGACCGGTGGGCCGCGCGTCAAGGCGACGCTGGTCGCGGGGGCGGCGGCGCTGATCGCGGTGTCCGGCTTGATCGGCGTCTTCCACGCCGGGGTCGAATATCATTGGTGGCAGGGGATCACCGCCTGCACGCAGACCACCAACCTGTCCGGCCTGTCGACCGATCAGGCCTTGAAGGACCTGCTGGCCGCCCCCATCGTCCGGTGCGACGCGCCGCAATGGTCGCTGCTCGGCGTGTCGCTCGCCGGGTGGAATGCGGTGATCTCGCTGATCGGCGCGGTGCTGATCGCGGTGCAACTGAGGAGGCGTGGATGACCTGGAAGCCCGGCGACCGGCCGCATCCGTCCGCGTCGATGATCCGCGTCGATCAGGCCGGCGAGTTCGGCGCGATCCGCATCTATGCGGGGCAGCTCGCCATCATGGGGCAGCGTTCGCCGATGGCGCGAAAGATTTCCGCGATGGCGTTGCAGGAGGAGAAGCATCGCGCGTTCTTCGACCGGATGATCGTCGAGCGCGGCGTGCGGCCGACCTTGTTCCAGCCGTTCTGGGATGTCGCGGGCTTCGCGCTGGGCGCCGTCACCGCAGCGATCGGGCCGGAGGCGGCGATGGCGTGCACCGCTGCGGTCGAGACCGAGATCGACAAACATTACGAGGAACAGCTGGTCGCGCTGGGCGACAGCGATCCCGAGCTGTCCGACGCGATCCGCGAGTTTCAGGCCGAGGAACTGGAGCATCGCGATACCGCGCTCGCCAATGGCGCCGAAAATGCGCCGGCCTATCCGTTGCTGTCGGCGGCGATCCGGCTCGGCTGCCGCGTCGCGATCGCTACCGCCAAACGTATCTGAGAGGATTTATGCCGCTGCGACGCCTTCCCCTCGTGTTGCTGACGCTTGGAGCGCTGCCCGCGGCGGCGCAGAGCGGGCCGCCGACGACCACCGCGCGGGTGTCGCGCACGACGCCGGCCGAGGGCGTGTCGCGGAGCGCGCCGGTGAATGGCGTGATCGTGCTCTATGGCAACGAACGCTGCCCGACCGACAATGCCGGCAACGAAGTGGTCGTCTGCACCCGTCGTCCGGCCGAGGAACAGTTTCGCATCCCCAAGGAGTTGCGCAACTTCGAGGTGACGCCCGAGAATGAGAACTGGGCGGCGCGCGAACAGGCGAACCGAGACGTCGGGGCGGTCGGCGTCGGGAGTTGCTCGACGGTGGGCGCGGCGAGCGCGACGGGCTGCATTACCCAGAATGCGACGCGGTGGAAGAAGGAGCGCCGCGCCGAAGCGAAGCGGGATACGCCGGAGCTATAGTGCACCGTCGTCCCGGACTGGATCCGGGATCCCGCTTATTCCTACAGCGATCGTCAGGAAGCGGGTCTCCGGATCAAGTCCGGGGCGCCGAAGGTGCGTTCAGCCCTTCGCTTTCATCCCCTTGACGCGGTGCCAGATGTAGAAGGCGATTGCGGCCACCAGCACGACGCCGATCGCGGCGTCGGCGCGGTGGAAGAACGCCTTGAGCCGCGGATCGCTGTTCCACTTGTCGCCGAGCGTCATGCCGATCCATGCCAGCAACAGGCAGAACGGCCACGAGCCGATGAACGTGTAGAGGTGGAACGGGAGCAGCTTCATCCGCGCGACCCCGGCGGGGAAGGCGATGAAGGTGCGGATCACCGGCAACATCCGGCCGATCAGGATCGCCCACGCGCCCCAGCGATTGAAGAAGCGGTCGGCGAGGTCCAACTCGCCCGCTCCGAGCAGCACGTAGCGCCCGAACTTCTCCGCCATCGGCCGCCCGCCGCGCCGCCCGATCTCGTACGCGACGATCGAGCCGAGATTGCACCCCAACGCCCCCGCGGTCGCAGCGAGGAAAAGGTTTAGCTCGCCGGTCGACACCAGATAGCCTGCGAACGGCATGATGATCTCGCTGGGCAGCGGTATGCACGCGCTCTCGATCGCCATCAACAGCGCGATACCCCAGTAACCGCCGGCAGAAATGACGGCGATGGCAAAGCCCGCGAGGGCGGCAAGGATCTTCTCGACCATGCAGCGCGCTTGCGGCACTGCGGCAGGAAAGGGAAGCGGGAATTCGGGAACCGCGCCCGGACAGCAATGGTTCGTCGCAGATGACAGACCTGATCCTCAACGACGGCCGCGCGATGCCGCAGCTCGGCCTCGGCACCTATCAGATCCCCGATGCGCAGGTCGCGCCGGTGGTGCGCGCCGGGCTCGATCTCGGGTTTCGCCTCGTCGATACCGCGGCGCTCTACCATAATGAGCGCGGAGTCGGCGAGGGGCTTGGGCATGACGACGTCTGGGTGACCACCAAATTGTGGCACGACCAGCATGGCGATGCCGCCGCGGCGCTCGACGCCAGCCTGGCGCTGCTCGGGCGTGAGTATGTGGACCTGTATCTGATCCACTGGCCGCATCCCGAAGCCGGGCGCTTCGTGGACGCGTGGAAGACACTGATCGACCTTCGCGAGCGTGGTATGGCGCGATCGATCGGCGTATCGAACTTCCTGCCCGAGCATCTCAATGCGATCATCGACGCCACCGGGGTGGTGCCGGCGGTCAACCAGATCGAATTGCACCCGACGTTCCAGCAGCGCGAGGTGCAGGACGCCAATCGCGCGCACGGGATCGTCACGCAGAGCTGGAGTCCGCTGGGGCAGGGCGCGACGCTGAAGGACGAGCGGGTCGTGGCGATCGCCGACGCGGCGGAGGCCACACCGGCGCAGGTCATCATCGCGTGGCATCTGGCGAAGGGCTTGTCGGTGATCCCCAAGGCGGGCGATCTGAACCATCTCGCCAGCAACTGGCGCGCGCAGGATGTGCGATTGTCGGACGAGCAGATCGCGGCGATCGATGCGATGAACGATCCCGACGGCCGGATGGGGCCGGATCCGCGGGAGATGTGAGCCTCCTATGTCATCCCGGACTTGATCCGGGATCCTGCTTCTTACCTTAGCCGCAAAGAAGAAGCGGGGCCCCGGATCAAGTCTGGGCCGACGGCGTCAGCCCAGCGCCACATGCGCCAGCTTCAGGTCCTCGACGAAGCGCGCGAACTCCGTGGTGCGCGCGTCTTCGTCCGGTAGCCGCAACAAATAGCTCGGGTGCACCGTGATCCATGCCGCGCCGCCGTCCGGCAGCCGCTGCTCGCGGCCACGTTCGCGACCGATCGTCATCACCTTGCCGAACAGGCTGCGCGCCGCGGTCGCGCCGAGCGCCACCGTCACCTTCGGGCGCAACAGCAACTGCTCCTGCTCGATCCACCAGCGGCACGCCTCGATCTCGCCCGCGTCGGGCTTGGCGTGGATGCGGCGCTTGCCGCGCGGCTCGAACTTGAAGTGCTTGACCGCGTTGGTGACATAGGTCTGCTCGCGGGTGATCCCGGCCGCGGCGAGCGCGCGGTTGAAGACCTGACCGGCGGGGCCGACGAACGGGTGGCCGGCCAGATCCTCCTGATCGCCGGGCTGCTCGCCGACGAACATCATCGGCGCCGACACCGGTCCTTCGCCAAATACGGTCTGCATCGCATGCTTGTGCAGGTGACAGCGCGTGCAGGCGGCGGCTTCGTCACGCAGCGCTTCCCAGGCGAGTTGCGCATTGCCGCCGATCTCCTCGCGACCACGCGCCCGCTCGATCATTCCGCTCTCCCGTGCCTGTGCGCTGGCCAGCAAGTGCGGGACCAGCGCGGTTTCCGGCATGTTCTTCCAGTATTTGCGCGGCATCTCCTTGAGCATCGCGTTCACCTTGACGCGTGCCGGGTTGAAGATGCTGGCGTAATAGGTCTTCCACACGTCCTCGACCGGATCGCCCTCCGGCGCGTCGCCGCGCGTCGCCGCCGGCCCTTCGCTCAGCCGCGCGCCGTCCCAATGGATCGAGACCTCGGGCGTGAGGATCGACCAGCGCATTGAGGCGAAGCGATTGACGAAGAAGGCGGCGTTTGCGCGGACGATATGATGTTCGGGCTCGAACCATGCGACATAGCGGTCACCGTCATCGTCGGTGACGCTGCGGAAGCGGACGAAGGCGCGCATCTTGTGAATGTCACGCCGCACCGCTTTTGCCAGTCCTTCGAGGCGGCGGACGAGCGGATCGGCATGATCCTCCACCAACCGCGGCATGTCGCGCAATCGCCACAGCAAGGCGTAGAGCAGCGCGAACCGTTCCGGATCGTGGTGGAGGATTGCGTCGCTCGCCAGTGCGATGAACGCCCGCGACACGCGTAGCGGCGATGTCGTGGCGGACGGCGTCGCGGTGGACCCCGCCGCGGTCGCGAACAAGTCCTCCGCGGTCGTCCCGACCTGCCAGACGACGCGGTCGGGTGGCACGTCGGCGGCGATCAGCGCGCGTGCCGCTTCCCGCCACGCATCCATGTCATCGGGAGCGGAAAGCGTGGCGACGCGCATCGGCGGTGATTACTCGCGCTCGTCGCCGCCGGGCGGGTTGTCGCGTGCCAGCTCCAGCTCGGCGGGCTTGCGCTCCTCATATGTGTCGGCGAGCCGTTCCTCGGTGGCGTCGTCGAGCTTCTCCTCCGCGGCGGGGAACATCTCTTCCTCTTCCTCGTCAATGTGATGTTCGTAGCGGTGGCGCATGTGCGCGAACTTCTGCTCCCACGCGTCCGAGCCGAATTCGATGTCGAGCAATTCGCCGATCAGATCGTCGACTTCCTTATGCTCGGCGACCGAATGGCGGGCGTCGTCGCGCAGTTCGGGGCGGCCGAGCATCGTGGCGTAGAGCGATTCTTCCTCGGCCGCGGCGTGGCTTTGCACCTCGAGGCGAAATGCTTCGAACAGATCGCGGCGCTCGGTGCCGTCACCTTTCTGCGCGTCGAGCCGCTTGAGCATGTCGCGTTGCTTGTCGTGGTCGCGCTTGAGGTCCGCGTAGATATCTGCCTGTGCCATATCGATCTCCTTCGAGGCCGTAGCGCATGAGGCAGCGCACCGTTTCACCCGCGATTCATTCTCACGCGCCGAACAATTCCAGCTGCCGGCGGGCGGGGCGCGGTGCGACGAGCGGCTTCAGCTCGGCACGGTCGGTGAGCGTCACCGGTCGCCAATCCTCGGCGATGATAAACGGGCGTATCCGCGCGATCGATACGGTGAGCCGCGCGACATCGTCGAGCCGCAAGCGCCGCCAGCGGCGCGCGGCGAGGATGCTCTTGACCGCCTTGGTGCCCAGACCGGGCACGCGCCAGAGCAGTTCACGCGGCGCGCGGTTAATATCGACGGGGAAGTGATCGCGGAACTTGAGCGCCCAGGCGAGTTTGGGGTCGATATCGAGCGGCAACATGCCGGTGGCGTCGTCGGTTGCCGCGACCACTTCGCGCGGTTGAAAGCCGTAGAAGCGCATCAGCCAGTCCGATTGGTACAGACGGTGCTCGCGCATGAGCGGCGGGCGCTGCAACGGGAGCACGCTCGATGCGTCCGGGATCGGGCTGAACGCCGAATAATAGACGCGGCGCAACCCAAAACGATCGTAGAGCGTCGACGCCTTGGTGACGATGTCGCCATCGGTCGCCGCGTCCGCGCCGACAATCATCTGCGTAGACTGGCCGGCGGGGGCAAAGCGTGGGGCAGACTTGTATTTGGTCCGCGCCTCGGCGGTGTCGACGATGGCGGACTTCATCTCGCCCATCGCGCCCTCGATCCGCGCGTTGTCCTTTTCGGGGGCGAGACGTTTCAGCCCGCTCACTGTCGGCAGCTCGACGTTGATCGAGACGCGATCGGCGTACAGCCCGGCCTGATGCACCAGCTCGGGATCGGCGTCGGGGATCGTCTTGAGGTGAATATAGCCGCGGAAGTGATGATCCTCACGCAGGCTGCGCGCGACCTCGACCAATTGCTCCATCGTGTAATTCGAGGACTTGATGATCCCCGACGACAGGAACAGCCCCTCGATATAGTTGCGGCGGTAAAAGGACAAAGTGAGATTGACGACCTCCTGCGCGGTGAAGCGCGCGCGTCGGACGTTCGAACTCTTGCGGTTGATGCAATAATGACAGTCGAAGATGCAGCTGTTGGTCAGCAGAATCTTGAGCAGCGAGATGCAGCGACCGTCAGGGGCATAAGCGTGGCAGATGCCCATGCCCTCGGTCGAGCCGATCCCCTTGCCGTCGGCGGAATTGCGCTTCGACGTCCCCGATGACGCGCAGGAAGCGTCATATTTTGCCGCATCCGCAAGGATTTCCAGCTTCTGTCGGACATCCAGTTGCGCCATGTGTTCGATGTATGTTCGACAAGGCGGCTTGTCGAGGGCACTTCGCTTTGCCATGGATCAGCCCTGTGCAGAAGCAGATCGACCGGCTCGGCCCCAATGGCCCGTATCTAGCGCTGGCGCTGACGTGCCTGCTCGGATGGGGGTTCAAAGCGCATTGCGGCGCAGGCTGGAGCGGGTCCGAGCAGTATATTACCGGCTGTTATAGCGATGCGGTGCCGTTCTGGGGCCTGCGCGGCGTCGCTGCGGGGCAGGTTCCGTACTTTGAGGCGCGGATGGAGTATCCGGTGCTGACCGGTGCGCTGATCTGGCTCGAGGGTCTGGTCGCGCGCGTGATCGGCGGGCGCGGCGCGGATGCGGCCGACTTCCTCAATGCGGTGACGCTCGGCAATGCGCTGCTCGCCTTCGTGGTGCTCGAGTTGATGCGCAACGCGGGCGTTGGGGTGCGGCGGCAATATGCATGGGCGCTCGCGCCGCCGCTGGTGCTGTATCTGGGGCATAACTGGGACTTGCTGGCGGGGACGTTCGCGGTCGCCGCACTGCTGGCCGCAAGGTGCGGGGCCGAGCGCAAGGCGACCGCGCTGGCGGCGCTGGGCGGCGCGGCGAAGCTTTTTCCGGTGCTGATGTTGCCACTGTTCGGATTGGGGGCGCTGTTCCGGGCTGGGCGGTCTTGGTCGTCGCGGATCGTCTCGGCGGCGGTGCTGGTGGCGGTCGCGCTGGCGGCATGGGGCGTCGTCAACCTGCCGGTGGCGGCGCTGGCGCTCGAGAATTGGCGCGAATTCTATGCCTTCTCGAGCGAACGGAGCGGGACGGCGGCGAGCGTCTGGGAGTTGATGGCGCAGTTCGGCTGGTGGACGACCGACATTACGACGCGCAATCTCTGGTCATTCGTGCTGTTCGCGGGCGGCGCGGCGACGATCGTCGCGATCGGGTGGCGCAGACACGGCGAGCGACCGTGGCTGTTGTTCATGCCGGTGCTGGCGTGGTTCCTGCTGACCAACAAGGTCTATTCGCCGCAGTTCGACCTGTGGCTGTGGCCGATGATCGTGCTGACCGGTGCGCGCGTGCGGGCGATGGTGCTGTTCCTGCTCGGCGATCTGCTCGCCTATTTCGCGGAGTTCTGGCTGTTCGCGGGATTGGAGGGCGCGTGGCCGTCGGCGACGCAGTCCGACATCATCGCCGTCGCGATCGTGCGCGCGGTGGCGATGGTGTGGCTGATCCATGGCGCAGTGCATGACGATGCGCCGGCTTGGGCGCTCACTCCGCGGCGAGCAGCTCCGCGGCCTGAAGATCGACCGACACCAGCCGGCTGACCCCCTTCTCGATCATCGTGACGCCGAACAGCCGGTGCATCCGGCTCATCGTCACCGCATTGTGGGTGACGATCAGGTAGCGGGTGTCGGTTTCGCGCGCCATCCGGTCGAGCAGGTCGCAGAAGCGCTCGATATTGGCGTCGTCGAGCGGCGCGTCGACCTCGTCGAGCACGCAGATCGGCGCCGGATTGGTCAGGAACAGCCCGAAGATCAGCGCGATCGCGGTCAAGGCCTGCTCGCCGCCCGACAACAGCGTCAGCGATTGCAGGCGCTTGCCGGGCGGCTGGGCCATGATCTCCAGCCCGGCCTCCAGCGGATCATCCGAATCGACCAGCGCGAGATGCGCCTGCCCGCCGTCGAACAACGTGGTGAACAGCCGGCGGAAATGGCCGTCGACCGCTTCGAACGCGGCGAGCAGCCGCTGGCGACCCTCGCGGTTGAGCGTACCGATCGAACCGCGCAACCGGTTGACCGCCTGACCCAGTTCCTCGCGCTCCGCGGCGGTGGCGGTGCCGGCGGCTTCCAGCTCGGCGAGTTCCATTTCGGCGACCAGATTGACCGGGCCGAGCCGTTCGCGATCCATGGTCAATCGCTCGTGCGCGGTCGATTCTTCCGTGGGGTTGGTGACGGAATCTCCATCGAAGCCGACCCGCGCGGGCAGGACCGGTGCTGGGCATTCGAACCGCTCGCCGGAAACGCGCCCCATCTCGACGCGGCGCAGTTCGTGACCTTCGAGGCGCGCGGCCGCACCGGCACGCCGCTCACGCGCCTGCGTCAGGGCCTCGGCGGCGCTGGTAAGCGCCGCATCGGCGACCCGCAGGGTGACGTCGGACTCTCGTTCGGCTTCGTGGGTCGCCTCGGCAGCGGTGCGCGCGGCGACATGCTCCGCCTCGAGCGCAGTGATCTCGGCGGCCAGCGCCGCGGGACGTCCGGAGAGATCGGCCAGCTCGGCATCGAGCGCGACTGCGCGCGCGGTCATGTCCTCGATCCGCCGTGCCGCCTCGCCCGCCCGTGCACGCCAGCCGAGCGCTTCGTCGCTGGCACCGGATGCGCGAGCGCGCGCCTCTTCGAGCATCCGGTCGTGGGTGCTGCGATCGGCGCGGGCGAGCGCGACGTGCGCGCGCGCCGTTTCGGCCTCGGCGCGCAGCCGCGCGGTGGCCGCTGCCGCCGCGGCACCGTCTGGCAAAGCGGCGACCACCTGAGCGGCCTGTGCCTTTTCGATATCCGCCTCGTCCGCCTCGGCGGTCACGCGCGCGGCACGGGCGGCGAGGTCGGTCTGCTGCGCCACCAACCGCTCGATCAGCGCGGTGGCGCGATCCTCGTCGCGCTGCGCCGCGCGGTACGCCGCCTCGGCCTCGGCGAGCAAGGTCCGCGACGATTGCGCCGCGGCGCGGGCGCGCGCGATCCGCTCGTCAAGTCTGGTGCGACGCGTGGTGGCGGCCTCTACCGCCTGCTCGGCGGCGGGGCGCTCCGCCTCCAGCGCGCCGATACGGTTGAGCCGCTGCAACCGCTCGGCCGCCGCCACGCCGCCGATGTCGCTGACATAGCCGTCCCAGCGCCGGACGTGGCCCGTGCGGGTGACGAGCCGCTGGCCGACCTGAAGAAGCTGACCCGAATCGGCTTCGACGAGAAAGACCTGCGACAATCGCCGTTCGAGCGCGCGCGGGGCGGTGACGCGTGCGGCGAGCGGCAGCGTGCCCACCGGGGCGGGCGGATCGGTCGGGTCGAGCGTGGCACCGGTCCAGTCGGCCAGTGCGGTTTCCAGCTCGTCGCCGAGCACCGCCGCGAGCGCGCGTTCGAACCCCGGTTCGGCACGGACCGCGTCGATCAGTCGATCACCGTCGCGCGCGGTCGACTGGCGCAGGGCGGCGAGTTCGCCATCGAGTGCGGCGAGCGCGGCGATCGCCGCCGCACGGCTCGCCTCGGCGGGGTCGCGTTCCTCGCGCGCCTCGGTCTCGCTGGTTTCGGCCCAGGTCAGCGCCGCCGCGGCCTTCTCGGCCTGCTCCCGCGCGGCGGCGAAATTCGTCCGGGCGGCGGCGCGCTGATCCTCGAGCACGGCCGGATCGTCGAGCGCCTCGATCGCCGTCGCAAGCTGTATCGCCTCGCGACGCGCCCAATCGTAGCGCGCCGCGGCGGCCGCCTGCGCGGCGAGCGCGACACGACGTTCGGCGGCCTCGGCGGCTTCCGCGGACATCGCCTGCGCCAGCGCGACCTCGGCGTCGCGTGCGCGGCGTTCGGCGTCGGCCAGCGCTGCGTCGAGCCCGGGACGGGCGGCGGCAGCTTGCGCGATACGCTGTTTGAGGGCGTCGCGTTCGTCGGCAAGCCGCGCGATCGCCGCGGCGGCGTCGTGCGCGAGCGCATCCTCCCGCGCGCGATCCTCGTCGATCCGCGCGCGCGCGGCGCGCGTGTCGGAGAGTCGGCGTTCGAGCCCGAGACGCTGTTCCTGAAGCCGGGTGAGTCGATGCGCGATCTCGGTGGCGGCGTCGCGGGCGGCGAGCGCCGCGTCACGCGCGGCGACATGGCGTTCGGCAGCGGCTTGCTGTTCGGCCTGCGCCGCGTTGCTGTCGGTGATCGCCGTGGCGAGCGCGGCGTCGGCGGCGTCCGCTTCGGCCTTGGCCTCGGTCGCGGCGGCGGCGGCGTCGCGCCAGCGCGCGAAGATCATCCGCGCTTCGGCGAGCCGGATTTGGTCAGAGAGCAAGCGGTAGCGTTCGGCGGCGCGGGCCTGTCGCCTAAGCGCCGCAATCCGCGTCGTCTGGTCGGCGAGCAACTCGTCGAGCCGCGCGAGATTGGCCTCGGTGGCACGCAGCCGTGTCTCGGCATCCTTGCGGCGGACATGGAGGCCGGCGATGCCGGCGGCTTCCTCCAGCATCGCGCGGCGCTCGACCGGGCGGGCGGCGATCACCGCACCGATGCGGTTCTGGCTGACGAGCGCGGGAGAGTGCGCGCCGGTCGCGGCATCGGCGAACAGCAACTGCACGTCGCGCGCGCGCACGTCGCGGCCGTCGATGCGATACGCGGAGCCCGCGCCGCGTTCGATGCGGCGGACGATCTCGCTTTCCTCGGGACCGTCTGGGCCGTCGCGCTCGGCGAGCAGTGCGACCTCGGCGAAGTCGCGCGGCGGGCGCGACGCGGTGCCCGCGAAGATCACGTCCTCCATGCCGGCGCCGCGCATCGACCGGGCGCTGTTCTCGCCCATCGTCCAGCGGAGCGCTTCGAGGAGGTTGGACTTGCCGCAGCCGTTCGGGCCGACGACGCCGGTGAGGCCGGGCTCGATACGGAGGTCGGCCGGATCGACGAAGCTTTTGAATCCGGTGAGGCGGAGGCGCTTTATCCGCATGACGTCAGGCGGTCTTTACGGCCGTCATTCCCGCGGAGGCGGGGATCCAGAACCGCTGACCGCTCCGAGAGAAGCGCGACGTCCGCGCGTCTGGATCCCCGCCTGCGCGGGGATGACGGCGAGGGGCGAGGGGATGACGTATTTGGCGCAGGGCGGGCGCATCCAGCACCCGCCCGCGACAGGCGTCCGTGGCGACGGACGCCCGTCGGCATCACGCGCCCGCGTTCTTCAGCGCCGTCTCGACCTGCGCCCAGGTGACGCCGTCGACCTTGGCGCCGTTGAGGATGAAGGTCGGGGTGCCGGTGACGCCGTTCTTGTCGGTGCCGTCCTGCATCATCTTGGTCAGCTGGTCGATCGCCTTGGCGTCGGTCAGGCAGGCGCGCGCCTGCGCCTCGGGTACGCCGCGCTGCTTGATGAACTCCAGATAGCCCATCCTCTCGGCCCAGGCGGTCGCGACCTGCGCGGGGGCGGCGTTCTGCGTCTGCTGCAGGAACGCCTGGTCCTGCGCGATCTTCATCTGCGTATCGAGGAACTTGGGCTGGTCGATGTACATCTGCTCCAGGATCGGGAAGAACGGTTGCGGCCCCGCGCAGCGCCCGAGCAGCGCCGCGGCGAGATCGGGCGGGCCGTGGACCAGGAAGTCACGGAATTCGTACGAGACCTTGCCGGTCTTGACGTAATTGTCCTCCAGCGGGCGCATTCCGGTCTGGCCGAACGCGCCGCACGTCGGGCAGGTGCGCGAGCCATATTCGACCAGCTTCAGCCTGGCATCCGGGTTGCCGACGACATAGCCGCCCTCCGGGGTGGCGGAGACGACCTGCGTCCAGTCCTGCCCGGCGGGGGCGGCGACCGCCTTCACCGATCCGGCGGGGGCGGTCGGGGTGCTGCTGTTGCCGCCGCCCGCGCCGCTGCCGCAGCCGGCGAGCAGCGACGCCGCCGCCAGCAAGGGAATTGCCATACGCTTCATCGTGTCACTCCGTCGCTCATTTCGCACCCGCCGCGCGCAATTGCGGCTGCAACTGCGCCCAGCCGACATTCTGGACCAGTCGCCCGTTAATCTCGAAGGCGGGCGTGCCGGGGACCTTCGACGTGCCTTCCGAGACGGCAATCGTCTTCTTGACCGCGGCGTCGGTGGCGAAGCAGGCACTGATCGCGGCCGATGGCGCACCCGCGTCGCGCGCGATCGCGGTCAGCCCGGCGCCCTCGGCGATCGCGGAGAGCTGCGCCAGCTGCGGCCAACTCGCGATCCGCTCGCGATTGCCCTGCACCCAGTCGCTGGCGCGATCGAGCCATTGCGCCTGCTTCTGGAAGAAGGCGGCGTGGACGCGCGGGAAGGCCGCCGCGCCCGAGCAACGCGCGAGCGTCGCGGCGGCGAGGTCGATCCCGTCATGCACCTGGTTGCGCAACTCGATGCTGGTCGAGCCCGAACGGACCATCGCGCCGAGCGCGGCATCGGATTCCTGCGTGAAGTGCGCGCAATGCGGGCAGGTGTAGCTGACGTACTCGACCAGCTTCACCCGCGCCTTGGGATTGCCAATCAGATAGCTGCCGTTCGGCACCGGGGTCGCGACCGACGTCCAAGGTCGCGGCGCGACGGCCGCGGTCAACGCGACCGCGGCGAGCAGGGGAAAAGTAAAGCGCGTCATCGGACCTTCGGGAGAACGGGGCGGGGCGCGGCGACGCCGGAGGCGAGCGCCTCCAGCACGGCCTTCAATTCGGGATCGGCGATCGTGCGCAGGCTCTGCCCCATTTCCGGCGGAGCGGGGGCGAGCGACGGCGGCGCGCGGCGTTCAGGGCGGCGCGTGACCTCGCCATGCCGGATCGCGACGCGCACCACCGCGGCATAGCCGAAGAAGCGGTTCACGCGTTCGATGATCTCGGCCGTCAGATGGCTCATCATCGCAGCATGGGCGCCGCGAACGGTCAGCGTCAACACGCCGTCCTGCTTCTTGCCGGCGGGAAAACGGATCGACTCCGGGGTGCTGGCGGCGGCGAGTCGCTCCCCGACGATCTCCGGCCAGCGCGTGACGATCGCCGATTGCACGAAGCCGAAGCGCCGGAACGCCGCGCCGCCGACCGCCGGCAACAGTTCCGCGACCTGCTGCGAGCGATTGTGGCGCGGGGATTCGTTCGTGGGGTCGCCGGCGCGCTTGCTCATTCTGCCGCCCATGCCATAGCCGGGGCATGGACGCCAAGCACCGGATCGATATCGCGACTCCGTTGCTCGACTGGTATGATCGCCACCGCCGCGATCTGCCATGGCGCGCGAAGGCGGGCGAGGTCGCCGACCCCTATCGCGTGTGGCTGAGCGAGGTGATGCTCCAGCAGACCACGGTCGCGACGGTGCGTCCACGGTTCATCGAATGGACGCGGCGCTGGCCGACCTTCGCCGACCTCGCCGCCGCCGAAGAGGGCGAGGTGATGGCGGGATGGGCGGGGCTCGGCTATTATGCCCGCGCGCGCAACCTCCTCGCGGCGGCACGCACGATCGCGGCGGCGCACGGTGGTCAGTTGCCGGACACCGAGGCGGCGTTGCGCGCGCTGCCGGGCTTCGGCGACTATACCGCGGCGGCGGTGGCGGCGATCGCGTTCGGGCGGCGCGCGGTGGTGGTCGATGCCAATGTCGAACGCGTCGTCGCACGGCTGTTCGCGATCGACACGCCGCTACCGGCGGCGCGTAAAGCGATCCGGGCGGCGGCGGATACGATCACGCCCGACACGCGCGCGGGTGACTTTGCGCAGGCGATGATGGACCTCGGCTCGGCGATCTGCACGCCACGGCGGCCGCGATGCCTGCTCTGCCCGCTCCATCATGCGTGCGCGGCGCAGGCGGCGGGGACGCCCGAGGCTTACCCGGTCAAGAAGCCGAAGGCGGCGCGGCCGCATCGGCACGGGACCTTGTTCTGGTTGCAGCGGGGCGATTCGGTGTTGCTGGTGCGGCGACCGGACAAGGGCTTGCTCGGCGGGATGCGCGCGCTCCCCACGGGGCCGTGGAGCGATGCACCGCCGCTGCTGGCGGACGCGCCCGCCGAGGCCGAATGGCGGATGCTGGATGAGGGGGTAAGTCACGGCTTCACGCATTTCACGATCGACCTGACGATCGCGGTGGCGCACACGGAGGCCGCGAGCAACAAAGGTGAGTGGTGGCCGGTCGATCGGCTGAACGAAGCGGGATTGCCGACGGTGTTCGCGAAAGCGGCAGATGTGGTGAGGAGACGGGCATGATGACGAAGCGGTGGACGATGAAGCCGGTGAAGGCGGCGGGGCTTGGTGCGGCGCTGCTGGCGACGGTCGCGGCGTCGGCGCAGCAACCGCAGCCGCAAATGCGCCCGCCCGCGCCCGCGCCGCGCGCGCCGGATGCCGCCGCGGCAGCGACGCTGCTGCCCGCGACCAAGGCGCTGTACGACGGCTATGTCGCGGCGGGGAAGATGCCGGGGATCGTCGGCGCCTTCGGCCTGGGCGAGTTGCCGACGGTGTTCGTCACCGCGGGCAACATCTCGCTCGATCCCGGCGCGGCGGCGGCCGGCCCCGATTCGCTATGGCGTGTCTACTCGATGACCAAGCCGATCACCGGCATGGCGGCGATGCTGCTGGTCGAGGACGGCAAGCTGTCGCTCGACGATCCGCTGTCGAAGTATTTTCCGGCGTTCGCGAAGATGCGCGTGCTGACCAGCCCCGACACCTCGCTGGAGACGCGCGCCGCGACCAAGCCGATCACGATCCGCGAGCTGATGACGCATACCTCGGGGATCGGCTATCAGATCAACGCCAAGGGGCCGCTGCTGAAGGAATTCGAGCGGCTGGGGCTGGTCCCCGCGACCGTCAACGCGCAGATCGAGGCGCAGGCACGGCAAACGCGTCCGGCGTCGCTCAGCGCGTTTGCCGAGCGGGTGGCGCAGGCGCCGCTGGTCGCAGAGCCGGGGACGACGTGGCATTATTCGATGGGGCTCGACGTGCTGGCGGCGGTGGTCGAGAAGGCGAGCGGCATGTCGTTCGAGCGCTTCGTCCAGACGCGGCTGCTCGACCCGCTCAAGATGGGTTCGACCTACTGGCAGGTGCCGCAGCGCGACGTCGGGCGCTTCGCGACCAATTACGCGTTCGTCGAGGAAAAGCTGACCCCGCTCGACCCGGCGGCGCGCTCGCCGTGGTTGCAGCCGCCGAGCTTCCCTTATGGCGGTGCGGGGCTGGTGAGCAGCGCGCGCGATTACGACCGCTTCCTCCACATGCTGCAGAATTACGGCACGCTTGAAGGTACGCGCGTGATGAAGGAGCAGACCGCGCGGCTGGCGATGTCGAACCTGATGCCGGCCGGCGTCTTCTTCGACAATGACGGGCAGCAGCGCGGGTTCGGCGCGGGCGGCGTGGTGTATCTCAACGACGATCCGAACGGCGCATCGAAGGGCAGTTATGGCTGGGCGGGGGCGGCGGGCACGCTGGCGCTGGTCGATCCGGCCAAGCGCTTCCGCAGCACGATCATGGTCAATTACTTCCCGGCGGAGAAATGGCCGCTCGGCAAGGAAACCTATGCGGCGATCCGGCGCGACGCCGCGCGGTTGCACGGGGGACAATGGTGAGGGCAGGCGGGGTGATCGAAACCGGGTTCACCGGCGGCACGCTGGATCGGGCGGATGCACTCCGTCACGATCCGCCGGCGGTCGCTGCGCTGCTGGCCGACCCGTCCTCGCGATTGCTGCGGCTCGACGCGTTCGAGCCGGTCGTGGCGGAGGATGGCGCGCTGTCGTGGGGCACGATCGCGGAGGCCCCGGACGGGGCTGAGTTCGTGTTGCTCGGGCTGGCCGAAGGTCGCGCGCATTTCGCGGCGGTGATCCCGGGCGATGCGCCGCCGCCGCCCTATCGCTCGCCGACTTTGTTCGCGCTGCTCGACCGGTTGCGGGGCGGCGAGGCGGCGACTTTCGCGGCGGCGCGCGCGCTGATCGACTGGCACGCGCGGCATCCGTTCTGCGCGCGCTGTGGCCATGCGACGGCGCCGTTCCGCGCCGGCTGGGGCCGCAACTGCCCGAATTGCAAAGCCGAGCATTTCCCCCGCGTCGATCCGGTCGTCATCATGATCGCCGAGCACGACGGGCGCGCGCTGATCGGTCGGCAGGCAGCGTTCCCGGCCGGGCGCTATTCGGCACTGGCCGGATTTCTGGAGCCGGGCGAGTCGATCGAGGAAGCGGTGGCGCGCGAAATTGCCGAAGAAGCCGGGGTGCGGGTCGGGGCGGTGCGCTATGTCGCGAGCCAGCCGTGGCCATTTCCGTCGCAACTGATGATCGCGTGCGTCGCCGAGGCGGAGGATGATGCGATCACGCTCGACACCAACGAACTGGAGGATGCGCGCTGGGTGACGCGTGACGAGGTGCGGGCGGCGCTGGCGGGTGAGGCGGGCACGTTCGTCGCGCCGCCGCGCTATGCGATCGCGCACTCGCTGCTGCGGGCGTGGGTGGAGGAGACGGCGGCGTAGGTCTGTCCGCCCGCCGCTCCGTCATTCCCGCGTAGGCGGGAATCCAGAACCTCCGACGCCTGTGGCCCTTACGAGAACCTGCGCGTCTGGATCCCCGCCTGCGCGGGGATGACACGTGGGGGTGAGCCGTCATCCCCTAGCGTCGTCCCGGGTTTGATCCGGGACCCAGCTTCTTCTTCCCGCTGTCGACACGAAGCGGGGCCCCGGATCAAACCCGGGGCGACGGCTTTTACACGTCCAGGTTCGCAACGCTCAGCGCATTCTCCTGGATGAACTCGCGGCGCGGTTCGACGACGTCGCCCATCAAGCGCGTGAAGATTTCGTCCGCGACATCGGCCTGCTCGATGGCCACCTTGAGCATCGAGCGGTTCGAAGGATCGAGCGTGGTTTCCCACAGCTGCTCGGCATTCATCTCGCCCAGACCCTTGTAGCGCTGGATCGCCAGCCCCTTGCGCCCCGAGGCGAGGATCGCCTCGAGCAATTGCGACGGACGCGCCACCAGCGACTCGCCGCGGCCGACCGAGACGGGTTCCTCGCCCTCCTCGTCGGTGGCGAGCGCATCGACCGGCGTCTCGACCGCGGCGGTCTTCACCGGGACCAGCTTGGCGGCGTGCGCGAAGGTTTCGGCTTGTTCGGCGGCGAGCGTGTGGAGCTTGCGCGCCTCGGCCGACGCGAGAAACGCCGCTTCGACGATATGATGATCGGTCACGCCGCGCCACAGCCGCTCGAAGTGAATGCCGCCATCCTCGGTGACTCGCGCGCTCCACGTCGCCTCGCTATCGCCCTGATCGAGCCGACGGACGACCTCGGTCACCGCCGCGGCGCGGGTGTCGCGCGTCGCTTCGGGATCGAGCGCGCCGCCCAGCGCCAGCCCTTCGATGATGACCGGATCGTAGCGGCGCGGCACGTAGCGCATCAGCGTGCGCATCCGCCGCGCATGTTCGACCAGCGGGCGCAGGTGGACGCCGGTCAGCTTCTCGTCGCCGCGCTCCAGCGCCATCGCGTTCAGCCCGGCGTCGACGAGGTAATCGTCGAGGGCGTGATCGTCCTTGAGATACACCTCCGAACGGCCCTTGGTGGCCTTATAGAGCGGCGGCTGCGCGATATAGAGGTGCCCGGCCTCGATGATCTCGGGCATTTGGCGATAGAAGAACGTCAGCAGCAGCGTGCGGATATGCGCGCCGTCGACATCGGCGTCGGTCATGATGACGATCTTGTGATAGCGCAGCTTGTCGAGCTTGAAGTCGTCGCGCCCGATCCCGGTGCCCATCGCCTGGATCAGCGTGCCGATCTCCTTCGAGCCGAGCATCCGGTCGAAGCGCGCACGCTCGACGTTGAGGATCTTGCCGCGCAAGGGCAGGATCGCCTGGAAGTGGCGGTCGCGACCCTGCTTGGCCGAGCCGCCGGCCGAGTCGCCCTCGACCAGGAACAGTTCGGACTTGGCGGGATCGCGCTCCTGACAGTCGGCGAGCTTGCCGGGCAGGCTGGCGATGTCCATGACGCCTTTGCGTCGCGTCAGTTCGCGTGCACGCTTCGCCGCCTCGCGCGCCGCGGCGGCGTCGATGATCTTGCCGACGATCGACCGCGCGTGCTGCGGATTTTCCTCGAGCCATTCCGCCATCTTGTCGGCCATCAGGCTTTCGAGCGGCTGGCGAACCTCCGACGAGACGAGCTTGTCCTTGGTCTGCGAACTGAACTTCGGGTCGGGCAGCTTGACCGAGACGATCGCGGTCAGCCCCTCGCGCATGTCATCGCCGGTCAGCGAAACCTTCTCCTTCTTCAGGAGCCCCGACTTTTCGGCATAATTGTTGAGCGTGCGGGTCAGCGCGGCGCGGAACGCGGCGATGTGCGTGCCGCCGTCGCGCTGCGGGATGTTGTTCGTGAACGCGAGGACGTTCTCGTAATAACTGTCGTTCCACTCCAGCGCGACCTCGATCGTGACATGATCGCGGGTGCCCGCGACCGAGATCGGATCCGGGAACAACGGCTGCTTGTTGCGGTCCAGCCACTTCACGAATGCGGCGATCCCGCCCTCGTAGAACAGCTCAATGGACTTCGGCTCTTCGTGGCGCGCGTCGTTGAGGAACAGGCGGACACCCGAGTTCAGGAACGCCAGCTCGCGATAGCGATGCTCGAGCTTCTCGAAGTCGAATTCGGTGATCTTGAACGTTTCGGGCGAGGGCAGGAAGGTGACGCGCGTGCCCTTCTTGCCGCCGGCGGGACCGACGACCTTGAGCGGGGCGACCGCGTCGCCGTGCGCGAAGCGCATGTAATGCTCCTCGCCGTCACGCCAGATCGTCAGGTCGAGGAATTCGGACAGTGCGTTGACCACCGAGACGCCGACGCCGTGGAGGCCACCCGACACCTTATAGGCATTGTCGTCGCTGGTGTTCTCGAACTTGCCGCCGGCGTGGAGCTGGGTCATGATGACCTCCGCCGCCGAGACGCCTTCCTCGGGGTGGATGCCGGTCGGGATGCCGCGGCCGTTGTCGGTCACCGACACCGAGCCGTCGGCGTTCAGCGTGATGTCGATCCGGTCGCAATGCCCGGCCAGCGCCTCGTCAATCGCATTGTCACTCACCTCGAACACCATATGGTGGAGGCCCGAGCCGTCGTCGGTGTCGCCGATGTACATGCCGGGACGCTTGCGGACGGCGTCGAGGCCCTTCAGCACCTTGATCGAGGAGGCGCCGTATTCGCTGGTATTCTGAGGTTCTGCCATGGCGATCATATAGGCAGCCGGACGGTGTAGCGAAAGCGAAACCTAGCCGTGCGCGGGGCGGTCGCGCAGCCCCGCGAAGAGCAGCCCGGCGATCGCCAGCGCTCCGCTCGCCACGGTGAGCCCGATGGTATCCCCACCGGTCAGGTCGTGGAGCGCCCCGAAGCCGATGATGCCGGCCCCGCTGCCGATCAGCGCGACGACGATCAGCGTGCCGTAGATCTCGCCATAGGCGCGCAATCCGAACAGCCGCGCGGCGAAGAACGGGAAGAGATCGTTCTCCGCGCCGTTCATCAGCCCGGCGAAGAAGACGCCGAGCGCGAGCCCCGGCAGCGCCAGCCCGCGCCATTGCAGCGCCGCGAAGCCGAAGGCGGAAACGAAGGCGACGGTGGCGGCGATCCGCTGCGGCGGGAAGCGGTCGATCAGCGCGCCGAACGTGACGCGCGCCGCCACCTGCGAGGCGCCAAACGCCGTGAGCAGCAGTGCCGCGTCCATCGCGGCCAGCCCCCGGTCGATCCCGAACGGCACCAATTGCGTGACGAAGCCGATCGTACCCAGATTGACGAAGAAGCCGGTCAGGCCGAGCCGCCAGAAGCGGGGATCGCGCCGTGCCGCGGCGGCGGTGAGGCCGGCGGGCTCGGGCGCGTCACCGGCCGGGCGCGTGGCGAGATCGGCGCCGCGGATCGCGAGCAGCGCGATCGGCAACGCGATCAGCGCCGAATAGATTGCCAGCGCGACGAAGCCCCCGCGCCAACCAAAGTGGCCGATCACTTCCGCCAGCGCGATCGGCAAAAGCAACGTGGTCAGCGGCAGGCCCGAGGTCGCGATGCCGAGCGCCAAACCGCGATGCGCGACGAAGCGCGCCGCGATCAGCTTGCCGTACGCCAGCGCGCTGGTGCCCGGCACGGTCATCGCGAGGGCGAGCACGAGTAGGTGATAATGCCACAGCCGCCCGGTCATCGCCGCCATGCCGAGATAGGCGGCGGCAAGCGCCACCATGCAGCCGACGATCATCGGCCGCACGCCGATGCGATCGACGACGCGCCCGAGCAGCGGCACCGCGAGGCTGCCGGCGAAACCGAGCCCGCTGGCGGCGGCGATCGCGCCGCGGCTCCAGCCGAACTCGCCGGTCATGCCAGGGACGAACATGCTCGACAAATTCTGGAACAGCGCCGGGCCCGCGCCGCTGCCGACCACCGCCCCCAGCACGATCGGCCAGCCGGTCCGCCATTCGCTGCGATTCGGGACAGGAGGGCGGCGCAACATCGATGCGCGCTAGCTTGCGGCGCGATCCCCGTCATCCCCTGTACGATCGGGGAGGATCAGGAAGCAGAGTGCCGCGAGCAGCAGCGCGCCGCAGCCGAGCGTCAGCGCCGTGATATAGCCGCCGGTGAGATCATGGAGTCGCCCGAAGCCGATGATCCCGACCGCGGTGCCCGACAGCGCGATCGGCATTGCGGTGCCGTAGATCTCGGCAAAGGCACGCAGGCCGAACAGCCGCGCGGCAAAGAACGGCAAGAGGTCGTTCTCCGCGCCGTTCATCAGCCCGGCGAGAAAAACCAGCACCAGCAGCAGCGCCAGCCCCGATGGGGCGAAGGCGAGCGCGACGAAGCCGGCCGCCGACACGATCGCGAACGCCGCCGCGACCGGCTGTGGGCGGAGTCGATCGACCAGCCAGCCGACCAGCAGCCGCCCGGCGATCGCGCTGGAGGCGAAGCTGGTGAGCAGCAGCGCCGCCTGCGCAGGGCGCAGCCCCAATTCCAGCCCGATCGGCACCAGCTGGGTCACGAAGCCGGTGGTGGCGGCGTTGATGAGCCAGGCCGAGGCGACCAGAATCCAGAAGCGGCTGTCGCGCCGTGCCGCCGCCGCGCTGGTGCCCGGCAGGCCGGTGCGGTCCGCGGCAGGCGGGGCGGGTAGCGGCACAGCGCGGAGGCTGAGCAGGATCAGCGGCAGCGCGAAGAGCGCCGAGCCGCCTGCCAGCGCGACGAACCCCGCGCGCCACCCGAAGTTTGCGATGGTGGCGCCCAGAAGGGGTGCAGCGACGATCGTCGCCAGTGCCAGCCCCGAGGTGCCGAGTGCCAGCGCCATGCCGCGTCCGCGCACGAACCGCGCCGCGATCAGCTTGCCATAAGCGAGGCTGCTCGTCCCCGGCAACGCCAGCACCAGCAGCACGACGCCGAGCTGGTAGCGCCAGATCGCCCGGCCGCCGTTCATTCCCATCGCCGCGAGCCAGAGATAGGCGGCGCCCAGCAGCAGCATCGAGGCGACGATGACCGGACGCACCCCGACGCGATCGGCGGCGCGCCCGATCAGGGGCGCGGCGATCGCGCCACCCAGAGCGAGCCCGGCAGCGGTGGCGATGTTGCCGCGTGACCATCCGAATGTTGCCTCCAGACCCGGCGTGAACAGGCTGGAGAGGTTCTGGTACAACCCGGGCCCGAACCCGGCGCCCAGCATCGCGGCAGCCACCACCGGCCAGCCACGCCGCCATTCGGTCAGCGTGCGCGGGGCGGCGGCAGGGGAGGCGGGATCGGTCAGCGAGCTTCTTCCCATGGGAGCGGACGGCAATTCGTCCCTCAACGCGGCGCGGGCGAAAATGTTGTGGGCGTAACGATATCGTGGAGCGGAACCCAGGTCGCGGCGTCGATCCCGTCGAACAGCGCGCGCTCCGTACCCGTCATCCACACCTGCCCGAGCGGGGCGAGGCGCGCGAACAAGGCGGCGCGGCGAACGGGATCCAGATGCGCGGCGACCTCGTCGAGCAACAGGACCGGGGCGTGCCCGGTCAAGCGTGCGACCAACTCGGCATGGGCGAGGACGATGCCGAGCAACAGCGCCTTCTGCTCGCCGGTCGAGGCCGTGGCGGCGGGGCGCGCCTTTTCGACATGGGTGACGGTCAGGTCGGCGCGATGCGGCCCGACGAGCGTGCGGCCGGCGGCGGCGTCGCGCGCCCGCCCCGCCCGCAGCGCGTCGGCCAGGGTGGCGGCATCACCGCTCCACCCGTCGAGCGCGATCCGTGCGCGGGCGATCTCCCCGGCGGGCTGTGCGGCCAGGGCGTCGTCGAGCGCCGCAACCGTGCGCCGGCGCGCGGCGTCGAGCGCCGCGCCATGCTGGGCCATTTGCGCCTCCAGCGCGGCGAGCCAGTCGGGATCGGGAAGCGCGTCGGCGAGCAGACGGTTGCGGTCGCGCATCGCCGCCTCGTAGCGGGCGCCGTCGCGGGCATGGCCGGGCTCGATCGCGAGCGTCAGCCGGTCGAGGAAGCGCCGTCGTCCGCCCGCGGCCTCGGTGAACAGCCGGTCCATCGCGGGGGTGAGCCACAGCACCGCAACCCGCTCGGCAAGTGCAGTCGCGGGGGCGGCGGCGCCGTTGATGCGCACCACCCGCCGTTCGGGCGCGGACGCCAGCGTGCCGGTGGCGAGCGTCTGCCCATCCCCCAGCGTCGCCGCGACGCCGAAGCCGCCCGGTCCATCGCTGCGCGCGACCTCCGACAGCGCGGCGCGCCGCAGTCCCCGACCGGGCGCGAGCAGCGACACTGCCTCCAGCACGTTGGTCTTGCCCGCACCGTTCGGGCCGTACAGCACGACGAAACCGGGCGCGGCATCGGGCGCGATCGCCAGCGCTTCGTGGTTGCGGACATCGGTGAGGACGAGACGGGACAGCATGGTGGCGCGATGCTGGTACGGGCAAAGCGCGGGGAGGGCGACTGTTTCCTTCCGCACCGCGCGCGATGGGTCGGCACAGGCTTGCATCGAACCGCTTCCGTCGCGACAGGGCATCGATGACCGACAATTCGCATCGTTCCGGCCTGCTCCTCGGCATCGGCGCCTATGTATCGTGGGGCCTGCTCCCGCTCTATCTGCATTTGCTCAACGGCGTTCCGGCCTTGCAGGTGCTGGCGCATCGCGTCGTGTGGTCGCTGCTGCTGCTGGCGGCGATCGTCGTGGCGATGCGGCGGGGTCGGGCGATCGTGGCGGCGGCGCGCGGGCGGACGCTGTTGCTGCTGTGCGCGTCGGCGGCGCTGATCGCGGTCAACTGGCTGGTCTATATCTTTGCGGTGCAGAGCGGGCACGTGCTGGAGGCGAGCCTCGGCTATTTCATCAACCCGTTGCTCAATGTCGCGCTGGGGATGATCGTGCTCCGCGAGCGGATCGGCGCGGTGCAGAAGGTGGCGGTCGCGATCGCGGCGGTCGGTGTCGCGGTGCTGGCGATCGTCGGGGGCGGGGCGTTATGGATTTCGCTGACGCTTGCGTTCAGCTTCGGCCTGTACGGGCTGATCCGCAAGGTCGCGGCGATCGATGCGCTGGGCGGGCTCACGGTAGAAACAGCATTGCTGGTCGGCCCGGCGCTGGCGGTGCTGTGGCTCAGCCCCGAGCCGGTGTTCGGGCGCGGTCCTATCGACCTGTTGCTGGTTCTGGCGGGGGCGGTCACCGCCGCGCCGTTGCTGATGTTCGCCGCCGCCGCGCGCCGATTACGTTTCTCGACGCTGGGACTGCTGCAATATCTCGCGCCGACGCTGCAGTTCCTGCTGGCTGTGCTGGTGTTTCACGAGCCGTTGCGCGGGGTGCATATCGTCACCTTCGCGTTGATCTGGGCCGGTTGCGCGCTCTACGCTTTCGGCAGCCGACCGCGGCGCGCTACTCTTTAGGTTCGCGCCGCCCCAGCCAGGCAGTCGTCGCCAGGTCCATGGTGACGTTGCCGACGGTGCGGATGATGTCGGGGATCGTCTCGACCGCCACCAGCAAGCCGAGCGGCGCGATCGGGGCGCCGATCGTGCCGGCGATCGGGGCGATCGCGCTGACATAGCTGACCGTGCCGGGCAGGCTGACCGACCCGAGCGAGGTGAGCGTCGCCACCACCACGCCGATCGCGAGCGTCGCGGGCGATAACGAGACGCCGAACCACGTCGCGACATAGATCGCGACCGCGAGGTTCATCGCCGGGCCGGTCGCGCGGAAGATCGCGACCGCCAGCGGCAGCGTCACCCCGGCGGTACGCACCGGCACGCCGAGCGCGCGCGCGCCCTCCAGCATCGCGGGGACCGACGCGAGCGAGGATTGCGTGCTGATCGCCACTGCCTGCGACGGCAATGCGGCGCGGGCGAAGGCGGTCAGGTTGAGCCGCGCGCCTGCCCAGGCGACCGGATAGGCGAGCAGGGTGACGATCACTCCGACGCTGGCGACGACGAGGATGTAGTGCGCCAGTGCCCCGAACGCTCCCGATCCCGCGCGTGCACCGACCACCAGCGCCAGCGCGAACACGCCGAGCGGCGCGATCCACAATACCCAGTCGATCACCACCAGCATCGTGTCGCGCAACGCGGTGAAGAAGCGGACCAGCAAGGTGCGCCCCTCGGCGTCGATCCGCGCGATCGCGAAGGCGAAGACCAGCGTGAAGATGATGAGCGACAGGAAAGCGTCGCTGGCGGCGGCGCTAACGATGTTGGTGGGGACGATCCCGGCGAAGAACTCGCCGAGCGGCGGAACGGTCGGCACCTTGCCTGCCCCGACCAGCGCCGCGCGCAACGCCTGCGCCGAGGCGGCGGGGAGCGGGGCGACCGCGAGGATCAGCGGCGTCGCGAGCGCGGCGATCACCGCCGAGAGGAAGAGGAAGGTGACGTAGAGCGCGATCGCGCGACCCGCGAGCCGCCCCGCGCGCGCCGCCTCCGCGGTCGAGGCGACGCCGGTGACCAGCAGCGATACGACCAGCGGCACGATCGTCATCTGGAGCCCGTGGAGCCATGCCGCGCCGATCGGCTCCGCGATCGCGATCGTGCCGGGAACCGCATCGCGCGCGAAACTGGCGAGCGCGACGCCGCCCGCCAGCCCGATCAGCAGCGACAGCAGGATACGGGTTGCTTGCGACATGCGGTCTCTTCGCCTTTTGCTCGTCCGCGATTATGGGACCCGTCTGGGCCAAGCGAACGGAAGACACGATGGCAAGGAAATATTTCGGCACCGACGGCATTCGCGGCCTGACCAACGCGGGCGCGATGACCGCTGAGATGGCGATGAAGGTCGGGATGGCGGCGGGGCGACACTTCCTGCGCGGACAGCATCGCCATCGTGTCGTGATCGGCAAGGACACCCGGCTGTCGGGCTATATGCTGGAGAGCGCGTTGCAGGCCGGGTTTACGAGCGTCGGGATGGACGTGACACTGGTCGGCCCGATGCCGACCCCGGCGGTGGCGATGCTGACCAAGTCGATGCGCGCCGACATGGGCGTGATGATCTCCGCGAGTCACAATCCGTTTTTTGACAACGGAATCAAGCTGTTCGGGCCGGATGGTTACAAATTGTCCGATGAGGACGAACTGGCGATCGAGGCCGCGATCGACGGTGAAGTCGCGCTCGCCCCGGCGGGCGAGATCGGCCGCGCCAAGCGGATCGACGACGCGCGCGGGCGCTATATCCACTTCGCCAAATCGACCTTTCCCAACGACCTGCGGCTCGACGGGATGAAGGTGGTGGTCGATTGCGCGAACGGTGCCGCCTATCAGGTCGCGCCCGAAGCGCTGTGGGAATTGGGCGCCGACGTGGTGCAGATCGGGGTCAATCCCAACGGGCTAAATATCAACGACAAGATTGGCTCGACGCATCCCGAGGCGCTGTCCGAGGCGGTGATCGCGCATGGCGCGGCGGTCGGGATCGCGCTGGACGGCGACGCCGACCGGCTGATCGTGGTCGACGAGAAGGGGCGCGTGATCGACGGCGACCAGTTGATGGCGACGATCGCCGCCGGCTGGGCGCGCGCGGGGCGGCTGGCGGGCGGCGGGCTGGTCGCGACGGTCATGTCGAACCTCGGACTCGAGCGGCATCTGAAGGCACAGGGACTCGGGCTGATCCGCACCGCGGTCGGCGACCGGCACGTGCTCGAGGCGATGCGGCGGCGCGGCTATAATGTCGGCGGCGAGCAGTCGGGACATATTATCCTCAGCGACTATGCGACGACCGGTGACGGACTGGTGGCGGCGTTGCAGGTGCTGGCGGAGATCTGCCGCGCGGGCGCACCGGCGAGCGAGGTGCTGCACCGGTTCGAGCCGCTGCCGCAATTGTTGAAGAACGTGCGGTTTTCGGGGGGCAAGCCGCTGGAGACGGCGGCGGTGAAGGCGGTGATCGCGGACGCCGAGGGCGAGTTGGCGGGACGCGGGCGGCTGGTGATCCGGCCGTCAGGAACCGAGCCGGTGATCCGCGTGATGGCCGAGGGCGACGATCCGGCGCAGGTCGAGCAGGTGGTCGATCGCATCTGCGACGCGGTGCGCGCGGCGGTTTGAGGGGGGGGATCCTCAACCGTTCCCCGGCGGAGGCCGGGGCCCAGTTGGGGAGGCGGACGTAACGGCGCTCTCCGCTTCGTCACCAGCGTCCCCCAACTGGGCGCCGGCCTTCGCCGGGTGACGAAAGGTCAGCGCTCGTTCAAATAGTAACGGTCGGTCGCATTGAGTGCGTCGTCGAGTTCGTAGACGATCGGCTGACCGGTCGGGATCTCCAGCCCGGTGATTTCGTCATCCGAAATCGCCGACAAATGCTTGACCAGCGCGCGGAGCGAATTGCCGTGCGCCGAGATCAAGACGCGCTGCCCGTCCTTGAGCGCTGGGGCGATGCGGCCTTCCCAATAGGGCAGCACGCGCGCGATCGTGTCCTTGAGGCTCTCGGTCGCGGGAACGTCGATCCCGGCGTAGCGGCGGTCGGCCGAGGGATCGTAGGGGCTGCCGGCTTCGATCGGCGGCGGCGGGACGTCGAAGCTGCGGCGCCAGATGTGGACCTGCTCGTCGCCGTGCTTCGCCGCGGTCTCGGCCTTGTCGAGCCCGGTGAGCCCACCATAATGCCGCTCGTTCAGCCGCCAGTCCTTCTCGACCGGCAGCCACAGCCGCCCCATCGCCTCCAGCGCGAGGTTGAGCGTCTTGATCGCGCGGGTCTGGAGCGAGGTGAAGGTCTGGTCGAAGTCCAGCCCCTTGGCGGCCATCAGCTCACCCGCGGCGCGCGCCTCGGCCGCGCCCTTTTCGGTGACGTCGACGTCCCACCAGCCGGTGAAGCGGTTTTCGAGATTCCAGGCGGACTGGCCGTGGCGGATGAGGACGAGCGTCGGCAATCGGGTTCTCCCGTTAGAGGGTCAGGGTCAGGAACTGGTTATGCGGGCTGGGCCGGTAATCGGCGAAGGCGTCGCATGCGACGAAGCCGGCGCGGTGGTAGAGCGCGAGCGCCGGGGCATAGGCGTCGGTCGTCCCGGTTTCCAGGTAGAGCTGCCGATAGCCACGGGCCCGCGCCGCTGCGACGATCGCCTCCAGCAGCGCGCGACCAACGCCACGTCCGCGCCACGATTGGGCGGCGCGCATCGATTTGACCTCACCGCTGTGCGAATCCAGCTGGCGCAGCGCGCCCATGCCGATCGGGGTGTGATCGTCCCACGCCGTCCAGAAGGTGACGTCCGGGGCCGCCAGTCCTGAGGCGTCCAGCGCAAAGGAAAAGCCGGGCGGCGTGTTGCCACGCTGCTCGGCGAGATGCGCGGCCAGCAAGGGCGCGATGGCGGGGTTGGCCGGATCGTCCTTCCTGATCTGCATCATGAGCCCCGCTGCTTGTCCGAAGAATGGCTCCGATCTAGCGAAAGGCGCGACCGACACAACAGGAGAGCGCCGATGACGATCCGCCGCCGCACTATGGTCCATGACGGGCCGGGCGGTCCGTTCGAAGGTGTGTTTGCGTGGGACGATGCGCAACCCGACGCGCGGCCGGCGGTGCTCGTGATCCCCAACGTGCTCGGACAGAAGGAAAGCGACAACCAGAAGGCCGAGGCGCTGGCGGGGCTCGGCTATGCCGCCTTCGCCTGCGACCTGTTCGGGCAGGGCAAGCGGACGCAGCGCGGGGCGGGGGCGAGCCGCTATATGGACGAACTCAACACCGACCGTGGGTTGCTGCGCGAGCGGCTGCGCGCGGCGCTGGGCGCGCTGACCGTACAGGATGAGGTGGATGAGGCGAGAGTCGCGGCGATCGGTTTCTGCTTCGGCGGGAAGTGCGTGCTCGACATGGCGCGGGCCGGAATGCCGATCCGCGGCGGCGTGAGCTTCCACGGCGTCTACGACCGGCCCGACTGGCCGAGCGTCGACCCGATCACCGTACCGCTGTTGATCTGCCACGGGTGGGACGATCCGCTCGGGCCCCCATCGGCGGTGGTCGAACTGGGCGAGGAACTCACCGCCGCGCGCGCCGACTGGCAGATCCATGCCTATGGCCGGGCAGGGCACGCCTTCACCGATGCCGCCATGCCGGCCGGACAGGCCGGGTTCGGCTATGACGCGCAGGCCGATCGCCGCAGTTGGCGCGCGATGAGTCAATTTTTACAAGATTGCCTGTAAAAACAATTAGATGATTGCCGGCTTTCTGGCGGCATTGTAGCGACCCGGTCAGGCGGCGGGCAACGGTCAACCGATGCACGCGGTTTCCAGAACAGCATGAAGCGCGGGGACGTCGGGGGGTATGGGGATTACCGTTTATGCGCCGGCGCCCACGCCCAGTGACGAAGCCGCCCGCGAACGCGCGGTGCTGGCGTCCGGCGCACTCGACGCGCGTGATGACGGCGAACTGGTCGAGTTGGTCGAACGGGCGCGGCAGCGGTTCGGCACCGGGATGGCGGCGGTGTCGATCCTCTCGCGCGACTGGCAGTATCTGATCGCCGCTGCCGGGGTTTCCTCGCGAACGTACAGTCGCCGCATGTCCCTGTGCGGCCATGCGATCATCACGCCGCAGGCGGTGTTCTGCGTCGAGGACGCGCGCGCCGACGCGCGCTTCGCCGACAATCCGGTGCTGATCGACGGCGGGCAGGTGCGCTTCTACGCAGGCGCCCCGCTGGTCGATGCCGATCATCTGCCGATCGGGACGTTCTGCGTGTTCGACCGGACCCCGCGCGCTGACTTCGGCGCCTATGAGCAGATGCACCTCCGGCAATTGGCCGACGCGGCGATCGCGCGGCTGGCGGTGCGCCGCGCCGAGCGGACCGCGACCTGATGGATCAGCCCGCCGCGGCGGCGCGGTGGTGGCGGATCACCTCGTCGATGATGAAGCGGAGGAACTTCTCCGAAAATTCCGGATCGAGCTCGGCGTCCTCGCTCAACTGACGCAGCCGCGTGATCTGCGCCTCCTCGCGGCCGGGATCGGCGGCGGGCAAGCCGGTCTGCGCCTTATACGCGCCGACCGCCTGCGTGATCTTGAACCGTTCGGCGAGCAGGCACACCAAAGCGGCGTCGATGTTGTCGATGCTCTTGCGATAGCCCTTCAGAACGTCGTCGGTCATCACGGCTTCCCCGTCAAAGCGATAATGGTCATGCAGCCCGCGCTTGCGTTGCGCGCGTGCCTCCCCCTAAGGGCAGGAACAGATGAGCGCTACCTTGCACCGACTTCCCGGGCACACGCCCTCGCTCGATCCGATGATCGGGCTGGTCGCCGCCGACATGGATCACGTCAATGCCGTGATCGTGGAGCGGATGCGATCGGAAATCCCATTGATCCCGGAGCTGGCGGGGCATCTGATCGCGGGCGGGGGCAAAAGGATGCGCCCGATGCTGACGCTTGCGGGTGCGCAACTGGTCGGCTATGGTGGCGATCGGCATCACCTGCTGGCCGCGGCGGTCGAGTTCATCCATACCGCGACCCTGCTCCACGACGATGTCGTGGACGGATCCGACCTGCGGCGCGGCAAGCGCACCGCCAACATCATCTGGGGCAATCCCGCCAGCGTGCTGGTCGGCGACTTCCTGTTCTCGCGCTCGTTCGAACTGATGGTGGCGGGCGGCAACATGCGCGCGCTGGAAATTCTCTCGAACGCCTCGGCGGTGATCGCGGAGGGCGAGGTCAACCAGTTGACCGCGGCGCGGCGCGTCGATCTGCCCGAGGAACGCTATCTCGACATCATCCATGCCAAGACCGCGGCGCTGTTCGCCGCGGCGTGCCGGATCGCGGCGGTGGTCGCCGAGCGTCCGGCGGCGGAGGAGCAGGCGCTCGATTCCTACGGTCGCAATCTGGGTATCGCATTCCAGCTGGTCGACGATGCGATCGACTATACCAGCGACGCGGGCACGATGGGCAAGGATGCCGGCGACGACTTCCGCGAAGGCAAGATGACGCTGCCGGTGATTCTCGCCTATGCGCGCGGCGGTGACGAGGACCGCGCCTTCTGGCGCGACGCGGTCGAGGGGCGGCGGGCGAGCGACGCCGATTTCGCGCATTCGATCGATCTGGTCCGCCGGACGCGTGCGGTCGATGATACGCTCGCGCGCGCGCGGCATTACGGGCAGCGCGCGATCGAGTCGCTGGCGATCTTCGCCGACAGCGCGATCAAGGAGGCGATGGTCGAGGCGGTCGAGTTCGCAGTGGCGCGGGCTTATTGATACTGCCGGTGAGCGCGTGGGGCACGCCCTTCGACAGGCTCAGGGCGAACGGAATTTAGTTAGGGCGAGCCTTATCCACGACGTTCGTGCTGAGCCTGTTGAAGCACGTGTTCCGAGTGTTTGGACAACTGGGGCTTTAGCTGGCGTTCCGCTGCACTCGTCCACGAAGCCAGAAGAAGCGGAGCCCCGGATCAGGTCCGGGGCGACGGCGCTCAGATCAGTTTTCGTCGCCCATGCGCAGCGCGGCGATGAAGGCTTCCTGCGGGATGCTGACCGAACCGTATTCGCGCATCTTCGCCTTGCCCTTCTTCTGCTTCTCCAGAAGCTTGCGCTTACGCGTCGCGTCGCCGCCATAGCATTTGGCGGTAACGTCCTTGCGCATCGCGCTGATTGTCTCGCGCGCGATCACCTTGCCGCCGATCGCCGCCTGGATCGGGATCTTGAACAGATGGCGCGGGATCAACTCCTTGAGCCGCTCGCACATCCCGCGTCCGCGCGTCTCGGCGGTGCCGCGGTGGACGATCATCGACAGCGCGTCGACCGGCTCCTCGTTGACGAGGATGCTCATCTTGACGAGATCGCCCTCGCGATAGCCGATCTGGTGATAGTCGAAGCTGGCATAGCCCTTCGACAGCGACTTTAGCCGGTCGTAGAAGTCGAACACGACCTCGTTGAGTGGTAGCTCATAGGTCGCCTGAGCACGTCCGCCTACGTACGTGAGATTCTTCTGAATACCGCGCCGGTCCTGACACAGTTTCAGGATCGAGCCGAGATATTCGTCGGGCACGTAGATCACCGCCTCGATCCACGGCTCGCTGATCGACTCGATCTTGTTGGGATCGGGCATGTCGGCGGGGTTGTGGAGGTCGATCTGGCCGCCGCCGTGCGTCAATTCAATTTGATAGACGACGCTCGGCGCGGTCGTGATGAGATCGAGGTCGTATTCGCGGGTCAGCCGCTCCTGGATGATCTCCAGATGCAGCAGCCCGAGGAAGCCGCAGCGGAAGCCGAAGCCGAGCGCGGCCGAGGTTTCCATCTCGAAACTGAACGACGCGTCGTTGAGCCGCAGCTTCGAAATGCTCTCACGAAGCTTCTCGAAGTCGTTGGCATCAACGGGGAAAAGCCCGCAGAACACCACCGGCTGGACTTCCTTGAACCCCGGCAGCGCCTCGGCGGCGGGCTTCTTCGCGTCGGTCAGCGTGTCGCCGACGCGGGCCTGCGCGACATCCTTGATCTGCGCGGTGATGAAGCCGATTTCGCCCGGACCGAGGTCGGTCAGTTGCTCGATCTTCGGGCGGAAGCAGCCGACGCGATCGATCAGATGCGTCGTTCCGGCCTGCATGAAGGTGACTTGCTGCCCCTTCCGGAGCGTTCCGTCCACCACCCGGACCAAAATCATCACGCCCAGATACGGATCGTACCACGAATCGACGAGCATTGCCTTGAGCGGTGCGTCCGCGTCACCCTTCGGTGCCGGAATCTTCTGGACGATTGCTTCGAGAATGTCGGGGATGCCGATCCCCGACTTGGCGCTGGCGAGCACCGCGTCGGACGCGTCGATGCCGATCACGTCCTCAATCTCGGTGCGAACCTTCTCGGGCTCGGCCGCGGGCAGGTCGATCTTGTTGATGACCGGTACGATCTCGTGGTCGTGCTCGATCGACTGGTAGACGTTGGCGAGCGTCTGCGCCTCGACGCCCTGCGCCGCGTCGACGACCAGCAACGCGCCCTCGCACGCCGCCAGCGAGCGCGACACTTCATAGGCGAAGTCGACGTGGCCGGGCGTGTCCATCAGGTTGAGCGTGTAGGTCTCGCCGTCGTGCGCCTTGTAGGACAGGCGCACGGTCTGCGCCTTGATGGTGATGCCGCGCTCCTTCTCGATCTCCATATTGTCGAGCACCTGCTCGCTCATCTCGCGATCGGTCAGGCCGCCGGTCGCCTGGATGAGGCGGTCGGCGAGCGTCGACTTGCCATGGTCGATATGCGCGATGATCGAGAAATTGCGGATCGTGTTGAGCGAGGTCGTCATAATCCTCGCGCGCCTAGCGCAGCAATGGCGCAAGCGATAGAGGGGCCAGCGATCCGGGCCCGCCGCGCAAACCGCCAATCTGGGCCGCCCGCTGACTTTTTCGTGACACATCCGAAACGTACATTCGCCGGCCGCAAGGACCGCTGGGCGTCGCGGTGGTGATGCCGCAAACAAGGGGAAGCACGTGGAACGTCGTTTGATCGTCGCTTTGCTGGCCGGGGTCAGCCTGTTCGTCAACGCGCCGGCTGCCGCGCAGAAGCTGGCCGGTGCCTCATCTGGGCAGAAGCTGCAGGAAAAGACCGCCGCCGAAATCCCGCATTGCACGCGCAAGCTGGGGACGCTGTCGATCGTCGATGGTGACAATTCATCCTATTGGACGGCGTGGAACCTCGCGCCGCCCTCCAAGCTGCTGAAGGTGCTGGTGCAGCGTTCGGGCTGCTTCAACCTGGTCGATCGCGGCAGCGGACTGAACGCCGCCGAGAAGGAGCGGGCGATCGGCGCCAACCTGGGGCTGCAGCGCGGCACGAACGTCGGGCAGGGGCAGATCAAGGCGGCGGATTATGTGCTGGTCGCCGAGGTGCAGGGCGCAAACAGCAATGTCAGCGGCAGCGGCGCCGGCGCGGGGATCGGCGGGCTGCTCGGCGGCGCGGTGGGCGGCCTGCTGGGCGGGATCAAGAGCAAGAAGCTGGAGGCCAACACGGTCCTCTCGCTGACCAACGTCCGCACCACCGAGACGGTCGCGACCGAGGAAGGCTATGCGGCGAAGAACAGCCTGTCGCTGGGCGGCGGAGGCTTTTTCGCAGCGGCCGGCGCGGCGGGCGGCGGCTATGACAACACCGATATCGGCCGGATCGTGACGCTGAGCTTCATTCAGGCCTATAGCAAGCTGGTCACCGGGCTTGGGCTGGTGACGCCGGGCGACCCGGGCACCGCGCAGGCGGCCACGGTGAAGACGTTCACGGTTCAGGCGCCGGTGGCGCTGCGCGCTTCGGCGGCGGCGAGCGCGGCGACCCTGCGCACCCTGCCGCTCGGCGCGATCGTCTATCCGACCGGCAACAAGAACGGCCTGTGGTGGGAGGTGGCCGACGAGAACGACAATGTCGGCTGGGTGCTCAACACCAAGCTGGCGCCGTCGCAGGTTTCGGAGAAAGCCCCCGATATCCACTGATCGGGATCGGCCCTCGCGTCACCGGCGCGGGGGCCGACTACATCGCGGCGCGGATCGCCTCCAGCGCGTTGAGGTAACGCCGCGAGCCTTGGCCCTGGATCAGCACCCATGGCACGCCGCGCCGCTCCAGCTCGCGCCGCGACAGGTCGAAGAAGCGCTCACGCGCGTGCTGTGTGCCGAACATGCGGGTGCCGTCCTCGATCCACGGCAAGTCGATGTCGAACAACAGGTAGAGGTCGGCGGTGGCGTTCCAGCGATCGAACCACGGGTCGCGCCGCCCGAACATCATGTCCGCCCATACCGCGCTCATCAACGGATCGGTATCGAGGATCACGGGCCGCGCGCCGCTTTCGCGCGCGGTGCGTGCCTTGGCGTCCTGCGTCCGCGCGATCATGACGAGGTCGGCCATCGTCAGATCGGTGCCATAGGTTTCGCAATAAGTGCGGCCGAATTCGGCGACGCTGACCGAATCGAACTGTTGCGCCAGGCGCGGTGCGACGGTCGACTTGCCGGTGCTCTCCGGCCCATGCAGGCACACGGTTCGCACGCTCATGCCGGCACCGCCCGCCAATCCGCGCCGGCCGCCCGCCGCCAGTCGATCAAGCCCCATAAAGCGAGCGCGAGATAGACGAGGTAGAGGCCGGCAAAGGCATACAGTCCCTTGGCGAGATAGAGCGGCACCGATGCGACATCGATCGCGATCCACAGCCACCAATTCTCGACCGCGCGCTTCGCCATCAGCACCTGTGCCGCGATGCTGGCTGCCGCGATGCCGGCGTCCCACCACGGCAGCGCGGCATCGGTCCAGCGGTGCATTGCGCCGCCCCATGCCAGCCAGCACAGCATCATCCCGCCAAGCCACAAGGCGCGGGCACGCGAGTCGAGGGTGAAGACCGGGACATCGCCGCTGCGCGCCTGCACGCGCCGCCAGTTGCGCCAGCCATACAGGTTCGCGGCAACGAAGAAGAGCTGGAGCAAGGCGTCCGAATACAGCCGTGCGCGGAAGACGACGAACCCGAGCAGCGCCACCGACACGATCGCGGTCGGGAAGGTCCAGATGCTCCGTCTGGCCGCGAGTGCGACACAGGCGATCCCCAGGGCGGTGGCGGTCCATTCAGCAAGCGACATCGCCGTGGAACGTAGCCGCGCGAATCTGTAAAAACAGCTACGATTCCCCGCTTGCGCTGCGAATTTCCGCTGATATAAGCCGCGCCCTGTCGACGGTACATCCGACCGGCACCCTGGTCGGGGAATAGCTCAGCCTGGTAGAGCACTGCCTTCGGGAGGCAGGGGCCGGAGGTTCGAATCCTCTTTCCCCGACCATTCATTCGCCGCATCTGCGCGGCACCATTCTTCCGCTGATGCGTAGGGACGGCTCACCTTCAGGAGCGCGTTTCCGATGAGCGGACCCCGGTTATTCCAGCCACTTGCGATCGGCGGCCTGACGCTCGCCAATCGCATCGTCATCGCGCCAATGTGTCAATATTCCGCCGTCGACGGGTGTATGACCGATTGGCATACGATCCATCTCGGCCATCTGGCGCTGTCGGGCGCGGGCATCCTGACGATCGAGGCGACCGCGGTCGAGCCGATCGGGCGAATCAGCTATGGCGATGTCGGACTGTGGGACGATGCGACCGAGGCGGCGATGGCGCGAGTGCTCGAATCGGTGCGCCGGCATTCCGACATGCCGATCGCGATCCAGCTGGCGCATGCCGGACGCAAGGCGTCGACCGACCTGCCGTGGAAGGGCGAGCGGCAGATCCCGGCCAGCGATCCGCATGGCTGGGAGACGGTCGCGCCGTCCGCCTTGCCCTATGATCCCAGGAACCCCGCGCCGGTGGCGCTCGACCGCGACGGGCTGGCGCGCATCCGCGACGCCTTTGCCGAAGCCGCGAAACGGTCAGCGCGGCTGGGGCTCGACCTGATCCAGATCCACGCCGCGCACGGCTATCTGCTCCACCAGTTCCTGTCGCCGCTCTCAAACCGGCGCGACGACGACTATGGCGGGTCGCTGGAAAACCGGATGCGCTTTCCGCTGGAGGTTTATGACGCGGTGCGCGCGGCGTTCCCGGCCGAGCGGCCGGTGACGGTGCGCGTGTCGGGGAGCGACTGGGTCGAGGGCGGCTGGGATGCCGAACAGACCGTTGCCTTCGCTACGGCGCTGGAGGCGCGCGGCTGCGCGGCGATCCATGTGTCGAGCGGCGGGCTCGATCCGCGCCAGCAGATCCCGGTCGGACCGAATTATCAGGTGCCGTTGGCGCGCGCGGTGAAGCAGGCGGTGTCGGTCCCGGTCGTCGCGGTCGGGCTCATCACCGAGCCGCAGCAGGCCGAGGCGATCGTCGCGACCGGAGATGCCGACATGATCGCGCTGGCGCGGACGATCCTCTACGATCCGCGCTGGCCGTGGCACGCCGCCGCCGAGCTGTGCGCGCGGGTGAAGGCACCCGACCAATATCTCCGTTCGCAGCCGCGCCAGTACAAGCAGCTGTTCGACGTCGAAGGTTGAGTGCCGCGCGATTGTCTTCATCGGGGGCGAGTGCCATGAGCGGGGTCATGCGCTTCCTGCTCTCGCTGCTCGCCCTCGTCACCATGGCCCTGCCGGCGGCGGCGCAGGAGCGCGCGCCGTTGGTGCTGGCGGCGGCGAGTATGCAGGAGGCGCTGACCGACGCCGCCGACGCATGGGCGCGGGCGGGTCACGCGCGACCGCGCGTTTCGTTCGCGGCGTCGTCGGCGCTTGCGCGGCAGATTGCGGCGGGCGGGCGCGCCGATCTGTTCATCTCCGCCGACAGCGACTGGATGGACGATGTCGCCCGGCGCGGGCTGGTCGTGGCGAAGACGCGCGCGGTGCTGGTGCGCAATCAATTGGTGGTGGTGTCGCGCCCCGCGCTGCCGCGCGTCGTCGCGACCAAGGGCGCGGCGCTTGGCAAGCTGCTGGGTAGTGCTCCGCTGGCGATGGCCGATCCCGACAGCGTTCCGGCGGGAAAATACGGCCGCGAGGCGCTGACCCGGCTTGGCGCATGGGAGGCGGTCGCGCCGCGGGTCGTCCGCGCGGAGAATGTCCGCGCGGCGCTGGCGCTCGTCGAGCGCGGGGCAGCACCGTACGGGATCGTCTATGCGACCGACGCGCGCGCTGCGACCGGCGTGCAGGTGGCGGGGGTGTTCCCACCGCGCAGCCATGCGCCGATCGTCTATCCGATCGCGCGGCTGACCGCTGGCGAGAGCCCGGAGGCGGAGGGCTTCCGGCGCTTCCTGCTGTCGCGCGCCGGGCAGGCGATCCTCGCGCGGCGCGGCTTCACGACGCGTTGAGCGAGCTGCTGCCGATCGTCCGCCTGACCCTGCTGGTCGGCGGGACCGCGACATTGGGGGCGCTGCCGGTCGCCTTCGCGCTGGCGTGGGTGCTGGCGCGGTGGCGGTTCCCGGGGAAGGTGCTGCTCGACGGGCTGGTGCATCTGCCATTGGTGGTGCCGCCGGTGGTGACGGGCTGGGTGCTGCTGCTCGCCTTCGCGCCGGCCGGGCCGATCGGGCGCGTGCTGGAGGCGGGGTTCGGGGTCAGCGTGCTGTTCCGCTGGACCGGCGCGGCGATCGCGGCGGGGGTGATGGCCTTGCCGCTGATGGTGCGCGCGATGCGGCTGTCGATTGAGGCGGTCGACCGGCGGCTGGAGCAGGCGGCGCGGACGCTGGGGGCGACGCGCTGGCGCGCCTATGCGACCGTGACGCTGCCGCTCGCCGCACCGGGAATCGCGGCGGCGCTGGTGCTGGGGCTGGCGCGCGCGATCGGCGAGTTCGGGGCGACGATCACCTTCGTGTCGAACGTGCCGGGCGAGACGCAGACGCTGCCGCTTGCGATCTATGCCGCGCTCCAGCGGCCGGGGGGTGAGAACGAGGTGTGGCGGCTGGCGGCGGTGTCGGTGGTGCTGTCTTTGGTGGCGCTGATCGTGTCCGAGGCGCTGGTGCGGCGCGCGGGGCGGGGCGTGCATGTCCTTTGACGTCGATGTGGCGGCGCGGCGCGGGGATGCGGTCGTCGGTGCGCGCTTCGTGGCGGGCGACGGGCTGACGGTGCTGGTCGGGGCGTCGGGGGCGGGGAAGACCAGCCTGCTCGACATGATCGCCGGGCTGCTGCGGCCGGTGCGCGGGCATGTGCGGGTCGGCGGGCGGATGCTGTTCGATGCCGACGCCCGGGTCGACGTGCCGCCGGAGCAGCGGCGGGCGGGTTATGTGTTTCAGGATGCGCGGTTGTTTCCGCATCGGCGCGTGCAGGCGAATTTGCTGTACGGCGCGCGCGATGCCTCGCGGCTGGCGGAGGTGGCAGCGACGCTCGACATCGCGCCGTTGCTGCGGCGCTGGCCGCGAACGCTGTCGGGGGGCGAGGCGCGGCGGGTGGCGATCGGGCGGGCGTTGCTCAGCGAGCCGGCGTTCCTGTTGCTGGACGAACCGCTGTCGTCGCTCGACCCGGCGCGGCGCGAGGAGGCGATGCGCGCGATCGAGCGGGTGCGCGATGCGCGCACGGTGCCGATCCTGATGGTGACCCACGATGCCGCCGAGGCCGAGCGGCTGGGGGACCGGGTGATTACGATCGGGCTCTCGCCACCAGCCCGTTTGCCCTGAGCCCGTCGAAGGGCGGGCCACGGGACACGTGCTTCGACAAGCTCAGCACGAACGGAGGTTGTTTCGTCCGATTAGCGCAGGCAGCTATCCAGCCCGCCGCGCCGGACCGCGCCGATGTAGCGCGCGATCTGGTTGCCGCGGCGGCGGACGAAGCCGGTCGGGGCGATCGCCTCGCGCTTCTTCGGCAGCGGGAGGACGGCGGCGATTCGTGCTGCCTCGACCGGGCTCAAGGTCGCGGCGCTGTGATGAAAGTACCGCTGCGCCGCCGCCTCCGCGCCATAGGTGCCGATCCCGGTTTCGGCGATGTTGAGATAAACTTCCATGATCCGCTGCTTGCCCCAGATCGTCTCGATCAGCAGCGTGAACCATGCCTCCAGCGCCTTGCGGAGATAGCCGCCGCCCTGGAAGAGGAAGGCATTCTTGGCGGTCTGCTGGCTGATCGTCGAGCCGCCGCGGATCCGCCGGCCCTCGGCATTGTGCGCTGCCGCCCCCGCGATCGCGCGCCAGTCGAAACCATGATGGCTGCAAAAGCGCGCATCCTCACCCGCGATCGCGGCGCGCGCCATGTCGGGGTCGATCCGCGACAGCGGCGTCCAGTCCTTGGTCACCGAATGGCCGCCGACCACGTCGCCCATCATCGTCATCGTGAAGGGCACGGGGACGATCGCGTACACGCCGACCCAGACGAGCGACAGCACGACGAAGCCGAGGACGATCTTGATGAGCAGGCGCAGCGCGGTGAACATGCGCCGCCTCGTACCGGCACCGGGCGGGGTCGCTCAAGCCCCCGCCGGCGCCGGATCGCGGGTCAGGCGGTCAGCAGCCGCTGGTCGCCCGCCAGCCGCATCATCGCGCGCTGGAGCTTCTCGAAGGCGCGGACCTCGATCTGGCGGACGCGCTCGCGCGAGACGCCATAGACCTGGCTGAGTTCCTCCAGCGTCTTGGGATCGTCGGTGAGCCGCCGCTCGGTCAGGATGTGCTTCTCGCGATCGTTGAGATCGTCCATCGCGCTCATCAGCATGTCGTGGCGGACGTCCGCCTCCTGCTGGTCGGCGACGACGCTGTCCTGCAGCGGCGCATCGTCCTGCAGCCAGTCCTGCCACTGGCCCTCGCCGTCCTCGCGCATCGAGACGTTGAGCGACGTGTCGCCGCCCATCGCCATGCGGCGGTTCATGCTGACCACGTCCGCCTCGGTCACGCCGAGATCGGTGGCGATCTTCTGGACGTTCTCGGGCGTCAGATCGCCGTCCTCGAACGCGTCGAGGCGGGCCTTCATTCGGCGCAAGTTGAAGAAGAGCTTCTTCTGCGCCGCGGTGGTGCCCATCTTCACAAGGCTCCACGAGCGCAGGATGAACTCCTGGATCGAGGCGCGAATCCACCACATCGCATAGGTGGCGAGGCGGAAGCCGCGATCGGGCTCGAACTTCTTCACGCCCTGCATCAGCCCAATATTGCCCTCGGAGATCAGCTCGCTGACCGGCAGGCCGTAGCCGCGATAGCCCATCGCGATCTTGGCGACGAGCCGCAGGTGGCTGGTGACGAGCTGCGCTGCGGCGTCGGTGTCGCCATGCTCCTGAAAGCGCTTGGCGAGCATATATTCCTGCTCAGGCGCGAGGATCGGAAACTTCTTGATCTCCGACAGGTAGCGATTGAGGCTCTGCTCCCCGCCGAGCGCAGGAATCGTCGCGGGGACGTTGCTGCGGGTTGCCATGATCCTAAGTCTCCCTTCCTTGCGGAATACGCGCGACGTGCCCACTGGCGACGCCGACCCGCGTTCCGTTTCTATACGATAAGCTGACTGAACAGTTCCTGCATGTCCGGCGGCATCGCGCTGTCGAAACCCAGCGTTTTGCCGGTGATCGGATGCACGAACCCCAGATGCGCGGCGTGAAGCGCCTGTCGCCGGAAAGTCAGCGTGTCCAGCACCTGCTTGTGAGCATGTTTTGTTCTACCATAGACCGGGTCGCCCAGCAAGGCGTGGCCGATCGACGCCATATGGACGCGCACCTGATGCGTCCGCCCGGTTTCCAGCCGGCATTCGACCAGTGTCGCGTCGCGGAGCAGCTCCAGCGTGCGGTAATGCGTCACGGCGCGCTTGCCGCCCGCGACGATTGCGACCTTCTTGCGGTTGTTGAGCGAGCGCGCGAGCGGGGCGTCGACCGACCCTGCCGCCGGCATCGGCCGCCCGCCGACGATCGCGCGGTAGCGGCGATCGATGCTGTGCGCGGCGAATTGCTTCGCCAGTCCTTCGTGGGTGCGGTCGGTCTTGGCGGCGACCATTAGCCCGGAAGTGTCCTTGTCGATCCGGTGGACGATCCCCGGCCGCGCGACCCCGCCGATGCCGGACAGCGAGCCGTGGCAATGGTGAAGCAGCGCGTTGACCAGGGTGCCGTCGAGATTGCCGGCGGCGGGATGGACGACCAACCCGGCGGGCTTGTCGATCACGATCAGATGCTCGTCCTCGAAGGCGATGACGAGCGGAATGTCCTGCGCCTCATTGTGCGCCGGCGTGGGGGCGGGGACCGCGACCGCGAAACGCTCGCCGCCGCGCGCCTTGCGCGACGGATCGCGCATCGCGGTGTCGCCTTGCGTGACCTGCCCGGCGTTGATGAGCACCTTCAGCCGTTCGCGCGACAAGGTCGGCACCGCATCGGCGAGCGCACGGTCCACCCGCCAGCCGTCCGCTGCCGGTGCGATCGTCGCTTCGAGAATGATGACCCCCCGGTCCATTGCTTTGCTAGATGGCGATGATGGTCAGGATTACAATCGCCCAGCGAAACGAACTGCGCGCATCGGCCGCGGGGACTCGCGACGAAATTTGCGGATTGTTGCTGGGGAAGGGCGACACGATCGCCCGGCTGTTGCCGTGCCGCAACGTCGCCGCGGACCCGGCGACGCGCTTCGAGATCGACCCGGCCGCGCTGATCGCGGCGCACCGCGCGGCGCGGCGCGGAGGCGAGCAGGTGATCGGTCACTATCATTCGCATCCCTCGGGGACCGCCCGGCCGTCCCCACGCGATGCGGCGGATGCGGCGCCGGACGGGAGCATCTGGGTGATCGTCGCGGGCGAGATGGTGACGGCGTGGCGCGCGGTCGAGAAGGGCGCGGTGCACGGACGATTCGATCCGCTGCGGCTTGACGTAGGCGGTTGCACCGACACCGGCGACTCGCCACAAGGCGTTAACCCTGTTTCGCCGAGGTAACCTCTTCGATGTCCATCAGCCCGGTCGATTTCGCGTCGCTCCTCTGTTCGCGGCTTTGCCACGATCTGCTGTCGCCGGTCGGCGCCCTCAACAACGGGCTGGAATTGCTGAATGACGAAACCGATCCGGAGATGCGCGCCCGGTGCCTCGAACTGCTGAACGAAAGCGCCCGGACCTCGGCGAACAAGTTGAAGTTCTTCCGGCTGGCCTTCGGCGCGGCGGGTGGCTTTGGCGAGCGGGTCGACGTGCGCGAGGCGCGGCAGGCGGTCGAGGCGCTGCTGGGCGACAACAAGCGGCTGAACCTGCAATGGCTGGTCGAGGCGGCCGAACTGCCCAAGGTGGCGGTCAAGGTGCTGCTCAACCTCGCGCTGATCGCGGGCGACACGCTGGTGCGCGGCGGTACGGTGACGATCGGCACCGAGGAGAGCGCCGAGGCGACCGAGATCGTGCTGCGCGCGGAAGGGCCGCGGATCGTGCTCGACCCCGATTTGCGCGCCACGCTGACCGACGGGCCGGCCGACGATACCGCGGTTGCGCCGCGCGCCGCAGCGGCGTTCCTGATCCACGAGCTGGTGCGCGAGGCGGGCGGATCGGTGGTGGTCAGCGAGCCGGTCGATGGCGCGCTGCTGTTCGGCGCGGCGCTTCCACACCGCTAGGGCGCATCGACATTCAGTTCTGACGGCCTGCAAACGCCGGTTCCGCGCGCTTCCGGTGCTCACGTACTGAAAGTACGCTGCGCTCCGGATCACGCGAAACCACCGTCTTCGACTCGCCATCTCCTGAATGTCGATGCGCCCTAAGTTCAACGGTGGCGCGGTAAAGACCCTTTTAACGCCTGTCGTGCGATGCCGTCTGCCTGACTTGGGCAACGGGACCGCATGGACGATCTGCTGCAGGAATTCATCGCCGAAACGCGCGAGACGCTCGAGGCGATCTCGGGCGAGATCGTGGGTTGGGAGGCCGACCCCAGCGATCGTTCGCGGCTGGATGCGATCTTTCGGTTCGTCCACACGATCAAGGGCAGCTGCGGCTTCCTCGATCTGCCGCGGCTCGCACGGCTGAGCCACGCCGCCGAGGACGCCCTCGCGGCGGTCCGCGCGGGCGAGCGTGCGCCGGATCAGGCATTGGTGACCGTGATCCTCGCGATCATCGACCGGATCGGCGAGATCGTCGAGGCGATCGATGCGGGCGAGGCGCTGTCCGAGGCCGGCGAGGCGATGCTGATCGCGGCGCTGGACGGCGCGATCGCGGGCGAGACCAGCGCCGCAGCCGAACCGGCCGACGCACCGGCGGTCGCTTCCGCCAGCCGCGCCGCGCCGAAGCGCTCGGTCCGCCTGTCGGTCGACCTGCTCGACCGGATGATGAGCGGCGTGTCGGACATGGTGCTGGCGCGCAATCAACTCGCGCGCCACCTTCGGATGATCGACGATCCGCGGCTCGAGTCGATGCTGGAGCGGCTGAGCATCTCGGTCGACGAGTTGCGCGACACGGTGACGCGGACGCGGATGCAGCGGGTCGAGTCGCTGTTCTCCGCGCTCCCGCGACTGGCACGCGATTCGGCGGCGGCGCTCGACAAGTCGGTGACGCTGACGATCGAAGGCGGCGACGTCGAACTGGACCGCGAGATGATCGAGCTGTTGCGCGATCCGCTCGTGCATCTGGTCCGCAACGCGGTCGATCACGGGATCGAGGATCGCGCCGGGCGCATGCGCGCGGGCAAGGCGGCCGCCGGGCAATTGCGGATCGTCGCACGACAGGCCGGCAACCTCATCATCATCGAGATCGCCGACGACGGGCGGGGGATCGACAGCGAGCGATTGCTTGCCAAGGCATTGCGCGAACAGCCGGAGCGCGCCGCCGAACTCGCCGCGCTCGACGAGGAAGGACGGTTGAAGCTGATCTTCGAGCCCGGCCTGTCGTCGCGCGACGAGGTGACTGCGCTGTCCGGGCGCGGCGTCGGGATGGACGTGGTGAAGGCCAATGTCGAACAGGCCGGCGGGCGGATCTCGCTGACGAGCCGGCCGGGGCAGGGGCTGACGATCGCGCTGGAAGTGCCGTTGACGCTCGCGATCCTCAACGCGGTGCTGGTCGATGCCGCGGGGACGCGCTTCGCGATCCCGCGCCAGTCGGTCGACGAGATCGTCGCGGTGGATGGCGGCGCGGTACGGGTCGACCGGGTCGCGGCGGGGGCGGTGGTGCTGCTGCGCGGACAACGACTGCCGATGGTGTCTTTGCCGACGCTGCTGGGACAGGATGAATCCCAGGCGGCGCCCGGTTTCCTCGCGATCGTCTCGTTGCGCGAGGGGCGGTTCGCGCTGGCGCTCGACGGCGTGCGCGACACGCAGGAACTGGTGGTCAAGCCGGCGGCCCCGGCGGTGATGTGCGCGGGTATCTACGCCGGGCAGATGCTGCCCGACGACGGCGCACCGATCCTGTTGCTGGATTGCTCGGCGATCGCGGCGCGCGCGGCGCTCGCCTTCGAGCGCCCCGACGCCGCGGTGGCGGAGGCGGAGCTGGTCGAGCCGGTGCGCGCCTTGCTGTTCGACGACATCGACGGCGTGCGCCGGATGATCGTGTCGGATGCGGTCGACCGGATCGAGGGAGTCGCGACCGGCGCGGTGCGCGCATTGGCCGGTGGCCTGTGGCTGACGATCGGCGACCGCTCGATCCCGGTGTGGGCGGGAACGGGTGCGGTCGCGGGTGAGGTGCGGAAGGTGTTGCGCCTCCAGCTCGACGATCAGGAACTCGCCTATCCGATCGCCGATCCGATCGAGATCGTGCCGCTGCCGCAGGATATCGCGCCGGCCGCCAACCCGCATGGCGTGATCGCAGGGCTGGCGGTGATCGATGGCGAGCCGATCGAGCTGGTCGATCCGCTGGCGTTGTTCGACGACGCGCCTGCGATCGCCGAGCGTCCGCTGTGCCTGCTCCATGGCGCGGAGAGCGGCTGGATGGAGGCGTTCCTCAAGCCGGCGATCGAGCAGGCGGGCTATCGCGTCGTGCGTCGCGCGCCGCCCGGCACGCCGGTTACGCTGGCGCTGGCGATGGAGGATGACGCCGATGCGCCCCCGGTGCCGGCGCTGCGCCTCAGCCGCGAGCGTGGCAAGCCGCTCTACCGCTTCGACCGCGCCGCGCTGATCGCCGCGCTGAAGGGATATGCCGCATGAACCATGCCCTGCACCTCGTCGCGCGGGTTGGTGACCGCGGATTGCTGTTCGATGCCGAACGCGTCGATTCGGTGGTCGAGGTCCACAGCACCGTTCCCGCACCGGGCGCGGCACCGGCGGTGGTCGGGCTGGCGGCGATGCGCAGCCGCGTCGCCACCGTGATCGACGTGCGCGCGTTGTTCGGCGGCACGCCGATGCCGCGTGACGGCAAGGGCGGGCGCGCGGTCGCGACGCTGGTCGACGGGCATCTGTATGCGATCGCCGTCGATGCGCTGGAGGATGTCGCGACCTTCACGCTCGCGCCGGCACCGATCGCACAGGGCGCGGCGGGCGAATGGGATTTCGTCACCGGCGTCGCGGAGGGCGACGGCGAAACCTTGATGGCGGTCGATATCGACCGCCTGGTCGCGCGCGCCAGTGCGCTGAACTGAGCGCGGTCGTTAACCCCATCCTTACTGCGGCGCGGCCAAGATCGGTCAGCACCAGAAATATCGGAAAAGACATGAAAACCTGCCTGATCGTCGATGATTCGAAGGTGATCCGCAAGGTGGCCCGTCACATTCTGGAGGCGCTCGACTTTTCGGTGTCCGAGGCAGGCGACGGACGTGAGGCGCTGACGCAATGTCGGCAGTCGTGCCCCGACGTCATCCTGCTCGACTGGAACATGCCGGTGATGAGCGGCATGGAATTCCTGCGCGCGCTGGGCGAGGAGCCGATGCCGCATCGCCCGAAGGTGGTGTTCTGCACCACCGAGAACGGCATGGCCCACATCCGCGCCGCGATCGAGGCGGGCGCCGACGAATATGTGATGAAGCCATTCGACCGGGAGACGTTGCACAGCAAGCTCCAGATCGTCGGCGTCGCCTGAACCCGACCGGGCCGGTGCCGGAACCCGTCATGATCCCGCGCAGCGATCCGGCCGGCCCGGCCCGACGTAGGCCGCGTGTGCTGATCGTCGACGATTCGGCGGTTGCACGCGCCGCGCTGTCGCGGTTCGTCAGCGGCAGTGGCCGGTTCGATCTCGCCGCTGCGCTGCCCGATGCGCAGCGTGCGCTCGCCTTCCTGCGCACCGAGCGGGTCGATTTCATCCTGCTCGACCTCATCATGCCGCATCAGAGCGGGATCGAGGCGCTGCCCGACTTGCTGAAGGCCGGCGCAGGCGCGCGCGTGCTGGTGGTGTCGAGTTCGGCCGCCGAGGGCGCGGCGGTGACGATGCGCGCGCTCGCGCTCGGCGCGGCGGACACGCTGGTGAAGCCCAGCATCGGGGCCTTCGCCGGACGCTTCGGCGAGACGTTGCTGGCGCGGCTCGACCTGCTCGCCGCGCACGGGCTCGACCGCCCGCTGCCACGCCGTGCGACGATCATGACGCCGCCGCCGTTCGATGCGATCGCGATCGGCGCATCGACCGGCGGCATCCACGCGCTCGCTTCGTTGCTGGAGCAGGTGCCGGCGACGATGACGCAGCCGATCTTCGTTACGCAGCATCTCCCGCCGTCCTTCTCGCCCTATTTCGCCGCGCAGGTCGGTGCATTCGCCAAGCGCCCCTCGTCGATCGCGCACGAGCGGCGACGCGTGGTCGATGGCGAGGTGTTGATCGCGCCGGGCGACGCGCACCTGCTGGCGGCGATGCAGCCCGACGGCCATATCGCCGCGCGCCTGTCGCAAGCGCCGAGTCCGACCGGTAACCTGCCGTCGGTCGATCCGATGCTCACCAGCCTGGCACACGTTTATGGCCCGCGACTGCTGGCGATCATGCTGACCGGCATGGGGCGCGACGGGCTGGAGGGGGCGCGCGCGGTCCGTGCCGCGGGCGGGACGATCGTGGTGCAGGATCGCGACTCGTCGGTCGTCTGGGGAATGCCGGGTGCGGTGGCGGAGGCGGGGCTGGCCGACGCGGTGCTCGCGCCGCAGGAAATCGGCGCAATGATCGCGGCGCGTCGCGCCGGGGTACGCGGTTGATGGCGGAGATCGATCCCGGCTCGGCCCGCGTCTTCGCGGCGCTGCTGGAGGCGCGCACCGGGCAGCGGATCGCCAACGGCCGCAGCTGGCGCTTCGAAGCATCGCTGGGGCCGCTGCTGCAGGCCCATGCGCTCGACCGCGTCGATCAGCTCGCGGCACGGCTTATCGAGGGCAAAGACAAGCAATTGGCCGACCGGATCGTCGATGCGCTGCTCAATCAGGAAACGTCGTTCTTCCGCGATGCCGGCATCATTGAGGGGGCGGCCCAGGCGGTCGCCGGACGTGCGCCGCTCCGCGTGTGGTGCGCGGCCTGCGCGACCGGGCAGGAGCCGCTATCGCTGGCGATGCTGTTCGCCGAAGCGGGCGGCGCGATGCCGGAGATCGTGGCCACCGACGTCTCTGCCGCCGCGATCTCGCGCGCGCGTGAAGGCACGTACTCGCAATTCGAGATCCAGCGTGGGTTGCCGGTGCGGCGGATGGTGAAGTGGTTCGAGCCCGCCGCCGACAATCATTGGCGTGCGTCGTCCGTGCTGTTGGGCGCGATCCACTATCGCCGACACAATTTGATCGTCGACATGCCACCGGCCGGTGAGTTCGACCTGATCCTGTGCCGCAACCTGTTGTTCTATTTCGCGCCGCATCAGCGCGAGCAGGTGCTGGGGCGGCTGGCGGGGGCGCTGAAGCCCGATGGTCTGCTGTTGCTCGGCGCGGGCGAGACGGTGATCGGCCAGTCCGAACGGCTCCGCCCAAGCCTGCGCGCGCGCGGCTTCTACGAGCGCGTGCCAGCCACGACCGACAGCAACCGGGTTTACACCGGGCTTTGATTTCGCGAACGACGGTGCATCGGATAACGATGACGAGGTCGATGGTGACAGAGGGGGAGCGTCGGACGGGCGGATCGGGCGCATGAGGTGCCGCGAGGTGCCGTCGCCGAACTTCAACGAACGGCTGCTGCCGATCTCGATGATCGTGCTGCACTATACCGGCATGAAGACCGCGCAGGAGGCGCTGGACCGGCTTTGTGACCCCGCCGCGGAGGTGTCGTGCCACTATTACGTCGACGAGGACGGCACGATCACGCGGCTGGTCGCCGACGACAAGCGCGCGTGGCACGCGGGGGCATCACACTGGCGCGGCGTGACCGACGTCAATTCGGCGTCGATCGGCATCGAGATCGTCAATCCCGGTCACGATCATGGCTATCGGGCGTTCCCGGAGCCGCAGGTCGAGGCGGTGATCCGGCTCGTCGCGCATCTGAAGGACATGTACGAGATCACGCGCGGCAATATCGTCGGTCATTCCGACGTCGCGCCGGTGCGCAAGCGCGATCCGGGCGAGTTGTTCCCGTGGCACCGGCTGGCGCGGCTGCGGCTCGCGCTGCCGCGGCCGACGAAGAATCTGGTCGATCCGATGTGGGGCGAGGCGGCGTTCTGCCTCGCGCTCGAGCGGTTCGGCTATGACGTGAGCGATCGGATGGCGGCGATCATGGCCTTTCAGCGGCGTTTCCGACCCGAGCTGATCGACGGCGAGATGGACGCCGAATGCCGAATGATCCTGCTCGCCTTGCTGCTGCCGAGGCCGCAGGGAGATGAGTAGCTGTTGGTCGAACGGGTTGGATCATCACTTCCGTTCGCCCTGAGCTTGTCGAGGGGCGTGTGACTGGGCACGTGCTTCGACAAGCTCAGCACGAACGGAGAGGCCGTTGACGGGACAGCGCTTCCCTAACGCCCACAGCCGCGCTACGGCGGCTTCGCCAGAGGGCCGGGCGGCCGCGTCGCGCGCAAGCGTGCCGAGGAAAGTCCGGGCTCCATGGAACAACGGTGGCGGGTAACGCCCGCCGGCTCGGGCTTCGGCCCGCAGTCAGGGACAGTGCAACAGAGAGCAGACGGCCTGGGCCTCGGCCCGGTCATGGTGAAAGGGTGCGGTAAGAGCGCACCGCGCGGCCGGTAACGGTCGTGGCACGGTAAACCCCACCGGGAGCAAGACCGAATAGGGGCGGCATGGCGGCGCTTGCGTCGCCGGGGTGTGTTCCCACCCGCTGCCCGGGTTGGTTGCTGGAGCGCGTCGGCAACGGCGCGCCGAGAGGAATGGTCGCCTATCCCCGTTCGCGGGGTGGACAGAACCCGGCTTACAGGCCCTCTGGCAAATTCGCTGCCGCTAGTCGGTTGGCGCGAGCGCGACGCGCCCCTATGTGCCGCAGGAATGGCACGTATTCCCACCCGATCGAACGACTGGGGCTTCCCCCGCTGGCGTGGCTATGGCGCCAATCGCGAGGCGACGACGGTGCGGTTGTGCGATCGTCACGGCTGCACCGAGCCGGGGACGTGCCCGGCGCCGAAGTCGCCGAACAGCCCGGAGCGCTGGTATTTCTGTCAGGCGCATGCCGCCGAGTACAATCGCGGCTGGAATTATTTCGAGGGCCTGTCTGCCGAGGAGGCCGCGCAGCGCGAGGCCAACGAGCGGCGCGACGCGGGCGGCTTCTCGCAGTCGAAGCATCAGGCTTGGGCGGGGTCGGGCGACGGCTCGCGCTCGCGCGACGAGCTGCGCGCGCTGGAGGTGCTGGAGCTGGAGGTCGACGCGTCGTTCGACGACGTGCGGCTGGCGTGGCGGCGGCTGGCCAAGTCGAACCATCCCGACGTGCGGCCCGGCGACAAGGACGCCGCGACCCGCTTTCAGGCGATCCAGGCCGCTTATGACGTGCTGCGCGTCGCCGAGGAGGCGCGGACCTGGAAGCCGCGCGCCGAGCCATGAAGGATCAGGTGCGCGCCGGCTGGACCGGCGCGGTGCTGGTGTGCGGGAAGTGCTCGAAGAAGCTGGGTGGCGGGTTTGGCAACAAGGGCAAAACGTCGCTCGCCAAGGCGCTGCGGGGCGAGCCGGGATTCGGCAAGGGACGCAAGGCGACGGTCGGGGTGGTCGAAGTGAAGTGTCTCGGCATCTGTCCAAAAGGGGCCGTGACGATCGTCGATAGCCGCGCGCCGGGGTGCTGGCGGATCGTGCCGGCGGGGGCGGATGTCGCGGGGTTGGGCGAGCTACTAAGCCCTCCGCCGTCGCCCCGGACTTGATCCGGGGCCCCGCTTCTTCTTGTAGGCAGGGGTTAGAAGCGGGGTCCCGGGTTAAGCCCGGGACGACGATGAGGTGGGGGGCAGCCGTGCCGCCCTCACGCCATCGGTAGCTCCTCCAGCACCTTGTCGAGCGTCAGCGGATAGTCGCGGATGCGGACGCCGCAGGCGTTGTAGATCGCGTTGGCCACCGCCGCCGCTGCGCCGCACAGCCCCAGTTCGCCGACGCCCTTGGCCTTCATCGGCGAGCTCTTGTCGTCGAGCGTCTCGAGGAACACCACCTCCTGATGCGGCACGTCGAGGTGCACGGGGACGTGATATTCGGCGAGATCGTGGTTGACGAAATAGCCGAAGCGCGGATCGACCACCGCGTCTTCCATCAGCGCCGCGCCGATCCCCATCGTCATCCCGCCGATAACCTGACTGCGCGCCGACTTCGGGTTGAGGATGCGCCCGGCATCGTAGACCCCCGACATCCGCCGCACGCGGATCTCGCCGGTATAGACGTTGACCGCCGCCTCGACGAAATGCGCACCGAAGGTCGCCTGCGCGTAATCCTTCTCCAGCGTGCCGTACTCCATCGTGTCTTCGCCGCTGATGCCTTCGTCGCCCGCCGCCTTGGCGAGATCGACCGCGCGGTTGCCGCTCGACACCTTCCCGTCGGCGAAGGTCACATCGTCTGAATTGAAACCGAGTTTCTGCGCGATGCGGCGGCGCAGGTCGACGCAGGCGGCGTAGACGCCCGCGGTCGAGCTGTTGCCGCCCCATTGCCCGCCCGAGCCCGCCGACACCGGGAAGCGACTGTCGCCGAGCAGCACAACGACCTTGTCGAGCGGCACACCGAGCATCTCGGCGGCGGTCTGCGCGATGATCGTGTAGCTGCCGGTGCCGATGTCGGTCATGTCGGTGGCGACCGTCACCATGCCCTTGCGATCGACCCCGACGCGCGCGCCCGACTTCATGTTCATGTTGTTGCGGAACGCCGCCGCCATGCCCATGCCGACCAGCCAGTCGCCGTCACGTACCTGCGCCGGTTTCGGGTTACGGCGGTTCCAGCCGAACTTCGCCGCGCCTTCCTCAAGGCAGCGGACCAGATTGCGGTCGGAGAACTTCCGCTCGGGCTTCTCCGGATCGACCAGCGTGTCGTTGACGATGCGGAAGCGGACCGGGTCCATGCCCAGCTTCTCCGCCATCTCGTCCATCGCGACTTCGAGCGCCATCATGCCGGGCGCTTCGCCGGGCGCGCGCATCGCATTGGCTTCGGGCAGGTCGAGCACCGCGAGATGCGTCTCGGTCAGCCGGTTGTCACCGGCGTAGAGCAACTGCGTCTGGTTGGCCGCGGTCTCCGGGCCGCCGCCGGGCAGGTCGCCCGACCACGTCTGGTGCGCGATCGCAGTGATCTTGCCGGCCTTGTCCGCACCGATGCGGATGCGCTGGATCGTCGCCGGGCGGTGGGTGGTGTTGTTCATCAGCTGCGGCCGCGCGAGCGCGACCTTGACCGGCCGTCCCGCCGCCTTCGCCGCGAGCGCCGCCATCACCGCGTCGGACCGCACCCACAACTTACCCCCGAACCCGCCGCCGACATAGGGCGAGACGACGCGGATCTTCTCCTTGGGGATCAGCAGCGTCTCGCTCATGTCGCGCACCGCCCAGGCGATCATCTGGTTGCTGGTCCACAGCGTCAGTTCGTCGCCATTCCACGCCGCGATCGTCGCGTGCGGCTCCATCATCATGTGGCTCTGGTCGGGCGTGGTATAGGTGGCGTCGAGCTTGACCGGCGCGCTGGCGAACGCCCCCGCGAAGTCACCGCGCGCGGTCTTCATCTTGTCGCCCTTGGCGATCGGCGCACCATCCTTGACGGCCTTCAGCTCGTATTTGCCCTTTACGCGGGCATAGTCGACGCGGACGCGCTTGGCGGCGTCGCGCGCCTGCTCGAACGTCGCGGCGACGACGATCGCGACCGCCTGATCGTAATGCTCGACCTCCGGTCCGGCGAGCATCGTCGCGGTATGCGCCTTGGCCTTGCCGAGCTTGCCGGCATTCTCATGCGTCACGACCGAGAGCACGCCGGGCGCGCGCTGCGCATCGCTGGTGTCGATCCGCGTGATCCGCCCCTTGGCGACCGCCGCGCCGACGATCACGCCATAGGCGTGGTTGGGTGCGACATCGTTGCGCTCGAAGGCGTAGGGCGCGGTTCCCGTCACCTTGAGCGGGCCGTCGATGCGGTCGGTCGGCCTGCCGATGACCTTCTGCTGGTCGATCGGGTTGCGTCCGGCGGGGGTATCGAACTTCATGCTGCGCGTCCTTCGGCGAGCACCGCGGCCAGCGTGCGCTCGACCAGCGGAATTTTATAGGCGTTCTGCGACGTCGGTGTGGCACCGGCGAGCGCGGCGGCAGCGATTGCCTTCGCACCACCGTTGGCGCGCGCTTCGGCGGCGGCGACGCGCCACGGCTTGTGCGCAAGGCCACCAAAGGCGAAGCGCGGCGTGCCGCTCTCGGGCAGGATCGCGGCGACCGAGATCGTCGCAAAGGCGTAGGAGGCGCGGTCGCGGACCTTGCGATAGATGTGCGTGCCGTGCACCGGCGCGGGCAGCGTCACAGCGGTGATCATCTCGCCGGGCGTAAGCGCGGTTTCGACCCACGGCGTGCTGCCGGGCAGGCGGTGGAAATCGTCGATCGGGATCGTGCGGGTGCGCCCGGCGCCGTCGACCGTCTCGACGGTCGCGTCGAGCGCGCGCATCGCCACCGCCATGTCGCTGGGATGCGTCGCGATACAATCCCTGCTGGTGCCGATCACCGCCAGCGCGCGGCTGTAGCCGCCGAGCGCCGCGCAGCCCGAGCCGGGCTTGCGCTTGTTGCACGCCTGGTTGGTGTCGTAGAAATACGGGCAGCGGGTGCGCTGGAGCAGGTTGCCCGCGGTGGTGGCCTTGTTGCGCAACTGTCCCGACGCACCCGACAGCAACGCGCGGCTGAGCACGCCATAGTCGCGACGCACGCGTGGATCGGCGGCGAGTGCGGTGTTGCGGACCAGCGCCCCGACGCGCAGTCCTCCACCCGGCGTCGCCTCGATCGTGTCGAGCCCAAGCCGGTTGACGTCGACGAGATGCGTCGGCGCCTCGATCTGCAGCTTCATCAGGTCGAGCAGATTGGTGCCGCCCGCGACGAACTTCGCGCCCGGCTTCGCGGCGACCGCAGCCGCGGCTGCGGCGGGGGAGGTGGCGCGCTCGTAAGTGAAGGGCTTCATGCGACGTCCTCCGCGCCAGCGACATCGGCGATCGCGGCGACGATGTTCGAATAAGCGGCGCAGCGGCAGATGTTGCCGCTCATCCGCTCGCGCACCTCCTGCGCGTCGATGCGGCCGGCGACGGTGAGATCGGCCGAGACGTAGCTCGGCACGCCGTCCTTCACCTCCTGCAACATCGCCACCGCCGCCATGATCTGGCCGGGGGTGCAATAGCCGCATTGATAGCCGTCATGCTTGACGAACGCGGCCTGCATCGGGTGCAGGTCGCCCGGCCTTCCGAGCCCCTCGATCGTGGTGATGGTGTCGCCGTCGTGCATCACCGCGAGCGTCAGGCACGAGTTGATGCGCTTGCCCTCGACCATCACCGTGCAGGCGCCGCACTGGCCATGGTCGCAGCCCTTCTTGCTGCCGGTGAGGTGCAGATGCTCGCGCAGTGCGTCGAGCAACGTGACGCGTGGGTCGAGATCGAGCGCGCGCTTCTTGCCGTTGACGGTGAATGACACCGGGACGGTGGCGGCAGGGGTCTCGGCCGGGAGCGGCCGGGCCTCGAGCGGCAACGCCGTGGTGGAGGCGGCGGCGACTCCGCTGACGAGCGCCCCGCGCCGCGTGAGGCTAAATCCGTTGGTATCGGTCATGTCCGTCCTGCTGCGGAAACGGGCAGGAACGCCGCTTCCTTCGATGAAACGCGCCCGATCCATGTTATATCCGGCTGCAACACAAGGATACACACGCCGCTGGCGGCTGACCACCGCCTGTACTAACATCCATGTCAAAAGCATGGAGAGGAAAAGCATGGAGAGGAAGCGCATGGCGACGGCGGCGATGGTGGAGTCCACGGCGATGGCACCGGGCGAATGGGAGGCGCGGGTCGATCTCGCCGCCGCCTATCGGCTGGTGGCGCTCTATGGCTGGGACGATATGATCTTCACCCACCTGTCGGCGCGCGTGCCGGGGCCGGAGCATCATTTCCTCATCAACCCCTATGACATGATGTTCGAGGAGATCACCGCGTCCTCGCTGGTCAAGATCGATGTCGACGGGCAGCCGGTCGGCGTGAGCGCGCATCCGGTCAACCCGGCCGGGTTCACGATCCACTCCGCGATCCATATGGCGCGCGACGATGCGCAGGCGGTGATGCACCTGCACACGCCGCATGGACAGGCGGTGTCGGCGATGGCGTGCGGGCTGTTGCCGCATACGCAGACCGCGATGATCGCGTCGCACGATGTCGCCTATCACGAATATGAAGGGATCGCGACCGATCTGGAGGAGCGCGAGCGGCTGGTCGCCGATCTCGGCGCGCGCCACGCGATGATCCTGCGCAATCACGGGACGCTGACGGTCGGCGACTCGGTCGCGTCGTGTTTTCTGCGCCTCTATTTCCTTGAACGCGCCTGCGAGGCGCAGGTGTTGATGCTCGCGGCCGGGGCGGACGGCCTGCACACGCCGCCGCAGGGCGTCGAGGACAAGGTCGCGCGGCAATCGCCGCCGGCCGGGGTCGGGATGCTGGCGCGAGGTCTGGCGTGGCCGGCGTTGCTGCGCAAGCTCGACCGGATCGATCGGTCCTATCGCGATTGACGCTTGGCGCGCCCCCGCCGGGTGCGATACGTGAGCGCTAACAAGCAACGGAGGGGATGATGGCGATGTGGCGCGTGGTGATGGCGGGATCGGCGATGGCGCTCGCCGCGCCGGCAATGGCGCAGGAGGCGGCCCCGCGCTTCGCGCACATCTTCGCCGATCATGCCGTGCTCCAGCGCGACCGGCCGATCGCAGTGTGGGGGCGGGGTGCGCCGAACGCCGCGGTCACGGTACGACTCGGCGAGCAGCGCGCCACCACAACCGCTGATGCGCAGGGCCGGTGGCGCACGACGCTGCCGGCGCAGGCCGCGGGCGGGCCTTACACGCTGGCGCTCGACGGCGGGCAGACGCTGAGCGACATCATGGTCGGCGATGTCTTCCTGTGCGGCGGCCAGTCGAACATGGAGTTCATGGTCAAGCAGTCGACCAACGCCTGGGGCGCGTTGCAGACGCCGGCCGACCCGGACCTGCGCTATGCCACGATCCCCGACACCAGCCGTGCGCAGCCGCTCGCCGATCTGGAAGCGCCCGCCAAATGGCAGCGGGTCGGGCCGGAGACGGTCGGCGATGCATCGGCGGTCTGTTACTACATGGCGCGCTCGCTGCGGCAGAGCGAGAAGGTGCCGATCGGCTTCATCAACTCCGAATGGGGCGGAACGCGGATCGAGAGCTGGATCAGCCCGGCGTCGCTGGTGACGATCCCGCGGCTGAAGGATGGGATCGCCGCGGTCGATCTCTACGGGCGCGATCCGGCCAAGGCGCTGGCGCAGGACGGCGCGCGGCGCGAGGCATGGTGGAAGGCGCACGATCCCGCCGCCGCGCGGCAGGCGGCGTTCCGGCGCGCCGACTTCGACGACAGCAAATGGGCGACGATCCCGACCTCGGCATGGAAGGAGGCGGGCGTGCCCGCGCTCGCCGCCTTCGAGGGCGTGATGTGGCTGCGCGGCACGATCGACCTGACCGCCGCGCAGGTCGCGGCGGCCAAGACGCTGCAGCTCGGGCCGATCGATCAATATGAGGAGACGTGGGTCAACGGTCGTTATGTCGGCGGCGGCAGCGTCAATTGGGCGTGGCGGCACTACGACGCGCCGGCGGGGACGTGGAAGGTCGGTCGCAACGTCGTCGCGATGCGCGTGCTGGGCGGCGCGAACGGTGGCGGGCTGACCGGGGCCGCGCCGCGTGGACTGGAACTGGCGGACGGGACATTGGTGCCGTTCGCCGGGCCGTGGCGCTACAGTCAGGGCCGCACGCTGACCGGCGAGAAGATCGCGCCTGCGCCGTGGGACGTGCCCAACAGCCTTGCGACGCTCCACAACGGGATGATCGCGCCGTTCGCCGGCTACGGGCTGAAGCTCGCCGCCTGGTATCAGGGCGAGTCGAACGCCGGCGAGGCGTCGACCTATCGCGAGTTGATGACGTTGTTGATGGCGGACTGGCGGCGGACCTTCGCCGCGCCGACGTTGCCGTTCTTTGTCGTCCAGCTCACCTCCTACGGCAAGCCGTCGACCGCGCCGGTGCAGTCGGGTTGGGCGGAGCTGCGCGAGGCGCAGGCGCAGGCGGTCGCGCAGGATGCGCAGGCCGGGCTCGCGGTGACGCTGGACGTCGGCGACCGGTTCGACATCCACCCGACGCAGAAGACTGTCGTCGGCGAGCGGCTGGCGCGTCTGGCGCGCGTCGTCGCTTATGGCCATCCGGGGCTCCGTAGCGGGCCGGAGGTCGCGGGCGTGTCGCGGAGCGGCAGCGATCTGGTGGTGCGCTATCGCAACGTCACCGACGGGCTGCATACGTATAGCGCAGGGCAGGCGATCGGTTTCGAGGCGTGCGTGGGCGATACGTGCCGCTACGTTCCGGCGGAGGCGCGCGGCGACACGGTGGTGTTGCCGGGCGCGAATGCCGCGGGCGTGACGAAGGTGCGGTACGCGTGGAGCGATGCGCCGTTCACGAACCTGTTCGATGGCGCGGATCTGCCGGCGGCACCGTTCGAGCGTGGGGTGGAGTAAGCGGCGTCGTTGCGAGCGTAGCGCGACTATCCAGAGCGTCCTGATCCAGCCCTGGATCGCCTCGCTACGCTCGCACTGACGCCACCTCCTGCTGTTACCCCGGCGAAGGCCGGGGCCCAGTTGGGAAGGTCGTAGTGGTCGAACGGTTCGCGTCATTACCAGCCGTTCGCAACTGGACTCCGGCCTTCGCCGGGGTGACGCTTTGATTTTGAGGTAACGGAGCACTCCAAAACCAAAATGGCCCCGGCATCGCTGCCGGGGCCACTCGCTTGCTGCACGCAAAGCGAAGCGGTTAGTCGCGATCGCCGGTCAGGAAGGCCGGAGCGAAGGCCGGGGCGTCGCCCTCGTCCTTGCCGCCGCCTTCGCCGCGCTCACGACGCGGGCCACGGCCTTCGCGACGCGGACCACGGTCGCCGCCGCGATCCCCACCGCGACCACCGCCATCACGGCGCGGGCCACGGTCGCCACGGCCACCGCCGTCACGATCGCCGCGCGGCTCGCGGGCGGGGCGGGTGTCTTCCAGCTCGGCACCGGTTTCCTGATCGACGACGCGCATCGACAGGCGGACCTTGCCGCGCGGATCGATCTCGAGGACCTTGACCTTTACGGCCTGCCCCTCGGTCACGACGTCGCCCGGCTTCTCGACGCGCTCGTTCTTCATTTCGCTGACGTGGACGAGGCCGTCCTTGCCGCCCATGAAGTTCACGAACGCCCCGAAGTCGACGATGTTGACGACCTTGCCGTCATAGATCTTGCCGACCTCGGCCTCTTCGACCAGCCCCTTGATCCACTTGATCGCGGCGTCGATCTGCGCGTGATCCGACGACGACACCTTGATGACGCCCTCGTCATCGATGTCGACCTTCGCACCGGTGGTGGCGACGATCTCGCGGATCACCTTGCCGCCGGTGCCGATCACTTCGCGGATCTTCGACTTGTCGATCGTGAAGGTCTCGATGCGCGGCGCGTGCGCCGACAGCTCGCTACGCGTCGAGTCGAGCGCCTTGGCCATTTCGCCGAGGATGTGCGCGCGACCTTCATGCGCCTGCGCCAGCGCGACCTTCATGATCTCCTCGGTGATGCCGGAGATCTTGATATCCATCTGGAGCGCGGTGATGCCCTCGCTGGTGCCCGCGACCTTGAAGTCCATGTCGCCGAGGTGATCCTCGTCACCGAGGATGTCCGACAGGACCGCGAAGTCCTTGCCCTCGAGGATCAGCCCCATCGCGATGCCGGACACCGGACGCTTCAGCGGCACGCCCGCGTCCATCATCGACAGCGAGCCGCCGCACACCGTCGCCATCGACGACGAGCCGTTCGACTCGGTGATGTCGCTGGTGACGCGGATCGTGTAGGGGAATTCCTCCTTCGTCGGCAGCACCGGGTGCAGCGCGCGCCACGCCAGCTTGCCGTGGCCGACTTCGCGACGGCCCGGCGCGCCGAAGCGGCCCACTTCACCGACCGAATAGGGCGGGAAGTTATAGTGCAGCATGAAGTGCTGGTACGACAGGCCGTTGAGGCCGTCGATCATCTGCTCGGCGTCGCGGGTGCCCAGCGTCGTGGTCGCGATCGTCTGCGTCTCGCCACGCGTGAACAGCGCCGAGCCGTGCGCGCGCGGCAGGAAGTGGACTTCCGCCTCGATCGGGCGGACGGTCTTGGTGTCGCGACCATCAATGCGGCGGCCGGTCTTGAGGATCGCGGTGCGGACGATATCCGCCTCCAGCTTCTTCACCAGCTTGAGGCTGGCGAGATATGCCTGCGGATCGCTGTCCTTCAGGTCGGCCATGCCGTCGCGCGCCTTGGTGCGTGCGGCGTTGATCGCGGTCTGGCGCGCCTGCTTGTCGGTCAGCTTGTAGGCCGCCTCCAGATCCTTGCCGATCAGCTTCTTCAGCTTGGTCTTCACCGCCGCGCTATCGGCCTGGACCTTCAGCTCCCACGGCTCCTTCGCCGCCTGCTCGGCGAGGTCGATGATCGCGTTGATGACGTCCTGCGACGCCTTGTGCGCGAACATCACCGCGCCCAGCATCACGTCCTCGGACAGCTCCTTGGCTTCCGACTCGACCATCATCACCGCGTCGTGCGTCGCGGCGACCATCAGGTCCAGCTCGCCCTCGACGACCTGCGCGTCGGACGGGTTGAGGATATACTCACCGTCCTGATAGCCGACACGCGCCGCGCCGATCGGGCCCATGAACGGCACGCCCGACAGCGTCATCGCCGCCGACGCCGCGATCATCGCCAGCAGATCGGGTTCATTCTCGCCATCATACGACATCACCTGCGCGATGCAGTTGATCTCGTTGTAGAAGCCTTCGGGGAACAGCGGACGGATCGGGCGATCGATCAGGCGGCTGACCAGCGTCTCACGCTCGGTCGCGCCCCGCTCGCGCTTGAAGAAGCCGCCGGGAATGCGGCCGCTCGCGGAGAATTTTTCCTGATAGTGAACGGTGAGCGGGAAGAAATCCTGCCCTTCCTTCACGGTCTTGGCGGCGGTCACGGCGCACAGCACCACCGTTTCGCCGAGCGTCGCGATCACCGCGCCGTCGGCCTGGCGGGCGACCTTGCCCGTCTCCAGGGTCAGCGTCTTGCCGCCCCACTGGATTTCCACCTTCTTGGTATCGAACATCTGATTTCCTTCACTCCCCGCGCCCGATGCGAGGGGGGCCTGCGAGTGAGCCAGTAGCGGCTCGGAGGTTGGACCGTATTGTCCTTCCCCCATCGTCACCCCGGCGAAGGCCGGGGTCCAGCTCCAGCGGCTGGAAGAGCGCTCCTGCGCTCGTACTTGCTGGATCCCGAATCGGCGTCGGGATGAAATAAAGGCGCCTTGCGGCGCCTTTATTTCACTTGCGGAGGCCGAGCTTCGCGATGAGCGCCAGATAGCGGTCACCGTCCTTCTTGCGGAGATAGTCGAGCAGCGAGCGCCGCTTGTTGACCATCATCAGCAGGCCGCGGCGGGAGTGGTTGTCCTTGGCGTGGCCCTTGAAGTGCTCGGTCAGGTTCTTGATCCGCTCCGTCAGGATCGCGACCTGGACCTCGGGCGAACCGGTGTCGCCTTCGGCGCGGGCGTTGTCCTTGATGACTTCCTGACGGCGTTCTGCGGTAATCGACATATGGGTTCCTACGACATCTTCTACAGGTTGAAGCCCCGGACGACGCGGACGGAGCCTTGCTCCACCTCGACCAGTGCGACGGGTAATTCCCCCAGCATGGCAAAGGCCTGACCGTCGTCGGCGGCGATCCCGGCCAGTACACGCCCCTGACGGAGCGCCCCTGCCTGGTCGGGTGTGAGTACGAGAGCCGGGATGTCGTCCAGCCCTGCGCTCAATGGCAGGAGAATGTGTTCAAGGCTGCGCGCCTTAGCGACTTCGTCCAGTTTGTCCAGCGTAATCGCCTGATCGAGCGAGAACGGCCCGGCCTTCGTGCGGCGCAAGTAGCTGACATGGCCGACCGTGCCGAGCGCCAGCGCGATGTCGCGCGCGAGGCTGCGGATATACGTGCCCTTGGAGACATGCGCCGTCAGCGTCGCCTCTTCGAGCGGTCCGTCGTCGGAGGTGGTCGCCAGCGTCAGCGCGTGGATCGTGACGTCACGCGTCGCCAGCACCACCGCCTCGCCGGCGCGGGCGAGGTCATAGGCGCGCTGGCCGTCGACCTTGAGCGCGGAGTAAGCGGGGGGTACCTGCGCGATCGGGCCGTTGAAGCTTGGCAGGATCGCTGCCAACGCCGCCGCGGTCGGACGCGCCTCGCTGGTCGCGATCACCTTGCCCTCGGCGTCCAGCGTGTCGGTCTGCTCGCCGAAGCGGATCGTGAAATCATAGACCTTGTCGCTGTCGAGCATCCGCCCAGCCAGCTTGGTCGCCTCGCCGATCGCGATCGGCAGCACGCCCGTCGCCAGCGGGTCGAGCGTACCGCCATGACCGACCTTGGCCTTGCCATAGCCGCCGTTGCGCAAGCCGCGCTTCGCGGCCGAGACGCCCTGCGTCGAGCCGAGCCCGAGCGGCTTGTCGAGGATCAGCCATCCGTGCAGCGTCACGCGCCGAGCGCTCCCGCCAGCGCCAGATACCAGTCGGCGAGCGCCTGTGCGGGCGGGGCAACCAGTCGCTGGACGATGTTGGCGCCCGGCACCAGCGCCGGCAGCACGAGCAACAGGACGATCAGCAGCGGGAAGCCGAACCGCGCGAGGCCGTCCCAGCGCTGCGCCAGCCGTTCCGGAAGCAGGCCGGCCACGACATGCCCGCCGTCGAACGGCGGCAGCGGGATCAGGTTGAAGATCGCCAGAAAGACGTTGATGATGACGAAGTTGAGCAGATTGGCGGCGACGAACGCGCTGACGCTCCCCGGCGCGACGCCATAGATGTCACGCGTGAACAGCCCCAGCAGCACCGCGCCGACCAATGCCAGCACGAGGTTCGATCCCGGCCCGGCCAGCGCGACCAGCATCATGTCGCGGCGCGGATGGGGGAGGCGCCGCGCATCGACCGGCACCGGCTTCGCCCAGCCGAACACCGGCGCCTTGGCGATCGCGAGCAACAGCGGCAGCGCGACGGTGCCGATCGGATCGACGTGGCGCAGCGGGTTGAGCGACAGCCGCCGCTGCTCCTGCGCGGTCGAATCGCCGAGTGCGCGCGCGGCGAGGCCATGTGCCACCTCGTGGAAGACGATCGCGATGACGAGCGGAATGATCCAGATCGCCGCCGACCAGATGATGCCGTTCGGGTTCATGCCCGCGCAGATAGGGCGAGGGCGGGGGGATGGCTAGGAGAGAAGACGTGCTTGCTAATGGTGGGCTGCCCACACCAGCAAAGCCAGGAGTGCAACCGGGCCAAAGAAGGTGACGATGCCGCCCTTCCAACCCCAGCGCTTATATGCCGCGTCGACCGAATTGCTCCAGAGGCTCTGGACCACCTCTACTACCACCTCGCCGAAGATCGTCATCGCTGTAGGTTGTCGGTTCGTGACAGGGAGGCAAGCGCCGAGTAGCTCGATTTGGCTGGGATTGCGTGACGTTCAAGCCGTCAGGACCGGTCGCGTCGTCGTTTCTGATCCGGAAATCCCTTTCGTGCGTCGCCCCGGATTTGATCCAGGGCCGAGCTTCTTCTTAGCCACTGAAGTAAAAAGAGGCTGGATCCCGGATCAAGTCCGGAATGACGAGGGGGGCAGGCGAACATAGAATGTCGATTGGCCGTAGCCTTACTGTTCCAACGCCTCGCCGAAATGCCGTCTGCACAATGCGACGTATCGATCGTTGCCGCCGATCTCCGTTTGCCGCCCTTCGGCGACCGGCCGGCCGTCGGCATCGACCCGCAGGTTCATCGTCGCTTTGCGCCCGCATTCGCACACCGACTTTATCTCGACCAGCGCGTCCGCCAGCGCCAGCAGCCGCGCCGATCCCTCAAACAGCGCGCCGCGAAAGTCGGTGCGCAGCCCGTACGCGAGCACCGGTATCCCGGCGCGATCCGCCAGCGCGGCAAGCTGGTCGACCTGCGCGGCGGTCAGGAACTGCGCCTCATCGACCAGCACGCAGGCGAGCGGCGTTTCGGCATGGCGTCGCAGCGCGCAGCCGGCGATGTCGGTCGTTGGATCGAACATCGTCGCAGGCGCGGACAGCCCGATCCGCGACGCGATCGTCCCGGCGGCGAAGCGATCGTCGACCGCCGCGGTGAACAGCATCGTCGCCATCCCGCGCTCGCGATAGTTGAAGTCGGCTTGCAGCAGGTTGGTCGACTTGCCGGCGTTCATGCTGGCGTAGTAGAAATAGAGCTTGGCCATCAGGCGAGCGTCTCGACCGTAAGCGGGCAATCGTTGCCCGCTGCCGGGGCGATACCGCGATCGAAGGTGGCGAACCGGTCGGCGGGCTCGGCGGCCGCAATATGAAGAAGGTCCGCAATGTCGCCGCCGCTGCGATAGCGTGCCAAGGCCCAGCGAACCCGCGCCTCCGCCTGCACAAGCACGTTCGGATAGTCTAGAAAGGCGTCCAGCAGCGCCGCCACAGTCTCTCGATCAAAGCCATAACGTGAGCGCAAGACCCACGCGCTTTCGATCATGACGGTGATCGTGACCAGCACCGGGGCGTTCAGCAATGCCCTCGCGATCGCCTGTTGCGCAGGATCATCGCCGATCAACAGACGAACCACTACATTGGTGTCTATCGCCTTCATTGCCGACCGCCGGCCGCCCAGTGATCCGCGATCGTTGCATTCATGTCGTCGATCGACACGGGCGGTCCCCGGTAAGAGGCGGCTAGTTCGCGGATCCGAGCCGCAACCTCGTCAGCCGACTGGCCGCTTTTTACGGGTGTAGGACGGAGAAGCACCGCATCGCCCGAACAAATGACGTCAAGCTGCTGCCCCGCATGGAGCCCCAGCGAGTCCCGCACATCCTTGGGGATGACGACTTGCCCCTTGGCCGACAAAGTGGTGCGCGCATTCATTCCGGTAAGATGCGTCTTACCTCATTCCCCGTCAAGATCGCGCGCCACCTCCGGGCGGCGGAGCAGGGCATCGATATGGCTGCCTTCGTCGAAGCTCTCGTCGGCCAGAAACTTGAGCCGCGCGGCATATTTCATCTTCACGCGGGTCGCGACCTCGCGTTGCAGATAGGCGGTGTTGGTGCGCAGCGCCTTAAGCACCGCTTCCTCGTCCTTGCCGAGCAGTGGCTTCACGAACACCGTCGCATGGCGCAGGTCGGGCGACATGCGCACTTCGGTAACGCTGACCATATGGCTGGCGAGCGTCTCGTCGTGCACGTCGCCGCGCTGGAGGATTTCCGACAGGATGTGCCGGACCTGCTCGCCGACGCGCAGCGTTCGGACAGACTTTTCGGGTTTGTCGGTCATTAACGATCTCCCTCTCCCCTCTGGGGAGAGGGGCGGGGTGAGGGGAGGGTGTCTCACCGAGACCAGCGTTCGTGTCGGCCCCTCACCCAACCCTCTCCCCGGAGGGGAGAGGGCAATTTACAGTCGATTACAGCGTGCGCTCGCGCAGCTCGACCTCGAAGGTTTCGAGATAATCCCCGGCCTTGATGTCGACGAAGTTCTGCGTGAACGTGACGCCGCACTCCAGACCCGCACGCACTTCCGGCACGTCGTCCTTGAAGCGGCGCAGCGATGCGATCTCACCATTGTAGATGATGACGTCGTTGCGCGTGATGCGCGCCTTGAGCGCCTTGCGGATGACACCCTCGGTGACCAGCAGACCCGCCGCCTTGCCGTGCTTGCCCGCCGAGAAGACCTCGCGGATCTCCGCGCGACCGACGACGGTTTCGAACGCTTCCGGCCCGAGCTCGCCCGCCATGCCGGCGCGGATCTCGTCGATCAGGTCGTAGATGACGTCATAGTATTTCAACGCCACCTTCTGCCGCTCGGCGATCTCGCGTGCCTTGGCGTTGGCGCGGACGTGGAAGCCGATGATCGGCGCGCCGCTGGCACCCGCCAGCGTCACGTCGCTCTCGGTGATCCCGCCGACACCCGAATGGAGCACGCGTGCGCGGATCAGATCGGTCGAGATCTTGTTGATCGACGCGACGATCGCCTCGACCGTGCCCTGCGTATCGGCCTTCACGACCAGCGGATATTCGATCGCGGCGTTCGCGCGCAGCGCCGAGAACATGTTCTCGAGGCTGGTCGGTGCCGAGGTCGTGCGCTTTTGCGTGAGCACGCTCTGACGGTATTCCGCGACCTCGCGTGCCCGCTGCTCGTTCTCGACGACCTGCAACTGGTCGCCCGCCGACGGTGTGCCCGACAGGCCGAGCACCTCGACCGGCATCGACGGACCCGCTTCCTTGAGCTGCCGCCCCTTGTCGTCGACCAGCGCACGGACCTTGCCGCTTTCCGCGCCGACGACGAACACGTCTCCGACCTTGAGCGTACCACGCGTGACCAGCACGGTCGCGACCGGACCACGGCCCTTGTCGAGCTTGGCCTCGATCACGCTGCCCTCGGCGGCGCGATCCGGGTTCGCCTTGAGGTCGAGCAGTTCGGCCTGAAGCTGGATCTTCTCGATCAATTCGTCGAGCCCGATCTTCTTGAGCGCGGAGACTTCCACGTCCTGCGTCTCGCCGCCCATCATCTCGACCTGGATGTCGTGCTCGAGCAGCCGCTCGCGGACGCGCTGGGCATTTGCCTCGTGCTTGTCGATCTTGTTGATCGCCACGATCATCGGCTTGCCCGACGCCTTGGTGTGGTTGATCGCCTCGATCGTCTGCGGCATCAGCCCGTCGTCGGCGGCGACCACCAGCACCACGATATCGGTCACGTCGGCACCCCGCGCGCGCATCGCGGTGAACGCCTCGTGGCCCGGCGTATCGAGGAACGTGATCTTCGACTTGTCCTTCAGCGTCACCTGATAGGCGCCGATATGCTGGGTAATGCCCCCGGCCTCGCCGCGCACGACATCGGTGCCGCGCAGCGCGTCGAGCAGCGAGGTCTTGCCGTGGTCGACATGGCCCATGATCGTCACGACCGGCGGACGAGTCTGCAACGTCTCCGCCGCATCCTCGGTGGTGTCGATCGCGAGATCGATGTCCGAATCCGAGACGCGAACGATGTTGTGGCCGAATTCGGTCACCAGCAGCTCGGCGGTGTCCTGATCGATCGTCTGCGTCATCGTGACGGGCATGCCCATCTTGAACAGCGTCTTGACCAGATCGGCCCCACGCTCCGCCATGCGGTTCGCAAGTTCCTGCACCGTGATCGCCTCGGGCACCTGCACGTCGCGGACCTGCTTGGCCTGGGGCTCGCGCGGGCCGCCGAAGCCACGCTTCTCCTTCTCTCGCGCGCGCTTCAGCGCGGCGAGGCTGCGGGCGCGCGCGCCGTCTTCGTTGAGCGCACGCGTGACGGTCAGCTTGCCGCCGCGACGCTCATCGCCCTTGCGGTCACGCTGCTGCGGACGCGCCGGGCTGTTGTTGCGCGGCGTCGCCTGACCACTGGGCAGGCTGCGCGGTGCACTGCTGCCGCCGCCCGTCGCCCCGTTCGTCGAAGCGGCAGGAGCGGACGCGGCAGCGGGAGCCGGGGCCGGCTTGGGCTGCGGCTTCGGGATCTCGGGGCGCGCGACCGGCGAGAAGCGGCGCGGCGCAGGCATCGACGGATCGCGACCGAGCCCCAACGTCGGCGCGGGCACCGGCGTCGGTGCAGCACGCGGCGCGGGGGCCGGCGCAGGTGCCGGGGTCGGCGCAGGAGCGGCCGGCGCGGGTGCAGCTTCGGCGACCGGAGCGGGCGTCGGGGTTGGCGTCGCAACCGGCGCGGGCGTAGCGGCCTCGACCGGCGCAGGGACGGGCGTCGGCGCTGGCGTCGGGGCTGCGGGGGGAGCAGGCTGTGCGGCGGTCGGCTCCGGCGTGGCCGGGGCGGGGGCCGGCGTCGGCTCCGCAGCCTTGGCCGTCGCTTCGGTTTCGGCACGCGCGCGCTCCTCGGCGCGGCGACGCTCGTCCTCGGCGGCGCGCTGGCGCTCGGCGTCCTCGCGACGGCGGGTTTCCTCCAGCGTGTGCATCCGCTGGTCCTCGGCCTCGCGCAGCAGACGCGCCTGGCGCTCCTGCGGAGTCTCGTTCGAAACCGGCGGACGCGGTGCGGGACGCGCGGGAGCGACCGGCGCGGCGGGTGCCGGCGTCGGCTCGGGCGCCGGGTTCGCCGCCTCGGGCGCACCGCCTTGCGGACCGAGCACGCGGCGACGCTTCACCTCGACCACCACCGTATTGCTACGGCCGTGGCTGAAGCTCTGCTTCACCTTGCCGGTCTCGACCGTGCGCTTGAGCCCCAGCGGCTGGCGCATTCCGAGTTTCGGCTTGTCGTTGTCGGTCTCGCTCACTCAAATTCCTCGTGCAGTCTCACGGCCGGTAGCGGTCGCCCCGGCAATGCCGGGCGCCGATGCGCCTTGCGCGGCCGTAGCGCAAGGTGCTGTATTCAGATCAGGGCCGATAAAGTGCAGCCAACGATCGAGCGCTTCGCTGAGTCGTTTGGCCGCAGCGCGGTCGATGACGCCGACGTGTACCACATTTTCGCGGCCCAGCGCCAACGACAATATGGGGCGCGCCACCGGCAGTGCCAAGCCCCTGACGTCGGAACCTTCGCGATCAGACCCGACGCGCCACGCCTGCGCCAGCTTGCGGCAGCCGTCCTCGGCGGCGTCGGCGGCATGATAGAGCGCGTGGAGCTTGCCCGAGCGCGCCGCGGTTTCGATCCGCTCCGCGCCGGTCAGCACCGTCCCGCCACGCGATTCAAGCCCCAGCCGGTCGAGCGCGTTGCGCTCCAGCGCGGCGGCGATCAGCGCGGGCAGATCGTCGGGGATCGTGACCTCGCCGGTCTTGAATGCGCGCGCGAGCGCACCGCGCAGCTTACCCTTGGCGATCGCCTGTTCGAGTTCGGCGCGATCGACCCCGATCCACGCACCGCGCCCCGGTGCCTTGGCGCGCACGTCCGGCAGCACCCGCCCGTCAGGGGCGAGTGCCAAGCGGATCAGCGCCGTGGGCGACGCGCGCTCGCGGGTAAGTATGCAGGAGCGTTCGGAGTCTGTCATGCGCGCGCCTCCCTGCTTCCGTCACCCCGGACTTGTTCCGGGGTCCACGGTGCCGCAACATTGACCGTGCATGATCGTGCGGAACGGTGGATGCCGGGACGAGCCCGGCATGACGAGGGGAGAACGGTGTGAGAGAGCGGCAACCTTGCGTCTACATCATGGCCAGCGGAAGGAACGGCACGCTCTACGTCGGCGTCACCGCCAACCTCATCGGGCGCGTCATGCAGCATCGCGACGGCACGTTTGGTGGCTTCACCGAGCGTTACGCCGTCAAACATCTCGTCTGGTCCGAGATCGCCGACACGATGGACGCGGCCATCGCCGCCGAGAAGCGGATCAAGAAATGGCCGCGCACGTGGAAGCTCAATCTGATCGAGCGCGACAATCCGCATTGGGACGACCTCGCGATCGCATTCGGCCTCGAATTTATCCGGGCATGACCAGTCGGGTCGCCAACCAGCAGACGATGAGATCGTGGCAAAGGTGGATGCCGGAACAAGCCCGGCATGACGGTCGAGCGTCAGCGTCTCATTGTCGGGGGTCCGCATGTGCGTCTCCCTTGGCAACGGGCGCGTCGCGGTCGGCCAGCAACTGGCCGCCCGCGCCGTAATTCTCGGTCGACACTTCCTCGATCACGATCTGCACCGCGGCCGGGTTCTTGCCCAGCCGCGTGACCAGCGACGTCGTGACGTCCGCCACGATCGCCGCTTTCTGCTCGCGCGTCGCCGTCCCCGCCAGTCGGATCGATACGAACGGCATCAGGCGTCCTGATCCTCCGACGCCGGCTCGGCCGCCGGCTCGTCGTCGAACCAGTGCGCGCGCGCGGCCATGATGATCTCATTGCCCTGCTCTTCGCTCAGCCCGTACTCGCCCAGCACGCCACCCTTGTTCTCCGGGCGATCGGTGCGGCGCGGCGCATCGTCGTTGCGGCGGCGCGGCTCGGCGCGCTTCTTCTCGACCAGCTCGTCGGTCGCCAGATCGGCGAGATCGTCGAGCGTCTTGATCCCGGCCTTGCCGAGCGTGACCAGCATCGCCTCGGTCAGATACGGCAGCTCGGCCAGCGCATCCTCGACGCCCAGCGCCTGCCGCTCCTCGCGATTGGCCTGCTCGCGGCGGTCGAGCGCTTCCTGCGCACGGCTCTGCAGTTCCTGCGCGAGATCCTCGTCGAAGCCCTCGATCCCGGCCAGCTCGTCGAGCTCGACATAGGCGACCTCTTCCAGCGCGCCGAAGCCCTCGGCGACCAGCAGCTGCGCAAGCGTTTCGTCCACGTCCAGCTCGTTCTGGAAGGTCTCGGAGTTCTTGACGAACTCCTGCTGCCGCTTCTCGCTGGCGTCGGTTTCGGTCAGGATATCGATCGCCTTGGCGGTCAATTGGCTGGCGAGACGCACGTTCTGGCCGCGACGGCCGATCGCGAGGCTCAGCTGATCGTCGGGCACGACAACCTCGATGCGGTCCTCTTCCTCGTCGATCACGACGCGCGCGACGTTCGCCGGCTGCAACGCATTGACGACGAAGGTTGCGGTGTCGGGCGACCACGGGATGATGTCGATCTTCTCGCCCTGCATCTCCTGCACGACCGCCTGCACGCGGCTGCCCTTCATGCCGACGCACGCGCCGACCGGATCGATGCTCGAATCATGCGAGATGACGCCGATCTTGGCGCGGCTGCCCGGATCGCGCGCCGCGGCCTTGATCTCGATGATGCCGTCATAGATTTCGGGCACTTCCTGCGCGAACAGCTTCTTCATGAAGTCGGGATGCGCGCGGCTCAGGAAGATTTGTGGGCCGCGGTTCTCGCGCACCACCTTCAGGATCAGCGAGCGGATGCGATCGTTGACGCGCACCACTTCGCGCGGGATCTGCGCGTCGCGGCGGATCACGCCCTCGGCGCGGCCGAGGTCGACGACGATATGCCCGAACTCGACGCGCTTGACGACGCCGGTGATGATCTCGCCGGCGCGCTCCTTGAACTCTTCATACTGGCGCTCGCGCTCGGCATCACGAACCTTCTGGAAGATCGTCTGCTTGGCGGCCTGCGCCTGGATGCGGCCGAATTCGATCGGCGGCAGCGGATCGACCAGATAGTCGCCGACGCTCGCGCCCGGCTGCAGCTTCTGCGCGCCGTTGACGTCGACCTGCTTGTAGATGTCGTCGACCAGCTCGACCACCTCGACGACGCGCCACAAGCGCAGGTCGCCGTTGTTCGGATCCAGCTTCGCGCGGATGTCCATTTCCTGGCCATAACGCGTGCGCGCGGCGCGCTGGATCGCGTCCTCCATCGCCTCGATGACGATCGCCTTGTCGATCATCTTCTCGGAAGCGACCGAATTGGCGATCGCGATCAGCTCCGCACGATTGGCGGTGACGCCGGTGGCCATCAGTGGATTTCCTCTTCTTCCCCGTCCGCGTGCGCGGACATGTCGTCACTATCGTCCGTGGACGTTATCTGAATCTCTTCTTCCGCGCCCTCCATCGAGAGCGGGACGGTGGCCGCGATCAGGCGATCGGTCAGCACCAGCTTGGCATCGGCGATCAGCGCGAACGGCACCTGCTCCAGCACGCCGGTGCGCGGGTGACGGATCGCGATCATCCCGTCGGCGTCGATGCCTTCCAGGTCGCCCTTGAACTGCTTCTGCCCGTCGACCGCCTCGGTCAGCACGATCCGCGCCTCATGCCCGGCCCAGTCGGTGAAGTCCTGCCGGCGGGTCAGCGGGCGGTCGATGCCGGGCGACGACACTTCCAGCCGGTACGCGCCCTCGATCGGGTCCTTGCCGGCCTCTTCCAGCGCGTCGAGCTTGTCCGAGATGCGGCGCGACAGTTCGGCGCAATCGTCGATGGTCAGCTGCCGCGTGTCGGGCCGCTCGGCCATGATCTGCAACGTGCGCTCGTCGTCCTTACCGAACAGCCGGACGCGCACCAGTGCGAAGCCGAGCGCGTCGGCCTCTGGCTCGATCAACCGGACGAGGGGAGTGATGTCGTTCAAAAGCACCTGCCGCACATGCGTTTCTTGCCGCCGCGGAGCGAGCCCCGCAGCCCCTTATCACCTGACGATGTAAGAGAAAGCACGGTCCATATAGCGCCGGTCTGCCACCCTCGCAAGCACCTAGGCGACAGCAGGGGAACAATGGCGGATACACGGGTTTGTTGGGTGAAATTGACGTGAAAAGGAGAAAAGGGTTGCTGTACCGTATCGCCTTCGCCGCCGTCGCGCTCAGCGCCGCAGCGGCCTGCAACGGTGAAGATTCGCCCGCGGTGCAGCCGATCGCGGACGCCCCGGTCGCCCCCGCACCCGCGCCGAGCCCTTCGCCCTCGCCAAGCGGCACGCCGGTCGCGGGCACGCCCTTTGCCCGCGCCGTGATCGCCGACTTCGACGCGCCCTGGGCGATGACGTTTCTCCCGGATCGCCGGATGCTCGTCACCGAGAAGAAGGGCGCGTTGCTGCTCGTCGCCGCCGACGGGGCGTCGCGACGGACGATCGCAACGATCGATGTCGATTCCGAAGGGCAGGGCGGGTTGATGGACGTGGTGCTCGCCCCCGATTTCGCGACCAGCAAGCGGGTTTATTTCAGCTATTCGGCGGCCGGGCAGGGCGGCAAGGGTGTGGTGCTCGCGCGCGGAATCCTGTCGGGCGAGGCGGGTGCGGAGCGGCTGACGTCGATCGAGACGCTGTACCGCGCCACGCCGCTGGTGACCGGCGACGGCCATTATTCGGGACGGATCGCCTTCTCGCCCGATGGCCAATATCTGTTCTTCACCAATGGTGATCGACAGAAGTTCACGCCGGCGCAGGACAAAAGCGGCTCGCTCGGCAAGGTGCTGCGGCTCACGCCCGAAGGCAAGCCGGCGGCGAACAACCCGCTGGCGGCGCAGGGTTTCCTCCCCGAGGTATGGAGCTACGGCCATCGCAACCTGCTCGGCCTCGCCTTCGACGCGCAGGGCAATTTGTGGCAGCAGGAGATGGGACCGAAGGGCGGCGACGAGCTGAACCTGGTGTTGCCCGGGCGCAATTATGGCTGGCCGAACGTCTCGAACGGCTCGAATTACGACGGCAGCGACATTCCCGACCACGCCGCCGGGGACGGTTACGAAGCGCCGAAGGTGTGGTGGAATCCGGTGATCTCGCCGGGCGGGCTGATGATCTATTCGGGCGACCTGTTCCCGCAATACAAGGGCGACGCGTTCATCGGCGGTTTGTCCTCGCAGGCGCTGGTGCGCGTCGATCTGAACGGGACCAATGCGAGCAAGGGCGACCAATGGTCGATGGGCGCGCGCATCCGCGAGGTGGAGCAGGGACCGGACGGCGCGATCTACGTGCTGGAGGATGGCGGCGACTCGCAAGGACGGTTGCTGCGGTTGACGCCGGCTTCGTAGGTCCGGGATGATAGTGGGGGCATGTGACCATCCAGCCCACCCCGTCGCTCCTGCGAAGGCAGGGGCCTATGTCTGTCGAATGTCGCGAACAGCCTGACACACATCCCTTGCGCCTCGTGTCAGACCTTCCAAGCCTCCACGAACAGCCATAGGCTCCTGCCTGCGCAGGAGCGACGGTTGGGTTGGAACGACCGACAGCCCTCTTGACGCTGCACCGCAGCATCGCCAGCTATGCGGCTTACCAGAACAGCCGAAATCGGGGAAATCGCATGGCCACCGCCATCGCCGACGTGCGCAATGCACCCGTCGGCTTGATCCATTTGTCGCTCGCGGTCGGCGGGTTCGCGATCGGCACCACCGAATTCGCGACGATGAGCCTGCTGCCCGACATGGCACGCGACCTGGGCGTCGACGCGCCCACCGCCGGGCATGTCATCAGTGCCTATGCGCTAGGCGTGGTCGTCGGTGCGCCGCTGCTGGCGGTGCTCGGCGCGCGAATGGCGCGGCGGCACCTGTTGATCGCGCTCATGACGCTCTTCGCGGTCGGTAACGGCCTGTCGGCGCTTGCGCCGAGCTATGGCTGGATGATGCTGTTCCGCTTCATGGCCGGGTTGCCGCACGGCGCCTATTTCGGGATTGCGATGCTGGTCGCGGCATCGCTGGTCGATGCGGGCCGCCGGACGCAGGCGGTGGCGCGCGTCATGCTGGGGCTGACGGTCGCGACGATCATCGGCGTGCCGCTCGCCAACTTCATGGGACAATTGCTCGGCTGGCGCTCGTGCTTCATCGTCGTCGCCGGTCTGGCCGCGCTCACCGCCGCGTTGGTCGCGTTCTTCGCGCCGCGCGATCGTGGCGACCCGGCGGCGAGCCCGCTATCGGAACTGCGCGCGCTCAAGCGGCCGCAGGTGTGGCTGACGCTCGGTATTGGCGCGATCGGTTTCGGGGGCTTGTTCGCGGTCTATACCTATCTGGCCGACACGATGGCGGCGGTAACGCAGGTCGGCCCGCGCATGGTGCCGTTCGCGCTCGCCGCGTTCGGTGTCGGGATGACGGCGGGCAACCTGATCGTCCCGAAGTTCGCCGACCGCGCGCTGCTGCCCACCGCCGCCGCGGTGCTGGTGTGGAGCATCGCCGCGCTGCTGCTCTGGCCGCTCGCCGCGCAGCATTTCGCGACCGTGCTGATCGCGATGGTCGCGATCGGGATCGGCGGGTCGCTGGGCACCGTACTTCAGACCCGGCTCATGGACGTTGCTGGCGACGCGCAGGCACTGGCCGCCGCGCTCAACCATTCGGCGTTCAACACCGCCAATGCGCTCGGGCCGTGGCTGGGCGGGATGGCGATCGCCGCCGGCTGGGGCTGGACCTCGACCGGCCCGGTCGGCGCGGCGCTCGCGGTCGCGGGGCTGGTCGTCCTCGCCATATCGTGGGCAGTGGACCGCCGCGCCGCTACATGACGATGCCGGGCTTCGCCTCCGCGATCGCCGCCAGCACCATCCGTTCCCACACCGCGACATCGCCCGCCGCCGCCATCGCCGGGCTCGGCGCGCGCATCGTATGCAGCACCGCGATCGCGTCATCGCGGTGATCCTTCCACTGCGCGTCGACCAAAGCGCTGGGCGACTCGACCGTGCCATGCCCGTTGGCGCTCAAATGCTGAGCGGCCAGCACACGCGCGATCCGCTCGACGACCGGGGAGGTGGCAGTGTCCATAAGCGATCTCCTTCTCCAATATTCCGCAACGCCATGGGACCGGCAGTGGCTCCACATCAGTCGCCGCGATCGAACCTCGCGAGCATCTCCTCATCGGGAAAAGCCAGCAAGCTCTCGTAGGTGCGCGGCTCCGGCTCGGTGACGCGGCGCAACTCCGGCCAGCCTGCGCGGCGGATCGCCCATAGCGCCTTTGCGGCGTAACTGGCCTTCGCCGCTGCGAAGGTCGGATCGACGATGATATAGCCCGGCAGCGCGGCGGCGATCGCGTCGAAGTCGCTACGGGGTTGTTCGTGGCCGTGATATTCGAACGCCACAATGGGCCGATAGCGCGCGATCGTGCCGGCCAGCCCGCGAAACACCGACGCTTCCCACCCCTCGACGTCCATTTTCACGAAGTCGATCCGTGATAGATCGAGCCCGGCGACGTAATCATCCGCGCGGCGGATCGGCAACTCGATCACCTCGACGCGCGCGTCGGTGGCGGCGTCGTCGCGCAGGAAGCCGCTCGCGCCGAGATTGCCCGACACGTTCGAGGCGAAGCGAAACATTCCCTCGTCGTCGCCCAGTCCGATGTGGTGCAGCGTGATCCGATCATCCAGCGCGTTGCGCGTGACATTGTGCTTCAGCCTCGCGAACGTGACGGGATTGGGCTCGAACGCGTGGATGGCGGCGATATGCGGCGCCAGATACAGCGCGTGATTGCCGATGTTCGCGCCGATATCCAGCATGACCGCGTCGCGCGGCAACACCTTCAGCAGGAAATCGAGATATTGCCGCTCGTAGATGCCGAATTGATAGATGAAGGAATCGACATACTCGTGCGGGTACAGCCGAAAGGTCAGCCCCTCCGGCGTGCGGTGGTCGAATGGCTCGCGCGCGGCCGCCCAGCGCCGCCGCTGCCATGGCGCGATGAGCAACCGATGGACGGCCTTTTTCGAGGCGATCGCCACTCCCTTCAGTGTGTCCGACATCCAGATTCCCCCCTCCGCAATCCGACTCTTCGATAGTGGCGGAGGTTGGTGCACGACGCCAGCGCCGTGACGCGCATTCCGCGATTGACTCGTGCCACGGCGGGCGTAGAGGGCGCTTCAGTCGATGCCGCGCAAGGGGCATGGGCAGGCGCGGGAGAGCGCGGCCGGCCTTTCAGGTCATCAGCCGCCGCCGAAGGAGCAACCACCCCGGAATCTCTCAGGCAGCAGGGACCGCGCCGGCCGATCGACACTCTGGAAAGCGGCGCATGGGCTTTGCCTCGTGCGCCCACCGAAGGGGTAACCCGGCGCGGCCGGGGAAAGCTCTCAGGTTCCGTGACAGAGGGGGCATTCGGATCGTCAACGGGCTTCGGCTCGGCGCGACCGGCCTCTTGCGACGGAAGACCTGTGATGAGCGATACGCCCATTCTCCACCATGGCGGCACCCATGAAGACGACGGTTTCGAGCCGCTGGAGATACTGACGCTCCCGCTCGACGCCTGGCATCGCGCGAAGGGCGGCCGGATGGTCGAGTTCGCCGGCTACCACATGCCCGTCCAGTACGAAGGCATCATGGCCGAGCACCTCTGGACGCGCGAGAATGCCGGGCTGTTCGACGTCAGCCACATGGGCCAGCTGTCGATCACCGGCGAGGGCGTCGCCACCGCGCTGGAGGCGCTGATGCCCGCCGCGATCAGCGATGCGCCGCTCAACAAGGCGCGCTACTCGCTACTCCTCAACGAAGAGGGCGGGGTGCTCGACGATCTGATGCTGACGCCGCAAGCCGCGGATCGCATCTACATGGTCGTCAACGGCGCGACGAAGTACGACGATGTCGCGCACTTGGTCGAGCATCTGCCCGACGATATCACACTCAACATGATGGAAGATCACGCGCTGCTCGCCGTGCAGGGGCCGAAGGCGGTCGAGGCGGTGGCGCGGCTGGTGCCCGGCGTCGCGGCGCTGACCTTCATGCAGGCGGGCGCGTTCGAGTGGAACGGCCACGCTTTGTGGATCAGCCGCTCGGGCTATACCGGCGAGGACGGCGTGGAGATGTCGGTGCCCGCCGAGGCCGCCGAGGCGTTCGCCGATGCGCTGGTCGCGCAGCCGGAGATCAAGCCGATCGGGCTCGGCGCGCGCGACTCGCTGCGGCTGGAGGCGGGGCTCCCGCTCTACGGCCACGACCTTGATCCCGCGATCACCCCGGTACAGGCCGATCTCGGCTTCGCGCTGTTCAAGCGCCGCCGCGAGGCCGCCGACTTCCCCGGTGCGGCGCGCATCCTCGCCGAGCGCGAGAATGGCCCCGCCACCAAGCGCGTCGGGCTGCTGGTCGAGGGGCGTCAGCCGGTCCGCGAAGGCGCCGACGTCGTCGACACCACGGGCGCGGTCGTCGGCCGGGTCACCAGCGGCGGCTTCGCGCCGACCGTCGGCGCGCCGATCGCAATGGCCTATGTCCCGCTTGCGGATGCCGCGCCCGGCACCGTCGTTACCCTGTCGCAGCGTGGCAAGGCGCACCGCGCCACCGTCACCGCGATGCCGTTCGTTCCCCACCGCTACTTCCGAGGAGTGAAGTAAAGATGAGCCGTTATTTCACCGAGGATCACGAGTGGATCGACGTCGATGGCGACACCGGCACGGTCGGCATCAGCGACTATGCGCAGGGTCAGCTGGGCGACATCGTGTTCGTCGAAGTGCCTGACGCGGGCCGTTCGCTGTCGAAGGGCGACGAAGCCGCGGTGGTCGAGAGCGTCAAGGCCGCGTCGGACGTCTATTCGCCCGTCTCCGGCAATGTGCTCGAAGGCAATCCGGCGCTGACCGACGAGCCGGCGCTGGTCAACAGCGATCCCGAGGGCGACGGCTGGTTCTTCAAGATCACGCTGTCGGACGCCTCCGAGCTCGACGCGCTGATGGACGAAACCGCCTACGCCGCCTTCGTCGCGAAGCTGTGATGTAACCATAGCCCCCTCCCCTGCGGGGAGGGGGGTGGGGGAGGGGCGCGTGCTCGTAGGACGGTCGCCGTCTCGCCTGCCGCTGCCCGTACCCCCGGGACGCTACCCCTCCCCCGACCCCTCCCCGCCGGGGAGGGGGGAGAATGACAGAATGCGCTACCTGCCCCTTACCCCCACCGACCGCCAGGACATGCTGGCCGTCATCGGCGCATCGTCGATCGACGAACTCTTCGCCGACGTGCCCGACGCCGCGCGGCTCGACGGCCCGATCCACGACCTCCCCAATCACGCCAGCGAGCTGGCGGTCGAGCGCCACATGGCCGCGCTCGCCCGCAAGAACACCGTCGCGGGCGAGGTGCCGTTTTTCCTCGGCGCGGGTGCGTATCGCCACCACGTCCCCGCCAGCGTCGATCACCTGATCCAACGCGGCGAATTCCTGACCGCCTATACGCCGTACCAGCCGGAGATCGCGCAGGGCACGCTCCAGATGCTGTTCGAGTTTCAGACGCAGGTCGCCGCCTTGCTCGGCACCGATGTCGCGAACGCCAGCATGTACGACGGGTCGACCGCGTGCTGGGAAGCGATCGGGATGGCGCGGCGGATCACGCGGCGCGGCAAGGCGATCCTGTCGGGCGGGCTGCACCCGCATTACGTCTCGGTCGCGAAGACGATGGCCAAGTACACCGGCGATGTGCTCGACACCGCGCTGCCGACGCTGGGTGCCGACACCGATCTCGACGCGCTGATCGCGAAGATCGACGACGACACCTCGTGCGTCGTCGTCCAATATCCCGACATCCTCGGCCGCATCGCCGACCTGACCCCGCTCGCCGATGCCTGCCATGCGAAAAAGGCGCTGCTGATCGCCGTCGTCACCGAGCCGGTCGCGCTCGGCGCGATCCGCTCGCCGGGCGAGATGGACGCCGACATTGTCGTCGGCGAGGGCCAGTCGCTCGGCGTCGGGCTGCAGTTCGGCGGACCCTATGTCGGTCTGTTTGGCTGCAAGGAGAAATACGTCCGCCAGATGCCGGGCCGGCTGTGCGGGCAGACCGTCGACGCCGAGGGGCGGCGCGGCTTCGTGCTGACGCTCTCCACCCGCGAGCAGCATATCCGCCGCGAGAAGGCGACCAGCAACATCTGCACCAATTCCGGGCTGTGTGCGCTGGCGTTCTCGATCCACATGACCTTGCTGGGCGAGGCGGGGCTGCGGCGGCTCGCGGCGCTCAACCACGCGGGCGCGTGCCGTGCCGCCGATCGGCTGGCGAAGGTGCCGGGCGTGCGCGTCGTCAACGACACCTTCTTCAACGAATTCACGCTCGACATCGGGCAGGAGGCGCGGCCGGTGGTACGCGCGCTCGCCGACAAGGGCGTGCTGGCGGGCGTGTCGCTCGGGCGGCTGTACCCGGGCGAGGACGCGCTGGCGAACGGGCTGATCGTCGCCGTCACCGAGACGGCGACCGACGAGGATATCGAGGCGCTGGCGACCGCGCTTCAGGAGGCACTGGCATGAGCATCAACGCAAGCGGCTGGAAGCCGACCGCTCCGATCGCCGGCGGCAACGCCGCACCGACCTTCACCGGCAACAAGGCACTGATGCTCGAAGAGCCGCTGATTTTCGAGATCGGCTCGACCGAGACGACCGGCGTCGACTTCGCCGATGCTCCCTCTCCCCTTTGGGAAGAGGGCCGGGGTAAGGGGTCGGTGTCTCACCGAGAGGCTGGTCTCGGTGAGACCTCGACCCCTCACCCAACCAGTTCCGGGTCAACATCGCCCCGCGATGTTGAGAATGTGCCGGGGGCACATTCGACCCGGAACTCCCCAAAGGGGAGGGGGCTAGACCGGCTCGGCGACCTGACGCGCAAGAGCGAGATCGGGCTGCCCGGCCTGTCGGAGCAGGAGACGGTGCGCCACTACACCCGGCTCAGCCGCCAGAATTACGCGATCGACCTCGGGCTGTTCCCGCTCGGCTCGTGCACGATGAAGCACAATCCGCGCTTGAACGAGAAGGTGGCGCGGATGCCGGGCTTCGCCGACATCCACCCGCTCCAGCCGGTCGACACAGTGCAGGGCGCGCTGGGCGTCATCAACGAGCTGGCGGTGTGGCTCATCAAGCTGACCGGCATGTACGGCGTCGCGATGAGCCCCAAGGCCGGCGCGCATGGCGAGCTGTGCGGAATCCTGTGCATCAAGGCGGCGCTGGAAAAGCGTGGCGAGGGCCACCGCAAGGTCGTGCTGGTGCCCGAGAGCGCGCACGGCACCAACCCGGCGACCGCCGCCTTCGCGGGCTTCACGGTCGAGGACATTCCCGCCACCGCCGACGGGCGCGTCGACACCGCGGCGCTCAAGGCGCGGCTCGGGCCGGACGTCGCGGCGGTGATGATCACCAATCCGAACACCTGCGGGCTGTTCGAGCGTGATCTTAAGGAGATCAGCGACGCGGTCCACCAAGCGGGCGGCTACGTCTATTGTGACGGCGCGAACTTCAACGCGATCGTCGGGCGCGTCCGTCCCGGCGACCTCGGCGTCGATGCGATGCACATCAACCTCCACAAGACCTTCTCGACCCCGCACGGCGGCGGCGGGCCCGGTTCGGGGCCGGTGGTGCTCTCGGAGGCGCTCGCGCCGTTCGGCCCGCTGCCGTTCACCGCGCGGATGGCCGACGGGCACATCCAGCTGATCGAGGAAGAGCATGTGGTGAACCGTGCCCCGCACGGTTCAGCCGTGTCCGGGGGACACGGCGACCACATGCTCGCTGGCGACGACCATCCCGACACGTTCGGCCGCATGGTCGCGTTCCACGGCCAAATGGGCATGTTCACCCGCGCGCTCGCCTATATCCTCAGCCACGGCGCGGACGGGTTGAAGCAGGTCGCGGAGGATGCGGTACTCAACGCCAATTACGTGCTGCGCTCGCTGGAGGATGTGCTCGACGCACCGTTCGCGGGGGCGGGGCCGTGCATGCACGAGGCGATCTTCTCGGATAAGGGCTTCGCCGCCGGCTTCTCGACGATCGACGCCGCCAAGGCGCTGATCGACGAAGGCTTCCACCCGATGACCATGTATTTCCCGCTGGTCGTTCACGGTGCGATGCTGATCGAGCCGACCGAAACCGAGAGCCGCGCCGCGCTCGACCAGTTCATCGGCGCGCTGCGCTCGGTGGCGGAGCGGGCGAAGGCCGGCGACCCGTCGCTCAAGACCGCCCCGCACTTTGCCCCCCGCGCGCGCCTCGACGAGACGCTCGCGGCGCGCAAGCCGGTGCTGACGTGGAAGCCGCCGGTCGCGCAGGCCGAGGCGGCGGAGTAGGTCGATATCGTCATTGCGAGCGTAGCGAAGCAATCCAGAGCGTCGCGCGCTGGGCGCTGGATTGCTTCGCTACGCTCGCAATTGTCTGTTGGAGATGACGTAGGGGGGTGGTGTCCTGCATGAGCGGGATGCCCGGCATCAGGTGGCCACCTGATGCCGGGCGCGGGCAACCGGGCCGTCTCGCAATAGGGCTTTTCGCCCGTCGTCATCCCGGTCGGTTGCCCGCTTCCCGTCACGCCTGGTGAGTTGCAGGGGCCGCTCGACGACGCCCGCAGACAATCGCAGGCTATCGCCGAGGATAACCGTCATGACCCGCTCCGCCAACCCCGCCACTGACGCCGCCGCCACCACGCCGACCGGGTTCGTCGGCTGCGACGTCGGCAAGGCCGGCATCGCCGTCTTCGACAGCGTCACCGGCCGCGCCACCACCATCGCCAACACGCCGCTTGCGCTCGACGCCTTTGCCGCCGCGCTGCCGCCCGGGCGCCTGCTGGTCTGCGAGGCGACCGGCGGCTACGAGGCCGCGCTGCTCGCGGCGGCGTCACGCGCCGGCCATGCCATCCACCGTGCCGATGCCCGCCGCGTCAAGGCGTTCATCCGCTCGCTGGGAACGCTGGCCAAGACCGATGCGCTCGATGCCCGTGCGCTCGCGCGCTACGGGCAGGAGCGCCACGAGCGCCTCGACCGCTGGCACCCGCGCGATGAACACCGCCAGGAGCTCGCGACGCTGGTCAACACCCGCAGCGATCTCGTCCGTGCCCGCACCGCGTGCACCAACCGCCTCAAGGCCCCCGGCGCCGGCCCGGTCGCCGCCGAGCTGCGCGCGCTGGTCGCCGCGCACGACCAGGCCATCGCCGCGCTCGAGGCCCGGATCGAGGCGCTGCTCGCCGGCTGCGCATCACTCGCCCGCACCGCCAGCGTCCTGCGCACCATCCCCGGCATCGGCGCGACCACCGCCGCGGCGCTCATCGCCCTCCTGCCCGAACTCGGCACGCTCGGACGGCGCCAGATCGCCAGCCTCGCCGGCCTTGCACCCCATCCCCGCCAAAGCGGCACCGTCGATGGCTATCGCCGCACCCGCGGCGGCCGCCCGGAGGTCAGGCGCGTCACCTTCATGGCTGCCCTCTCCGCCGTCCGCTTCGCGCCCGACATCAAGGCCTTCTACCAGCGCCTCCGTGACAGCGGCAAAAAACCCATCGTCGCCCTAACCGCCGCCATGCGAAAACTCATCACCATCGCCAACGCTAAAATCCGCGATGATGCCGCGCAACTGAGTTGATGACGTGACCACGCTCAATCCTCCGGCGCGGCGGTCACCGTCTGTTGCTTCCCCAGCCGCTGCTCGCGCCACACGATGAACAGCCCGCTCGCGATGATCACCGGCGCGCCCACCCACGTCATCGCGCTCGGCAGCACCCCGAACAGCAGCCAGCCGTACAGCGTCGCCCAGATCAGTCCCGAATAGTCCATCGGCACCACCGTCGTCACCGGCGCCAGCTTGGCCGCCCCGGTCAGCGCCAATTGCCCGCAGCCCCCGACCATTCCGATCGCGGCGAGGTTCAGCCACGTCAGCGGATCGTGCGCCTTGAGGTGGAAGGCGTAGGGTACCGCGATCAGCGGCAGCGTCAGCACCGAGAACCAGAATACCGTCGTGCCCGACGGCTCGTCGCGCAACTGCCGCAGCAGGATCGCGACCAAAGCGACGAACAGCGCCGCCAGCAACCCGACGATCGCCCCGAACAGCGGCACATGCGCGCCACTCCCCGGCTGCGCGACGATCAGCACCCCCGCGAACCCGACCAGCACCGCGCTCCAGCGCTGCACGCCGGTGCGTTCGCCCAGCACCAGCGCGCCGAGGATCGTCGCGAAGATCGGCACCGTGAACTGGAAGGTCGTCGCCTCGGCGAGCGGCAGTAGCAGTACCGCACCGAACGTGAACACCATGCCGACCACGCCCACCAGCGAGCGCGCCAGATGCCCCTTGATCCGCGCCGTCCGCAGCGACCCCAACCCGCGCGTCGTCGCGACGAACGCCAGCACCACCGGCAACGCGCACGCCTGTCGCCAAAACATCGTTTCGGGCAGCGACGCGCCGCGCGTCTCGGCCAGCTTCACCAGCGCCGACATGGTGGACAGAAAGAAAATCGCCAGCAGGCGCAGGGCGATGCCCTTCAGGACGCGATCACCCGACATGGTGCCGTCCCTAACCGCCGCACTCCGCCAAAGGAACCCCGCGCGTTGCCGCTTGGCGAGCGGGCGCTTTTGCCGCTATCGCCGCGCGCATGAAACATGCGCTCCCCGTCACCCGCGAGGCCGACTTCGCCGCCTGGTATCAATCCGTCATCACCGAGGCCGATATGGCCGAGGAATCGGGCGTGCGCGGCTGCATGGTCATCCGGCCATGGGGCTATGGCATCTGGGAGCGGTTCCAGCGGCTGCTCGACGACCGCATCAAGGCGACCGGTCACGAGAATTGCTATTTCCCGGTCTTCATCCCGCTCAGCTATTTCGAGCAGGAAGCGAGCCATGTCGAAGGCTTCGCGAAGGAGATGGCGGTCGTCACGCACCACCGGCTGATCGCGGACGGGAAGGGCGGGCTGGTTCCCGACCCCGCCGCGAAGCTGGAGGAGCCGCTCGTCGTCCGCCCGACCAGCGAGACGGTGATCGGCCACGCCTTCGCGCGCTGGGTGCAATCGTGGCGTGATTTGCCGGTGCTCATCAACCAATGGGCGAACGTCGTCCGTTGGGAGATGCGGACGCGCATGTTCCTGCGCACCGCCGAATTCCTCTGGCAGGAGGGGCATACCGCCCACGCCACCGCTGACGAGGCGCGCGAGGAAACGCTCAAGATGCTCGAAGTCTATCGCGACTTTGCGGAGAATTGCGTGGCGGTGCCGGTGATCGCGGGTGAGAAGCCCGAGAACGAGCGCTTCCCCGGCGCGGTCGGCACTTGGTCGATCGAGGCGATGATGCAGGACGGCAAGGCGCTCCAGGCCGGCACGTCGCACTTCCTCGGCACCAATTTCGCCAAGGCGCAGAACATCCGCTTCCAAAATGCCGAGGGGCAGCTGGAACATGCCCAGACCACAAGCTGGGGCGTGTCGACGCGGATGATCGGCGCGCTCATCATGGTGCATGGCGACGACGACGGGCTGCGCGTGCCGCCGCGCGTCGCGCCGTGGCAGGTGGTGATCGTCCCGATGCTGCGCGACGCGCCCGAGGATGAAGCGCTGGTGAGCTATTGCCGCGCGTTGCAGCAGGCACTGGCGGCGGAAAGCGCGTTCGGCGAGCCGGTACGCGCGCTGCTCGACCTCAAGCCGGTCAAGGCGACGAACAAGCGCTGGGGCTGGATCAAGAAGGGCGCGCCGCTCGTCATCGAGGTCGGCGGGCGCGACATGGCGGCGGGCAATATTTCGGTGATCCGCCGCGATCGCCTGTACCGCGAAGACGGCAAGCTCGACAGCGCGGCGGTGGCGCGCGACGGCTTTGCGGGCGGGGTCGCGACGCTGCTCGCCGACATCCAGCAGACCTTGTTCGATCAGGCGAAGGCACGGCTGGAGGCGAACATCGCGCCGGCCAGCGACTGGTCGCAGGTCGAGACGCATTTCGCGGAGGGCGCGAAGAACCCCGGCTGGCTGGAAGTGCAATGGTCGCGCCCGACCGGCGCGGCGCTCGACGCGGTGGTCGAGCGGCTGAAGGCGCTCAAGCTGACCCTGCGCAACGCGCCGATGGGGCAGGCGTCCGCGGACGGTGCGTGCATCTTCACCGGCGACACCGCGGTCGAACGCGTGCTGGTCGGGCGCGCGTATTGACCTTTGCAGCCGTCGCCCCGGACTTGATCCGGGGCCCCGCTTCTTCTTGAGGACGGAAGGAAGAAGCGGGATCCCGGATCAAGTCCGGGATGACGAAAGTTGCGGTTGGCGGTGGATGCCCATCGGGCTGAAGCTCAGCTCAGAACCGCGTCCTTAGCGTCAGGCCATAGGTCCGCGGCTCCGCGAGGAACGACGCGAATAGCTGGTTGCCGACGCCCCCGAACGATTGCACCTGCTGCTGGCTGCCTGCGCCCTGGAACGGCGCGTTGAACGCCACCTGCTGGTAGTCGGTGTCGAGCAGGTTCTGTGCCCAGACCTCGATCGCCCAGCGATCCTGATTGCCGCGCAAGCCGACGCGGGCGTTGAGCAGGGTAAACCCATCCTGCGTCTTCTCGACGAACAGGTCGGAACCGGTATTGTAATCGGACACCGTCCGCTGATCGACGTAGAACAGCGCCGACATGCCGCTGCTGCCGATCGGCGGGTTCCAGCTGACCGACGTGGTGATGACGTTACGCGGCGCGTTCGACATCTGCGATCCCGACAGCAGGAACAACGCCGGATCCAGCGCCGCCCCGGCATCCGACCCGACCAGATTGCGGCGATACTTCGTGTCCGCGAACGTATAACCCATGTTGATCGCCAGATGCTCGACCGGGTAAATTCCCGCCTCGGCCTCGAACCCCTGACTGACGACGCCGTAGCGCACGTCGCCGGTGCACGCGCCGGTCGCCAGCGAATTGTCGCGATCCGCGCCGTTCAGCCCGTCCGAGCACGATCCGATATTCTCGACGACATAATTGGTGCCGTTGAACGTATTGAGCTGGAAGTTCTTGAACTCCGACCGGAAGCCGGCGAGGTTGAACGTGAACTGCCGGCTCGAATATTTCAGCCCGACCTCATAGGCATTGACCGTCTCGGGATCGAAGCGCAGCCGGCTGCCATCGATATTGGCGATCGTCGCGGGATTATAGGCGTCGCCCAGATCGGAGCGGTCGAGATTGTAGCCGCCCGCCTTGTAGCCGCGCGAATAGCTGGCGTAGGTCATCAACCGGTCGGTCGGTTTCCAGCTCAGCACTGCGGTGCCGGTCACCTGATTCTCGCGCAACTTGTCGTTGATCGTGCGACCGTTCAGCGCGCTGGACGAATTGCCCGTGCAGGCAAGGGTGGCGATCCCGCGGGTCAGCGCGGCCAGCGTCGCGTTGTTGAACAACGGGTTCAGCAATGCCTGCACCTGCGGACAGACGGTGTTGTTGTTGCCGAACGTCGCGTCGAAGTCCTTCTGCTCCCGGGTCCAGCGGGCACCGGCGGTCAGCGACAGCCGGTCGGTCAGCCGGAAGATGTTGTGGGTGAAGACCGCGAAGCTCTTGCTGTTCTGGTTGTAGACGTCACGCGTCGTGCCAAGGTCGTTGAGCCGCGAGAGCAGATCGACGGCCGGCAGGATGAGCCCGGCGGCCTGGCCCAGTCCGGCGCCGATCGCTTGTCGCCCGGTGGCACCGCCCAGCGGTGCGAGCGGGGTGGTGCCGAGACAGCCCGGATTGGCCGGATTGCGCAGCGCGGCGGTGGGATTGATCGTCGCGACGATCCGGCAGGCGGCGAACGCACCATAGTCGCGCCCGAACTTCAGATTGTCGACGACCTGCAGATTCTCGTTGCTGAAGAAGCCGCCGATCAACCAGTTGAGCCGGTCCCCGAACGCCTCGCCGTTCAACCGCAATTCCTGGGTGAAGGTGTGGAATTGCCGGTAGTTGTTGCCGTCGTCGGGGCGATAGCCGATGTCGAGCACGTTGGCGTCGATGTCGTTCGCGCCGTCCGACTTATACTCGCGATAGGCGGTGATCGACGTCAGCGCCGCGCTGCCCAGATTCCAGTCGATCTGCCCCGACCCGCCGTAATCCTTGGTGACGTTCGAATAGGCACGCCCCGGCGTGAAGGCGATGCGGCGGCTGTACGGATCGTTGCCGGCCGGGAAGACGCTGCCCGCCGGATAACCGCGCAACGCCGCGACCTGCTGCATGACGCTGACGATGCGGTTGCCCGCCGGGTTGATCGCATAATCGCCCGGCGTACCCGGCGTTGGGTCGGTCTTCTCGCGCGTGTCGACATAGACCGCGCCGCAACACTTTTCGTTACGCCACGTATAGTCGCCGATCAGTCGCACCGAGAAATCGGGCGACGGCTCCAGCAGCAATTGCCCACGCACGAACCAGCGATTGCGATCGTTGTAATCGGTGTCGTTGACCACGTCGCGATAGAAGCCGTCGCGCTTCGACGCGACGCCGTCGATCCGGAATGCGAGCAGGTCCTTGACGATCGGCCCGGTCACCGCGCCCGCGACGCGGTAGAAATCGTAATTGCCGTAGGTCCCCTCGGCATAGCCGCCGAAGTCGAACGAGGGCGCCTTGGTGTAGATGTTGATCGCACCGGCCGAGGAATTGCGCCCGGACAGCGTGCCCTGCGGCCCGCGCAGCACCTCGACGCGGTCGACCTCTCCGAGATCGTTGAGCCCCGAGCCGGTGCGGCTGCGGTACACGCCGTCGATGAACACCGTCACCGAGCTTTCGAGCCCGGGGTTGTCGCCGACGGTGCCGATGCCGCGCACCCGCGCCGAGGCATTGGCTTCCGATCCGGTCGACGAGACGTTCAGCGACGGCGCAAGCTGCGCGAGCTGGCGAATGTCGGTCGCGCCCGAGTTCTGGAGCGCGGCCTGGCTGACCGCGTTGATCGAGATCGGCACGTCGGCCAGCCGCTCGGCGCGGCGGGTGGCGGTAACGACGATATCGCCGGCATTGAGCAGCCCGGTGTCGCCGGCTTGCGCGGAGGCGGTGTCGCTCTGTCCGGCGACCGCGGCGTTGGTGGTAACGGGGCTCGTCTGGTCCTGCGCCAGGGCCGGCATTGCCAGCACCGCGGCGGCGGTGGACAGAAGGGTGGCGGTAAGACGCATGGCGCTATCTCTCTCCCAATGTCATCCGAACTCTTTGAAGGTTCGGTATTGGGTGAGCGTAACGCAGAAGCCGCGTCCGTCCAGCCATTTTCGAGCGTCGACGCGAAAATTCGAAAACACTGTCGAACGAATGCAACGCCGCCGCGCTGGTCAGGGCGCGGCGGACGTTACGGCAGGCTTGGCAAAAGCGGGCGTTACTTCGGCGCGAGCACCATCAGCATCTGACGGCCTTCCATGCGCGGATAGGCTTCCACCTTCGCGACTTCCTGCACCTGCTCGGCGACTCGCTGCAGCACGTTCATGCCGAGCTGGCCGTGGCTCAGCTCGCGACCGCGGAAGCGCATGGTGACCTTCACCTTGTCGCCTTCCTCGATGAACTCGACCACCTTCTTCATCTTGGTGTCGTAATCGTGGTCGTCGATGTTCGGACGCATCTTGATCTCCTTGATCTCCTGCGTCTTCTGCGACTTGCGGGCGAGATTCGCCTTCTTCTGCGCCTCGTACTTGAACTTGCCGACGTCGAGGAACTTGGCGACGGGCGGATCGGCGTTGGGCGACACTTCGACCAGGTCGAGCCCGACCTCGCGCGCCTGCTCCATCGCCTCGCGCGTGTACATCACGCCAAGGTTCTCTCCCTCGTGGTCGATCACGCGGACCTTCGGGCTCTGGATCCACTCATTGAACCGCGGGCCGTTCATCGGAGGCGCCTGCATCGGACGGCGCGTCATGGGAGGACGTATGGGTATTTCTCCTGTGTCGGTTTACCCTCGCAATATAGGGCATAGGTTCGCGTTTTGGAAGCGGGTGCACCGCTAAAGCCCTCTCCCCTTTGGGGAGAGGGTTGGGAGAGGGGTTCGGGCCTCGCAGAGAGGGCGCTCTCGGTGAGACTCCTACCCCTCACCCAAACCCTCTCCCCGGCGGGGAGAGGGCTAAAGAAACCACATCCGTCGCGCGAACGTCGCTGTCTAGCGCTTCGGCCCGGTCCGTGCCGGCGCGTTGAGGATGCTTTGCATCGCATTGTTGCGGTTGGTGATCTCCGCCTGTTCGGAGTCGGTCAACCGCCCGTCGCTGCCATAACGCTGCGCCAGATCGTCGGTAATGGCATTCTCGGTCTTCGCGCGCCGTGCATCGCTGCGCGACAGCCGACCGGCGGAGCGCTCGCGATCGATGCGCCCGTTGTTGTCGTGGACGCTCGTGCCGACCTGTCCGGCGATCCCCGTCTGCGCCGAAGCGGGCAGGGGCAGCACCAGCATCGCAAGCAAGATATGCATCGGTCCGCTCTCCTATGTGCCCAGGCATCATAAGAGAGCGGACCGACGACGTCGAGCGTCAGCGCAAATCCGGCGCCAGCGCCTCGTCGCGCAGCATCTGCACTGCTTCGTCGAGCGTCAGGAATGTCTGCGCCTGGCTGCCCAGCCGGCGCAGCGCGACCTTGCCTTCCTCCGCCTCGCGCTTGCCGACCACCAGCAGGTTCGGGACCTTGGCGACCGAATGTTCGCGCACCTTGTAGTTGATCTTCTCATTGCGCAGATCGGTTTCGACGCGGATGCCCGCCGCGCGCAGCTTGGCCGCCACCTCATGCGCATAATCGTCGGCGTCGGAGACGATCGTCGCCACCACCGCTTGCACCGGCGACAGCCACAACGGGAAGCGCCCGGCGTGATGCTCGATCAGGATACCGATGAACCGCTCAAACGTGCCGAGAATTGCGCGGTGCAGCATCACCGGGCGATGGCGGTTGCCATCCTCGCCGACATAGCTCGCGTCGAGCCGGTCGGGCAGCACGCGGTCCGACTGGATCGTCCCGACCTGCCACGTCCGCCCGATCGCGTCGGTCAGGTGGAATTCCAGCTTCGGCGCGTAGAAAGCGCCTTCGCCGGGCAGCTCCTCGAACTTGTCCTTGATCTCCTGCGGCAGGTTCGACGCCTGCACCGCATCGCGCAATTCCTGCTCGGAGCGGTCCCACATCTCGTCCGATCCGAAACGCTTCTCGGGGCGCAACGCCAGCTTCACCGCATAATCGGTGAAGCCGAGATCCTGATAGACCGAGTGGAGCAGCTCGCAGAACTTGCGCACCTCCTCGACCAGCTGGTCCTCGCGCACGAAGATATGCGCATCGTCCTGCGTGAACTGGCGGACGCGCATGATCCCGTGCAGCGCGCCATGCGGCTCGTTGCGGTGGCAGCAGCCGAATTCGGCCATGCGGATCGGCAGGTCGCGATACGATTTGATCCCCTGCTTGAAGATCAGCACGTGCGCCGGACAATTCATCGGCTTCAGCGCCATCATATCGGCGTCGCCCGAAATGACCGCGCCCTCGTCCTCGGTATTGGGGATTTCGTCGGGCACGACGAACATGTTCTCGCGATACTTGCCCCAGTGCCCCGACTGTTCCCACTGCCGCGCGTCCATCAGCTGCGGGGTCTTCACCTCGGCATAATCGGCGGCGTCGAGCCGGCGGCGCATATACGCTTCCAGCTGCCGCCACAGGATATAGCCCTTGGGGTGCCAGAACACCGAGCCCTGCGCCTCGGACTGAAGGTGGAACAGGTCCATCTCCGCGCCGATCTTGCGGTGGTCACGCTTGGCGGCTTCCTCCAGCATCGTCAGATGCGCGTCGAGCTGCTTCTTGTTGAGCCAGCCGGTGCCATAGACGCGGCTGAGCATCGCGTTCTTCTGGTCGCCGCGCCAGTACGCGCCCGACACGCGCGTCAGCTTGAAGGCATTGGGATCGAGCCGCCCGGTCGTGGGCATGTGCGGCCCACGGCACATGTCGAGCCATGCGCCCTGCCGATAGATCGTCAGCTCCTCGCCGTCGGGCAGTTCGGCGGCCCATTCGGCCTTGAACGTCTCGCCCTGCTTCTTCCACGTCTCGATCAACCGCTCGCGCGACCAGACCTCGCGCGTGAACGGCTCGTTCTTCGCGATGATGCGGCGCATTTCGGCCTCGATCGCGGGCAGATCCTCGTCGGTGAACGGGCGGTCCTTCGGTGCGAAGTCGTAATAGAAGCCGTCCTCGGTCGCCGGGCCGAAGGTGATCTGCGTGCCCGGAAACAGATGCTGCACCGCCTCCGCCATCACGTGCGCGAAGTCGTGCCGCGCCAGCTCCAGCGCGTCCGCCTCGTCCTTCTGCGTCACCAGCGCGAGCCGCGCATCCTGCGTCAGCGGGCGCGACAGGTCGCGCAGTTCGCCATCCACGCGCGCGGCGATCGCCGCCTTGGCGAGCCCCGGCCCGATCGCGGCGGCGATGTCGGCGGGAGTGGTGCCGGACGCGACCTCGCGGACCGAACCGTCGGGCAGCGTGATCGAGAGCATTTCCATCGAAGGGTCTTCCTGCACAAAGTCGTCACAACGGCCTAGCGATGCCGTGCCCCGACGAAAAGAGCGGCGTGGGTGGTCGTCAGGGTGGAAAGCCGCCGCACCGTCTCCACCCGGTCCGGGCGGGCGGGGCCCCCAGCGTCAGGCGATGACGCGGGCGCCGGCCCCCGGACGCGGCCGGGTGGTGATAGTAGTGAGCATCGTCATCACGCTCCCGACATAGCGAGCAGACCGCGCCTGCGCCAGCCATTCTCCAGCAAGCTTGCCGCCCCTATATACCGGCCATGCCTGTCGAGATTTCGGCCAATCCCCACTTCTATCTGCTGCTCGGCGCGCTGTTCGTCGCCGCGCTGGTGGCGCGACGCATCCCGATCCTGCGCACGCTCGTCAGCCTAGCGCTGTGGGTCGGTGCCGGGCTGCTGTTGTACGCGACGATCGCCGAGCGTGGTCGGTTCGACCCGTGGCTCGGCCGTGCGGCGGCGGCGCTCGACATGGATGAACAGAAGGTCGCGGGCGAAGAAACCCGCATTCGCATGAGCCGCGACGGCCATTTCTACGTCCGCGCGACGATCGGTGGGGTTGAGCGCCGCCTGCTGGTCGACAGCGGTGCGACGATCACAGCGCTGTCGCCCGCCACCGCCGCTGCCGCCGGGGTCGAGGTGAAGCCCGCGGTCTTCCCGGTGCTGCTCAAGACCGCGAACGGCACGATCCGCGCCGACACCGGCGAGGTGCCCGAACTGCGCTTCGGCAACGTCGTCGCGCGCGATCTGGCGGTGGTTGTGTCGCCCGCGTTCGGCGATGTCGACGTGCTGGGGATGAACTTCCTGTCACGGCTGAAGAGCTGGCGGGTGGAGGGCCGCACGCTGATCCTGACGCCGCACCATCCGCAGGAGGCGAAGACCGAGGTCTGACCGAGCCTTGCCGCACGCGCCGGCTTTGTGCCAGACCGGCTGCGGGGATTTAGCGGGGCGGATCAAGACGATGGAAATGACCGGCGGCGGGGCGACCTGCCTCAATTGCGGTGCGTCGCGCATCGGCGATTACTGTCATGTCTGCGGACAGTCCGGGCACATCCACCGCACACTCGGCGCGTGGTGGCACGATTTTACGCACGGCGTCCTGCACATCGAGGGCGCGGTGTGGCGGACGATCGGGATGCTGCTGCGCCACCCCGGCGCGCTGACCCGCCGCTACATCAATGGCGAGCGCCGCCGCTTCCTCTCACCGCTGGCGCTGTACCTCTTCTCGGTTTTCCTGCTCTACATCGCTTACTCGCTGTTCGGCGGATTCGCGAGCGTCAACGCGCCGTCCGGCAACGCCCGCGCGCAGCTCGTCGCCGAGCAAAGCCGCATCGCCGACCTCGGCCAGACGCTTCGAGGTCAGCGCGCGGTGGCCGCGCGGGCGGGGCGCGATACGACCGCGCTCGACGCGCGCATCGCCCAGGTCGCGACGAACGCGCGGGAACTGGAAAGCGCGCGCAAGATCATCGACCGGATGCCGAATGCGTCCGACGGGGTGAACGAGCCGATCAAGACCGGCTGGCATACGCTTGACGAGAAACTCAATCACGCGATCGAGGACCCCGAGCTGTTGCTCTTCAAGATGGAGGCGAACGGCTACAAATTTTCCTGGGCGCTGATCCCGCTATCGGTGCCGTTCATGTGGCTGCTCTTCGCATGGCGGCGCGACGTGCACCTGTTCGACCATGCGGTGTTCGTCACCTATTCCATGAGCTTCGTCAGCCTGCTCATCACGACGATGATCCTGTGGTCGAGCGCGCTGCATCTGCCCGGCGTCGCGCTGCTGATGCTGCTGTTTCCGGTGCATTTGTTCGTGCAGCTGCGCGGTGCGTACCGGCTCGGCAACGGCAGCGCCGCGGTGCGTACCGCGGCCGCGCTGTTCGCCTCGCTGGCTGCGCTCGTGATCTGGGTGGCGCTGCTCCTGTTGCTCGGCATCGCGCACTGAGGTCTTCGTCGCCCCGGGCTCACGCGACCCCGAACGGCACGACATGGTTTGCCTGCGTATGCCCGATCTGCGCGCGTCCCAGATACGGTACCCCCAGATCGCGGCACCAGCGCGTCATCATCGCCTCGATCGGCTCGCTCCAGTCGGGCTCGTTGTCCTTCACCGCCGTCACCGCCCCAAGCCGCACGCCCGCGATGCTGCGCAGCTGCGTGGCGTTGCCAAGCGTGAACAGCATCCGGTCGATCGCATACATCGCCTCGGACACTTCCTCGACGATCAGCACATGGTCGGCGAGATCGGGCAGATACGGCGTCCCGATCAGCGCCGCGAGGATCGACAGGTTGAACGCCGCCGCCGGCCGGCCGTCGAGCCCCGGCTCCAGCCCCGCACGATCCCCCCGCGCCAGCCACCCCAGTGATCGCGCCACCGTCGCGTCGCCGTCACGCCGCCGGATGTCGCTCGCCATCGGCCCATGCACCGCGCGCCCGATCCGCCGCGCGTACAGCGCGCCGAGCAGGAAGCCGACGTCGGAATAGCCGAGATAGGTCTTGGTCCGCGCCGCCGGCCCCAGCTGCGGCATGATCGTCGCCAGCAACCGGTTCGACCCATAGCCGCCGCGCAGGAACCAGATCGCGTCGAACGCCGGATCGTTGGCAAATTCGAGGAACGCCGCCGCGCGCACCGCGTCCGATCCCGCGAAATGCCCGTCCTGCGCATAGCATTGCGGGTGAAAGACGAGGTCGATCTCGGGATAGGCGACCGCCGCGAAGGCGGACACCGGCGCGATCACGTCCGGGTTGGCGACGCTGCTCGCCGCCAGCACTCCGATCCGCATCGCCACCTCCTGCTTGTCACGCCCGCGCAAAGCGCCGATAGCCCGCCGCCATGCATGACGGCAACGTATCGGGCCAGCGCTTCTTTCTGGTCGGGATCGGCGGATCGGGAATGATGCCGCTGGCGATGATCCTCAAGGGCCGCGGCGCGATCGTCGCGGGCAGCGACCGCGGGCTCGATCAGGGCCGCGTCCCCGCCAAGTTCGACGGCCTGCGCGCGCTCGGTGTCGAGCTGTTCGCGCAGGACGGCAGCGGCGTGACGTCGCCCGACCAGATCGTCGTCGCCTCCGCCGCCGTCGAGGACACTGTCGCCGACATCGTCGCCGCCACCCGGCTCGGCTGCCGCCGCCTGTCGCGCGCGGAGCTGAACGCCGCCTTGTTCAACGCCGCCGCGCAACCGATCGGCGTTGCGGGGACCAGCGGCAAGTCGACCGTCACCGGCATGATCGCGACGATCCTCCACGCTGCCGGGCGCGACCCGACCGTGATGAACGGCGCGGTGATGAAGGACTTCGCCAGCACCGACCGCCCGTTCGCCAGCGCGCTGGTCGGGCAGGGCGATCCCCATGTCAGCGAGGTCGACGAGAGCGATGGCTCGATCGCGCTCTATCGCCCGCAGGTCGCGGTGCTCAACAACGTCAGCCTCGACCATAAATCGCTCGAGGAGCTGAACCGCCTGTTCGGCGACTTCATCGGCCATGCGCGGGTCGCGGTGGTCAATGCCGACAACATGGACGCCGCCCGGCTCGCGATGGCGCTGCCGCCGGCACGGGTGACGCGCTTCTCGCTGGCCGATGAGAGCGCGGACCTCTTCGCGACCGACATGGTCGCCGAACCGTTCGCGATCCGCTTCACGCTTGTCGCGACCGGCCAGCGCGTGCCTGTCGCGCTAAAGGTGCCCGGCCGCCACAACGTGTCGAACGCCCTCGCGGCGATCGGCGCGACGCGCGCCGCCGGCATGTCGCTCGAACAGGCGGTGGCGGGTGTCGAGCACTTCACCGGTCTGCGCCGCCGCTTCGACCTCGTGGGGGAGGCGAACGGCGTCGCGGTGATCGACGACTTTGGCCACAACCCCGACAAGATCGCCGCGACCCTCGACACGCTCCACGCCTTTCCCGGCCGCGTGATCGCGCTGTTCCAGCCGCACGGCTACGGCCCGCTCAAGGTGATGCGCGCCGAACTCGCCGCGATGTTCGCCACCCACCTGCGCGCCGAAGACCTGCTCGTGCTACCCGATCCGGTCTATCAGGGCGGCACCGTGTCGCGCGAGGTGACCAGCGCCGACATCGTCCATGACGTGATGATTGCCGGCGGCCACGCGCTCCACATCCCCGACCGCGCGGCGGCGGCGGCGCACTGTGTGGCGCAAGCGCGGCCCGGCGACCGCATCGTCGTGATGGGCGCACGCGACGACACGCTGTCGCTGCTCGCGGGCGAGATGGTGCGGATGCTGACGGGCTGACCTCCCACTCCCAGCCGGCACCCCGGCGAAGGCCGGGGCCCAGTTGGGGGAGGCGTATGATTGGCGTGCCCTACGTCACTTCGGCCTTCCCGACTCGGCCCCGGCTTCCGCCGGGGTGGAGGCATAAGCGCCACGCCACCCTTCCGCTCCACCGCGCCTTCCCGCTAAAGCCGCGCGCATGAGCATCGTCACATCGCAACCGCCGCGCCCGCGGCTCGCCTACCACCATACCCAAGGCACCACGCCGACGATCGTCTTCCTGCCCGGCTATGCCTCCGACATGACCGGCAGCAAGGCGGTCGCGCTGGAGGAATGGGCCAAGGCGCAGGGCCGCGCCTATCTCCGCTTCGATTACGGCGGCTGCGGCGCCAGCGAGGGCAAGTTCGAGGACCAGTCGCTCGCCGACTGGCGCGACGATGCACTGGCGATGATCGACCATGTCGACGGTCCAGTGGTGTTGGTCGGCTCGTCGATGGGCGGGTGGATCGCATTGCTCGCCGCACTGGCACGGCCCGAGCGCGTCGCGGCGCTGGTCGGCATTGCCCCCGCGCCCGACTTCACCGACTGGGGCTTCTCGCAGGACGAGAAGATGTACCTGCTCCAGCACGGTCGCCTCGAACGCCCCAACCCCTATGGCCCGGCGCCGACCGTCTACACGCGCCGCTTCTGGCAATCGGGCGAGGCGAACCGGCTGATGGCCGGCGCGATCGCCTTCGACGGCCCGGTGCGCTTGCTGCAGGGGCAGCAGGACCCCGACGTGCCGTGGCATCGCACCTGCCGGCTCGCCGAACTGATCCGCTCGCCGCACGTTCAGACGTGGTTGGTCAAGGACGGCGACCACCGGCTGTCACGCGAGGACGATCTCGCGTTGCTGGTCCGCGCCATCGAGGATGTGGTGCCCTAGAGGGCGGGAGTAAAACGGTGAAATATCTGCACACGATGATCCGGGTCAGCGACCCCGCCGCGACGATCGCCTTCTTCGAGCTACTCGGGCTGAAAGAGGTGCGCCGCATCGAGAACGAGAAGGGCCGCTTCACGCTGATCTTCCTCGCGACGCCCGAGGACATGAACGCGCCGGGCGAGCGCGCCAACGCCGAGGTCGAACTGACCCACAATTGGGACCCGGAGGACTATACCGGCGGCCGCAACTTCGGCCATCTCGCCTACCGCGTCGACGATATCTACGAGACCTGCCAGCGCTTGCTCGACCACGGTTACACGATCCACCGCCCCCCGCGCGACGGGCATATGGCGTTCGTGAAGACTCCCGACGGCATCTCGATCGAGCTGTTGCAGGACGGCACGCTCGACCCCGCCGAGCCGTGGGTGTCGATGCCCAACACCGGGACGTGGTAAGATGCTGGAGATCGTCCGCGTCCCCGTCCTGAGCGACAATTATGCGTGGCTACTGCACGACGGCACTCAGACCGTCGCGCTAGATCCGGGCGAGGCGCAGCCGCTGCTCGACGCGGCAGCGGCGCGCGGCTGGACGATCGGCGCGGTGTGGCTGACGCACTGGCACGGCGATCATGTCGGCGGCGCAGCGGCGATCAAGCAGGCGAGCGGCGCGCGGGTGATCGGCCCCGCGGCCGAGCGCGCGAAGATAAATGCGCTGGACGATGGCGTCGGCGAGGGCGACACCGTCTCGCTCGGCGCCCATCGCGCGACGGTCTGGCATGTCCCCGGCCACACCGCCGGGCATATCGCCTTCCATTTCGCCGACGATGGCGTGATCTTCACCGGCGACACGCTGTTCGCGATGGGCTGCGGCCGGCTCTTCGAGGGCACGCCCGCCGAGATGTTCGCGAACATGCAGCGCTACGCCGCGCTCGACGACAAGACGCGCGTCTATTGCGGGCACGAATATACGCGATCGAACGGCCGTTTCGCGCTGATGGTCGAGCCGGACAATCACGCGCTGGTGACGCGGATGGCTGAGGTCGACCGGCTTCGCGCCGCTGGCGAGCCGACGATCCCGACCACGATTGGCGCAGAGCGCGCGACCAATCCGTTCCTGCGTGCGTCCGATGTCGCCACCTTCGCCGAACGCCGCTTGCGCAAGGATCAGAGCTGACGATATGGTATCGCACGTAACCATGCCGGTAACGTGCGGAGAGAAGGAGAGAAAGCGATGCGTTTCCTCATCACCTTCGCCGCTGCGGCGGCGCTCGGAGCCGCCGCGGTGGTCGCCGCTCCGGCGCAGAAGTCCGACAGGCCCGACAAGGACCGGATCGCCTACGAAAAGCTGCTCGCGGGAAAGGTCGCCGGCAAGCCGCAGGATTGCATCGACACGCGCTGGACCCGCCCGCAACTCACCGCCTACGACGGCAAGCTGTTGTACCGCGTCAGCGGTAAATTGGTCTACGTCACCGACACCGGCGGCGGCTGCGAGGCGGTGGCGCGCGGCGACGCGATCGTCACCCGCCAGTTCCAGACGCGGCTGTGTCGCGGCGACATCGCCCAGACCGTCAATCTTCCGGCGCGCATCCCCAGCGGAAGCTGCGCGATGGGCCAGTTCGTTCCTTATCGCTCGCAATAGGTGAGACTGTCATGACCAAGCCGACCGAAGACGATCTGACCGGCGTCGAGACGCGCCGCTCGCCCAAGGCCGAGGTCGACTCGATCGGCGGGCGCAAGCTCAAGCCCGCGACGCTGATGATGGGGCACGGCTACGACCCCGCGCTGTCCGAGGGCGCGCTAAAGCCGCCGGTGTTCCTAACGTCGACCTTCGTCTTTCCCAATGCCGCGGCGGGCAAGCGCCATTTCGAGGGCGTCACCGGCAAGCGCCCCGGGGGCGCGGAAGGACTGGTCTATTCGCGCTTCAACGGCCCCAATCAGGAAATCCTCGAGGACCGGCTCGGCATCTGGGAAGGCGCGGAGGATGCACTGACCTTCTCCAGCGGCATGTCGGCGATCGCCACGCTTTTTCTTTCTCTTGTCCGCCCCGGCGACACGATCGTCCACTCCGGCCCGCTCTATGCCGCCACCGAGACGCTGATCGCGCGCGTCCTCGGCCGCTTCGGGGTCAATTGGCTCGACTTTCCGGCGGGCGCGACCCGCGAGGAGATCGACGCGGTCATGAAGCAGGCGAACGATGCCGGCCGCGTCGCGCTGATCTATCTCGAAAGCCCCGCCAACCCGACCAATGCGCTGGTCGATGTCGAGGCGGTGCGCGCCAGCCGCGACGCGATCTTCGCGAATGCGGAGGAACTGCCGCCGATCGCGATCGACAATACCTTCCTCGGCCCGCTCTGGTCGCAGCCGCTCCAGCACGGCGCCGACGCGGTGGTCTACAGCCTGACCAAATATGCCGGCGGCCATTCCGATCTGGTCGCGGGCGCGGTGCTGGGGGCGAAGCCGCTCATCAACACGATCCGCGCGATGCGCAACACGATCGGCACGATCTGCGACCCGAACACTGCGTGGATGCTGATGCGCAGCCTCGAGACGCTGGAGCTGCGGATGAGCCGTGCGGGCGAGAATGCCGCCAAGGTCTGCGCCTTCCTGCGCGACCACGACAAGGTCGAGCGCGTCGGCTATCTCGGCTTCCTCGCGGAGGCCGAGGGACGTCAGGCCGATATCTATCGCCGCCATTGCACCGGCGGCGGCTCGACCTTCTCGCTCTACCTCAAGGGCGGCGAGCCCGAGGCGTTCCGCTTCCTCGACGCGCTGAAGATCGCCAAGCTGGCGGTCAGCCTCGGCGGCACCGAAACGCTCGCCAGCCATCCGGCCGGCATGACGCATCTGTCCGTCGCCGACGAACGCAAGCAGGCGCTGGGCATCACCGACAATCTCGTCCGCATCTCGATCGGTGTTGAGGACGCCGACGATCTGGTCGCCGACATGGAACAGGCGCTGGCGGCGATATAGGGTAACCGTCACCCATGAGTGACCGCTCCGTCACCCCGGATTCGTTCCGGGGTCCACGGCTGCGCGCGATCTACGGCTGATGGGTTAGCGGAACGGTGGATGCCGGAACAAGTCCGGCATGACGGCTGGGTGCAAGGCATCCCGAAGGTACGTGCCTTCCCGTCTTTGCGAGCGAAGCGAAGCAATCCAGGGCGTCGCGCGGAACACTGGATTGCTTCGCTACGCTCGCAATGACGTGTAATCTATGACACGGCCCCGTCATGGAAACATTCGACGCGATCGTGCTGGGCGCGGGCGGGGCAGGGTTGATGGCGGCGGCGGTCGCCGGGCAGCGCGGCCGGCGTGTCGTCGTGCTCGACCATGCCGAGGCGCCGGGCAAGAAGATCCTGATCTCCGGCGGCGGCCGATGCAACTTCACCAACCTGCACACCGCGCCCGACCGTTATCTGTCGGCCAACCCGCATTTCGCCAAGTCGGCGCTCGGCCGTTATACCGCGCGCGATTTCCTCGATATGGTCGAACGTCACGGCATCGCGTGGCACGAAAAGACGCTCGGGCAATTGTTCTGCGACGGCTCGGCGCGCGCGATCGTCGCCATGCTGCTCCGCGAGTGCGAGCTGGGCGGCGTGACGATCCGGCTTGGCCAGCCACTCGGCGAGATCGACCACGCCGATGGCCGCTATACGATCACGCACGGCGACCGCCGCTACACCGCCCCGGCGCTGGTGATCGCGACCGGCGGCCCGTCGATCCCGAAGATGGGCGCGACCGGCATCGCCTATGACATCGCGCGCCGCTTCGGGCTGAAGGTGGTCGAGCCGCGCCCCGCGCTGGTGCCCTTAACATTGCCCGGGGACGAAGCGCTGTTCCGCGCGCTCTCCGGTGTCGCCACCCCGGTCGTCGCGCGCGCCGGCAAGGCCGCCTTCGCCGAGGCGGCGCTGTTCACCCATCGCGGCCTGTCCGGTCCCGCGATCCTGCAAGCGTCGAGTTATTGGCGGCACGGTGAAGCGGTCGCGATCGACTTTCGCCCCGACGCTCCTGCGGGCTGGCTCACCGCCGCCAAACGCGCCCGTCCCCGCGCGACGCTGACGCAAACGCTCGGTCTGCCGTCGCGGCTGGCCGACGTGCTCGCCGAACGGCTCGCGATCGGCGAACTCGGCGCGGCGACCGACCGCGCGCTGACCGAGGCCGAACGCCGCCTGTCCGACTGGCGCTTCCACCCCGACGGCACCGAAGGGTTCGCCAAGGCCGAGGTGACGGTCGGCGGCATCGCCACCGACGCTTTGTCCTCGAAGACGATGGAGGCCCGCAAGGTGCCCGGCCTCTACGCGATCGGCGAGGCGGTCGACGTCACCGGCTGGCTCGGCGGCTACAATTTTCAATGGGCGTGGGCGAGCGGCTGGGCGGCCGGGCAGGCGGTTTAGGGGCCGCCGTTATCGCGACCCCGGCGACGGCCGGAGGAAGCAATCCAGTGTTCCCTGCGGCACCCTGGATTGCTTCGCTACGCCCGCAATGACGTTCTTCAGCGCGTCGGATCGATCAGGTACTTCTCCCCAGTCGCCTTGCGCTCATACGCGCGCAGCACGTCGGGATTCAGAGACTCCTTCAACCCGATCGTCGCGGTGTAGTTGCTCGCGAACGTCGTGGTCAGCTCGTCGGCGATCCGCTGCCGCATCCGCGCCGCAGTCTCCGCGCCCGCCTTCTTGAGCCACGGGAACAGCAGGAAGCCCGACACACTCCACTGGAACCCGAACGCCAGCCGGTTGAGCGTCGTCGCGCCGGTATCCAGCGCACCATAGATATACAGCTGCTTGAACGTCTCCGAGCCGTAGCGGCTATACGCGCCCGCGTTACGGTTGGCGGCCTGCTCCATCGCCTGCAGGATATCGCTCCCCAGCGACCCGCCGCCGATCGCGTCGAACGCGATCGTCGCGCCCGTCTCAGCACAGGCATCCGCCAGTTGCGCGCGAAAATCCTCGTCCTGGCTGTTGAGCACATAGGTTGCGCCGATCCCCCGCAGGATCGCTGCCTGCTCGGGCTTGCGGACGATGTTCACCAGCGGCACGCCATCGGCGAGGCAGATTTTCTGGAGCATCTGCCCGAGGTTCGACGCTGCGGCGGTATGGACGATCGCTTTGTGTCCCTCGGCCCGCATCGCCTCGACGAACGCCAGCGAGGTCAGTGGGTTGACGAACATCGCCGCGCCGTCCGCCGCGCTCGCGCCCTCGGGCAGCGGCACCACCTCGCGCAATTTGGCGAGCCGGTATTGCGCGAACATCGCGCCGCCGATCATCCCGACCTTGCGCCCGACCAGTTCCTGCCCCTGCGCACCCGCCGCTACCACGGTGCCCGCGCCCTCGTTCCCAACCGGCAGCGACTGGCCGACCCGCGCGCGCAGCCCGCCCATCCGCCCGCGCGGCACCTGGAAGCGCAACGCCGGCGCGTCGGGCGTGCCGACGTCCTCCAGTGTCGCGACATCCGCCGGCCCGAGCAGCAGCCCGAGGTCGGAGGGGTTGATCGGCGCGGCTTCGACGCGCACCAGCACCTCGTCGTCGGCCGGCGTCGGATAAGTGACCTCTTCCAGCCGCAGCGTCAGCGATCCCTCGGCGTCGACGATCGATCGCAGCTCCAAACCCTTGATGTCGCTCAACTCGGCCTCCTCATTTGCGGGTTCCGGCATGGGCCTGTGCACCGGGCCGGTCAAACCCGTTCTCATCGCCACGCAACCGCGCTACCGCAGGCGGCATGTTCGACCTCGACGCCTATCTCGCCCGCATCGACCTTCCCGCGCGTCCGACCCGCGATGCCGCCGGCCTGTCGCGCATCCAGCATGCACATCGCCTCGCGATTCCGTTCGAGAACCTCGACGTGCGGCTCGGCCGGGCGATCGCGATCGATGGTGCGAGCGTCGCCGCCAAACTGGTCACCGCGCGGCGCGGCGGCTATTGTTTCGAGCAGAACCGCTTGTTGCTCGACGCGCTCGCCGCGCTCGATTTCAATGCCCGTCCGCTGCTGGCGCGCGTCTGGCTCGGCGCCACGGAGACCCCGCCGCTGACGCACACGCTGTCGCTGGTGACGATCGACGGGCAGCACTGGATCGCCGACGCCGGCTTCGGCGGCAGCTACGCGCCGGTCATGCCGCTCGCCGATGGCGCGCAGGGCGAGGCGCCGGACGGCGCGCGCTTCCTGCTGGTCCGCGACGACGAACGCGCCGGGGCGGGCGGCTGGCTGCTGCTGCGCGACGGCGACCCGACCACCACCGACGGCCGCGGCGCGGGGCCGGGATGGCAGCCGCAATACAGCTTCACCACCGCGGAGGTGCATGACAGCGATCTGGCGATGGGCAATCACTGGTCGATGACCGCGCCCGCCAGCCGCTTCACCAATGTGACGGTGACCAGCATCATCCTGCCGCGCGGCTTCGCCTCGCTGACCGACCGCCAGTATCGCCGTCGTGCCTCGGAGACGACCGCCGAAGCCGAGATTACCGATCCGCGCGTCTACCGGATGCGGCTGAGCATGATGTTTGGGATCGACCTGAGCGCGGACGAAGTGGCGGAACTGGGCCTGTTCGGTTGAGCGGTGCGCCATCATTGCGGCCGCAGCGTTGCGCGGTCGAGCCAAGTGGCTGTTAACGGGTGGTAATTGACGGAGTAATGACTATGCTCGCCGGCGCGGCCCGAGCTGCGCACGATAGGAGAGTTTCGTGGCGATCGTCTGTTGTAACCCGCTGTCACGTCGGCATTTTTTTTCCGGCGTCGCCGGCAGCGCGCTGATCGCCGGCGTCGCTGCGCCGCTTTCAGCGCAGACGCGCACGCCAGTGTCGCTCCAGCCGTTCGACATGCGCGACGTTGACCTTCACGACAGCCCGTTCCTCCATGCACAGCGTCAGACCGAAGCCTATCTGCTGCGGCTCCAGCCTGACCGGATGCTCCACAATTTCCGGGTCAATGCCGGGCTGAAGCCCAAAGCGCCGGTCTATGGTGGCTGGGAGTCCGAGCCGATGTGGGCGGACATCAACTGCCACGGCCACACGCTCGGCCATTACCTCTCCGCCTGCGCGCTGGCCTATCGCGCGACCGGCAAGGCCGTCTACCGCAAGCGGATCGACTATATCGCCGCGGAGTTGGCGGCGTGCCAGAGGGCGGCGAACAGCGGGCTGGTCTGCGCCTTTCCGAAGGGCGCGGCGCTCGTTTCGGCGCATCTGCGCGGCGAGCCGATCACCGGCGTGCCGTGGTACACGCTCCACAAGGTCTATGCCGGACTGCGCGACGCGACGCTGCTCGCGGACAGTGCCTCGGCGAAAGCGGTGCTGCTGCGGCTCGCGGACTGGGGCGTAGTCGCCACACGCCCCTTGGGCGACGCGCAGTTCGAGGAGATGCTTAAGACCGAATACGGCGGCATGAACGAAGTCTATGCCGACCTGTTCGTGATGACCGGAAATGCAGATTATCAACGGCTTGCCGAGCGCTTTTCACAAAAGGCGGTACTCGCCCCGCTGGTGAAGGCGCAGGACCAGCTCGACGGGATGCACGCCAATACGCAGATTCCGAAGATCATCGGGTTCCAGCGCGTTCACGAGGCCGGCGGCGACGCCAGCTATCACGCCGCCGCGCAATTCTTTTGGAAGACGGTGGCGCGCACCCGCGCCTTCGCGACCGGCGGGCACGGCGACAACGAGCATTTCTTCGCGATGGCCGATTTCGACAAGCACGTCTTCTCGGCCAAGGGATCGGAGACGTGCTGCCAGCACAATATGCTCAAGCTGACGCGGCAATTGTTCCTGCAGGACCCGCGCGCCGATTACGCAGACTATTACGAACGCACGCTCTATAACGGCATTCTTGCCTCGCAGGATCCCGACAGCGGCATGGCGACCTATTTTCAGGGCGCGCGCCCCGGCTATATGAAATTGTACCACACTCCCGAGGACAGCTTCTGGTGCTGCACCGGCACGGGGATGGAAAACCACGTAAAGTACCGAGATTCGATCTACTTCCACGACGGGCGGCAGCTCTACGTCAACCTGTTCATCCCGTCGGCGCTGAAATGGCGTGAGCAAGGCGTCGTTCTGACGCAGGAAACCTCCTTCCCCGCGCAGGCGGGCACCCGGCTGCGCATCGCCGCCAAGCGCCCGGCCTCGCTCGCACTCAAGCTGCGTCACCCACGCTGGAGCCGCACCGCGACGCTGGTCGTCAACGGTCGCGAGACCGTGACTTCCACCGAGTCCGGCAGCTACGTCACCATCGACCGGACGTGGAACGACGGCGACACCGTCGAGCTGCAACTGGTCATGGAGCCCGCCGCCGAACAGGCGCCCGCCGCGCCGCAGATCGTCGCCTTCACCTACGGCCCGCTGGTGCTGGCCGGCGCGCTCGGCCGGCAGGGGCTGGCGCCCGGCGCGGACATCATCGTCAACGAGCGTAAATACGGCGAGTATAATGACACGCCCGTCGCGGTGCCCGTGCTCGCGGGCGACCCCGACGCGCTGGCGAGGAGCATCCGACCGACCGGCAACCCGCTCGAATTCACGATCGCCGCGCAGGATGGCACGCCGGTGCGGCTGGTTCCCTATCACCGCATCGCGCACGAACGCTACGCGACCTATTGGCAACTCGCTTAGGGCCGATCGACATTCATGGTAGCGTCCTGCTGCCCTCGCCCATGGACAGGGGAGAGGGATAGCGGAGCTTGCCAGCGTGCTGGCTAGCGCAGCTTGGGTGAGGGGTCGAGCGAGCCGAAGGCTCGCGCGCTCGCTTGCGCGAGCGCCACCCCTCACCCAGCTCCGACTAAGACTTTGCTGCGCAAAGCCTAAGTCTGCGCATCCCTCTCCCCTCTGCGAGGGGCGAGGGCAGCGAAGGCAACCATGAATGTCGATCCACCCTAGGTCGGCTCGTAGGTTTGAGCGGACCAAGCCTCTGTTCGTCGCCCCGGACTTGATCCGGGGCCCCGCTTCTTGGCGACAGGAGTAAGAAGCGGAATCCCGGATCGAGTCCGGGATGACGGAACAGGGCAGGTGATCGGCGCAAGTCAATCGCCACCAGGGCGAGCGATCCCAAGATTCCGCTGTCCCTCCGCATTGATCTTTGCCACCAGCGTCGGCGTGACGGAGGGTCTGAATGCACAAGTGGTTTATCGCCGCCGCGCTGGCGACGACGGGATTTTCGACCGTGGCTGAGGCGCAGGGGGCCGACGCGCCGACGCCGCTCACGCTGGAACGGGTGTTCGCCACCCCCGATCTCGCCGGCCCGCAGCCGCGCGCGCTCAAACTGTCGCCCGACGGCACGCTGCTCACCTTCCTGCGCGCGCGCCCCGACGACAAGGACCGGCTCGACCTTTGGGCGCGCGACACCACGACCGGTGCGGAGCGGATGCTGGTCGACAGCCTCAGGATCGGCACCGGCGCGGCCTTGTCCGAAGCCGAGAAGATGCAGCGCGAACGCGCCCGGATCGGCGCGCTCAAGGGCATCGTCGCCTACGACTGGGCGGCGGACGGGCGCAGCCTGCTCGTGCCGATCGACGGCAACCTCTATCTCGCCGGCATCGACGGGCAGGTGCGCCGGATCACCGACGTGCCCGGCGGCGTGCTCAACGCCAACGTCTCTCCGCGCGGCGGCTTCGTCAGCTATGTCCGCGACCAGAACCTCTGGATTCAGCCGCTCGGCGGCGGGGTCGCACGCGCGCTCACCAGCGAGGGCAAGGGGCTCGTCCATTTCGGCGAGGCGGAATTCGTCGCGCAGGAGGAAATGCACCGCACCGACGGCTATTGGTGGAGCCCCGACGATCGCTATGTCGCGATCGAGCGGTTCGACGAGACGCCGGTCAAGGTCTTCACCCGCGCCGCGATCGGCGCGACCGGCACCAGCATCTACGAACAGCGCTATCCCGCCGCCGGCACCCCCAACGTGCTGGTCGACCTGTACGTCATGCGCGCCGATGGTTCGGGCGCCAATGGTTCAGGTGGGGTGAAGGTCGATCTCGGCAGCGATCCCGACATCTATCTCGCGCGCGTCGACTGGCTGCCCGACGGCTCGGCCCTGCTCGTGCAGCGCCAGAACCGCGCGCAGACCAAGCTCGACATGCTCCGCGTCGATCCCGCGACCGGCAAGGCGACCGTGCTCTTCACTGAAACCGCGCGCGCGAAAAGCTGGATCAACCTTTCCGACAGCTATCGCCCGATGGAGGACGGCAGCCTGTTGTGGCATTCCGAACGCGACGGCTACGCGCATCTGTGGCGGTTGAAGGGCGGCCGCTGGACGCAGCTGACCAAGGGCGAGTGGGTCGTCACCGGGCTGGTCGCGGTCGATGAGGTCAAGGGTCGCGTCTATTTCACCGCCAACAAGGACGATGTCCTCGAACAGCATCTTTACGCGCTCGACCTCAAGCGCGGCGGGATCACGCGACTGACCGAGCATGGCTGGAACAACAGCGTCACCGCCGACGGCAAGGCGCAGCGCTTCCTCGTCACGCGCTCGAGCCCCGATCAGCCGCCGCAGACCTATCTTGCCGACGCCAGCGGCAAGCGGCTGGCATGGATCAACGAAAACCGTGTCGAGGGCACGCACCCCTATGCCCCCTATGTGGCCAGCCACGAACCGGTGCGCTTCGGCACGATCAAGGCCGCCGACGGCACCACCGATCTGCACTGGCAGATGGTCACGCCGCGGCTGGAGCCGGGGAAGCGTTACCCGGTGTTCTTCCAGCATTATGGCGGCCCCGGTCCGCAATATGTGACGCGCAGCTGGAAGAACCCGCTGATCCAGCATCTGGTCGACAAAGGCTGGATCTATTTCGAGGTCGACAATCGCGGCTCGGCGAACCGCGGTGTCGCGTTCGAAAGCGCGATCTGGCACGCGATGGGCACCGTCGAGGTCGCGGATCAGCGCAAGGGCGCGGAATATCTGAAAACGCTCGCCTTCGTTGATCCGAAGCGGATCGCCACCTTCGGCTGGTCGTACGGCGGCTATATGTCGCTCAAGATGATCGAGGCCGATCAGAGCCTGTATGCCGCCGCGATCTCGGGGGCGCCGGTCACCGACTGGCATCTCTACGACACGCATTATACCGAGCGTTACATGGGGGATCCGCTTGTCGATGGCGTCGCCTATGACGCGTCCCGTGCGGTGATCGACCCGAAGAAGATCACCACGCCGCTGCTGTTGATGCACGGCATGGCCGACGACAATGTCTTCCTCGACAATTCCACCAAGGTCGCGGCGGAATTGCAGGCCGCGGACATGCCGTTCGAGATGATGCTCTATCCCGGCAAGACGCATTCGGCGTCGCGCGACATCCATGTCTGGACGACGATCGAGCGCTTCCTCGACCAGCATGTCGGCAGCGGTCCCAAGTAGAGCTTTCTGGCTTTTCGAAAATTGCGGCGCTACGGGCAGCCGCGACATGATGTGAAAGCGCCGGTCGTTGGCGCGTTGGAAGGACGGATATGGGGTACCGGGTGGTGGTGGCGGGAGCCACGGGCAATGTCGGTCGCGAGATGGTCAACATCCTCGCCGAGCGGCAGTTTCCGGCCGACGAGATCGCGGTGCTCGCCTCGTCGCGCTCGGTCGGCGACCAAATCGAATATGGCGACACCGGCCGGATGCTGAAGGTCCAGAACATCGAGCATTTCGATCCCGCGGGCTGGGACATGGCGCTGTTCGCGATTGGCAGCGAGGCGACCGCGGTCTACGCGCCGAAGTTCGCGGCGGCGGGCTGCACGGTGATCGACAATTCGTCGCTCTACCGCATGGACCCGGACGTGCCGCTGATCGTGCCGGAGGTGAACGCCGCCGCGATCGACGGCTACAAGGCGAAGAACATCATCGCCAACCCGAATTGCTCGACCGCGCAGATGGTCGTCGCGCTCAAGCCGCTGCATGACGCGGCCACGATCAAGCGCGTCGTCGTCGCGACTTATCAGTCGGTGTCGGGCGCGGGCAAGATCGGCATGGACGAGCTGTTCGAGCAGAGCCGCAACATCTTCGTCGGCGACCCTGCCGAGCCGAAGAAGTTCACCAAGCAGATCGCCTTCAACGTCATCCCGCACATCGACAGCTTCCTCGACGACGGCTCGACCAAGGAAGAGTGGAAGATGGTCGTCGAGACCAAGAAGATCCTCGATCCGAAGATCAAGCTGACCGCCACCTGCGTGCGCGTGCCGGTGTTCGTCGGCCATAGCGAGGCGCTCAACATCGAGTTCGAGAACGAGCTGTCGGCCGAGGATGCGCAGAACATCCTGCGCGAGGCACCGGGCGTGATGCTGATCGACAAGCGCGAGGACGGCGGCTACGTCACCCCGATCGAGAGCGCGGGCGACGATGCGACCTATGTCAGCCGCGTCCGCGAGGACCCGACCGTCGAGAATGGTCTGGTGCTGTGGTGCGTCAGCGACAATCTCCGCAAGGGCGCAGCGCTCAACGCGGTGCAGATCGCCGAACTGCTCGGCCGCCGTCATCTCAAGAAGGCGGACGAAACCGGCGCAGACGACTTCCAGGCGGTGCTGACCGCGGAGTAAGCGCCGCCGCTCACCCAACCGTCATTCCCGCGCAGGCGGGAATCCAGACGCGCAGGTCATCGCAAGAGGCGAAACGACATCGGTTCTGGATCCCCGCCTCCGCGGGGATGACCGTGACTGCGCGCTCAATACCCCCGATACCGCCCCGGCCGATGCCACGCGATCAATATCCCGCTGATCGCCGCCGACGAGATCGCCGACCAGCCGACCCGCTCCGGCGGCAGGAACGCCAGCGCGGTCAGCAGGATCAGCGCGTCGATCGCCATTTGCGTTCGCCCGGCGTTCCACCCGCGCGTCTTCTGTAGCCACAGCGTCACCACCCCGGTCCCGCCGATCCCGGCATGGTGCCGCGCGAGCGCCAGCGCGCCGAACCCGATCACCGATCCGCCCGCCAGCGCCGCGAACGCCGGGTCGATATGCGCGATCGTCAGCCCGATCCGCGTCCACGTCCCCAGCGCCGCTACCCCGGCGCCGACCAGCACGGTGCGTAGCGTGAACCGCCGCCCCATCGCCTTCCACGCCAGCCACATGAAGGGCAGGTTGATGAGCGTGAACAGCACACCGGTCGGCAGCGGCACCGCATAGGAGATCAACAGCGCAATCCCCGCGGTCCCCCCGGTCACCAGTCCCGCGGCATGGAGAAGCGCCAGCCCGAGCACGACGAGGATGCAGCCGAGCGTCAGCGCATAGGCATCCTCGATCGCCGAATGGGGCAGGGGTTCGTCCACGTTCACCCCCGCTCCCTATCCGCGCCGTCCGAACGCTGCAACGCAGCATCGGTGGACGCCGCGCGGCATGGTGCGTACAGCCGCGGGGATGAGCCGCATTATGACTGGAGGCTGCCAGTGCGGCAGCGTGCGCTACAGCGTCGCGGTTACCGACGACGATGCCTATCTCTGCCATTGTCGGATGTGCCAGCGCGCGACCGGCGGGGTCTTCGCTGCGCTCAAGCAGGTTCCGCGCGCCGCCGTGACATGGACGACCCGCGAACCCGATCGCCACGCGTCGTCGGAGATCGCGCAGCGCGGCTTTTGCAGTGAGTGCGGCACGCCACTGACCTACGAAGGCAATGCGTCCGAAAATCTGGACCTCACGGTCGGCAGCTTCGATGACGCGCACCTTCTACACCCGATGGGTCATTTCGGCGTCGAACGCCGCCACGAAGCATGGCGGGACACCGCCGATCTGCCCGAAAAGCGCACCTCGGATCTCCCAAATATCGTCAGCCAATGGATGGAAACGCGTGGTCATGTCCCCGACTGAAACCCGGTATTTCGACAGCTTCGACGGACAGCGGATCGCGTGGCGCGAACTGGGCGAGGGGCGACCGGTGGTGCTGATCCACGGCTTCTTCTCGGACGCACAGACCAACTGGTTGAAATACGGCCACGCTGCCGCGATCGCCGCGGCCGGTTTCCGCGTCATCATGCCCGATCTGCGCGCGCACGGCGCCAGCGCCCGCCCGCACGACGCAAGCGCCTATCCGCCCGACGCTCTGGCGCGGGACGGCCATGCGTTGATCGCGCATCTTGGGCTAGGTGATTATGATCTCGGCGGCTATTCGCTGGGCGCGCGCACCACGGTACGGATGCTCGCCACCGGTGCGACGCCGCGGCGCGTGGTGATCTCGGGCATGGGGCTGGACGGCATCACCCGCGCCGACCGCCGCGCGGGCCACTTCCGCAACATCCTGACCAACCTCGGCAAACACGAACGCGGTAGCCCCGAGTGGCTGGCCGAGGCGTTCCTGAAGACGACCGGCGGCGATCCGGTCGCGCTGCTGGGGATCATCGACACGTTCGTCGGCACGCCCGAGGGTGCGCTCGACGCGATCGTCCAGCCGGTATTGGTGGTCAGCGGAAAGGACGACGACGACAACGGCTCCGCGCCCGCGCTGGCCGACGCGCTGCCGCAGGCGCGCTACGTCGAGATACAAGGCAATCACATGAGCGCGGTGACCAAGCCCGAACTCGGACAGGCAATCGCGACCTTTCTCAAGGGGTAAGCCTCAAACCGTCATGCCGGACCCGTTCCGGCATCCACCGCTCCGCCAACAGGCCGGCAGTTGCTCTTGCGGAGCGGTAGGGCCCGGAACCAGTCGCGGGGTGACGACGGAGCTTGTTGCCCCGGGGTCGATCCCCGGGGTCGACAAACGCGATCACGCCTTCGCGGGGATCGTATTCTCGTCGGCGATCCCGGCCTCGAACGACTTGGACGAATCCTTCCCATCCGGCTGATGCGCCTTCGCTTTCTTCGGCGCATCGGGTGCCGGAAGCCGCGGCGACTTCGGCGTCGAACCGCGCAGGGTCAGCAGCGCGGCCGTCGCGGCCGCGCCGATCGCCGCGACACCGCCCGCGATCGCCGCCGCGCCCCACTTGCCGCCGACCTTGTCGATCGCCGCCTCGCTCCGCGACGCCGACTTGCGGCTTGCCGTGGTGCGGGACTTCGCCGGCGTCGCGCGGGTGCGCTTGGCTGCCGGCTTCTTGGCGGCAGCGGGGGCGGTGTCCGCCTTGGCCGTCTTCGTCTTCGTGGCGCGCGGTGATGCTGCCTTGGGGGCGGCGGCCTTGCGCGGCGCGCGGCGGCGCGGGGTGGCGGGCTTCGATGCCGCCGGCGTCGGCGTATCGCTGGTGTCGTCGGCCATGATCTGCTCCCGTATCGGTGGTTTCGGAAGCGCAACGCACGGACGCCGCGGTGTTTCCGAGTCGATCAGCGGAATGGCGGCTCGTTGAACGCGCGCAGCTTCCGGCTGTGCAGCTTCGCGCCCTCGCGGCGCAGCTCCTCGCAGGTTTCGATGCCGATCCGCATGTGCTCGCTGATCGCGCGTTCGTAGAAGCGATTAGCCTGCCCGGGCAATTTCAATTCGCCGTGCAGCGGCTTGTCCGACACGCACAGCAACGTCCCGTACGGCACGCGGAAGCGATAACCCTGCGCCGCGATCGTCGCCGATTCCATATCGATCGCCACCGCGCGGCTCAGCGAAAAGCGCAGCGCCGAACGCGCATACCGCAGCTCCCAGTTGCGATCGTCAGTGGTGACGATCGTCCCGGTCCGCAGCCGCCGCTTCAGCTCGTCGCCTGATTGACCCGACACCGTCTCGGCGGCGCGCGCCAGCGCTTGCTGCACCTCCGCGATCGCCGGCACCGGGATCTCGGGTGGCAGCATGTCGTCGAGCACATGATCGTCGCGCAGGTACGCGTGTGCGAGGACGTAGTCGCCGATCCGCTGCGACGGCCGCAGCCCGCCGCAATGCCCGATCATCACCCACGCCTCCGGGCGCATCACCGCCAGATGGTCGCAGATCGTCTTGGCGTTCGACGGGCCGACGCCGATGTTGACCAGCGTGATCCCGGTGCGATCGTCGGCCATCAGGTGATAGGCGGGCATCTGCAATCGCCGCCACGCGCTGTCGTCCAGCATCGCCGGATCGTCGCCCGCCTTGAAAAGCACGCCGCCCGGCCCTGACAATGCGGTGAAGCGTCCGCCCTCGCTCACCTGCTGCGCACCCCAGCGGACGAATTCGTCGACATAGCGATGATAGTTGGTGAACAGCACGTAACGCTGGACATGCTCCGGCGGCGTGCCGGTGTAATGCCGCAGCCGTGCGAGGCTGAAGTCGGTGCGCAGCCCGTCGAACAGCGCCAGCGGACGCGTGCCGTCGATCGACGCCCATAGCCCGTCGGCGATCTCGTCGCCGATGAACGCGAGTTCGGTGGTCGGGAAATAGCGCGCCAGCTCGGCCGCCGACGTGGCGTCGAGGCTTAGCGCGTGGTGCGGCTCGATGACATAGGGATAGGGGATTTCCTGCGTCCCGGGCACCGCGTCGACCTGGACGTCGTAATCCTCGATCAACAGCGTCAGCTGCTCGACCAGATAGTCGGCGAACACCGCCGGCTTGGTGACGCTGATGCGATAGTCGCCGGGGCTGACCAGCCGCCCGAACGACCGCATCGGCGTCGGCCGCCCGTCGCTGCCCGCGAAACGCAGGCGGATTTCGGGATAGGCGAACGAGCCATCGTTGCGCGCGCTGCGCTCGGGCACGGAGCCATCGGCGATATAGGCGGTGATCGCCGCCTTCAGTCGGTCGACGGAGGCGGTGTAGAGCCGGTCGAGTTCCCGGACGAGGTCATTCGCTGTCATGTCGGACGGTTACATAGTCCGTATGACCGGGGCAAGTCGCCCCGCTGCCGGACGGCGGCACGTCGCCCCGCCGCCGAACGGCGGGGCGGGCGACACTTACAGCGTTTCGAGCAGGTGATCGGCGGAGCTGACGCGGAACTCGCCCGGGGCCTCGACGTGCAGCGACTCGACGACGCCATCGTTGACGACCATCGCGTAACGCTGGCTGCGGCGGCCCATGCCGAACTTGGTGCCGTCCATGTCGAGCCCCAGCGCGGAGGCGAAATCGGCGTTGCCATCGGCCAGCATCGTGATGCCCTGCGCGCCATTGGCCTTGGCCCATGCTTCCAGCACGAACGGATCGTTCACCGCGGTGCAGGCGATCTCGTCGACGCCCTTCGCCTTGAGCGCGTCGGCCTTTTCGATGAAGCCCGGCAGGTGCTTGGCCGAACAGGTCGGCGTGTACGCGCCCGGCACCGCGAACAACGCCACGCGGCGACCCTCGAAATAGTCGGCGGTGTCGATCGGCTCGCGCCCGTCGGCGACGAGCTTGGTAAGCTGTACGGAAGGAAGGCGTTCGCCGATACCGATGGGCATATAGGTCACTCCGGTTAGGATGCGCGCCAGCGATGGCGAGTGCGCGCCGCGATTTCAAGCTTTGGCAAGCGCGGCCCGAGCGCCTAAGTCAGCGCGATGGAGCAAGCGACCTATCTCACCGGCCAGTTCCTGCTCGCGATGCCGGGCATCGGCGATGCGCGGTTCGATCATTCGGTGATCGCGATCTGCAGTCACGACGATCAGGGGGCGCTGGGGATCGGCGTCGGCGCGACCGTCAACGGGCTCGGGCTGCACGAGGTGCTGGAGCAACTGGAGATCGCGCCCGGTGTGGCGCCCGATGCGCCGGTGCATTTCGGCGGCCCGGTCGAACCGCGACGCGGCTTCGTGCTCCATTCGGACGATTGGGGCGGTCAGGACACGCTCGATGTCGCGGGCCGCTGGCGCCTTTCGGGAACGCTCGACGTCCTGCGCGCGATCGCCGCCGGGACCGGTCCGTCGCAATGGCTGGTGGCGCTCGGCTATGCCGGCTGGGGGCCGGGCCAGCTCGAGGTGGAACTGACCCGGCACGGCTGGCTCAATGTCGAGGATGCGACCGACATGCTGTTCGCCACGCCGGTCGAGGAACGTTGGACGCGCGGCTTCGTCGCCGCCGGAGTCGATCCGCGTCTCCTGTCGAGCCAGAGCGGCCATAGCTGAGCCGTTTTCGCTGCGAGCGCGATCCCGCCCGTCGCTGCTCGGTGATATTTTCGGGCGAGATCGTGTCCCGGTGCGGCGCAGAACGCCACCATCGTTCACCGATCACATATAAAGATACCTTTATATTTGATCGGCGCGGCCATCGCGGCTAAGGCGCGCGGATGCCGATCGGTGTGGGTGCATGCCTTGGTCGGCCTCATCTGAGTGGAGACAACGCCGTGGCAACCGCCCCCGTGCTCGAAAAGAACGACTACGTCATCAAGGACATCGGCCTCGCCGACTTCGGCCGCGCCGAGATCAACATCGCCGAGACGGAAATGCCCGGCCTGATGGCGCTGCGCGAAGAGTATGGCGCGTCACAGCCGCTGAAGGGCGCGCGGATCACCGGCTCGCTGCACATGACGATCCAGACCGCCGTCCTGATCGAAACCCTGACCGCACTCGGCGCCGACGTCCGCTGGGCGACCTGTAACATCTTCTCAACGCAGGATCATGCCGCCGCCGCGATCGCCGCTGCGGGCATCCCGGTGTTCGCCGTCAAGGGCGAGACGCTCGCCGATTACTGGGATTATGTCGGTTCGATCTTCGACTGGGACGTGAACGGCGACGGCCAGACCGCCAACATCATCCTCGACGACGGCGGCGACGCGACCATGTTCGCGCTATGGGGTGCCAAGCTCGAGGCCGGCGCGAGCTTCGGCGAGCCCGAGAATGACGAGGAAGTCGAATTCCAGCGTTCGGTCAAGGCGTTCATCGCCAAGAAGCCCGGCTACCTGACCGAAACCGTCAAGAACCTGAAGGGCGTTTCGGAAGAGACGACCACCGGCGTCCACCGCCTGTACGAGATCGCGAAGAAGGGCGAGCTGCCGTTCCCGGCGATCAACGTCAACGACTCGGTCACCAAGTCGAAGTTCGACAACCTTTACGGCTGCAAGGAATCGCTGGTCGACGCGATCCGTCGCGCCACCGACGTCATGCTGGCCGGTAAGGTCGCCTGCGTCGCGGGCTTCGGTGATGTCGGCAAGGGTTCGGCGCAGTCGCTGCGCAACGGCGGCGCACGCGTGATGGTGACGGAAGTCGACCCGATCTGCGCGCTGCAGGCGGCGATGGAAGGTTTCGAGGTCGTGACGATGGACGAGGCGGTCAAGCGCGCGGACATCTTCTGTACCGCGACCGGCAACGCCGACGTCATCACCGCCGATCACATGAAGGCGATGAAGCCGATGTCGATCGTCTGCAACATCGGCCACTTCGACAGCGAGATCCAGATCGCGGCGCTCAGCAACTATGAGTGGACCGAAGTGAAGCCGGGCACCGACCTGGTTAAGTTCCCGGACGGCAAGCAGATCATCGTCCTCGCCAAGGGGCGTCTGGTGAACCTCGGCTGCGCGACCGGTCACCCGTCGTTCGTGATGTCGGCGTCCTTCACCAACCAGACGCTGGCGCAGATCGAGCTGTGGACCAAGTCCGAGAACTACAAGAACGAGGTCTATGTCCTGCCCAAGCACCTCGACGAGAAGGTCGCCGCGCTGCACCTCGAAAAGCTGGGCGTCCAGCTGTCGAAGCTGACCCCGAAGCAGGCGGGTTATATCGGCGTTCCGGTCGAAGGGCCGTTCAAGCCGGATCACTATCGCTACTGATCGCGCGATCAGCGATGGCGAACGAGGGGCGGGGCCGTTGGCCTCGCCCTTTTTCGTGTGCGCACGCCGCGCCGCTTGCCGGTAATCGATGCCGACCCTAGACAAGCCGTATGTCGCGGATCTCGCACGCTCTATGACGTCCTTCCCGCCGGGTATCGCCGTCGCGATCGGTGCGGTCGTGCTGTTGCTCGTATTCGCGGGGGTCGTGCTGATCGCGCTGGGGTTGCGCGCGCGCGCCGGCGCGGTCGAGGCGGTGCGCGAGCGTGAGACGATCGAAACGTTGCTCGCGGGCGCGCCGACGCAGCCGATGGTGGTGCTGCCCGATGGACGCGTCGAGATGGCGCGGCGGGTCGCGGACTGGCTGGGTTTCACTGATATCCCTGCCTATTTTCAGGAAGTCGAGGCAGCGGGTTGGGGCCTTCACCCGCATGAGGCCGAGGCGATGTCGAGCGGGCTGGCCGCCTGCCAGCGATCGGCGCGCAATTTCACGCACACGATCCACGCACGCGACGGCGGCCGGACGCTGACGGTTCAGGGCGACCGCCGCGGCGAAGCGGTCATTCTGTGGTTCTACGATTCGACCGCCAGCGAAGGCGAGATGCGGCGGCTCGGCGACGACTTCGAGGATTTGTCCGATGCGTTCGATGCGCTGACCGGGCTGGTCGAAGCGGCACCGTTGCCGATGTGGTATCGCGACGGCGACCTTCAGCTCGCGATGGTCAATTCGGCCTATGTCACCGCCGTCGAGGGCAGCGATGCCGCCGATGTCGTCGGGCGCGGGCTGGAACTGGTCGACGGAGCGGGGCAGGGCAGCCCGACCGCCGGCGCGGCGCAGGCGCGCGACGAGCGCCGGCCGCAGCAGCGCGTTCTTCCTGCCACGATCGGCGGTGCGCGGCGGGCGCTGCGCATCCACGATGTGCCGCTGCCCGTCGGCGGTGTAGCGGGCTATGCGATCGATATCGAGGAGCTGGAGCAGAGCCACGCACGCGAGCGCCGTTTCGCCGAGGCTCAGCGCGCGATGCTCGACCGTCTGTCGGCCGGGGTGGCGCAGTTCAGCGGCGACCGCAGCCTGGTGTTCTGCAATCAGCCGTTTCGGCGGATGTTCGCGATGCGGCTGGAATGGCTGGCGGATCGTCCGGAATTCGACCGCGTGCTGGAGCGGATGCGCGAGGCCAATCGCGTTCCCGAAGTCCGCGATTTCCCCGGCTGGAAGGCGGAGCGGCGCGGCTGGTTCGTCAATGCCGATACCGCGGTCGAGGAAAACTGGCATCTGCCCGGCGGCACGCATCTGCGCGTTGTGGCGCAGCCGATCCCCGACGGCGGGTTGATGGTGTTTTTCGAGGATCGTACCGAGCAGGTGCAACTCGCCAGTGCGCGTGACACGCTGCTGCGCGTCCGTACCGCGACCTTCGACAACCTCTTCGAAGCGCTGGGTGTTTTCTCCGCGGACGGACGTCTGCAACTCTGGAACAATCGCTTCCGCGCCTTGTGGGATCTGGATGACGAGTTCCTCACCGGCCACCCGCGCGTCGACGTGATCGCGGAGAAGGTCGCTCCCAAGCTGTCGAACCCGCGTCGCGCACGGTCCATCGCCGAACTGGTGCGGACGGCGACGATCGAACGGCAGCAACGTGCCGGGCATATCGCGCTGGCGGATGGGCGACAGTTCGAATTCGCGGCGGTGCCGCTGCCCGATGGCAATGCCCTCTTCACGATGCTCGACATCAGCGACAGTCGCGCGATGGAACAGGCGTTGCGCGAGCGCAATGACGCGCTGGAGGCCGCCGACCAGGTGAAAACGGCGTTCGTCGCGAACATGAGCTACGAACTGCGTACCCCGCTGACGTCGATCAGCGGGTTCGCGGAGATGCTGCATGGCGGTTATGCCGGCGATCTGTCGGCGGACGCCATTGCGTATCTGGATGCGATCCTCGATTCGGTCGACCGCCTCGGCCTGCTGATCGACGATGTGCTCGATCTGACCTCGACCGACAGTGGGGCGCGCCCGCTGGAACGCGCCGATATCGACGTAGCGGCGGTGGCACGCGCCGCGGTTGAGGCGTTGCGCGCCACCGCGCGGCGGCACCATATCGATCTGGCGGTCGAGGTGCAGCGCTCGGCCGGGCGGCTGACCGGCGATGCGCGCCGCATCCGCGAGGTCGTCGAGCATCTGCTGCGGCGTGCGATCGGTGCCGCCCCCGAGCATGGCAAGGTGGCGCTGTCGGTGGACGGCAACGCGCGCGGGGCGCGGATCGTTGTGACCGACAGCGGACCTGGTATGACGGCCGAACAGGTGTCCCGCGCTTTCGACCGCTTCGCAGGCGAGGGTACGCCGACCACGGGCGAACGGGCGCTCGGGCTAGGTCTGCCGCTCGCCAAGCAATTCGTCGAGGCGCATGGCGGTACGATCGCGCTGCAAAGCACCCCGGAAACCGGCACGATCGTCACCGTGGAGCTGCCGCGGCGATGAGGCGCGGCGACGAGCGTCTGGCGGACGCGATCGCAACCGCCGCGGCCGGAGCGCGATTGGCCGAGGTGCTGCGGGCCGGCGATGTGGTGACGCTGACGGGCGGGCTGGGCGCGGGCAAGACGACGCTGGCGCGCGGATTGCTCGCCGCGCTCGGGCTGGCCGGGGAAGCGCCGAGTCCGACCTTCGCGATCGTCCAGCCGTACGACCCGCCGGAGCTGCGGCTGTCGGTGCTTCACATCGATCTGTACCGGCTCGACGATCCTTCCGAGGTCGATGAGCTTGGACTTGACGAGGCGCGGCTCGACGCGGCGCTGCTGATCGAATGGCCCGAGCGCGCGGGGGCGGGGCGCTGGCCCGATGCGCTGTCGCTCGACATCGGACTGGCCCCCGATGGCGCGCGTCGCTTGACTTGGGCCGCGCCCGACGCTTGGGACGGGCGATGGCCACGATGATTCCGCCGGCGGCTGCGCCCGCCTTTCTCGACGCGCATGGATGGGGCGGGGGTCGCATCGAGCCGCTGGCCGGCGACGCGTCGTTCCGGCGGTATTTTCGTGTCCATGCCGGCACCTGCCGCGCGATCCTGATGGACGCACCGCCGCCACAGGAGGATCCGCGCCCGTTCCTCGCCGTCGCCGAATGGCTTTCCGAGCACGGCTTCGCCGCACCCGCGATCCATGCGATCGATCTGGAGCGCGGGTTGGTGCTGCTCGAGGATTTCGGCGACGTGCGGCTGCGCGAGACCGCCGACGCCGACCCGGACGCAGCGGTGACGCTATATGGGGCCGCGATCGACCTGCTTGTCGCGTTGCGCGCCCACCCGGCGGGGCCGTGGCGCGACTATGACCGCGCGGAGTTGCAGCGCGAGGCGGGGCTGCTCGTCGAATGGTATTGTTCCGCGATCGGCGCGGATGTCGATGCGGATAGCTACCGGGCGGCATGGGATGATGTCCTGCAGCATGTCGACGGTGAAACGCCGGTGACGGTGCTGCGCGACTATCATGCCGAAAACCTGATGCTGGTCGGGCCCGAGCGAACGCTCGGTCTGCTCGACTTTCAGGACGCACTGGCAGGACACCCTGCCTACGATCTCGTATCGCTGCTTCAGGATGCGCGCCGTGACGTCGATCCCACGATCGAGGAAGCGATGCTGGCGCGTTACCGCGCCGCCACGGGCGAGGGCGAAGATTTCCTGCGTGCCTATCATGTGCTCGGCGCGCAGCGGAATGCCAAGATCCTCGGCATCTTCGCCCGATTGTGGAAGCGTGACGGCAAGCCGCGCTACGCCGCGCTCTGCCCGCGGGTCTGGGCGTATCTGGAACGCGACCTGACCCACCCGGCACTGGCGCCAGTCGCACGCTGGTTCGACGACAATCTACCGCCCGAATGGCGCGGTGACCCGCTGCTGCTCGCCGACGCGCGAGGACTGAAGTGACCCGGCCGAAATATATCCGACCCGATCCGGGCTCGCGCGTGCCCCGCACGGCGATGGTGATGGCGGCGGGAGTCGGGAAGCGGATGCGTCCGTTGACGGCAACGCGGCCCAAACCGCTGGTTGAGGTGCGCGGGCGCGCGTTGATCGATCACGTCTTCGATCGCCTGCGATCCGCCGGGGTCGAGCGTGCGGTGGTCAATGTCCATTACCTCGCCGATGCGCTGGAGGCCCATCTGCGTCACCGGGTCCATGATATCGAGGTGATCGTCTCCGACGAGCGCGCGCAGTTACTGGAAACCGGCGGCGGGATCGTGCGTGCGTTGCCCTTGCTGGGCGAGGAGCCGTTCATCGTCGTCAATGGCGACAACCTCTGGCTCGACGGCCCGACCGACGCGATCCGCCAGCTCGCCGATCGATGGGACGATGCCTCGATGGACGCGCTGCTGCTGATGGTGCCCTATGCCCGCGCGCACAACCATAACGGCCAGGGCGATTTCCACCTTGCCGCCGATGGACGGATCAGCGGGCGGCGCAAGCCCGGTCGTGTCGCGCCGTTCGTGTTCACCGGCGTGCAGATCGTTTCGCCGCGGCTGATCCGCGACTGGCCGCAAGGGCCGTTCTCGACGAACGTCTTCTGGGATCGCGCGATTGCGGCGGGACGCGCCTTTGGCCTTGTCCACCAGGGATTGTGGTCGGAAGTGAACGTGCCGCGTGCGATCGCCCGAACCGAGGCGCTGCTCGCGGATGGTTGACCCCACCCCGCCGGTGGAGCGGGGGCTGCGGCTCTATACCATCCCTGCGCATCGTGCCTTTGCCGATGCGCTGGTCGCGGGGCTGTTGCGGCGGTTCGGCGGGGACCGGCTGGCGCTGGCGCGGGGGACGGTGTTGGTCCCCAACAATCGCGGCGGGCTCGCGGTGCGCGAGGCGTTCGTGCGGGCGAGCGGCGGTGCGCTGCTTTTGCCGCGGATCGTCGCGCTGGGCGGCGAGGAACTGGACGACGGGGTCGGCGCGGCGCTTGATCCGGCCGATGCGACGCCACCACTGCCGGCGGCGATCGACCCGCTGCGCCGGCGGATGATCCTTGCGCGCCTGGTCGAGGAGCAGCGCGCCGCGGCGGGCCGACCCGTCGACGCGGCGGAGGCCGTCCGGTTGGCCGGCGACCTTGCCGCGACGCTCGACCAGCTGATCGTCGAAGAGGTGTCGCCGGCGCGGCTGGCGGCGATCGATCCGGGGGAGGGGCTGTCCGATCATTGGGAAGCCTCGCTGCGCCTGTTTCGCATCCTGCTCGACCGCTGGCCGGCCGAGCGCGACCGGCTGGGGGTCATGGATGCTGCGGAGCGTCGCATCCGGTTGCTCGATCAGCAGACCGCCCGGTGGCGCGCCGCACCGCCCGACCAGTTCATCTGTGCCGCCGGGATCACCGATCCTGCACCCGCGGTCGCGCGCTTGCTGCGCACGGTCGCGGAACTGCCGCACGGCATGGTGGTCTTCGCCGATCTCGACCGCACGCTTCCCGATGAGGAATGGGCCGCGCTCGGTCCCCATGATCCGGATCCTGTGACGGGGCTGCGCGCGCGTTCGATCGAGGTGCATCCGCAATTCCATCTCAAGCTGCTGCTCGAACGGATCGGTGCGGCACGCGAGGAAGTGTCGCGCTGGATCGCGGGGAGCGAGCATGATGCGACCGCCGCCCGGGCGCGCGCGATCGCCAATGCCCTCGCACCTGCGCGCTTCACCGCCAAGTGGACGAGGCTTGAGGCCGCGGACCGCCGGCTGACCGGGGTCACGGCGGTCGAGCTCGCGACCCCGGCCGAGGAAGCGCAGGCGATCGCGCTCAAGCTGCGCGAGGCGGTCGAGACGCCGGGGCTGACCGCAGCGCTGGTCACCCCCGACCGGATGCTCGCGCGGCGCGTCGCGGCGCATTGCCGGCGCTGGAATATCGAGGTCGACGACAGTGCGGGCCGCGCGCTCGCGATCCTGCCACCGGGAACGCTGCTGACCGCGATCATCGAGGCGGTGGCGCAGGATTTCGCGCCGATGGCGCTTCTGACGTTGCTCAAGCATCCGCTGGTGCGGCTCGGCGAGGGGCGTGCCGAGTGGCTCGATGGCGTGCGACGGCTCGACCGGGCGTTGCGCGGACCGCGACCGGCACCGGGGCTCGACGGGATCGACCGTCACCTCGCGGCGGTGCCGGCCCATGCGCGCGCTGCCGAGTGGTGGCGGACGGCGCGTCCGTTGCTGGAGCCGCTGGCACGTGGGTTCGGCGCGGCGTTCGCGACGCTGCCGGCATTGGTCGCGTGCCTGCGCGAGGCGGCCGATGTGCTGGCGGGCGAGGAAGCGTGGCGCGGCCCGGCCGGGCGCGCAGCTGCGGATCTGTTGACCGGACTGGAGGCGCACGCGCCGCTCGGGCCGGAGCGGATCGCGCCCGCCGGGTTCGCCCCGCTGCTGCGGCTGCTGATGGACGAGATCGCGATCCGCCTCCTTCCGCGCGAGCGACATGCGCGTCTGGCGATCTACGGGCTGATGGAAGCGCGGCTGCAACGCGCCGATCTGATGATCCTGTCCGGGCTGAACGAAGGAACGTGGCCGGGGCTTCCCGCGCCTGATCCGTGGCTTGCGCCGCGCGTCCGGGTCGAGCTGGGCCTGCCCGGGCTCGACCGCGGGATCGGCGTGGCGGCGCATGATTTCGGGCAGGCACTCGGCGCGAAGCAGGTGGTGCTGACACGTGCGCGGCGGGATGCGCGGTCGCCGGCGCTTGCTTCGCGCTTCTGGTTGCGGCTGGAGGCGATGACCGGGGAGCGGTTTCCGCGCGACGGGACGCTGGCCGCGTGGGCGCGCGCGCTCGACGGCGCGCGGGTGCCGGAACCCGCGGATCGACCGGCGCCGATGCCGCCCGCACGGCTGCGCCCGCGGCAGATTTCGGTGACCGAGGTCGACCGGTTGAAGGCCGACCCCTTCGCCTTTTACGCGCGCCGCATCCTCAAACTTTCCGCGCTGGATCCGGTAGATGCCGATCCTAGCGCGGCGTGGCGCGGCATCGCGGTCCATGCGGTGCTGGAGGCGTGGGCGCGTGAGGATGGGTGCGATGCCGACAAGCTGCTGCCGCGGGCGATGACGCTGCTCGCCGATCCCGCGACGCACCCGTTGCTCCGCGCCTTGTGGCAGCCGCGGCTGGTCGCGGCGTTCGAATGGGTCGCCGCCAGGACGCTCGCCGATCGCGCCGGGGGACGATCGGTGCTCGCCGTTGAGGGGCGCGGTACCATCGACCTCTCCGGAATAGCCCTCACGGGACGCTTCGATCGCATCGATCGGATGCCTGACGGCGGGCTCGGTATCATCGATTACAAGACCGGGAAGGCTCCGTCGGTCGCGGCGGTGCGCGGCGGGTTCAACCTGCAACTCGGGCTGCTGGGCGCGATCGCGGAGGCCGGGGGATTCGACGGCGTGGCCGGCCAGGCGAGCGCGTTCGAATATTGGTCGCTCGCGAAAAAGGGCGACACGTTCGGTTCGGTATCGAGCCCGGCCGATCCGGCGGGCAAGGGCGGGCGGATCATGACCGACGATTTCGTCCGCGCCGCGCGCGACAGCTTCGCCGAAGCCGCGGCGCGCTGGCTGACCGGTGAGGAACCGTTCACCGCGAAGCTGCACCCGGAGTTCGCGCCGTTTGCGGAGTACGATCAATTGATGCGGCGTGACGAATGGTATGGCCGCGATGTCTGACGCGCGAGGCGGCAAGCCGGACGGGCGAACGTGTCGCGCTTATCGCGGAGGTCCGGGGTTCTGGATCCCCGCCTTCGCGGGGATGACGGGAGGGGCGCGGGGATGACGGGAGGATTCGCGTCGTGACGCCCCGCGCCGTCACTCCGCTGCCGCCACTCAAGGATGCGCAGCTTCGTGCCAGCCGGCCGGAGGCGCATGTCTGGCTGTCCGCCTCCGCGGGGACCGGCAAGACGCAGGTGCTCGCCGCGCGCGTGTTCCGCCTGTTGCTGCGCGATGTCGAGCCGGGCGCGATCCTGTGCCTGACCTTCACCAAGGCGGGCGCGGCGGAGATGGCGGCGCGGGTCAATCGCCAGCTCGCCGCCTGGGTGCGGATGCCGGACACGGAATTGGCCGCCGATCTTGCGGCGCTCGGCGAACGTCTAAGTCCGGCAATGATCGCCCGCGCGCGCACGCTGTTCGCCCGCGTGCTCGACGCGCCGGGCGGGGGGCTGCGCATCCAGACGATCCACGGCTTCTGCCAGGGATTGCTCGCGGCCTTTCCGATCGAGGCCGGGCTGGTTCCCGGCTTCCGCCCGATCGAGCCGCGCGAGGAAGCGCTGCTCCGCCGGCAGGCGCTCTCCGATCTGCTGGTGTCGGCTGAACGCGAAGGTCGCACCCGCCCGGTCGAGACGATCGGCGCGCTGAGCGTCCGGCTCGGTGAACAAGGGGCGGAGCAGTTCCTCGCCGATTGCGCGCGCGCCCATGACGCGTTGGAGGCGTTGCCCGCCGGGATCAAACCGTTCATCCGGACGCAACTCGGCCTGCCGCTCGGCGACGTCGCCGCGCACATCCGCGACGCGTGCGACGACGCTGCGATTGATCGCGCGACGCTCGACACCATCGCCGCGCAGAACCGCGGCTGGGGCACGAAGAGCGGGATCGACCGCGCCGAGGCGATCGGCGCGTGGCTGGCCGCGGGCGTCGAGGAACGCGCCGCGACGCTGGATCGACTGCACGGGGTCTGGGCGAAGAAGGACGGCGATCCGCTGTCGTTCGGCAAGGGGCGCGCGCCGGCCGATCCCGATTACGCCGACCATGCGATGCGGATGCACGGCTGGTGCGGCGAGTTGCTGTCGCTGCGCGTGCGTGCGGCCTATGCCGACCGGCTGGGTGCCGCGCTGGAGGTCGGGCGCGACTATGCGCGCGGCTATGCCGCGGCCAAGCGGCACAGCGGCGCGGTCGATTTCAACGACCTGATCGACGCGGCGGTCGCGCTGTTGCGGCAGGAGGGGATCGGCGAATGGATCCGCTACAAGCTCGACCAGATCACCGAACATGTGCTGGTCGACGAGGCGCAGGACACCAATGTCGCGCAATGGACGATCATCCGCGCGCTGGTGGATGAATATTTCGTCGGGCGCGGCGTCTATGCGCCGTCGGTGCGGACCTTGTTCACGGTCGGCGATCTGAAGCAGGCGATCTTCGGCTTTCAGGGCACCGATCCGATCAACTTCCTCGCCGCCGAACGCTATTTTGCGGAGCGGGCACGGGATGTCGAAGGCGACGACCTGATGCCCGATCACGAGCGCGGGCTGCCCTTCGACCGGCTGTCGCTGACCGACTCGTTCCGGTCGACCGCGCCGGTGCTGGAGTTCGTGGATCAGGCGATCGCGACGGTCGGTGCGGCGGGGCTGGGCGCGGCGGAGGACATTCCGCCGCACGCCAGCCGCGTCACCGGCCCCGGCGCGGTCGTGCTGTGGCCGCCGGTCGCGGCGGGCGCCACCGAGGCGGAGGATGGCGGCGAGGAAGGCTGGATCGACGATGCGGTCCGCGCCAACGCGACGCGGATCGCGCAGGCGGTAAAGCGGTGGCTGGGTCCGCTCGAACACGGCGGGCTGATGCTGGAAAGCAAGGGCCGCCGCCTGCGCCCGGAGGATGTGATGATCCTCGTCAAGCGCCGCGGCGAGCTGGCACAATTGCTCGTGGCGCGGCTTTATGCCGAGGGCGTGCCCGTGGCGGGGGTCGATCGACTTCGGCTGTCCGCGCCGCTGGCGGTGCAGGATCTGCTTGCGGCGGTGCGCTTCGTGCTTCAGCCCGACGACGATCTGAGCCTTGCCAGCCTGCTGGTGTCGCCGCTGATCGGCTGGACGCAGGACGAGCTGATGATGCGCGCGGTCGAGCGACAGGGATCGCTGTGGCGACACCTGTCGCGGCACCATGCGGCGCACATCGCCGAACTGGCGGCGCTGCTCGCCAGCGCCGACTTCGACACGCCGTACCGGTTCCTGGAGATGTTGCTGTCGGGGCCGCTCGACGGACGGCGCAAGTTGCTGGCGCGGCTCGGCGAGGAAGCGCGCGACCCGATCGAGGAATTGCTCAACGCCGCACTTGATTTCGAGACCGGGTCGACGCCGTCCTTGCAGCGCTTTCTCGACTGGTTCGAACGCGACGATGTCGAGATCGTACGCGACGCCGCTGCGCCGCTGGATGCGGTGCGCGTGATGACCGCGCATGGGGCGAAGGGCTTGCAGGCGCCGCTGGTGATCCTCGCCGATGCCACCGCCGATCCCGACGCTTCCCCCCGCTCGACGTTGATGTGGACGCCGGAGGGGATGGAGAAGCCGATCCCGGTCTTTCGCCCGCGTACCGCCGAGCGGGCCGGCGCGATCGATGCCGCGATGGCGCAGGTCGAGGAACGCGAGCGGCAGGAGCATTGGCGGCTGTTCTATGTCGCCGCGACGCGTGCCGAGGAGCGGCTGGTGATCGCCGGCTCGCTGAGCGCCAAATGGCAGGGCGTGTCGCCGGAATCGAGCTGGTATGCGGCCGCCGCGCGCACGCTCGACGCGCTGGGGGTCGGCGGCGAGGGCGAGCGGGTGTTCGCCGGGCGGCGACCCGCCGCGCCGGTCGCGACGAAGGACGGGATGCGTGACGCCGACGAAGGTGCGGTGGCGCTTCCCGATTGGGCGCGTCGCCCTGCGCCCGAAGATGCCAAGCCGCCGCGTCCGCTGACGCCATCGTCGGTGGGCGACGATGCGGTGAGCGATGCGCCGCCCGCGCCGGCTGCGCGCGACGCGGCGGAGCGCGGCACGTTGATGCACGCCTTGTTCGAGCGCCTTCCGCCGCTGGCACCGGCTGTGCGCGAGGAAGCCGCGCGACGCTGGCTCGCGACGCGCGGTGTCGATGATCCCGGCGCGGTGATCGCGCCGGTGCTGGCGGTGCTGGAGAATCGCGACTACGCCGACTTGTTCGGTCCGGCCGCGCTTGCCGAGGCGCCGATTGCCGCGACCTTGCCCACCGGGCGCGTGATTTCCGGGACGATCGACCGGTTGCTGATCGGCGACGGCGTGGTGCGCGCGATCGACTTCAAGACCGGGCGGAGCGTGCCCGACGGCATCGATACGGTGCCGGACTATCATTTGCGCCAGATGGCCGCCTATCATGCCGCGCTGGAGGTGATCTTCCCCGAGGCCCGCATCGAGGTGGCGTTGCTCTACACCGCGGGGCCGCGATTGATCGACTTGCCCGCCGCGCTGCTCGATCCCGTCAAGCGGCGCTTCTCCGGCCCGGAGCAAAGCTTGGCCGCGGGTGGTTGAGCGGGGGCACCCGGGACCCTAATTTCAATCCATTCAAGGAGAATGACATGGCCACCAAGAAGATCACCGACGCCAGCTTCCAGACCGACGTGCTGTCCGCCGACAAGCCGGTGCTGGTCGATTTCTGGGCGGAGTGGTGCGGGCCGTGCAAGATGATCGGCCCGTCGCTGGAGGAGATCAGCGAGGAACTGGGCGAGCAGGTGACGATCGCCAAGCTCAACATCGACGAAAACCCCGATGCGCCGGGTCAGTATGGTGTGCGCGGCATTCCGACGATGATTCTGTTCAAGGGCGGCGTGCCGGCGGCGACCAAGGTCGGTGCCGAGCCGAAGGGGCGGCTGAAGGCATGGCTTGAGGGTGAGCTGGGCTGATGCTGCTGGCGGCGCTGCTGTTCATACAGGGCGCCGCCGCTGTTCCGTCGCCCGCCGTCGCGTCGGTGTGTCGGCGCGAGGAACGATCTGGCGGGGTGGTGACCGTGAGCCGCGGTCCGGATCGCGACTGCCGCCGCTTTCGCGCTGCCCGATCCTATGACGGCGTGTGGATCGACGAATTCGAAGGTTCGCGGTTCGTCGAGGGCGCGCGAAGCTATGACGAGGCGCGGCGGCGATTAGCGTCCGAGCCAAAGGTCTACTGGCTGGCGATCGACGAAAAGAGCGATATCGCAAAGGTCGTTCCGCGGCGATATGGCACGGCTTACCGAATTCGGTTGATCGCGCGGGAGATGTTGCCTGACGCGCAACGGTCGCCCTTCAGCCTGCCGGGCTTCGGACATATGAGCATGTGGCATCGGAGCCTGTTGGTCGATCAGGTTCAGGTGGCCGAGGTGATCCGCACCGCGCCTGAGTGAACGGCGCGTCATTGCGAGCGGTGCGAAGCAATGCAGCGCGTCTTGGCCCGGCACTGGATTGCTTCGCTACGCTTGCCATGACGAACGATATCGTAAGATCCGCGACAGGAACGTCACTATGTCAGCGGGATCATCACGTTCGCGGCATAGCCCGGCCGGGTCTTGAGCCGCTCGTACCAGTCCGCGACATGCGGCACCGGCCCGCGCGCCAGCCCGAGCGCGAAGTAGGTATGCGCGTACACGCCCATCGGCACGTCGCCGAGGCCGAAAGTGTCGCCCGACAGCCACTTCTGTGTCGCCAGCGTCGCTTCGAGCACGGTCATCATCCGGTTGCACGCTTCCGTCGCCTGCTCGATCGCCGCAGCGTCGCGCTGCTCGGGCGATCGGCGGACGAGGCCATGGAACGCCGGTCGCTGCGCCTCGGCATAGCCGAACTGCCAGTCCATCCAGCGATCCGCCAGCGCGCGCTGCACCGGATCGGCGGGCCATAGCGTGTCGCCGCCGTGCCGCGCCGCCAGGTAGCGCAGGATCGCGTTCGACTCCCACAGCACGACGTCGCCGTCCTCGATCGTCGGGATCAGCGCATTGGGGTTCTTCGCCAGATAGGCGCTGTCCATCCCGAACGCACCGCCGATATCGTGGCGCTGGTAGGTCAGCCCCAGCTCCTCGGCGAGCCAGACGACCTTCTTGACGTTGTGCGAATTGAGTCGGCCCCAGATCGTCAGCATCGCGCGGCCTAGCTCCGGTAATCGGCGTTGATCGAGATGTAGCCGTGGGTCAGGTCGCAGGTCCACACCGTGGCGCGGCCGTCGCCGAACCCAAGGTCGACCCCGATCTCGACCTCCTGTCCCTTCAGATGCGCGGCGACCGGCGCCTCGTCATAGCCGGTCACCGCGAGGCCCGCCTCCGCCACCTGCGTCGCGCCGAAGCGGATCGCCAGCCGGTCGCGCTCGGCGGGTTCGCCGGCCTTGCCGACCGCCATCACGACCCGGCCCCAATTGGCGTCCTCGCCCGCGATCGCGGTCTTGACCAGCGGCGAGTTGGCGATCGACATCGCGATGCGATGCGCCGAGCGGTCGCTTTCCGCGCCCTCGATGGTCACCTCGATCAGTTTGGTCGCACCCTCGCCGTCGCGGACCACCAGCAGCGCGAGTTGGCGGCAGACATCGGCCAGCGCCGCGCGGAACGCGTCCGCACCGTCGCTGTCGTCACCGGAAAGCGGCGTGTTGCCCGCCGCACCGGTCGCGAACGCCAGCACCGTGTCGCTGGTCGAGGTGTCGCCGTCGACGGTAATGCACGAGAAGGTGCGCGTGTTGGCCGCCGACAGCGCCGCCTGCAGAAACGGTGCCTCGACCGCGGCGTCGGTGAAGATGAAGCCGAGCATCGTCGCCATGTCGGGCGCGATCATCCCCGAGCCCTTGATGATCGCGGCGATCGTGATCGTGCGGCCGTCGACCACCGCGGTCGCGCTCGCGCCCTTGGCGTAGGTGTCGGTGGTGCCGATCGTCTCCGCCGCGGCGCGCCAGTCCGCTTCCGGCGCGGCGAAGGCGGCGGCGAGCCCGGCCTGCGCCTTGTCGATCGGCAGCGGCACGCCGATCACCCCGGTCGAGGCGACGAACACGTCCGATGGGCGGCAGCCGAGCGCCTGCGCGGTCTGCGCGGCGATCGCCTCGACCGCCTCGCGCCCGCGATGGCCGGTGAAGGCGTTGGAGTTGCCGGCGTTGACGACCAGCGCGCGCGCCTCGCCGAGCACCAGCGCCTTGCGGCACCATTCGACCTCGGGCGAGGGGCATTTGCTTTGCGTCAGCACGCCCGCGACGGTGGTGCCCGGCGCCAGCTCGGCGAAGGTCAGATCGGTGCGGTCCCATTCCTTGTAGCGCGCGCGGGCGACGCGCAGCGTGACACCGGCGATGGTCGCCATTTCGGGGAACGGCGTGGCGAGCGGGGAGATGGACGTCGACATGGCGTCGCCTTAGCTTTGCCGCCGGGGCACGCAAAGGGGGATGGTGACGCGATGCGGTTCAAGGAGTGGGTGGCGGCGCTGTTTGTGGCGGCAGTGGCGGTGCCGGTGGCGGGCAAGGACGCGCCGCGCATGGTGAAGGAAGCGGTGCCGGTGGATGTCGTCGAATAAATCGGTGCCGACAATTATCCGCCGGCGGCGATCCGCGCCGGCGAGCAGGGGCGGGTGGTCGCGATCGTCGCGGTGGACGCGACCGGGCACCCGACGGGATGCCGTATCGACATCTCGATCGGATCACCGACGCTGGAAAAGGGCACGTGTGACTTGATCCTGGCGAGGGGCCGGTTCACGCCGGCCCGCGACGCGAAGGACCGGGCGATCGCGAGTGAGGTGACTTTTCCGATCCGCTGGGTGCTGCCGGAAGACGGCGACAATCGACAACCGTCTGGGCCGGTTGATTTCGCCACGATCATGACGATCGCCGCGGACGACACCATCGCGGGGTGCGAGATCATCGCGGATGGCAAACCGCAAACGGGCGATCTGACCAGATGCGGCGGTTCCGGCTTCAACCCGGCCGGCTTGCGCGCAAGCCTGAAAGTGGCCGGGCGCTTTCGGATGCGATCGGATTTCGTGATCCGCAACGGCGACACCCCGCCGCCGATGCCTGCCGTACCGGTCGGGAGTCGCCTGTTGTCGATGCGGGAGGCGCGGCAGACGGTCGACGCGAGTGGCGTGCCAACGAACTGCACGGTGGCGATAAGCGGCGAGTGGGCGGAAGAAGCGAAGAAGTATCCGAGGCCGACGGCGTGCGACTCCGGTCAACACTTTATCCCGGCGCGAGACAAGGATGGCGTGAACAAGGCGGCGCGGGTCCTTGTGGCCGAGTGGACGACGTTGCTTCCGCCGTCAAATTGATGGTTTACCCGCGTGGGGGCGGTGGACGTGCCCGCGCGTGCATCCTATGTCCGGCGTCGTGAATCTGCTGCTCATCCTTTCCGCGTTGCTTTCCGCGCTGACCGGCGTCGGGGCAGCGGCGCGTCAGCCGCAGGTTGCCCAAGCGGTAGCGCAGCAGGTGAAGGCCGCAGCGATCGCCTCCGCCGCGCGCCGCCTTGCCACCCGTCCCGCGCAACCGCGTGCAACACTCGTGGACAGCAGCGGTGCGCCGCAATTGCGCGTTCTGGCGCTGGTCGCGGTCGAGCCGATCTTCGCGGGTCGCCGGCGCGAATAGCGCGGCGTCAGTTTCGTCACGCCACTTATTTCCGCGCGGCCGCCCGACACTGGTGCCGCCGCGCCGTTTCCAGATACAGGATCACGCCCATGTTCGGCGGTATTGCCAAATCGCTCTTCGGTTCGTCCAACGACCGTTACGTCAAGTCGCTCAACCCGATCCTCGCCAAGATCGCCTCGTTCGAGCCGACGCTGCAGGCCATGGACGACGCCACGCTGTCCCATCAGACGGTGCTGTTCCGCGAACGGCTGGCGAACGGCGAGACGCTCGACCAGTTGCTCCCCGAGGCGTTCGCGACCGTGCGCGAGGCGGCCAAGCGCGTGCTGGGGCAGCGTCACTATGACGTGCAGATGATCGGTGGCATCGTGCTTCATCGCGGCGAGATCGCCGAGATGCGCACCGGCGAGGGCAAGACGCTGGTCGCGACGCTCGCCACCTATCTCAACGCGCTTCCGGGTGAGGGCGTCCACGTCATCACCGTCAACGACTATCTCGCCAGCCGCGACGCCGACTGGATGGGCCGCGTCTACCGTTTCCTCGGGCTGACCACCGGGGTGATCGTGCCGAACCTGTCGGACGAAGAGCGCCGCAACGCCTACGCCGCCGACATAACCTATGGCACGAACAACGAATTCGGCTTCGACTATTTGCGCGACAACATGAAGTATGAGCGCAGCCAGATGGTGCAGCGCGCGTTCGCGATGGCGATCGTCGACGAGGTCGACTCGGTGCTGATCGACGAGGCGCGCACCCCGCTCATCATCTCCGGCCCGACCGACGACAAGTCCGAGCTGTACATCGGCGTCGACGCGATCGTGAAGCAGCTGACCGAGGAGGATTACGAGAAGGACGAGAAGCAGAAGTCGATCGTCCTGACCGAAGACGGGACGGAGCGCGCCGAGCGGATGCTCGAGGCCGCCGGGCTGTTGCAGGGCGCGAACCTGTACGACTTTGAGAACACGCAGGTCGTCCACCACCTGAACCAGGCGCTGCGTGCGAACGCGATGTTCAAGCGCGACACCGACTATATCGTCAAGGATGGCAAGGTCGTCATCATCGACGAGTTTACCGGGCGCATGATGGACGGGCGCCGTTGGTCGGACGGTCTGCATCAGGCGGTCGAGGCGAAGGAGGGCGTGCAGATCGAGCCCGAGAACCAGACGATGGCCTCGATCACCTTCCAGAACTATTTCCGCATGTACCCGAAGCTGGCGGGGATGACCGGCACCGCCGCGACCGAGGCCGCGGAATTCTATGACATCTACAAGATGAACGTCGTCACGATCCCGACCAACAAGCCGGTGCACCGCGTCGACGAAGAGGACGAATTCTACAAGGACACGCAGGACAAGTTCCGCGCGATCGCCAAGAAGATCCGCGAACATGCCGAGACGGGCCAGCCGGTGCTGGTCGGCACGGTGTCGATCGAAAAATCCGAGTTGCTGAGCGAGTTCCTGCGGCAGGAAGGCGTCGATCACTCGGTGCTCAATGCGCGCTATCACGAGCGCGAGGCGCATATCGTCGCGCAGGCCGGACGGCTCGGCGCGGTGACGATCGCCACCAACATGGCGGGCCGCGGCACCGACATCCAGCTCGGCGGCAACCTCGAGATGCGCGTCGAGGACGAACTCGCCGGGATGCCCGGGGGGCCGGAGCGCGAGGCGGCGATCGAGCAGATCCGCGCCGAGATCGCGGTCGAGAAGCAGAAGGTGCTGGAGGCCGGCGGCCTGTTCGTGCTCGCGACCGAGCGACACGAGAGCCGTCGGATCGACAACCAGCTACGCGGTCGTTCGGGCCGGCAGGGCGATCCGGGTCTCAGCCGCTTCTATCTGTCGCTCGACGACGATCTGCTGCGTATTTTCGGACCCGATACGCTCTTCGCCAAGATGATGCGCAACAACATCAACGATGGCGAGGCGATCGGCAGCAAGTGGCTGACCAAGGCGATCGAGACCGCGCAGAAGAAGGTCGAGGCGCGCAACTACGACATCCGCAAGCAGGTCGTCGAATATGACGACGTGATGAACGATCAGCGCAAGGTAATCTACGAGCAGCGCGCCGACATCATGGATGCCGATACGGTCGGCGACGTGGTGACCGATATGCGCGCCGAGACGGTCAATGCAATCGTCGGCGAGGCATGCCCGCCCAATTCCTATCCCGAACAATGGGATGTCGAGGGGATGAAGACGCGGCTCGCCGAGGTGCTCAACATTGCCCCGCCGATCGACGACTGGCTCAACGAGGATGCGCTCGATCCCGAGATCGTCACCGAGCGGGTTCTCGCCGAAGCCGACGCGATGGTCGAGGCCAAAGCCGCCGAGCTGGACACCGCGACCTGGACGCAGGTCGAGAAGTCGATCCTCCTCCAGAATCTCGACCATCACTGGAAGGAGCATCTCGCGATGCTCGACGCACTGCGTCAGGTCGTCCACCTGCGCGCCTATGCGCAGAAGACGCCGATCAACGAGTATAAGCAGGAGGCGTTTAACCTCTTCCAGCGGATGCTCGACGCGATCCGTGAGGACGTGACGCGGACGATCGCCTTCGCGCAGTTCCAGATGCAGGCGCCGCCGCCGCTGCCCGATTTGCCGGACTTCATCACCACGCACTTCGACCCGTTCACCGGCGAGGACAATTCCAATGACATCGACGCGGGTACGCGCGGGCTGGTGACGACGACGATCCCGCCGCTGCAGATCCCGCAGCCGACCGCCGCCGATCTTGGCGACGATCCGGCGAGCTGGGAGGGTCTGGTCAGCCGCAACGCGCCGTGCCCGTGCGGCTCCGGGCGCAAGTACAAGCATTGCCACGGCGCGGCGTGAGGTAAGGCGGGCGTCCATCAAACGTCATCCCGGACCCGTCGGCAAGCTCAGCGGAGCCTTGATCCGGGATCCCGCTTTCTCATCTCGCGCACGGTAGAAGCGGGGCCCCGGATCAATTCCGGGGCGACCGCTAGTGTGCTTCGCCCTCTTGCCCCGACCGCCCGAACGCGCCTAAAGGCACCGGCATCCGCATGGACCCGGTGCAAATCCGGGTGGCTATCCCGGCCGCCGATCCGCCGGGCAACCTGCACGTATCGTTCTGACTTACAGCGTCCCGTGCGGACGCCGATGCGTGTCGTGGTTTCAACAGGCTCATGACCAACATCACTTACCGTTTTCGATCCGCGTGGTGCGCGGATGCGGGCGAGGCGCGCCGCGAAATCCTCGCCGGCGTGGTCGTCGCGCTCGCGCTGATCCCCGAGGCGATCGGCTTTTCGATCATCGCCGGCGTCGACCCGCGCGTCGGGCTTTATGCCTCGATCGCGATTGCGCTCACGATCTCGCTGCTTGGTGGCCGCCCGGCGATGATCTCCGCCGCGACCGCCGCGGTCGCGGTCGTCGTTACGCCGCTGGTGCGCGACCATGGCGTCGACTATCTGTTTGCCGCGACGATCCTGATGGGGGGCATCCAGATCGTCGCGGGGCTGCTGCGGCTCGACCTGCTGATGCAGTTCGTCTCGCGCTCGGTCATCACCGGTTTCGTCAACGCGCTGGCGATCCTGATCTTCATGGCGCAGCTGCCGCAGCTGATCGGCGTGAGTTGGCACAGCTACGCACTGGTCGCGGGCGGGCTGGCGATCATCTACCTGCTGCCGCGCGTGACGAAGGCGGTTCCGTCGCCGCTGGTGGCGATCGTCGTGCTGACGGTGCTCGCGATCATGCTCGGCCTGCCGGTGCGCACCGTCGGTGACATGGGGCGGCTGCCGGAGGGTTTGCCGTCGCTGACCGTTCCGCAGGTGCCGCTGACGCTCGACACGCTCCGGATCATTCTGCCCTATTCGCTGACGATGGCGGCGGTGGGCCTGCTCGAGTCGATGCTGACCGCGCAGATCGTCGACGACATGACCGATACCGACAGCGACAAGCGTCGCGAGTGTATGGGGCAGGGCGGGGCGAATCTGGCCGCCGCGCTGGTCGGCGGAATGGGCGGATGCGCGATGATCGGGCAATCGGTCATCAACGTCACCTCGGGCGGGCGCAAGCGATTGTCGACGTTCGTCGCCGGCGCGTTCCTGCTGTTCCTGCTCGCGGTGCTGGGGCCGGTGGTCGGGCGCGTGCCGATGCCGGCGCTGGTCGCGGTGATGGTGATGGTGTCGATCGGGACGTTCAGCTGGAATTCGATCCCCAACCTGCGCCGGCATCCGCCGACCTCGTCGATCGTGATGCTGGTCACGGTGGCGGTGGTGGTCGCGACCCGCGATCTCGCACAGGGCGTGGCGGCGGGCGTGCTGCTGTCGGGGATCTTCTTCGCGGGCAAGGTCCGGCGAATGTTTGCGGTCGCACGCGAGCCCGGCGATCCGGTTCGCTACCGGGTGCGCGGTAACATCTTCTTCGCTTCGGTCGACCTGTTCACGCGCGCCTTTGCGGCGGAGCAGGGGCGGGCGGTCGTGATCGACGTGTCCGCGGCGCACTTCTGGGACATCTCGGCGGTCGCCGCGCTCGACAAGATCGTCGCGCGGCTGAGGCGCGATGGCGCATTGGTAGAGGTCGTCGGTTACAACGAGGCCAGCGCCGATCTGGTCGACCGCTTCGCGCTCCACGACAAGACCGGGGTCGAGCTCGGCATTACCCCGCACTGATCGCAGGGAAACGGGGCATCGGTCACCCGAACCGATGCCCCGGTCGTGCGAGCGTCAGGACGCCTTGGGCAGCCGGATCGTCGGGCCGATCGAATCGACCACCGCGCGGGCGTTGAAGGCGCGGACATTGCCGCGATCGGGCGTGCCCTTGAACATCACGATCTCGGCCGAGGCTTCGTAGCGATCGACGGTGCGAATGTCCTGACCACCCCCGAAGCCGCCCCACGGGCCACCCCAGAACGGGTCCCAGGCGCGATAGCCGAAGCCGCGGCCGTAGAAGCCCCAGCGCGGACCCCACAGGCCGCCGCCGAACGCGCCGAAGCCCGGGCCCCAGCCGCCGCCGAAGCCGGGCGTCGAATAGGTACGCGCCTGACGATCGGTATCGCGATCGGCCATCACGAAATAGTCGTAGCCGTTCTGCAGCGTCAGCTCGGCAGAACGGAACAGCAGGTAGCGCTCGACCACGTCACGATCGGTGACGGTGTTGCCGGCGAAGGTCACGCGATAGCGGTTCGGTTCGATCCGCAGGTCGCTATAGCCGGTGCGGTAAAAGCCGCTGCCGGTGGCGGGCCGATAGGCAGTCTCGGTCGCGCAGGCCGCGACCAGCGTCGTGCTGGCCGCCAGGGCCACCACCATCGCCGAGCGACCGAACTTCATCATCATGGCGTACTCTCCAACGCACCCGGGCGGTGCGACGAGCCGTCGCATAGCCGAGATGAGTGGAACGTGCGATGAACGAAATCGCTCCGGTGTCAGGAGAAGCCGTGAACCGGCCGATCCGTGGCAATTTCCGGTGCGAATAAAGGCCACGAAACGCCCGAACCCCTCGATCTCCGCATTGCCGGAAAGAGGTGGCTCCCTGAGTAGGATTCGAACCTACGGCCGCTCGATTAACAGTCGAGAGCTCTACCGCTGAGCTATCAGGGAACGTCGTTCAACGTCGTGGAGGGGGTCTATAAAGCGGGATTTTGACCGCGCAAGACCCTTATTTCATCTTTGCGACTTATGCGACGAACTGCTCCATGGTGATGCGATCGTCGAGCGCATGCTCCGGATCGAACAACAACGTCAGCTCGCGCGCGCGGTCCATCGCGATGTCGACCTGCGCGACGTTGCGGATCTCGCGCTGGTCCGCGACCGCCGAGACGGGGCGCTTGCCGGCCTCCAGCACGCGCAGCGACACGCGCGTCTTGTCGGGCAGGATCGCGCCGCGCCACCGCCGCGGGCGAAACGCGCTGATCGGGGTCAGCGCGAGCATCTGCGAACCGAGCGGGAGGATCGGACCGTGCGCCGACAGATTGTACGCCGTCGACCCCGCGGGCGTGGCGACGAGGATGCCGTCGCAGGACAATTCCTCCAGCACGACGCGATCGTTGACCCGCACTTCCAGCCTGGCGGTCTGCCGCGTCTCGCGCAGCAACGACACTTCGTTGATCGCGGGCAGGGTATGCACGCCGCCGTCGAAGCCGGTCGCGGTGGCGGTCAGCGGCGTGACCTTGAACGCGCGCGCGCGCTCGATCCGTCCGTCGAGATCGTGGCGCCGCCATTCGTTCATCAGGAACCCGACCGTCCCGAGGTTCATCCCGAACACCGGCACGATCGCCCGGCGCCGTTCGAGCAGCAGGTGCAGCGTCTGGAGCATGAAGCCGTCGCCGCCCAGCGCGACGACCAGATCCGCCTCTTCGAGCGGGCACCAGTCCCAAGCATCGGCCAGTTCGGCGCGCGCGGCCTGCGCCGGGGCGGTGGGCGAGGCGACCAGCGCCCGCCGGGGATAGAGGCTCATCCGCCGGTGACGCTCATATGCCGCGCGACCGCAGGCGCATCGCCGCGCCCGATCCGGAAATCGTGGCGCTTCGGCTTGGTGGTCAGCGCATCCTCAATTGCCGCATCGAGGGCGTCCACCCCGCCGTCGCGCAGTGCGGCGCGCAGGTCGCGGTGATCGTCGTGGCCGAGGCAGGTGTACAGCCGCCCCTCGGTGGTCAGGCGCACACGGTTGCAGCCGTCGCAGAAATTCTGCGTCAGCGGCGAGATCAGCCCCAGCCGCGTCGTACTGCCGTCGACGCGCCAGTAACGCGCCGGCCCGCCGGTTTGCGCCGCATCGCGCGCCAGCGAAAAGCGCGCATCGAGCCGCTCCTTCACGACCGTCAGCGGCAGGAAGCGATCGGTGCGATCCTCGTCGATCGCACCCATCGGCATGGTTTCGATGAGGGTCAGGTCGTGCCCCTCCCCGACACACCAGGCGAGCATCGTCGCGATCTCGTCCTCGTTGACACCCTTCAGCGCGACCATGTTGATCTTGACCGCAAGCCCGGCGTCCCGCGCGGCGGCGATCCCGTCGAGCACCTGCGCGACGTCGCCGTGTCGCGTGATGTGGCGGAAGCGATCGGGATCGCGGCTGTCCATGCTGACGTTGAGCCGGCGCAGCCCCGCTTCTCGCAACGCCGCCGCATGATCGCGCAGCCGCGTACCGTTGGTCGTCATCGTCAACTCGTCGAGCGCGCCGCCGACATGACGCCCGAGCCGCTGGACGAGCTGCAACACGTCGCGTCGCACCAAGGGCTCGCCGCCCGACAGGCGGACCTTTCGGACCCCGCGCGCGATGAAGCGCTCGGCAATGATCGCCAGCTCTTCGAGCGTCGCGATCTTCTCGCGCGGCAGGAACGTCATGTGCTCCGCCATGCAATAGCGACAGCGCAGGTCGCAACGATCGGTGACCGAAACCCGCAAGTATCGGATGGTACGGCCAAAGCCATCGATGAGCGGCGCGGCCGTGCTGCTGGTCTGGATCATTGCCGTCACAACGCGTGAAGCTATTGAGTCGTTCAACGTCCGGCAAGATCGGATTGCCGTCGCGCGAACCACCTCCTACGTTCCAGCGCATGGAGCGTCAGACACGAACCATGCAACGCGCCGCCGGGCGCCGTAGGGGCGAGCGAACCGCGAGCGCGGAACAGCTGCAATTGATGTCGTCCGCCGACGACGGCGTGACCGCGATCACCGCCGCGCCGACCAGTTTCGAGATCGTCAACGCCGCCTACGGCCGGATGACCGGCGACCAGCTGGTCGCGGCGATCGACGAGCGATTGAGCGACGCGCTCGCCGACTATCACAGCGCGGCGGTGCGCAGCGGTGCGACCTTCACGATCGTCGTGGCGGGTGACGCGCGGCTCGGCGACGCTGCGGTCGATTCGGTCGAACGCGCGCTCGAACAGCCGTTCACGATCGGAAACGAGACGATCCATCTCGGCGCGCGGATCGGCGTCGCACGGCGTACCGACCAAGAAGCGCTCGACCATCTGCTCCGCCGCGCCGCCGAGGCGCTCGCGCACGCGCGCGCCAGCGAGGGGGTGACGACACGCGTCGCCACGGAGGGGAGCGGCGTGCCGATCGCCGCGCTCGCGGCCGACCTGCATCGTGCGATGGAGCGGCAGGAGATCGACGTCCGCTTCCAGCCGCAGGTGCATCTGATCGATGGCCGGATCGTCGGCGTCGAGGCGCTGGCACGCTGGCATCATCCGCGGCTGGGTGAGCTGGGCGCGGAGACGTTGCTGGCCGCCGCGGATCGCGCCGGGCTGGGCGTGGCGCTGTCGGATCACGTCCAGGCATTGGCGCTCCGGCGCGCCGCGGAATGGCCCGATCTGCTGTCGGGATTGCGGATCGCGGTCAACGTCACCGCCACCGATCTCTCACGCGCGCCGTTCGTCAGCCGCTTCCTCGCCCGCGTCCACGAAGCCGGGATCGCGCCGGGGCGCGTCACCGCCGAAGTGACCGAGGGGGCGATGATCGACAACCTGCGGGCCGCGGGAGTCGCGCTGGCGGCACTGCGCGCGGCGGGCTGCCGCGTTGCGCTCGACGATTTCGGCACCGGTTATTCCAGCCTGTCCTATGTCGCGTCGCTGCCGCTCGATTATATCAAGATCGATCGCAGCCTGACGCAAGCCGCGGTCAGCGATGCGCGCAACCGCGTGGTGTTGCAGGGCGTGTTGTCGATCGCTGACGGTCTCGGGCTCGAGACGATCGCGGAGGGCGTCGAAACCGAGGCGCAGCGGCTGTTGCTCGCGGCGCGCGGCTGTACCTTCTATCAGGGGTTTTTGTGTGCGGGCCCGCTCGACGATGCCGCTCTGATCGCGCTGGTGCGCAGCGGCGCGGGCAAGGGGAAGTGACATGATGCCGATCGTTCCGATCCTGATCGCCGCCGCGGCGGCCGCGACACCGCAAGCGGCGATCGACGCGGCGATGGCGGATAGCGCGGCGGGCTGGAACGCGGGCAACCTCGCCCGCTTCACCGCCATTTATGCGCCCGACGCGGTCTATGTCGCAGGCGACAAGGTGGTGCGCGGAAAGGCAGCGATCGCCGAACGCTATGCGCGAAGCTTTGCCAATGGCGGCAACACGCGCGGGAAGCTCACGTTCCAGCCGATGGCGTGGCGCGCGCTCAGCGCGGTCCACGTCCTTCACGTCGCGCGCTGGACGCTGACCCCGGCTTCGGGCGCGCCGCAATCCGGCTTGACGACGCTGTTGTTCGAGCGGCGCAAGGACGGCTGGAAGATCATCTCCGACCACAGCAGCTGAAGGCCACCGTCGTGAAGCGGGACCCCGGATCAAGTCCGGGGTGACGAGAAGCGCATTACCCCGCCGCCTTCGCCAGCCCCTTAGACAGTTGCAGCGCACCGTGCAGCCGCGCCTTCGGATCGGCCCACACCCGCGTCAGCGCCAGCTTGCTGTCGGGGCGTAGCTTGGCGATGCCGCCGAGCTTCTCGACATAGGCGAGCAGCCCGGCGACGTTCGGTGGCTTGTCGTCGTGGAAGGCGACCAGCGCGCCCTTCGGCCCGACGTCGAGCTTCGACACGCACGCCTTCTTGGCGTTGAGCTTGATCTCCATGATCTTGACCAGATTATCGGTCGCCTCGGGCAGCGGACCGAAGCGGTCGATCATCTCGGCAGCGAAGGCGTTGAGCCCCTGCACCTCATCGACCTCGTTGAGGCGGCGATAGAGGCCCATGCGCAGGTCGAGGTCGGGGACATAATCCTCGGGGATCAGGATCGGGGCGTCGACGCTGATCTGCGGCGAGAAGTCGCGCTGGCGCTCGCGCAGCCCGCCGGCCTTGGCCTCGAGGATCGCTTCCTCCAGCATCGACTGGTACAGTTCGTAGCCGACCTCCTTGATGTGTCCCGATTGTTCGTCGCCGAGCAGATTGCCGGCACCACGAATGTCGAGATCGTGGCTGGCGAGCTGGAACCCGGCGCCCAAGGTATCGAGATCGCTCAGCACCTTGAGTCGCTTTTCCGCCGCCTCGGTCATCTGCCGCTCGGGCGGGGCGACCATATAGGCATAGGCGCGCGTCTTCGACCGGCCGACCCGGCCGCGGAGCTGGTAGAGCTGCGCGAGGCCGAAGCGATCGGCGCGGTTGACGATCATCGTGTTCGCGGAGGGAATGTCGATCCCGCTCTCGATGATCGTGGTCGAGACCAGCACCTCGAACTTCTTGTCGTAGAAGGCCGACATCCGTTCCTCGACCTCGGTCGGTGCCATCTGCCCGTGCGCGACGACGTAGCGGATCTCCGGCACCTCGCGGCGGAGGTAATCCTCGATGTCGGGCAGGTCGGCGATGCGCGGGGTGACCAGGAAGCTCTGCCCGCCACGATAATGTTCGCGCAGCAACGCCTCGCGCAGCACCACCGGGTCCCACGGCATCACATAGGTGCGCACCGCAAGCCGATCGACCGGCGGGGTCTGGATCACCGACAGTTCGCGCAGACCGCCCATCGCCATCTGGAGCGTGCGCGGGATCGGCGTCGCGGTCAGCGTCAGCATGTGCACGTCGGCGCGCAGCGTCTTGAGCCGCTCCTTGTGCGTCACGCCGAACCTTTGTTCCTCGTCGACGATCACCAGCCCGAGCCGCTTGAAGTCGACGTTCTTGGCCAGCAGCGCATGGGTGCCGATCACGATATCGATCGTGCCGTTCGCGACGCCGTCCTTGACCTTCTTCGCCTCGCTGGCGGTCACGAGCCGCGAAAGGCGGCCGATCTCGACCGGGAAGCCGTCGAAACGCGCGCAGAAATTCTGGTAATGCTGGCGCGCGAGCAGGGTGGTCGGGCAGACGACCGCGACCTGCATTCCGGCCATCGCCGCGACGAAGGCGGCGCGTAGTGCGACCTCGGTCTTGCCGAAGCCGACGTCGCCGACGATCAGCCGGTCCATCGGCTTGCCGGCCGCCAGATCGTCGAGCACGTCCGAGATCGCGCGATCCTGATCGTCGGTTTCCTCATAGGGGAAACGGTCGACGAACGCCGGATAGCCGCTCGCGTCGGGCTCGGCGACCTCGCCGGGGCGCAGCGCGCGTTCGGCGGCGACCGCGATCAAGGTGCCCGCGATCTCGCGGATGCGCTCCTTCATCTTCGCCTTGCGGCGCTGCCACGCCTCGCCACCGAGCCGGTCGAGGCTCGCACCTTCCTCCGACGAGCCGTAGCGCGAGAGGACTTCGAGGTTTTCTACGGGTATGTAGAGCTTGTCGCCGCCGGCATATTCCAGCGCGACGCAATCGTGCGGCGCCTTGGCGACCGGCACCTGCGTCAGTCCGACATAGCGGCCGATGCCGTGATCGGTGTGGACGACCAGATCGCCCGGCGACAATGTCGCGAGTTCGGCGAGGAAGGCATCGGCGGACTTGCGGCGCTTGGCCCGGCGGATCAGCCGGTCGCCGAGCATGTCCTGCTCGGTCAACACCGCGACGTCGGGGGCGGTGAAGCCGTGGTCGAGCCCGACGACGGTCAGCGCGACGCCGCGATCGGCGGCCCCCAGCGCGTCCTGCCACGTCTCGGCCAGCCGCGCGCCGACCAGCCCGTGGTCGTCGAGCAGGTTCTTGAGGCGGTCGCGTGCGCCGACCGAATAGCTGGCGAGGATCGGCTTGCGCCCGTCCTTCTTCAGCCGCGCGACATGCGTGACGACCGCCTCATAGACATTCGCCTGATTGGCGCGCTCCGGCGCGAAGTCGCGCGGGCCGTCGACCTGGAAGTCGAGCACGGTCGACGACTCGGGTTCGTGGAACGGCGTAACCAGATGCGCGGGCATCCCGGCGACCTCGGCGCGCCATTCGTCCTCGTCGAGGTAGAGCGTCTTGGCGGGGAGGGCGCGGTAGCTGCCGGGCTCGGCGGCTTCGGCGCGCTTCCGGTTCTCGTAATAATCGGCGATCGCGTCGAGCCGCGCCTCGACCGCGGCGGGGGTGCCGGCATCGCGCACCACCACGGCATCGTCGCCGAGATGGTCCCAGAGCGTCGCGAGCTTCTCCTCGAACAGCGGCAGCCAATGTTCCATGCCGGCCAGTCGTCGTCCTTCGCTGACCGCCTGATAGAGCGGATCGCCGGTCGCGGTGGCGCCGAACTTCTCGCGATAGCGGGTGCGGAAGCGCTTGACGCTGTCGTCGTCGAGCAGCGCCTCGGACGCGGGGAGCAGCACGAAGCCGTCGAGCCGCCCGGTGGTGCGCTGGTCGCCGGGATCGAAGGTGCGGACGCTCTCGATCTCGTCGCCGAAGAAGTCGAGCCGCAGCGCCTGTTCCTCGCCGCTCGGGAACAGGTCGACGATCCCGCCGCGCACCGCATATTCGCCGGCGTCGTGGACGGTGTCGGTGCGGACATAGCCGTTCGCCTGCAACAGTGCGCCGAGCGCGTCACGGTCGATCCGCGCGCCGGGCTTCAGCTCGGCGACAAGCTGGCGGATGCGGAACGGGGTCAACGTGCGCTGGGTGAGCGCGTTGATTGTGGTGAGCACGAGCTGCGGCCCGGTCGGCTTCTGCTGCAGGCGATGCATCGCGCCGATCCGCTCCGCCATCACGCGCAGCGTCGGGGAGGCGCGATCGTAGGGGAGGCAATCCCAGGCCGGGAGCTGCACCACCTCCAGCTCGGGCGCGAAGAACGGCGCGGTCGCGGCGATGCTGCGCATCTGCGCCTCGTCGGCGGCGACGAACACCGCGCGACGCGGCGCAGCGCGCGCGAGATCGGCGAGCAGCGACGGGAGGAAGCCGCCGGGCACGCCCGAGAGCGTGAGCGGGACGGTGGCTTTGAGGATGGTGGAGAGGTCGGGCATGTTTCTTCTTCTGGCCCTCTCCCCTTTGGGGAGAGGGTTGGGTGAGGGGGTGGGGCCTCGCAGAGCGCGTCGGTCTCGGTGAGACACCGGCTCCTCACCCCGGCCCTCTCCCCATGGGGAGAGGGAGCAGCGCGTCACATCCCCGTGTCGAGCACCGTCACGAAATCGACCTTGCGCATCGTCTGCATCATCTCGCCCTCCCATTCCGCCGGGCACGGAATCGAGCCGATCGCCCAGCCCATGATGTCCACGTCCTGTTCCTCCAGCAGCCGCTCGAACCAGTCGAGCTGCTCCGCGTTCCACGTCGCGCCATGCGCGTCGAAGAAGCCGCCGATCATCAGATCGGCCTCGCGCGTGCCACGATGCCACGCGCGAAAGCGCAGGCGTTTCAGGCGGATGTCGTGGTCCATAACGTTCCAATGCAAAACGACCGGCGGGCGCTGGCGGCGACCGTCGGGGCAGGGTATCGGCACCAGATAGTCATGCGACCCGATATCCTCAATCCGTTGTTCGCCGAGGTGGAGGCGCTGAAGGGCGTCGGCCCGGCGCTCGCCAAGCCGCTCGACCGGCTGGGGATCGCGCGCGTGCTCGACCTGTTGTTCCACGTCCCCTCCGGCTGGGTCGATCGCTGGCCGCGCGACGAGCTGATGCAGAGCGATGTCGGGCGGACGATCGCGATCACGTTGACCCCGACCGATTATCGCACCAGCAGCAGCCCGCGCGCGCCGACGCGGGTCGTCGCGACCGATCGGCATGGCAACACCGTCGCGCTGGTGTTCTTCGGCGGCGGCTCGGGGCGGGTGCGCAAGCTGTTGCCGCTGAACGAACCGCGCCGCGTATCGGGGCGGCTCGACCAATATGGGCAGGACCTGCAGATCATCCACCCGGAGGTCGGCGGCGAGGACGGCGACTTCCGCGAGCGCGAGGCGATCTATCCGCTGACCGAGGGCATGACCTCGCGGCGGCTCGGCGCGCTGGTCGAGCAGGCGCTGGCGCGCGCGCCCGACCTGCCCGAGTGGATCGAGCCGAGCCTCAAGGCGCAGCGCGGCTGGCCCGCATGGCGAGAGGCGATGACGCGGCTCCATGCCGATCCCGCCGATGCCGTGGCGCGTGCGCGGCTGGCGTATGACGAGGTGTTCGCCAACCAGCTCGCGCTGTCGATCGTCCGCGCCGATACGCGCAAGCGGCGTGGGCGCGCGTTGCAGGGCGACGGACGGCTCCGCGACCTGTTGCGGCTGCCGTACCAGCTGACCGGCGCGCAGGCACGCAGCGTCCGCGAGATCGAGGGCGATCTCGCGCAGAGCGCGCCGATGCTGCGGCTGTTGCAAGGCGACGTCGGCTCGGGAAAGACTCTGGTGGCGGCGATGGCGCTGCTGATCGCGGTCGAGGCGGGCGCGCAGGCGGCGATGCTCGCCCCGACCGAGATCCTCGCCCGCCAGCATTACGAGACGCTGCGCCGGACGCTCGCCGGGCTGCCGGTCGAGATCGCGGTGCTGACCGGGCGCGACAAGGGCCGCGCGCGCGAGGCGACGCTGATGGGGCTGGCGGACGGATCGATCCACATCCTCGTCGGCACGCACGCGATCTTTCAGGAGGCGGTCAGCTATCGCGATCTCGGCCTGGTGGTGGTCGACGAACAGCATCGCTTCGGGGTCGCCGAGCGGATGCTGTTGCAGGCCAAGGGCCGGACCCCGCCGCACTTGCTGGCGATGACCGCGACTCCGATCCCGCGCACGCTGACGCTCGCGTTGCATGGAGAGATGGATCAGAGCCGGCTCGACGAAATGCCGCCGGGACGTGAGCCGATCGAGACGCGGGTGCTGTCCGAGGAACGCGTCGACGAGGTGATCAATGCGCTCGGCCGTCATCTGTCGGAGGGCAAGCAGGCCTATTGGGTCTGCCCGCTGGTCGAGGAAAGCGAAACCAGCGATCTGCAGGCCGCCGAGGCGCGCGCCGCCGCGCTGGCGAGCCGCTTCGGGGAGCGCGTCGGGCTGGTGCACGGGCGCATGAAGGGCGCGGAGAAGGATGCGGTGATGGCGCGCTTCTCGGCCGGCGAGATCGGCGTGCTGGTCGCGACGACGGTGATCGAGGTCGGGGTCGACGTGCCCAATGCCACGCTGATCGTGATCGAACATGCCGACCGCTTCGGGCTGGCGCAGCTGCACCAGCTGCGTGGGCGGGTCGGGCGCGGCGGCGGTCGCTCGGTGTGCCTGTTGCTGCGCGGCGGATCGCTGAGCGAGACCGCGCGGGCGCGGCTGGCGCTGATGCGCGAGACCAACGACGGCTTCCGGATCGCAGAGGAGGATTTGCGGCTGCGTGGTGCGGGCGAGTTGCTCGGCACGCGGCAGTCGGGGGAGGCGATGTTCCGGCTCGCGACGCCGGAGTTGCTGTCGGAGCTGCTGCCCGCTGCCACCGACGATGCGCGGCTGCTGATCGACCGGGATGGCGGGTTGAACGGCGCGCGGGGGCAGGCGGCGCGGATCGCGCTCTATCTGTTTGAGCGCGACGCAGGCGTGGCGTTGCTGCGGTCCGGGTAAGTGGACGTCATTGCGAGCGGAGCGAAGCAATCCAGGGTCGGATCAGAACGCCCTGGATTGCTTCACTACGCTCGCAATGACGGAAATAGGGGAAGTTGATTGCCGGGTCTGATACCGATCATCATCGTCGTGCTCGCGGGGTTGGGACTCGCGATCCAGCCGCCGACCAATGCCGCACTGGCGCGGGTGTCCGGCTCGGTATGGCTGGCGGCGCTGGTGTCGTTCACCGTCGGGACGGCGACGTTGCTGGTCGTATGGGCGTTCGACCGCACCCCGCTGTCGGCGCTCAAGGGCGCGCCGTGGTGGGCGTGGCTGGGCGGGCTTTACGGCGCGGCGTTCGTCGCGGCGCTCGCCTTTGCCGCGCCGCGGCTGGGGATCGCGGCGGCGCTGAGCATTGCGATCGCGAGCCAGCTGGTCGCCGCACTGACGCTCGATCATTTCGGGTTGCTGCAGCTGCCGCAGCAGCCGGTGACGGTGACCAAGCTCGCCGGCATCGCGCTGGTGTTGATCGGGGTGATGGTGTTTCGGCGCGGGTGACGTCCCCAGCAATCGCGGTAGAAAGCGGGGCGCCGGATCAAGTTCGGGGCGACAAACTCTACCGCATCGCCGCCAGCACGAACTGGTACAAGGCCGGCGGCACTTCCTGCGCGAGCTTGCAGCCGATCCGCCCGCCCAATGCCCAGCGTACCTCGGCGGCGAAAGTGCCGGCCACCGGCAGGATGACGGTGACGGTATCGCCGACGGCAAACGCCTCGTCGCTGCGCGCCATGAAGCCGTTCGGAGAGACGTTAACGATCGTCACCAGCCGCGACTCGCCGCTCGCGATGACGAGTCGCGCGCGATGCAGCGTCTCGTCGCGCGGCTCGACGCGGTCCTCATACGCGATCGTCGCCGATCGTACGGCCATGTTGTCCTCCTACGCTAACTCCGCGCTTATCACTTGACCGGGGTTAACGCAGAGTGAGCGAAGACGTTAAGCCGGGTTCACCATGCCGTGATGCTTCTTGCCCGCGGAAATGCGCACCGGTGCGCCCGCCACCGTCACTATCGCGGCTTCGTCGGCGACCTTCTCGCCGTCGATCCTTGCGCCACCGCCCTTGATGAGCCGGCGTGCCTCACCCTTCGAGGCGGCGAAGCCCAGCGTCACCAGCACGTCGACCAGCGGGGTGGCACCCGGTGCGACCATCGAGGGGAGCCCCGCGCCGCTCGCGCCTTCCTCGAAGGTCTTGCGCGCGGTCTCGGCGGCGTCCTCGGCGGCTGCGCGACCCCGGCACATCGCGGTCGCCTCATTGGCGAGCACCTTCTTGGCCTCGTTGATCTCCGCGCCCCCCAGCGCCTCCAGCCGCGCGATCTCGTCGAGCGGCAGATCGGTGAACAGCCGCAGGAAGCGCCCGACGTCACGATCGTCGGTGTTGCGCCAGAATTGCCAGTAATCGAAGTGCGGCAGCTGGTCCTCATGGAGCCATACCGCGCCCGCGACGGTCTTGCCCATCTTCTCGCCCGAGGCGGTAGTGAGCAGCGGCGTGGTGACGCCGAACACCTCGGTGCCGTCCATGCGCCGCGCCAGCTCGACGCCGTTGACGATATTGCCCCATTGGTCGCTGCCGCCCATCTGGAGCCGCACGCCAGCGCGCCGCGCCAGCTCGCGGAAGTCGTAGCCTTGCAGGATCATGTAGTTGAATTCGAGGAACGACAGCGATTGCTCGCGGTCGAGCCGCAGCTTGACCGAGTCGAAGCTGAGCATCCGGTTGACGCTGAAATGCTGGCCGACCTCGCGCAGGAACGGGATATATTCCAGCTTGTCGAGCCATTCGGCATTGTCGAGCATCACCGCGTCGCTGGGACCGTCGCCGAAGGTCAGGAAGCGGTCGAAGATGCGCTTGATGCCCGCGACATTGGCGACGATGACCTCGTCGCTGTTGAGCTTGCGCGCCTCGTCCTTGAAGCTCGGGTCGCCGATCTTGCCGGTGCCGCCACCCATCAGCACGACCGGCTTGTGCCCGGCCTGTTGCAGACGGCGCAGCAGCATGATTTGCACCAGGCTGCCCACGTGCAGTGACGGCGCGGTCGGGTCGAAGCCGATATAGCCGGGCACGACCTGCTTCATGGCCAGCGCGTCGAGCGCGGCGGCGTCGGTCATCTGGTGGATGTAGCCACGCGCGGTGAGCGTGCGGAGCAGGTCGGACTGATAGTCGGTCATAGTGCTGGCGTCGTTACACACACGTCAGCGGCGCGGCAATTGCGTGACCGGATCGATCGGCGAGCGGCCGCGGCGCAGCTCGAAATGCAGCTCGGGCTGGTCGGCGAAGCCGGTCGCACCGCTCGTCGCGATCACCTGTCCGCGCGTCACCGCCTGTCCGCGCCGCACCAGCAACTTGCTGGCATGGCCGTAGATCGACGTCCAATTATCGCCATGCTTGATGATGACGAGCCCGCCCAGCGCGGCGATGCCGTCGCCGGCATAAGCGACGGTGCCCGCCGCCGCGGCCTTCACCTCGGTGCCGGAGGGCACCGCAATCTCGATCCCGTCGAACCGTTCGCCGCTGCGCCCGACGCCGAAGCGGCGGACGATCTGCCCCGTCAGCGGCCAGCTGAAACGTCCGGGCGCAGCGCTCGGCGGGGCGACGGGGACAGTCGCGGCCGGGACCTTGGCCGCGCCCTTGACGGGGCGCACCGGTGCGCGTCCGCTCGCCACGGCGGGTTCGCCGCCGGTCAGGATCGTGTCGACGTCGAGCGTAAAGGCTGCGGCGCGTGCAGCGGCGGAGGCGGGCTGGGAGGGGATGAGCACGCGCTGTCCGGTCACCAGCACGAACGGTTCGCGCAGGTCGTTGGCGGCGACCACCTCGCTCCACGGGACGCCATAGGCGCGCGCGATCGCGATGCCGGTCTGGCCGGGATCGACGCGATGATAGCGACCGCCGGGAATGACGAGGCGCTGCCCGGCGCGCAAGGCATAGGGCGGCGCGAGCCTGTTGCGACGCGCGATGGCGGCGATTGACGCGCCTGTCCGCTCGGCGATGGCGCTCAGGGTGTCGCCGGGTCGGACGACGACGTCCTGCGTACGGACCAGCCGCGCGTCGGGGGTGACGGGTGCCGCTTCCCATGCCGGGCGCGGCGCCGCGAGTTGCTCGACGGGCGTGCGTCGTTGCGGGCGAGAGGGGCGTATCGGAAGCGGCGCCTCGACGGTCGGCTCTGGTTCGGGCTCGGCAGGCAGGTCGGCAGCGGGGGCCGGTGCGGATGGTGACGGCGTGAAGCGCGGGTCGGCGGCGGGGATGCATCCCGCCAGCACCAGCAGCAGCGCCGCCGACCTCGCCGCTCGCCGCGTCAAGCCGCGCTACACCCCGGCGAAGGCGTCGCCGAGCGCCACGAGCGAATCGTGCAGCGTCAGGTCGAGCTGGAGCGGCGTCACCGTGATCCAGCCCTGCGTGATCGTCGCCAGATCGCTGCCGTCATCGACGACGGGCTTGACCCGGCCCATCGACAGCCAGTGATAGTCGAACCCGCGCGGATCGGTGCGCCGGTCGAACCGCACGCGTCCGTAATCGCGCAGCCCCTGTGGCACGACGCGCACGCCCTTGACCGCGCCTGCCTCGGGCTCGGGGAAGTTGATGTTGACCACCGAGCGCGGCGCCCAGTCATGGTCGAGCAGCGGCCGCAGCACGCGCGCGCCCCATTCCTCGGCGGCGGCGAACGACACGTCCTCGCCCGGTTCGCGCCGGCCGTAGCGCTGGCTGAGCGCGACCGAGCGGACGCCGGCCAGCGCGCCCTCCATCGCCGCCGAGACGGTGCCCGAGTACATGACGTCCTCGGCGATGTTTCCGCCGCGGTTGACCCCGGACAGGATCAGGTCGGGCGGCGCGTCGCGCAGCACCTCGGCCAGCGCGTACATCACCGCATCGGTGGGGGTGCCGCCGACCGCGAAGCGCTTCTCGCCGAACTGCTTGACCCGCAGGGGTCGCGTCAGCGTCAGCGAGCGCCCGGTGCCCGATTGTTCGGACGCTGGCGCGCAGACCCAGACGTCGTCGGAGAGCTGTGCGGCGATCTTCTCCAGCACCGCCAGCCCCGGCGCGTGATAGCCATCGTCGTTCGAAAGCAGGATTCGCATCAGCGCGGACCCAGCAATTCGAGCCCGCCCAGATACGGCCGCAGCACCTCGGGCACGGTCACCGTCCCGTCCTCGCGCTGGTAGTTCTCGAGCACCGCGACCAGCGTCCGCCCGACCGCCAGCCCCGACCCGTTGAGCGTATGGACGAAGCGCGTCGTCTTCTCGCCTTCCGGGCGATAGCGGGCGTTCATGCGCCGCGCCTGGAAGTCGGTGCAGGTCGAGCAGCTCGAAATCTCGCGATAGCGCTGCTGGCCGGGTAGCCACACCTCGAGATCATAGGTGCGCGCCGCGGTGAACCCCATGTCGCCGGTGCATAGTTTCATGCGGCGATAGGCAAGCCCCAAGGCGTCGAGCACGCCCTCGGCGCAGGCGGTCATCCGCTCATGCTCTTCCTCGCTCGCTTCGGGGGCGACGATCGACACCATCTCGACCTTGTCGAATTGGTGCTGGCGGATGTAGCCGCGCGTGTCGCGCCCTGCCGCTCCGGCCTCGGAGCGGAAGCACGACGTCAGCGCCGCGAAGCGCAGCGGCAGGACGTCGTGGCTGAGGATCTTCTCGCGGACGATATTGGTCAGCGACACCTCGGCGGTCGGGATCAGCCAGCGGCCGTCGGTGGTACGGAACAGATCCTCGGCAAACTTCGGCAATTGCCCGGTCCCGAACACCGCCTCGTCGCGCACCAGCAGCGGCGGGGCGACCTCCTCATAACCGTGCGCGCGCGTCAGCCGGTCGAGCATGAACTGCCCGAGCGCGCGTTGCAGCCGCGCCGCATCGCCGCGCACCAAGGTGAAGCGCGCGCCCGCGATCGCCGCGCCGGTCTCGAAGTCGAGGCCGAGCGCCGGCCCGATCGCATCGTGCTCGCGCGGGGTGAAGGCGAAGTCGGGCCGCTGCCCGCGTTCGTGGACGAGCTGGTTGTCGTCCTCGTCCGCGCCCTGCGGCACGTCGGCCGCGGGGACGTTGGGCAGCGCGGCCAGTGCGGCGTCGAGCGCGCTGCCGGTCTCCGCCTCTTCGGCTTCGAGCTGCGGAAGCCGTTCCTTGAGCGTCGCCACCTCCGCCATCAGCGCGGCGGCGGTGTCGTCGTCCTTCTTCGCTTTGGCCGCACCGATCGCCTTTGACGCCTCGTTGCGGCGTGCCTGCGCGGTCTGCGCCTCAGTCGCGGCTTCGCGACGGCGGCGGTCGAGCGACACCAACGTCTCCGCGCTGGCGGGCAGGCCACGCTTGGCCATGGCGGCATCGAAAGCGGCGGGATCGTCGCGGATCAGGCGGATGTCGTGCATGGCCGCGCTATGACCGCGCGCTTGGCCCGAGGCAACCCGCGCCGCGGGCGCGGCGTTCTTCCTGCGAGACGCAACGAGCAGAAGGAGAAACGTCCATGCAGGTCCCCCACAATTCGGTCGTTCTGGTCGCCGATGGTCGCAAGCTGCTGTTCCTGCGCAACGAGGGCGGTGCCGATTACCCCAACCTGCAGGTCGAGCTTGCCGAGGAACGCGCCAACCCCGCCACGCGCGATCAGGCGACCGACGCCGCCGGCGGCGCATCCTCGACGCAGAGCGGCGCCGGGGCACCCAATGCGGCGCAGGGCGGCTCGGGCCACGCGCAGGGCGGCGGCGCGCAATTCGCCCCCTCGCGCGGCAGCTTCGAGCAGACCGACTTCCACCAGCTGGAGGAGGATCGCTTCGCCGCGGACGCCGCCGATCTGCTGAAGCGGCGTGCGCTCTCGAACGACTTCGAATCGCTGATCGTGATCGCGCCGCCGCGCACGCTGGGCGAGTTGCGCAAGCATTATCACAAGGAGGTGAGTGCACGGCTGGCCGGCGAGCTGGACAAGGACCTGACCGGGCATCCCCTTCCCGACATCGAGAAGGCGCTGCTCTCCGCCTGATCGCGTGCGCGCCGGCGGCGCGTCCGCCCGCCGGCCGCTATGTTCAGCCTTGCTACAGTTCGTATCGGGTAAGACCAAGTCATTCGCTTGTGGTGGACCGGTCAGGTGCTTATAGGCGCGCCCAAAGGGGCGTGCAGAGATGCTGACGACATCCTTCACGTGGGGCGGGAGAAGGTCATGGCGACGGTGATGAGTCAGGTCGAAGACGCGTTTGACGAGCCGGAGGCGCTCTCCAGCCCGATGCCGGATGGTTATCGCCCCAGCGCGGACGAACCGTTCATGAACTCGCGCCAACAGGCGTATTTCCGCCACAAGCTGCTCGCATGGAAGGAAGCGATCCGTCGCGAGGCGCAGGGCACGCTGTCGCAGCTACAGGTCGACTCGCTGCGCGAAGCGGATCTCAACGATCGCGCGTCGAGCGAGGCGGATTGGTCGCTCGAACTGCGCACCCGCGACCGGCAGCGCAAGCTGATCGCCAAGATCGATGCCGCATTGCGTCGCATCGAGGAAGGCGAGTATGGCTATTGCGAGGTCAGCGGCGAACCGATCAGCCTCGGGCGGCTCGAGGCGCGACCGATCGCGACGATGACGGTCGAGGCGCAGGAACGGCACGAACGCGCGGAGAAGGTGTCACGCGACGATTGATGTGGATCTTCACGTTTCATCAATCAATTTGACATTATCGTCCGGCGCAACGAACGGGCGGGTATGATGGGGCAGTTGAGGCACAGCTTGGTTGACGAGCACAAGGTTGCGGGCAACCCCGACGAACGCGGCCGTGGCGATATCCTGCTGTCCGCGCGGATGCGCGTCCATGCCGAAGATGCCGGATTTCTGGTGCGCATCCGCAACGTTTCGGCGGGCGGGCTGATGGCCGAACTTCCGCACCCGTTGCCGCCCGACAGCATGGTGGAAATCAAGCTCGACGGGCTGGGGTGGGTCGCGGGTCGCGTCGTCTGGCAGACCGAAGGTCGGAGCGGGATCGCATTCGACCAGCCGATCGATGTCGCGATCGTCTATGAGGCCGGCAACGCCGGTCGCTGAGATCGCGCGGCCCCTCGTGAAGCCGATTTGACCGAGGGCTTGCGTCTTCTTCTCCACAGCGACCGGGAGAGTGGCGCGGAACCTCTGCAAAAGTATCCGTACCACGCACACCGTTCGTCACCCCGGACTTGTTCCGGGGTCCACCGCGCCGCAAAATCTGCGGCTTACACGCTCGCGAAACGCTGGATGCCCGAACAAATCCGGCATGACGGGTGAGTTTTGGAGGCGTTTCGAACACACCCCAAGGCTATTCACCAGCAAAATTCTAGCGCCCACCGGCCTCCAGCAACCGCCTCGGCGCGGTCAGTTCCCAGCTTCGTGCGACCCGATCCTCGACCAGCGTCCAGTCCGCATCGTCCCCGAGCGTGACCGCGATCTCGCCGTCCGCGCCGCGCACCCGCACCATTGCCGCCGCGCCTTCGACGACATGGACGAAGATTTTGCCGTCGACGAGGAAGTCCGCGCCGACATCCGTCGTGCGCTCCACCGCTTCGGGCAGCAGCAGCGCGATCGCGCGCACCCGCTCCACGCTACTCATGCGCGAACGAACATCTTGAGCATGGCCGGATACAAGCGATGTTCCTCCACCAACACCCGCGCCGCCAGGGTTTCCGGCGTTTCGTCGGGTCGTATCTCCACTTCGGCGCGGCCCAATACCTCGCCGCCATCGAGTTCCTCGGTCACGACATGCACCGAGCAACCGCCGGCGGGATCGCCCGCCGCGATCGCGCGCGCATGGGTGTCGAGCCCCTTGTACTTGGGAAGTAACGACGGATGAATGTTGATGATCCGTCCGCGCCACCGCGCGACGAACGCGTCGGACAGCAAGCGCATATACCCTGCCAGCGCGATCCATTCCGCGCCTGCGTCGCGCAGCGCCGCGTCGAGCGCGTCCTCATAGGCTGCCTTGCCGATCCCCTTCGGCGACAAGGCGAAGGTGTCGAGCTTATGGTCGCGCGCCCATGCCAATCCGGCGGCATCGGGGCGATCGGACGCGACGAGCACGATCCGGTACGCCTCGCCCTGTTCGGCGGCGAGCGCCTGCATGTTCGAGCCGCGGCCGGAGATCAATACGGCGACCGGGGCGGGGGAAGACGTAGGGGCAGGGGCAGGGCTGCTCATTGGTGGTGAGTCGCCGTCCAGTCGCTGCGCGCGCTCCACGTCTCGGCGCTGCCCGTGACGGTGCAGCCACGCGCTCCCGCCTCGATCCGTCCGATCCGGTGGACCGTCTCGCCCGCGTCGCGCAGCGTGGCCGCGACCTCATCGGCCCGATCGGCCGCGACCACCACCGCCATGCCGATCCCGCAGTTGAAGGTGCGCGCCATCTCCTCGGGCTCGATCGTGCCCTGCGCCTGCAGGAACGCCATCAGCCGTGGCTGCTCCCATGCATCGGCATCGACGTGCGCGTGGGTGTCGCGCGGCAGCACGCGCGGAATGTTTTCCAGCAAGCCTCCGCCGGTGATATGCGCCAACCCCTTGATCTTATGCGCGCGCAGCAGCGGCAACAGGCTGGCGACATAGATGCGCGTCGGGGCCATCAGAATGTCGATCAGCAACCGGTCGGCATCGAACAACGCCGGACGGTCGAGCTTCCACGCCTTGTCCGCCGCCAGCCGCCGGACCAGCGAGAAGCCGTTCGAATGGACGCCCGACGAAGCGAGGCCGAGGATCACGTCGCCCGCGCCGATCGTCGCGCCGGTCAGCACGTCGCCCCGCTCGACGGCGCCGACGCAGAAGCCGGCAAGATCATAATCGCCGGCCGCATACATGCCCGGCATTTCGGCGGTTTCGCCGCCGATCAATGCGCAACCCGCGATCCGACAGCCCTCGGCGATCGAGGCGACCACGCTTTCCGCCACGGCGTTGTCGAGCTGCCCGGTCGCGTAATAATCGAGGAAGAACAACGGCTCGGCGCCCTGAACGACCAGATCGTTGGCACACATCGCGACCAGGTCGATGCCGACCCCGGCGTGACGGTCCCATTCGATCGCCAGCTTCAGCTTGGTGCCGACGCCGTCGTTCGCCGCCACCAGCAGCGGATCGGTGAACCCCGCGGCCTTGAGGTCGAAGAAGCCGCCGAAACCGCCGAGATCGGCATCGGCACCGGGGCGGCGGGTGGCACGGGCCAGCGGCGCGATCGCACGGACCAGCGCGTTGCCGGCCGCGATCGACACGCCGGCGCTCTCATAGGTGTAGGCTTCGTTGCTCATGTCCGCCGACTAGCCACATCGCGCTTGGATTTCCACGCCTGCTTCGTCAAAAGGCGTTCCGATGCGTCATCGCCTTCCGATCGCCCTCATGTTGACCGCCCTTGCCGCCGCGCTGGGCGCGCGCGGCGTGCTCGCACAGATCGAGGGCGGGGACCGGGGCGTCGCCGCGGTGGACAGTTCGAACGACTTCGAGGTGGCAGGCGTCCGCGTCGACGTCTCCGGACCGAATGCGGAGGCAGCGCGGCTGGCCGGCTGGCGCGAGGCGCAGCGCAAGGCCTATGTCCTGCTGTCGCAGCGCATGGGGGCAGGCGGAGGGTCGCTTCCGGACGGTACGCTCGACTCGATCGTGTCGAGCATCGTGGTCGAGAACGAACAGATCGGCCCGACCCGCTATGTCGCGCGGCTGGGCGTGCTGTTCGATCGTGGACGCACCGCCGGCCTGCTGGGCGTGTCGGCGGCGGTCGCACGCTCGTCGCCGTTCCTCGTGGTGCCGGTGCAATGGTCGACCGGCGTCGGCACGGTCTTCGAACAGCGGACCTTGTGGCAGGAGGCATGGGCGCGGTTCCGGACCGGCAGCAGCGCGATCGACTATGTCCGCCCGACCGGCACGGGCCCCGACTCGCTGCTGCTCAACGTCGGGCAGACCCAGCGTCCCGACCGCGGCTGGTGGCGCACGCTGGTCGATCAATATGGCGCCAGCGACGTGCTGATGCCGAGCGTCCAGCTGTTCCGGCAATGGCCCGGCGGTCCGGTGATCGGCGTGTTCGAGGCGCGTTACGGTCCCGACCACCGCATGTTGCAGCGTTTATCGCTGCGGGTCGGCTCCACGGCGGGCATCCCCGCGCTGCTCGACGCGGGGGTGAAGCGGCTCGATGACGTGTACCAGCGCGCGTTGCGTGAGGGCTATCTCGGGCTCGATCCGGGGCTCAACCCGGTCATGCCGGTCGTCGAGACGCCACCGGAGGAAGTGTCGGACCTGCTGGCCGACGATCCGGCGCTGACCGCACCGACGCTTGCGTTGACGATCCAGTATGACACGCCCGATGTCGGCGCGGTGACGGGCGCGGAGGCGGCGTTGCGCGGCTTGCCGGGCGTCACCAGCGCCGCCACCACCAGTCTCGCATTGGGCGGCGTCTCGTCGATGAATGTCAGCTATGCCGGCACGCCGGAGGCATTGCGCGCCGCGCTGGAGGCGCGTGGCTGGCAGGTGATCGGCACCGGCACCACGTTGCGCATCCGCCGTGCCGCGCCGACGCCGGTTCCCGGCCCGCGGACGGGAGCCGCGACATGAACCAGTTCGCGCTGCCGCTGGGGTGGGCGGCGGAGGAGCAGGGCGAGTTTCTGGTCGTCGAGTCGAATGCCCGCGCCGTGCGGATGCTCGAACATTGGGCGACATGGCCGGTGCGCACCGCGGTGCTTGCGGGACCGCCGAAGTCGGGGCGCTCGCTGCTGGGGCGGATTTTCGCTGCGCGCTCGGGCGGGTCGGTGATCGACGACGCCGATACCGTCGACGAGGAAACGCTCTTCCACGCCTGGAACCGGGCGCAGGAGGAGCGGCGGCCGCTGTTGCTCGTCGCCGCCGCCTTGCCGCCGACATGGTCGATCGCGCTGCCGGATCTTCGCTCCCGGCTCGCCGCCAGCCCCGCCGCCACGATCGACGCGCCGGAGGAGGCGCTGATGGCGGCGCTCTTCGAACGCGGGTTCGCGCACCGTCATCTGGATGCGCGCGCCGATCTGGTTGCGTGGCTCACCGCGCGCACCGAACGGAGTCACACCGCCGTCATCGAGACGATCGATAGGCTGGACCAGGCCGCGCTGGCGGGGCGCCGCCGGCTGACGATTCCGTTGGCGCGCGAAACGCTCGACATCGACAAGACCGCAAGGAACCGGAGCGACCTTCCATCATGACACGGCCCGTGAGTATCGCGCGTAAGGATGCCGAAGCCGCGCTCGATCTGGACGACCCGTTCGTCGAGCGGGACGGAAACCGCTATTTCAACCGTGAGCAATCGTGGCTCGCCTTCAACCGTCGCGTTCTGGAAGAAGCCTGCAATCCCGCGCACCCGCTGCTGGAAAGGGTCCGCTTTCTCGCCATTTCCGGCGGAAACCTCGACGAATTCTTCATGGTTCGCGTGGCGGGGCTCAAGGGGCAGCAGCTGCAGGACGTGGAGGCGCGCTCTGCCGATGGCCTGACCCCCGGACAGCAGCTTGCGGCGATCGTCGAACAGGCCGACGCGCTGATGGCAAGCCAGCATGCGGTGTGGCGCGACATCCGTCACGAACTGGACGAGGCCGGCATTTCGGTGTTGGGCAGCCGCTCGCTGGAGCGGCTCGACGATGAGCAACGCGCCTGGCTCGACACCTATTTTCAGGAACAATTGTTTCCGGTCATCACCCCGCAGGCGCTCGATCCCGCGCATCCGTTCCCGTTCATGCCCAACAAGGGCATGGCGGTGATGTTCGATCTGGTGCGCCGGTCGGACTCCGAGCCGATCCGCGAACTGGTGATGTTGCCCGCGGCGATGCCGCGTTTCGTCCGTCTGCCCGGCAGCGAACGCGCTTCATACGTCGCGATCGAATCAATCCTCAAACGCTTCTCGCATCTGCTTTTTCCCGGATATGACGTGCTGGGTGCGGCGGAATTCCGCGTGCTGCGCGACAGCGATATCGAGATCGAGGAAGAAGCCGAGGATCTGGTCCGCTATTTCGCCAATGCGATCAAGCGGCGGCGGCGCGGTCGCGTGATCCGGCTCGAGCTGGAAACGGGGATGCCCGATGGGCTGGCGCAGGTGCTGCGCGAGGAGCTGGGCGGGGCCGACACGATCATCACGGAAACCGGATCGTTCCTGGGCATGAGCGACCTGTCGCTCCTTGCCGACGAAGACCGGCCCGATCTGAAGTTCGTCCCGTTCACACCGCGTTTTCCCGAGCGAATTCGGGAGTTTGGCGGCGATTGCTTCGCAGCGATCCGAAGCAAGGACATCGTCGTCCATCACCCGTATGAGACGTTCGACGTCGTGCTGGCCTTTCTGAAGCAGGCGGCGAACGACCCCGACGTGGTCGCGATCAAGCAGACCTTGTATCGCGCCGGCAAGCAGTCCGCGGTCATCAGCGCGCTGATCGCCGCCGCCGAGGCGGGCAAGTCGGTGACCGCCGTCGTGGAACTGAAGGCGCGGTTCGACGAGGAGCAGAACCTGCAATGGGCCAGCGCGCTGGAGCGGGCCGGCGTTCAGGTCGTCTATGGCTTCATCGAGTGGAAAACCCACGCCAAGGTAGCGATGGTGGTGCGTCGCGAGAACGGCAAGTTCCGGACCTACTGCCACTTCGGCACCGGCAATTATCACCCGATCACCGCGAAGATATACACCGATCTCAGCTTCTTCACCGCCGATCCTCGCATCGGCCGCGATGCGGCGCGGATGTTCAACTACATCACCGGCTATGTCGAGCCGTCCGGCATGGAAATGGTCGTGCTCAGCCCGCGCGCGCTGCGCGAACGGTTGCTGGCGCGGGTCGATGCCGAGATCGAGCATGTGCGCGCGGGCCGCGCCGGATCGATCTGGGCGAAGATGAACTCGCTGGTCGATCCGATCATCATCGAGAAACTCTACGAGGCGAGCTGTGCCGGGGTCGAAATCGACCTGATCGTGCGCGGTATATGCTGCCTGCGCCCGAAGGTGCCCGGCATGTCGGAGAACATCCGGGTCAAGTCGGTGGTCGGGCGCTTTCTCGAACACAGCCGTATCGCGGCGTTCGGCAATGGCGCGCCGCTGCCGAACGACGGGGCGGTGGTCTATATTTCTTCGGCCGACTGGATGCCGCGCAACTTCGACCGCCGGGTCGAATATCTGCTGCCGCTGGAAAACGAAACCGTCCACGATCAGGTCCTCGATCAGGTGATGGTCGCCAATCTGATCGACAATGAGCAGAGCTGGGAGCTGGAGGCGGACGGGAGCTATGTCCGCGACACACCGGGCGAGAAGCCGTTCAACCTGCACCGTTACTTCATGGTCAACCCGTCGCTGTCCGGGCGTGGCGCGGCGCTGGACGGCGATGAGGTGCCGGTGCTGTCGCTGAGGCGCAAGCGTTGAGGTGGCCGAAGCGCGGAGCGGAAGAGGCGGATACCCCGACCGACGCCGAACCGCGTACCGCGATCATCGACATCGGCTCGAACTCGATCCGGCTGGTGGTGTACCAAGGTCCGCCACGGCTGCCGGCGATTCTGTTCAATGAAAAGGTGCTGGCCGGGCTGGGCCGCAGCCTGGCCGAAAGCGGGTCGATCGATCAGCAGGCGATGGCGCTCGCACAGACCGCGCTGCGTCGCTTCGCCGCGTTGGCCCACGCCATGGACGTCACCACGCTGCGCACCGTTGCGACGGCGGCGGTGCGCGACGCCAGCAATGGCGCCGAGCTGATCGCCGTCGCCGAGGCGGCCGGGCTTACGGTCGAAATCCTGCCCGGCGAGAAGGAAGCCGAGGCAGCGGGTTACGGGGTGCTCTCGGGCATTCCCGACGCCGATGGCATCGTCGGGGATCTCGGCGGCGGCAGCCTCGAGCTGGTGCGGGTGCGCCGTGGCGAGTTGCTGGGGCGCGCATCCTTTCCGCTCGGCGTGCTGCGGATCGCCGCGCTGCGCGACAAGGGGCGGCTCGACCGGCGAGTCGATGCCTTGCTGAAGGAGAGCGGCTGGCTCGGCGCGGGCAAGGGGTTGCCCTTCTATCTGGTCGGCGGATCGTGGCGCGCATTGGCGCGGCTCGATATGGAGGCGACCCGCTACCCGCTGCCGGTGATCCATCAATATGCGATGTCGCAGGAGACGGTCACCCGCCTGCGCCGCACGCTCGCGCATGTCGGCAAGGCGCGGCTGAAGGACGTGCCCGGCCTGTCGTCGGGTCGCATCCCGACGCTCGCCGACGCCGCGGCGCTGCTCGCGACGATGCTGAAGCATCTGCGCAGCAGCGGGACGATCGTCTCGGCGTACGGGCTGCGCGAGGGACTGCTCTACGAACGGCTCTCGCCCGCGCAACGCGCCGCCGATCCGCTGATCGTCGCCGCGCGGGATGAAGGGCGGCGCAGCGGTCGGTTTCCCGAACATGGCGACCTGCTCGATCGCTGGATCGCGCCGCTGTTCGGTGACGATCGACGCGCGGACGCACGATTGCGGATCGCCGCCTGTCACCTCGCCGATGTCGGCTGGCGCGCCAACCCCGACTTCCGCGCCGAGCGTGGTGTCGAGATCGCGCTGCACGGCAATTGGGTCGGGATCGACGCGCGCGGACGCGCAATGCTGGCGCAGGCGTTGTGGACGGCGCTGGGCGGCGACACCGACAGTCCTGCGCCGCTGGTCGCTTTGGCGGGCGAGGCGGCGTTGCGGCGGGCGGTGCAATGGGGGCTCGCAATCCGGCTCGGTCAACGGCTGAGCGGCGGGCTGGCGGCACCGCTGACACGCGCCGCGATCAGCGTCGAGCAGGGAGTCTTGCGCCTCCAGCCTGGCGACGCGGCGCTATATGGGGAAACCGTCCAGAAGCGGCATCGTGCGCTCGCGGCGATGATGGGGATGCAGCCGGCGCTGGCTTAAAGCGCACCGATCGAGGCGTTTGCCGCGCGCGAAAGATGACCGATCGCTCATCTTCCGGACAGGCGGTCGCGAAGCCGCCACGGGCAGAAGCGCGCGATGCGCGATCCGCTTCCTTCTGACCGCATCCTGCGCGCGCCCGGCGAATCATCGCGCACGGCGCTCGACGAGCGGGTGTGCCGACTGATCTGCCCGATGGCCGCGGCGATGGTCGGCGTGTGCCTTACCGGAATCGGGCTGCTGCATGTCGGGATCGCATGGGGCAAGCGCGCGAGCTTCGCCGACGATCTGCTCGCGATCGATTCGCTGATCTTCCTGATCGCGATGCTGGCGTCCTATCTCGCGGTGCGCACGCCCGACCCGCGGCGGCACGCGTGGCTCCACCGGCTGGAGCAGATCGCGGACGCGAGCTTCATCCTCGCGATGCTGCTGCTCACCGCCGCCTGCTTCGTCATCACCTATGCGGTGAGCGCCTGACGATGCCGACGCTGTCCCGCAACTGGTTCGCGATCGTCGCCGGTGTGGTTGCCGCCATGGCGCTGCTCGTCGTCGGTGGGATCGGTTATCTCGGCTATTACGGCGGCGCGGTTCTCCGCAATTGCCCGCCGACGATATCCACTCCCGCAAGGGAGCGGGGAACGCGGGTTCTGTTCCTTTCGGGCGATATGGGGACCAATGTCGGGATGGGCCCGCGCCTGATCGCCGCGCTGAACGCGGCCGGCTTACCCGTTCTGGCGTTCAATTCGCTGACTGCCTTCGGCACCCGACGTACCCGGGACGAAGCCACGGCGATCGTCGCGGGGGCGGTGCAGCGGGCGGAGCGAGCGCCCGGAACGTCGCGCGTCGTGCTGGTCGGCCAGTCGTTCGGCGCGGACATGCTGCAATATGCCAGCGCGCATCTGTCACGCGCGTTGCGACCGCGGGTTACGCAGGTGGTGCTGCTCGTCCCCGGTAACACGTTGCTCTTCAAGGCCAGTCCTGGCGGCATCCTCGACGGAGCACCCGACGCGCCCGCCGTGCCAAGCGCCCGCCGGATCGACTGGACGACGCTGACCTGCATTCAGGGTGCGGCGGAAGCGGCCAGCCTGTGCCCGCTGCTGCACGGCGCCAACGTGCGGCGCATCGTGCTGCCGGGCGGGCATTTCATGAACTACGACGTGCCGCTCATCGCGCGGACGCTGCGCACGGTGATCGCCGACGGTCGCTGATCCGTCATCTTCATTACGGATAATTCAGTCGTCGTCGACGTGCCGGCAATCAACGGCGGCCTAGGTTCGGCAGATCACAGGGGATCACATATGTTCGCTTCACGCCTCGCCGCGGCTGTCGCCGCCTTGCTGACGGTCGCTGCCGTCCCCGCCGCGGCGCAACCGCAGAATGCCGCGTCGGGCGCGACGATCTACGGGACGTGGATGAATCCGTACAAGAGCGTCGCGGTGCGTACCGGCCCGTGCGGCGAGCGGCTGTGCGGCTGGATCGTCTGGGCGAATGAGGAAGCGCAGAACGACGCGCGCGATGGCGGTACGCCCAAGCTGATCGGCACCGCCTTGCTGGAAAACTATCGCGCCGAGAAGCCGGGAAGCTGGTCAGGCACGGTGTTCGTCCCGGACATGAACCGCCGCTTCTATTCGATCATCCAGCAGGTCGGGCCGGATCAGATGAAGGTGAAGGGCTGCATCCTCGGTGGCCTGCTCTGCAAATCGCAATTGTGGCATCGCATCGCGGACGTTCCCCATGCTTGAGGTCCGGGGGTGGCTGGCGCGGCATCGCACCGCGCTGTCGCTCGTGATGGTGCTGATATTGATCGGGCTGGGCTTCGCCGCGATGCAGCAGCTTACCCGCGAACTGCATTTCTCGCACATCCGCGCTGCGCTCCATGCACTGACCCCGTGGCAGATCGCGGCGTCGCTGCTCTTCACCGCGCTCAGTTATCTGACGCTGACCGGCTATGACGTTCTGGCGCTGCGGATCATCGGACGCCCGCTGCCGTGGCGGGTGGCGGCGCTCGCGTCATTCACCAGCTACACGCTCAGCCACAATCTCGGATTGTCGCTGCTGACCGGCGGATCGGCGCGCTACCGGATCTACACCGCCGCCGGGCTCGACGGCCCCGACGTCGCGCGCGTTATCGGCATCGCCAGCGCGACCTTCTGGAGCGGCGTGGTGACGGTCGCCTCGATCGCGTTGCTGGCGCGGCACGGCCCGATCGACCTTGCCGGCATCACCATCCCCGCCGGCGTGTCGCATGGCATCGCCGCGACGATCCTGGTGCTGATCGCCGCGGTCGTGATGCTGTGCGGCAATGCGAACGGGCCGTTGCGGATCTGGCGGCTGAGCGTGCCGTTGCCGAGCTTCGGTCAGGCGCTGGCGCAGATCGGACTCGCGGTGCTCGACACCGGAACGGCCGCGGCGGCGCTGTTCGTGCTCGTCCACGGTGCCGCGCCGTCGCTGCTGCCTGCGTTCATCCTCGCCTATGCGCTCGGCATCGTCGCGGCGGTGCTGGCGCACGTGCCGGGCGGGATCGGCGTGTTCGAGGCGGTGGTGCTCGCGGTGCTGCCCGGCGATCGCTCGATCGCCTTTGCGGCGCTGATCGCCTATCGCGTGATCTACTACTTGTTGCCGCTTGCCGTCGCGGTCGCGATCCTCGCGTGGCGTGAAGGGCTGCGGCGGCGGCACCTGCTCGATCACCCGCTGTCGTCGCGGCTGCTGCGCGACGGTCGTGCGGTCGCCAACGGCATTGCGCCGCTCGCCTTATCGTCCGCGACGTTCATGGGCGGTGCGATGCTGCTGCTGTCCGGGTCGCTGCCGTCGCTCCACGCGCGAATGGGTGCGCTGGCATCGATCGTGCCGCTGCCGTTCATCGAGGCGAGCCACATCGCGGGCAGCCTCGTCGGCACCGGGCTGCTGCTGCTCGCGCCCGGACTGTATCGCCGTCTTGATGGCGCTTTCGTCGCGACCCGCGCGCTGCTGCTGGCCGGGGCTGCCTTCTCGCTGGCCAAGGGGATCGATTACGAGGAAGCGATCGCGTGCCTCACGCTCGCGGCGATGCTGCAATGGACGCGCGGCGCCTTCTACCGACGGACTGCGCTGACGCAGATCCGCTGGTCGGCGGGGTGGTTGTCGGCGGTGCTGGTCGTGCTCGCGGCGGCGGTGTGGATCGGGCTGTTCGCCTATCGCCGCGTGCCCTACGAGGACGACCTCTGGTGGCGGTTCGCACTTAAAGGCGACGCGCCGCGCTTCCTGCGCGGGACGCTCGCGGCGACGGTGGCGCTGTTCGCGGCGTTGGTGTGGCGGTGGATGTCGCCGCCCGAAGCGCCCGAGCCGCGCGCCTTCGCGCCGGAAGCGCTCACCCGTGTGATAGCGCTGGCCGATCGCACCGACGCGATGCTCGCGATGATCGACGACAAGCGCTTGCTCTTCTCCGAATCCGGTGCGGCGATGCTGATGTATCAGGTCCGCGGCGCAAGCTGGATCGTGATGGGCGACCCGGTCGGGTCACGCGACGACTGGCCGGAATTGCTGTGGCGGATCCGCGACAAGGCCGATCAGGCGCAGGGACGGCTGATGCTGTACCAGGTCACCGGGCCGGTGCTGGAACTAGCGATCGGCATGGGGTTGCACGTCATCAAATATGGCGAGGAGGCGATCATCGACCTCCCCGATTTCACGCTGGACACGCCGCGGCTACGCTCGGTGCGCAAGGCGGAGCGGGCGGCGGCGCGGCGCGGGCTGTCGTTCCGGATCGTCCCCGCGGCGGCGGTGCCCGTGGTGCTGGAAGAACTGGCGGCGATCTCGGACGAATGGATGGCGGCAAAGGGCCATGCCGAGAAGAGCTTCAGTCTCGGCCATTTCAGCCGCGACTATCTGCAGCGCTTCGACGTGGCGCTGGTGATGGACGGGGATCGTATCGCGGCCTTCGCCAATCTGTGGCTGACCGAAAACCATGCCGAGGCGTCGGTCGATTTGATGCGACACCGCGACGATGCGCCGCATGGCACGATGGACTTCTTGTTCGTCAACATCCTGCAATGGGCGAAGGATCGTGGCTTCCAGCGCTTCTCGCTGGGCATCGCGCCGCTGTCGGGGATTTCGGGACGGCGGCTGGCACCGGCCTGGGCGCGCGCGGCGTCGCTGGTCTTCCACCATGGCGAGCGCTTCTACGGCTTCCGCGGCCTGCGGAGCTACAAGGAAAAATTCGCGCCGCGCTGGGAGCCGCGGTATATTGCCGGGCCGAGGGGGATCGCGATGATCCGCACGTTGCGCGACCTGTCGCGGCTGATCGGGCACGCACCCGCCGGGTCGTGATCGACCACGGCGAGCGCGTCACCTGCTGGGTCAGCCCTTCGGCGCGGTCAGATGCGCGCTGAGGAACTTGTTCATCTCGAACATGCTGGCCGACTTCTTGCCGAAGATCTTCTCCAGCTTGTCGTCGGCGTTGATCTGCCGGCGGTCCTTGGCGTCCTGCAGGTCGTGCTTCTTGATGTATTCCCACACCTTGCTGACGACCTCACTGCGCGGCAGGTCGTTCTTGCCGACGATCTCGGCCAGATCCGCCGAGGGGGTAACCGGGGCGGTGATGCCACCGCGTGCGCCGCCAGCGGGCTTGCCGGTCGCCTTGACCTTCTTCTCCGCGGCCTTGGTTTCGTCCTTGCCGCGCTTTTCCGCCGACTTTGCCATGATTAGCTCCCTTCCTGATCTGCTCTTGGATGGCGCAACACCCGGGTGCGACGCAAGTTCATCCTGACGACGTCTTATCAGCGGTTTTGTGCGCGTACACAAGGAAGCACGAGACGGAAGGTCGCAGGCGCCGGTTCGGCCAGCGTGAGGCTACCGCCGTGGGCATGTGCGATCTGCCGCGCGAGGCTGAGGCCGATGCCGGTGCCGTCGGGCTTTCCAGTGTGGAAAGGCCGGAAAATCCGGGTCGCCTGTTCCGGATCGATGCCCGGCCCATCGTCGCTGATCGTGATCGTGAGTTGCTCGCCGCCCCCCACCATGACCTCGATCGCCGCGGCGCTCGCTTCGGCAGCATTCTGGAGCAACGCCCAGATCGCCTGGCTCACCTGATCGCGATCCAGCGTCCAGACCATGTCGGACGAAACCGCGACCGATAGCGCCACCTCCGGCCAGCGCCCCGCGAACAACCGTGCGAGATCGCCCAGCATGTCGGCGATCGGCACCTGACGCAGCGTCGGATCGGGGAGCCGCGCCAGCGACCGATAGGCTTCGGTAAAGCGCAGCAATCCGTCAGCGCGGCGCGCCAGCGTCGACAATATTTCATGAAGCAGTGCCGGATCGGCATCGGCCCGCGCCACCGCCGCCGCGCCGCTTTCGGCCAGCGAGGCGATCGGGGCGAGCCCGTTCAGGAGTTCGTGCCCCAGTACCTGGATCAGTTCGGCGGCGGCGCGCGCCTCGGCGGCGCGTTCCTCCTGCTCGATATCGATCAGCGCCGCGACCATCCCCTTGCCGAGCATGACGCGATCGATCCGCCATCCGCGCGCCTCGTGGCGGAGATGCGTCGCGTCCGGATCGAGCAGCATCGCGGGCGGATCGATCACCCGGTCATCGGTGGCGAACAGGCGTCGGGCGGCGCGGTTGAGCACGCGCACGCCGCCCTGTTCGATCGCGACCAGCGGGGTAGGCGCCGCATCGAGCAATAGCCGCGGTGGCGGCGCGATCGTCGGTGCGTCGCTTGCCCGCGACTCGTGCAGGCCCCGCCGCCTGCCGGTTCCGGAAAGCGACCAGGCGGCGACGAGCAGCGCGCCGGTCAGCGTGCCCCAGATGCCGTGCCGCCACGCCAGCGGCACGGCCAGCCCGGCGCCGAACAGCGCGAAGCCGGCGGCGATCCGCCGCGCGTCAAAGCCCATAGCGCGCCATCCGGCGATACAAGGCCCCACGGCTCAGCCCCAGTGCGGCGGCCGCGTGAGAGACGTTGTGGCGGTGACGCCGCAGCGCCGCTTCGATCATCGTGCGCTCGGCATCGTCGAGATCGAACGTGTCCGCCGCGATCGCCGCGGCGGTCTCGGGCAGCGCCAGCGCCGCCGCATCGATCGTCTCACCCTCGGAGAGCAGAACCGCGCGCTCGACCGCCAGTGCCAGCCCACGCACCTCGTCGGGCCAGTACGTCGCGGCGATCGCCGCCTCGGCCGCGTTGCTCAGCGCCATTCCCGGGCGACCGAAGCGCTCCGCGGCCAGGCGCGCGAAATGCCGCGCCAGCAGAACCGCATCGCCGTCGCGTGCGGAGAGCGGCGGCACCGCGATGTCCACGGTCGCGATCCGCCGCCGCAGCGCCGGCGACAGCAGCGCGGCGCTATCGACGATCGCAATGCACCGGGTGGCGGCCGGCAAACGGTCGAGCAGGCGCGCCTGTGCGACCGGGTCGAGCAGGTCGACATGGCGGAGGATGACCGTCGCCGGGCGGGTGTCCAGTCGCGCCCAAGCCTCGCCGTCCCGGACATCGATCCGCAGCGGCGCGTCGGCGTCCCCGGACGCTGCATGGAGCGCGAGTGCGGTCAGCATTCTCCCGCTGCCCGATGCGCCGGTCACCGCCACCCCGGCGCCACTCGGGCCGAAGCGGCGGACCTGCGCGCGTAGTCGCTCGATCGCCGCGCTTTCGCCGAGCAATCGTACCGGCGCCATCGGGGAAACGGCGGAAGCGGCGCGTGATGCGACGCGCCCTCGCGCGACGGCGGCTTCGACCTTGGCGATCAGCTCGGCATTGCGCCATGGCTTCATCACGAAGTCGCGCGCGCCCGCCTGCATCGCCGCCACCGCGATGCGGATACCGCTATGCGCGGTGATGACCACGACGCACGCGCCCGGATCGTCGGCGAGCAGGCGCGACAGGCAGGCCAACCCCTCGTCGCCATCGGAGCGGCCCGGCGTGAAGTTCATGTCGAGCAGGATCGCGTCGACGCGCCGCTCCGCTAGGCGCGAACAGGCATCGGCGGGCGTGACGGCGGTATCGAGCCGATGCCCGGCGATCGAAAAGGCGATCTCCAGCGCCCGCGCGACCGCCGGATTGTCGTCGACCAGCAGGATTGACAGCGATCGCGGCTGTCCGGTTCCGGACACACTGTCCACCGCCGGACGGTCACCATCGGCCACTTCGCTCGTAAGATCAGGATTTCCGGGCATTTCGTCTTTCGCGATGTGATCGGTGACACTGTCGCCATGATGACCGATCAGTCCGAACACGCAACTGCCCCGCCCGGCGCGGCGATGGACCGCCGCCTCGCGCGTCGCGCAATCCCATGGTGGCGAAGGCGCCCGACGTTGATCGTGGTCGGCGTCGCGCTCGCCGCACTGTTGCTGTGGCGGATGCTGCCCGAGAGCGGATCGACCGATATCGCGCTCCGCGATGTAGAGACCGGCGACGTGACGCGCGCGCCGTTCGCGGACTATCTGCCGGTGCGCGCCACCGTCGCCCCGCGCGTCACGACCTTGGTCGGGGTGCTCGCCGGCGGGCAGGTCGAGCGGTTGCTGGTGCAGGACGGTGCGCTGGTGCGCGAGGGGCAAGCGCTCGCCACGCTCTCCAATCCGGAATTGCGGCTCGACGTGCTGACGCGCGAGGCTTCGATTGCCGGACAGCTCGGGCAGGTCGCGGGCGAACATCTCGGGATCGAGCGCAATCGCCTCGACCGCGCCGGGCAGATCGCGCAGGCCAATTACGATCTCATCAAGGCCCGCCGCGACCTGTCGATCCGCGAGCAGCTCCACGAAAGGGGCTTCCTCGCCGACGCCGGGGTGAAGAGCTATGCGGAGGAAGCCGCCTATCAGGCGAAGCGGCTCGCACAGCTGCAATCGGGCGGCGCGGCGGAGGCACGGATCACGGCGACTCAGGGCCAGCGGCTCGAGGACACGCGCGGGCGGCTCGAGCGCAACATGGCGGCGGTGCGCGGCGGGCTCGATGCGCTGACCGTCCGCGCCTCGGCAAGCGGACGGCTGACCAATTTCACGATCCAGCCGGGTCAGGCGCTCAAGCCCGGCGATCCGGCGGGGCAGATCGACAGCGAGGGCTCGTGGAAGCTCACCGCCGATGTCGACGAATTCTACCTCGGTCGCGTCGCGGTCGGCCAGACGGCGCGCACCACGGACGGCGCGGCGTTGACCGTGTCGAAGGTGTTGCCCGCGGTGAAGGACGGGCGCTTCCGCGTCGAGCTGACCTTCGACCGCAACGCCCCCGCCGGGCTGAACCGCGGGCAGACGATCGACATCCGCATCACGCTCGGCAGCACCGCCCCCGCGCTGGTCGCGCCGGTCGGCGGCTGGCTGGAGGCGGGCGCGGGCTCGTCGGTGTTCGTCGTCGATGCCGATGGCCGCCACGCGCGCCGCCGCGCCATCCGGACCGGTCGCCGCAATCCCGAGCAGGTCGAGGTCCTGTCCGGCCTGCGTCCCGGCGAGCGCCTGCTCGTCAGCAATCTGTCGTCCGTGAAGGGCGACGTCATCAACCTTCGTTGAAAGGACCCGTCGTGATCCGTCTCGAAAACATCCAGCGCCGCTATGTCTCCGACGAGGTCGAGACGACCGCGCTGGCCGATATCAATCTGGAGGTCGCGTCCGGCGAGTTCGTCGCGATCATGGGGCCGTCGGGGTGCGGCAAGTCGACCTTGCTCAACACGCTGGGCACCGTCGATCGACCGACCGGCGGCCGCTACCTGTTCGGTGACCGCGACCTGGCGGCGATGGACGAGCGCGCGCTGGCCGCGTTCCGTGGCGCGACGCTGGGGTTCGTCTTTCAGAGCTTCAACCTGATCGACGAGCTGACGATCGAGGAGAATGTCGCGCTCGGCCTCGCCTATCGCAAAGATGCCGGCGATCGGCGCGCGAAGGTGGCGGCAGCGATGGATCAGGTCGGCATCGCGCACCGCGCCCGCCACTTCCCGCATCAATTGTCGGGCGGGCAGCAGCAGCGCGCGGCGATCGCACGCGCGATCGTCGGCGATCCCAAGCTGATCCTCGCCGACGAGCCGACCGGCAATCTCGACACCGCCAACGGCGAACAGGTGATGGCGATCCTCGGCGCGCTCAACGATGCCGGGGCGACGATCGTGATGGTCACGCACTCGCCGAGCCACGCCGACTTGGCGAAGCGGCGCATCGACATGCTCGACGGGCGGATCGTCGCCTCCGCGATGCGCGCGATCTGAAGGGGAGGGGGAAGATGAACCGTTTCGCCTTGTTGTCGCTCTACCGCTCGCTGACCCGCCACAAGCTCTACGCCGCGCTCAACATCGGCGGGCTGGCGGTGGGGATCGCGGTGTTCCTCGTCCTGTCGCTCTATGTGCGTTTCGAGACGAGCTTCGAGAAGTGGCTGCCGCGCCACGACAGGATCTATGTCGTCCAGACCGTCTGGAACCTGCCCGGCAGTCCGTTCAACGGACGCTACCCGGAGAGCATGGGCGGATTGCTCGAACAATTGCGGGAGGATTTTCCGCATACCGTCGGCACGCGGATCTGGGGCGGCAAGGGCGCGGGCAGCGTCCTGCGTCGCGGGGTGGCGATCGAGGAGGACGTGGCCGAGGTCGACCCGACGTTCTTCGAGGTGTTCGACCTGCCGATGGTGAGCGGAGACGGCCGCCGAACGCTGGCGGATCCGTCCGGCGCGATCATCAGCGAAAGCCTGGCACGCAAATATTTCGGCACCAGCGATCCGATCGGGCAGACCATCACCGCGTCCTACGAGAGACCCAAGACCTATCGCATCGGCGGTGTCTTCCGCGATCTGCCGGCGAACAGCGACATGAAGATATCGCTGCTCCTGCCACTGCTTCCCGACGCCAAGCGCGACAGTTGGTATCATTGGGGCAGCACGCATCTGACCACCTATCTCCGCTTCGACACGCCGGCGGCGGCGCGCGCCTACGATCAGAAGCTGTCGGCGTTCGTCGATCGTCGTGCTTTGAAGGATTCGGGGCCGCGCTCGTCGCGAACCGAGACGATCGCCTTGCAGCCGTTGACCGAACAGCATCTGGCCTCGCCGACGGGCGGCATCTCGACCAGGAAGTTGACCGTCATCACCCTCGGGCTGGTCGGCGCGCTGACGCTGCTGATCGCGATCGTCAATTACGTGAACCTCGCCACCGCGCGTGCCGGCTTGCGCGCCCGCGAAGTCGCGATGCGCAAGGTGCTGGGCGCCGATCGTACGGCATTGGTGACGCAGTTCCTCGGTGAGGCGATCCTGACCGTGGGGATTGCGGCGCTCGGCGGGTTGATCCTTGCGGAGATCGGTCTGCCGCTGATCAATGCGGCGGGCGGGCTGTCGCTTGCCATACCCTATGCGCTGGTGGTGCCGGCACTGGTGCTGCTGGCGCTGGTGGTCGGCATGCTGGCGGGGTTCTATCCCGCGCTGTTGCTTTCGCGCTTTCCCGCCGCCGCGGTGCTTGCGGCGGCGCGCTCACCGGGCGGCGGTCGTGCGGGAACGCGCGTGCGTGAGGCGCTGGTCGTGCTGCAATTCGGGCTGGCGATCGCCTTCATGATCGGCACGCTCGTGCTGCTGGCGCAAACCCGCCACGTCCGGGAAGCCGACCTCGGTTACGAACGCGAAGGCTTGATGATCTTGCGCTCGATCGCCGACGGCAACGTCCCCGCGGCGCAACGCCGCGCTCTGGTGCAGGCGATCGGCGCGCTGCCCGGCGTACAGCGGGTCGCGCTCGGCGGCGATGGCCCGGGGGGCAGCGGGACGACGAACGGTGACAATGTGCCGCTGCCCGGTGTGCCGGGGGAGGGCGTCAACATGCGCTGGGTCGATACGGGACCGGGCTTCTTCGATGTCTATGGTGCCAAATTGATCGCTGGTCGAATGTTCGATCCGGCGCACCGCGACGATGACAGCCAGATCGGTCATCAGGGTCGCGGGCAAAACATCATCATCAACCGGATGGGTGTGAAGCAAATGCGGTTCGCCTCGCCCGAGGCGGCGATCGGCAAGACCGTCGGTGGTGATAAACCGCGTACAATCATCGGGGTCGTCGAAAATTTGCGCTTCGCCACGCCGCGTGATCCGATCGCCCCGACCTACTTCTACTATTCGAGCGATCCGGCGAAAAACTATCCGGCGATGGCCAGCATTCGCTACACAGGCGATCCCCGCGCCATGCTCGCGTCGATCCGTTCGCTATGGGAGCGGATGGTGCCGCAGGTGCCGTTCAACGGCGACACCGCCGACAACCGCCTTGCCACCTATTACAAGGCGGACGAGCAGACCGCCAACCTGTTCGCGATCGGTGCCGGCCTCGCCGTCCTGATCGGTTGCGTCGGTCTGTGGGGGCTCGCCTCCTTCAACACCGCGCGCCGGATTAAGGAGATCGGCATCCGCAAGACGCTCGGCGCATCGTCGCCAGCGATCGTCCGATTGTTGATCGGCCAGTTCCTGCGGCCGGTGCTGATCGCCAACCTCGTCGCCTGGCCGCTTGCCTATGTCGCGATGCGGACCTGGCTGGCCGGCTTCGACGACCGGATCGCGTTGACGCCGTGGTATTTCCTCGGCGCCAGCGTGCTCGCCACCGCCATCGCGGTGCTGACCGTGCTCGGACAATCGCTGCGTGCCAGCCGCGCGGCACCGGCCTGGGCGCTGCGTCATGAATAAGTGGCTGGTCGGGTTGGCGTCGCTGGCGGTGGCGGCGCCCGCCGCCGGGGAGACGCTGCACGACGCAGTTGCCGCGGCCTGGTCGTCGAACCCGCAGCTCGCCGCAGCGCGGGCGCGACAGGAGGCGCTCGCCGAAACCCCGGAACAGGCGCGCGCGGTCGGTCGCCCGACGCTGGGGCTGACCGGCAGCGGCGGCTACGACCGGCAAGGCTATGGCAATGCGGCGTCCGGGGCGGCGGTGGTCAGCCTGCCGATCTGGACCGGCGGACGCGTCGCCGCCGCGGTGCGCGCTGCGTCCGCCGATGTCGCCGCGGGCGCGGAGGGGCTCCGCGAGGTCGAGGCGGCGGTGCTGCAATCGGTCGTCTCGGCCTATGCCGCTCTGCTCTACAACCAGCAGGCGGTCGAGGTGGCGCGTGTCGGCATCCAGCGCCTCGACGGGCAGGTCGCGGAGGCACGCTCGCGTTTCGGGCTGGGACAGGCGACGCGTACCGACGTCGCGCAGCTCGAGGCGCAGCGTGCCAGCGTCGCCGCGAACCTCGCCGATGCGGAGGGAGCCTTGCAGGTCGCGGCGGCGGCCTATCGCGCCGTGGTCGGGCAGGATGCCGGCGCGCTCTCGGCCGAGATCGCGCCGCCCGCCGGCTTGCCGAAGAGCCGCACCGACGCACGCGATGCGGCGACGACCGACAATCCGCTGCTTCGGCAACAGCGACGCGCCGCGGCGGCTTCGGCGGCGCGGATCGATCAGGCACGCGCGGAGCGGGCACCCGCCGTCGATCTCGGCGGCAGCTATGGACGCGGCGGGCGATTGGTGGGCGGGGACGTGCGAAGCTTTCCCGCCGCCGCTACGCTCGGGGTCGGGCTGCGCATTCCGTTGCTGACCGGCGGGCTGGTGCCGTCGCGCGTCCGACAGGCCGAGGCGGCGAATCGTGCCGACCGCTTCGGGATCGACGCCGCGACGCGCGAGGCGGAACGGGCCAGCGACGCCGCTTGGGCGACGCTGAGCGCGGCACAGCAAAGGCTGGGTGCGAATGTCGAAGGGCTTGCGGCGGCCGATCTCGCGTTGCAGGGCGTGCGTGCCGAATATGGCTTCGGCCTGCGATCCACGATCGATATTCTGGTGGCGGATCAGAGCTATCGCGGTGCGCAGCTGGCCGTGGCGGCGGCGCGCGCTGACGTGCTGGTCGCGCAGGCGGCCTTACTGCGCGCGACGGGTCGGCTGACCGAGGGCGCCTACTGAACCGCGAGTTCGGCCCAGATCGGCAGGTGGTCGGAGGCGACGCGCGCCGCGGCGGACTGATGCACGCCGCACGCCTCGATCCGCCATTGCGGGGAGACCATGATCCGATCGAGCCGCGCGATCGGACGTCGCGCGTGGAAGCTGGGGCCGGTTTCCGCGAAACGGAAGCACGTGCCGAAATCACGCAGGCACCCCGCGGCGCGGCTCCATTCGTTGAGGTCGCCCATCATGACGGTCGGCGTCGATCCGCTGTCCGCACCGATATGCGCGAGGATCGCCGCCGCCTGCTTTCGCCGCCACAGGCCTGACAGATCGAGATGCATGCCGACGATACGGACGGTCGCGCCGCCGATTGCAACGTCCGCCATGACCGCGCCGCGCGGCTCCAGCGCCGGCAGATGCAATTGCGCGCAATCGACGATGCGGGCGGACTTGCGCACCAGGATGGCGTTGCCGTGCCAGCCCATGCTGGTCGCGCGCATGCCCAAGCCGACGGACTGCCAGTCGCTATGCTCCTCCAGCAGGTGCGGGGTCAGCACCGCAGCGCGCTGCCCGAACCGGCGATCCGCTTCCTGAAGCGCGACGAGATCGGCGTCCACCTCGCGCAGGACCTGCAGCACCCGTTCCGGGCTGCGGCGACGATCGGTGCCGATCGCCTTGCGGATATTGTAGCTGGCGACTTTCACTTTCATTGCCGGGGGCAACGACCGGGCGCCGCGTGGGTTGCAGCGCGCGCCCGATCGCCCGCGATGGCAGTGGACGTTTGCTCGTCGGCGACGCAAGGGGCGCCGCGATTATTGACCGTGACCGGAATCAAGGTGGATGGGTGCTTTTACGTGGCGGATCGGCGATCGCGTCTTCATCAATCGCGATTGTTACTTCGACCTCACCGCGCCGATCCCGATCGGTGACGATGTGATGATCGGACACCATAGCCGCTTCGTCAACCTCGACCACGAGATCGGCGAGCGGACCAGCCGCGCCGGGGCAGTCAGGGGGGATCGTCGTGGAGGACGGTGTGTGGATCGGGTGCGGCTGCATCATCCGGAGCGGCGTGACGAACGGGCGCGGCAGCGTCGTCGGCGCCGGTTCGCTGGTCCGAAAGGAAGTCCCGCCTGACAGCAAGGTCGCCGGCGTTCCCGCGGCGGTGATCGGCACTCTCGCCTGAGCCGTTCGGGACACGGGCTGGCTGCGACGACGGTGGTGCCGGTTACAGGGATCGAACCCGTGACCTTCGGTTTACAAAACCGCTGCTCTACCAGCTGAGCTAAACCGGCCCGCCGTCATGCGGCACTCCATGCGTCAGCGGACGCCGAAGGTCCAGCCCTCCGTCGCGGCGACCTCGCCTGTCATCAATCCCGGCCGCCACAATCCGGCATCGTCGACCGCACGGCGGAGCCAGGCGGCGGTCATCAGCGCGTCGGTCGCGTGATCGGTGTAGGTGGCGAGCGCCGCGTGCGGGGCGCTGCCCAGCGCCGCCAGCGCATGATCGAGCGCGGCGGCGTCGCGCACTTTGCTGAGGCCGCGCCGCATCCCGGTCGCGCGTGCCGCAATCGCGGTGTAAATCTCGATGACCAGCGCGCCCCGCTGCGGCACGTCATCGAACGGCCACACCGGCACGCGACCGTCCAGCCGGTGCAGCAGTCGCATCCCGGCGAAGCTCGCCTTGGCAACCTGCGCCGCACCGATCGCGTCATAGACCGTCGACGGCTTGGTCGTCCCGTCGCCGCGCTGTTCGCAGACGCGCCAATGCAGGAAGTCGCGCTTCACGCCGTCCGCCGCGCCGAGGTAGCAGTGCCGTCCCCGCCGCGCCTCCAGAAAGGTCGCCGCGCCCAGGTCGACATCGTCGGCATGGGCATCGACATACGCCCATAATGCCTTCGCATCGGCCGTAGCGGTCTCACCGGGCAGATGCGCGCCCCGCGCGACGAACGGCGCGGAGAAGCTGAAGTCGAAGCCGACCAGCATCGCTTCGTCGCGCCGCGCCAGCAGCCATTCGAGCACCGCCGTCCGCGACCACGCGACCGCTGCGTCCGGTGGCGGAACCAGCACCGGCGCATCGCTCCCGACCTCGCAGCACGCGACCGCGATCCCCCGATGCCGCGCGCCACGCGCGCCCGACCAGTCGATCGCGGCAAAGCGCGTGAAACGGCCGGAAGCAGGGGAGCGCCGCCGATCGCCGGGCGTCACGGCGCAGCGATGACGTCGGCGGTGAAGCGCGCCACATCAAAGCGCGCGCTGCCCGCATCTTCCCCGCGCCGCACCACGACCAGCCGATGCGACGGGACCACCATCACATATTGCCCGCGATTGCCCTGCGCCGAATAGCTGCCCACCGGCAGTCCCTGCGCCGGGCCGAACAGCCAGATCGACGCGCCATAGCCCTCGCTGCGATCGGGCTGCGGACCGGCGGGTGTGGTCATGTAGCGCATCCAGCCGGCCGGGAGGATGCGGCGCCCCTGCCACACGCCGTCCTGTAACCAGAATTGCCCGAGCCGGGCGAGATCGCGCGCGGTCGTCCACATGTCGCTGGAGGCGATGAAATTGTCCTGCCAGTCACTCTGCGCGACGGTGTGGCGCATCCCCAGCGTCGCGAACAGCCGGTTCGGCAACGCGCGGTAGCGCGCCTCGCCGAGCGTCGCGCGCAGCGAGCGCGCGGCGAGCAGGATATCGTTGTTGGCGTAGCGGAACCGCTCGCCGGGGCGCGACGACAAGGGCCATGCGGTCGCCTGCTCGGTCACGGTGGTGCCGCCGAAATAGATCGCGTCGGTGCGGTTGCCGGCGGTATCGCTGTGCAGCCCCGACGACATGCGCAACAGATGGTCGAGCGTGATCCGTGCCCGGGGATCGACGCCGAAGCGGCTGCGCCATTCCGGAATATCGGCGGCCCGCCGCGGATCGATGCCGCTCATTCCCACCAGCGTTCCGGTGATGCTCTTGGCGACCGACCAGGTGCGGTTCGCGACGAACGGGCCGAAGCCGTCACGATAGCGCTCCGCCACGACGCGCCCGTCGCGCAGCACCACCACGCCCAGCGTGTCGCTGCCGCGGCCATAGCTACCCTCGAAGGCGCGCTCGACGACTCTCGCCAGCGCCTCCGACGGGCGCGGGGCGATCCCGGCGTCCCCCATCGGCCAGGCGCGCGGATCGGCGCCCGCGACCGGCGGCGGTGTCGTGCGTGGCCCCGACGCGGCGACGGCCCCGATCGGGGCGAGCGTGCAGCCCTTGTCGGGCGACCAGCTGGCGCGGCGCGGGGCCAATTGGCGGTCGAACGCGACGCTGACGGTCCCGGCGCGCCGATCGACCTGCGCGGCGAGCGTCGGGACGATCTCGTCATATTCGGGGTAGATGCCCTTCAGCTCGGTGGCGTCGATCTGCCGCTCGCTTCGCCCGGCGTTGAAGATGCCGCCGCACAGGAACGCCGCCTTGTAACCGGCGGCGACCGCGCGGACCCAATTGCCGCGATCGTCGGCGCGCACCGACTGCGGCGATTGCGCAAGCGACGCAGAAGACAACAGGATCAGGGCGGAGGCGGTGAGGACGAAGCGCATGGCACGTCATTCCATCCCGCGCCGTCTGCCGCAACGAGTATCGACCAACGATGCCGCCCCGCCAGCCGGCGAAGGCGGCATCTGTCTCAGCTCGCCGGGGCCGCGACGCGCCCGGTGCGCTCCAGCTTGCCCCAGCCCACCACCAGACCGCGCACCGCCGAGGAGATCGCGCGCAACACGACACCGTACATGATCTGGCGGTACACCAGCCGCTGCGCGATCAGCAGCAACGCCGGATAGCGCTCCTTGCGCCCGTCGAGCCGGTAGGCGACCCAGCCGCACAACACTTCGACCGCGGTGAAGGCCAGCCAGTACAACCCCATCTTGCTGACGTCGCCGCTGGTCTGCGCCCAGCCATGCTGATGGACGCGCAGCGCCGTGCCGACGATCGACAGCACCAGCGTGAAATCGATCAACGGAGAAATGGCGGCGAACAGGATCTGGAACAGCCACGCCTGCGGCAGCCCGACCAGCGCCAGCCCCGAGGGCTTGCGGGTGCGCAGGATCGCGCGATGCTTCCACAGGCATTGCAGCGTGCCGAATGCCCAGCGATAGCGTTGCTTGGCGAGCGCGCGGAACGTCTCGGGCGCTTCTGTCCACGCTACCGCGCGTGGATCGTAGGTGACGCGCCAGCCGGCGCGCTGGATCGCGATCGTCAGATCCTGATCCTCGGCCAGCGTGTCTTCGGGATAACCGCCGACCGCATCGAGCGCCGCGCGCCGCCATGCGCCCACCGCGCCGGGCACCACCGTCATCGCGTCGAACCCGGCGAGCGCGCGGCGTTCGAGGTTCTGCGCGGTGATATATTCGATAGCCTGCCAGCGGGTGACGAGGTTCACCCGGTTGCCGACGCGCGCGTCGCCCGCCACCGCGCCGATCCGCGGGTTCGCGAACCAGCGCACCAGGCGCGTGATCGTCTCCGCCTCGAACTGCGTATCGGCGTCGAGCGCGATGACCACCTCGCCGGTCGCCTGCAGCAGGGCGCGATTGAGCGCCGCCGCCTTGCCGCCGTTCTGGAGCGTCAGCAGCGTGACGCGGGGATCGTTCGCGAACGCGGCGGCGACCGCGGCGCTGGTGCCGTCCCGCGAACCATCGTCGGCGACGATCACCTGCAGATCGGGATAGTCGCTCGAAAGGACGCGCGCGACCGAGCTGGCGATCACCCGCTCCTCGTTATAGGCGGGAATGATGACCGACACGGTCGGGTGATAGACCGGCGGATCGGCACGACGCCGGCGGCTCTGCACCCAGGCAAGTGCCGCCATCAACACCGCGCGGGCCATGCCCAGCGCGATCGCCAGATACGACAGCCAGCCGATCAGCGCGACGATCCCGGCGAGCACGACGAACATGGCGACGTCGGCGCGCACCGCCAGCAGGTCGCGCCCCTCGACCTTCGGCATCGCCTGCGTCTGGTTGAGCCCCGCCAGCTGCGAGACGGTGACGAAGCGATACCCTTCGCCCTTGAGCGTCGCGATGATCCGCGGCAGCGCCGCGACCGTCTCCGATCGATCGCCGCCGCCATCATGGAGCAGGACGATGTTGCCCGAGCTGGCCGGGGTAGCATTATGCACCTGATCAAGGACGCCCTCGACGATGGCGTCGGTGCCCGGTCGCGCCCAGTCGTCCGGGTCGACGTGCAATCCGGTGACCGTATAGCCGAGGTTCTGCGCGATCAGCGCCGGCCCGAGTTCGTCGGTGGTGGTCGGTTCCGCGTCCCCAAAATACGGCGCGCGGAACAGCGTCATCCGCCGCCCGGTATAGGCTTCGACCAGCCGCTGCGTCGTGTTGATCTCCAGCTGCGCCTGACCGTCGGAAACCGCCGCCAGATTGGGATGGCTATAGGTGTGATTGCCGATCTCGCCGCCGTCGGCGATGATGCGGTTGAGCAGCCCCGGCTCCTGAAGCGCGTTCTGGCCGATCACGAAGAAGGTGCCGGGAACGCCCGCCTGCTCCAGCTCCTTCAGGATCTTCGGCGTCCAGGTCGGGTCCGGCCCGTCGTCGAAGGTGAGCGCGAGCAGCTTGGGATCCTGCGCGCCGGTCCGCCGGACGACGAAGGGCGTCGGCAGCGCGGCGTAACGTTCGTCGGTGATGATCCCGCTGCGATCGTGCGTCACCTGTCGCACGCCGGGTGTCGGCGTGGCGGTGATGCGCAGGATCTCGCCGCTGCCCTCGACATCCGCGTTGAGCAGCGCCCGCGGGGAGGACAGGTCGGGCTTGCCGCCGCTGCGCCACGCGCTCAGGTCGGCCCAGAAGCCGGGATCCTCGCTCCCCAGCCGCCACAAGGCGACATCGTCGATCCCGAGATGCTTGAGCGCGACGAGTTCGTTCCAGCTGGTCGCCGCATCGAGCATCCAGACGGTGTGACGCTGGTCGCCATCGTCATAGGCGAAGCCGGCATTACCGGCGTTCCGATCGAAGGTCACCGGCGCCTGACTGTCGTGCGCGGCGAGCCACGCATCCTCGATCGACAAAGCGTCGGTGTCATCGCCGTGCCAGTCGTAGCCATAGCTGCCGAGTGCGACGACCAGCTTGTCGCGGCCGACGGTGCGGATCGCCTTGGCGACCTGATCGACGAACCACGCCTGGCCCGCGATCGGGCCGGGGCTGCCGCCTTCCCAATGCTGGTCATAGGCCATGAAGATCAGCCGGTCGGACACGCGCGCCAGTGCGGCGAGCGGCCACGCATCGTCCTCCGCAGGCACGGTGACCGCAAGTTGCGCGCCCTTCGGCATCGCCGCGCGGACCAGGCGCAGGAAGCGCTGGTAATCGCCCATCGACGTGGCGGGCAGTGTCTCGAAATCCATCACGAGCCCGGCGCGATGCGACAGCGTCACGTAGCGGCCGAGCCTGCGCGCGAAATCGCCCGCCGCGCGCGGATCGTGGAGCAACGCCGCCGCTCCGGCGCCGTCCCAGTCGCGGTCACCGAAATTCTGCACCATCGGCAGCACCTTGGGCGCGTGCTTCGTCGCCGCGATCATGCGATCGAAGGCGGGATCGCGCTCCACTTGCACCTTGTGCGAGGGACCGAACACGCTGATCGTCGCCGGCACCACCCAGTCGAGGCTGGCGCTGTGACGGCGCAGCGACGCGATGCTCGCATCGTCGCCGGGAACATAGAAGCCGATCGACAGCGGCGAGTGCGGGTCGGCGGCGGCGGGGCGGTGCGGCAACCAACCGGCGATCCCGTGACCCAGCGACTTCTCGACCCGCAACGCGGCGGCGCGCGGTTGTGGCAGCGGCAAGGCGAGATCGCGCCCGCGCGGCACGCGGATCAGCGTTAGCGCGAAGATCGCGGAGCTGAGGACGATCACGACCAGCAACGCCGCCAGCACGCGCTTCGACATCCGGCTGCGGCGACCGGTGGGATCGAAGAAGATGGGCTGGGCCATGGCTTAGCGACCAACCCGGGTCGCTGCAGCGGCGGTCATCACGATCACGAATCAACTCCCGACGGACCATGCGCCCGAACGGTGAGGCTATAGATCGCGGTCAATGGAGATTGCGTGATGACCAGATTACGTTTCGGTCATCCGCGATCATGACCGATCGGTCATGATCGGCTCATCTTGCGTCGAGTCACAAGCGCTTAGGGCTTGGCTCGGAGGTTTCTGCCATGTCGACCATGCCCCCCCGGCATCAGCCTGTCCGCGATGGTTACCCGATCGGCGTCGATCCGGACGTGCGCGCGATCGGGTTGCTGGCGCTGGCCGTGATCCTGGCCGCGCTGATCGGGGGGCTGTTCTGGTCGCGATCACTCGGTGTGCACGGTGCCGGCCTGCGCGGCAGCGAACGGATCGGCGTGACGCTGACGCCGCTCGGCGGTGCGGCGGTGGTGGTGGACAGTGTCCGGGCGCGTGGCGCGGCGCAGCGCGGCGGGCTGTTGGTCGGCGACGTGATCGAGGCGGTCGATGGCACGCCGATCCCCGATGTCGACGCCGCGGATCACGCTTTCCTCGGGCAAAGCCTCGACATTCGTGTTCGCCGCGGCAAGAGAGAGCTTGACCTGCATCTGGGCGCAGGCGGGGGAGACGCGCGTGGCCAACAAGGTCCTGCTGATCGAGGATGACGACGCGACCGCCGAGTTCGTCGCGCGCGGGCTGACGGAGGAGGGGTTCGTCGTCGATCGCGCCGCGAACGGCCGCGACGGGCTCTTCCATGCCACCGACGGCAGCTACGATTGCATCGTCCTCGATCGGATGCTGCCCGGGATCGACGGCATGGGCGTGCTGGCGGCGGTGCGCGCGGCGGGGATCGAGACTCCGGTGATCGTGCTCTCGGCGCTCGGCGCGGCCGACGATCGTATCCACGGATTGACGCACGGCGCCGACGATTACCTGACCAAACCGTTCGCCTTCGTGGAACTGCTGGCTCGGATACGGCTGTTGATCCGGCGCGGCGGTGCGACCAAGGCGGTCGAAACGGTCCTGCGCTGCGGCGATCTCGAGATGGATCTGCTCGCGCGCCGCACCCGACGCGCCGGAAAGGCGATCGATTTGCAACCGCGCGAGTTCCGGCTGCTCGAATTCATGCTCCGCCACGTCGATCAGGTGGTGACGCGCACGATGTTGCTGGAGGGCGTGTGGGACTATCATTTCGATCCCGGCACGAACGTCATCGACGTGCATCTCAGCAGGTTACGCAAGAAGGTCGATGAAGGCTTCGATCGTCCGCTGCTGCATACGGTGCGCGGGGCGGGATATCGGCTGGGGCTCGAACCCTAGGTGTTTCGCTCGGCCACTTTCCGGTTCGCGGCGCTGGTGTTTCTGCTGCAACTGGTCAGTGCGGCCGCGTTGATCGTCACGATCGGCATCGCGGTTCGCCGGCAATTACAGACGGATGCGCAACGCACGGTC